>NZ_JBLYZH010000001.1:0-675568 GCF_048551595.1 Rhizobium sp. CRRU65 | reverse complement strand
CAGAATCGAATCATGATTTGCCCCGGCTTGAGAATCCCCAGACTAGCAATCACTTCTCAAAGCGCGCGGTTATGCACACTTCTATGACCGCTCACCAAAACGCCGCCATGGATTTTGCCCCACGTACTATCGCCGTACATTAAAGTGTGGCCTCAGCGCAGTCGAACACGTTTCAGGCGTCGGGTATCGTGTGGTGTCTGGCGCCTACTCTGAAACGCTTCTTGATCCTATCGACCGACGCCCCGTCCTGAAGCGGAACCTGGACCAACCGGTCATATGTCTCGAAGCCCATCTTTGCGTAATAGCCAAGGCCGCTGAAATTGTCGGCGCGAATGGTGGCATTGATGAATTCGAGCCCGAATTCTTCCGCTGCGGCTCGGGTTGCGGGGAAGAGAGCGCTGCCAACGCCGGGGGTTCTTGGGTTCAAGCGGGCAAAGGTTGCGATGTCGGCGAAGCCTTTCGGCGGATCGCCGTATAAGCTCAGCGACTGAAAGCCGACAAGCGACTGATCGCGCTCGGCAACATGGCAGGTCAGAGGAAACTCGCCGTCGATGAACCAGTCCGCGAACTCGGCAGCCGAAAGCGGCGTCTCGAGTGCGGTTGTTCCGCCGGCAAGAATGATTTCGTTCAAGAGACTGCTCAGCTCCTCCGCGTCGGCGGAGACGGCTCTTCGAATGTGCATGCCTTGGCTACCTCGTTTTGGAGGTACAGCCTATCGGCGAGATCAGAGATTACAAGTCGCCAATTCGCTGCGAAGGCGAGGAGTGATCAAGAACTCCGCATGCCGTCACATTCCGGTTCCGCGTTCGACGGACTTGCTCCAGGCCTTTCGTCTTCAGGCGTTCAGGCGCTGCTGCGTCTGCCGGTCGAAGAAGTGAACCTTGGCCGTTTCGAAAGAAAGCTTCACCGGCTGTTCCGGCACCAGCTCGACACGTTCACGAACGACCCATGTCAGCTCCCTGCCTTCGAGCTCCACCGCGACATGGGTTTCCGATCCCGTGGGTTCGACCACCTTGACCACGGCATCCACACCGTTTTCGCCACCGAAGGTGATGTCTTCGGGGCGAATGCCCAGCGTCAGCGGTCTGTTGGCGGAATTGGCTGGAGCCCGCGAAAGCGTTACGCGCGACCCACCCGGCAGCGACAATACCGGGTTGCCTGCGCCCTCAAGGGTTCCCTCGAGAAAGTTCATCGCGGGGGAGCCGAGGAAGCCGGCGACAAAGATATTGCGTGGTCGGTCATAGAGCTCGAGCGGGCTACCGATCTGTTCGACGCGACCGCCGTGGAGCACGACGATCTTGTCAGCCATGGTCATGGCTTCGATCTGGTCGTGGGTGACGTAAACGATCGTGGTCTTCAGGCGTTGGTGCAGAGCCTTGATCTCCGCCCTCATCTTCACCCGCAGTTTCGCATCCAGATTGGAAAGCGGCTCGTCGAAGAGAAAGACTTTCGGATCTCGAACAATGGCGCGGCCCATGGCGACGCGCTGCCGCTGTCCGCCCGACAGCTGCGCCGGCTTTCGATCGAGAAGCGGCTGCAATCCGAGAATTGCTGCAGCCTCACCGACCTTCTGTTCGATTTCCGGCCGCTTGACCCCGGCGAGCTCGAGCGCAAATCCCATGTTCTGGGAGACCGTCATCTGCGGGTACAATGCATAGTTCTGGAAGACCATCGCGATATCGCGATCCTTCGGCTGCAGATTGTTCACGACCCGACCATCGATGCTGATCTGGCCGGCGGTGATATCCTCGAGCCCGGCAATCATGCGCAGCAATGTCGACTTGCCGCAGCCGGAGGGGCCGACGAGAATGGTAAATTCACCGTCGGCGATCTCGACGTCGACACCATGAATGATGTCGACCGTGCCGAAGGATTTCTTGACGTTTCTGATGCTCAAGCCAGACATGGATCTATCCTTCAACGTTTCCTGCGCACACGCAGCGCCTGGAATGGCTTGCGCGGAATTTTCACGCCGAAGGCCGCGTCCGGCTTGCCGCCGCGCACGACCGAGCCATGGCGCGTCGGATGCGGAACGGGAGCCGCCACCTTTTCGACCGGCGTGATCGTCATCTCCCAGGTGTCGATGAGATCGACATCGTAGTCATCGCTATCGACCGGCAGGCCCGTCGACCAGATCACCGGCTGATGCTCGCCGAAATAGATCAAACGGAAATCGCCGTCGCCGTCGCGCGCGCCCGACACGCGGGACCAGGGCCACTCACCGATGATGCCGAGCGGCTCGAGGCCGTGTTTGACATCGGCTTCCAGGAGGTCGCGGAGGAAGGCGATGCGCTTCCACGCTTCGCCGCGCAGTTCCCCGCCCTTGGCCCACCAGATCAGGTCCTCGGGATGAGAATAGGTTTCCCCATGACCGGCATAGCCGCCACGCGCCATGGTGATCCAGAAGCGATGCACGAGTTCCTGCGCATTGAGGTTGCCCCATGACTGCAGGATGTCGCCCTCATATTCCGGCTCGTCGTTGACGACAGGCTTGCCGTAGGCATCGCGCCATTCCTGGGTCCGCTTGACGTCAGGGTTTTGAATGCAGGTGTGCGTGACCCATGGCTTGCGATGATCGAAATTCGCCGTCACGTCGCCGTTATGGATGGAGCGCAGGTGCTGGTAGGGGTCGTTTTCCTCCAGGATGTGGAAGTAGCGATCCCACTGCTCCATCGGCTTCGTATCGATGAGGAAATCATATTCATTGGCAAGCGACCACCAGACATTCCGGTAGGCAGCGAGACGAGCGGCCAGATACTCGACATAGCGAAAATCCTGCTTCGCCGACATGTCGGCATAGCCCCACCGGTCGTAGGGGTGGAAAATGATGATATCGGCTTCGATCCCCAGCTGGCAGAGCGCTGCGACCTGCTTCTCGAAGTGCCGGAACGAGGCGGGGTTCGGACGATCGAAGTCTTCCTTTCCGTCCGCGCCGCGTTCGAAGCAGGCGTGCAGCGGCTCGTTGACGTTGTAGGGATAATCCTTCGGAAACACGCCCATCCGCATCTTGTTGAAGCGGGCCTTCTTGAGGGTTTCGAGGGTCTGCTTCTGCATGTCGAGCGGCTGGTGCGTCCAGGCGTAGCAGGTCGTCCCGAAGGACAGGAACGGGGTGCCGTCGGCATAGGCGAAGTGGAATTTGTTGCGCACGCGAACCGGGCCGTGATTGCCGGCCGAAGGCTCGGTCGCAGTCAATGCGCCGGTCTTGCCGTCGAGTGCAGCAGTCCTGGAACGGGTCAGAAACGACCATTCGCCTTCGATGTCCGGCATGAAGCGGATGCGGTAAGTTCCGTTGCCGTCATAGAAGCCCGGCACGCGGACTGCGCGGCTCTTATGGGTGAACACGGCATCGAATGCCACGTCGAGATAGGGATTGCCGCTGGAGGGTCCATCAAAGGAGGCCTCGAACACGCCCCATTTTTCGACCGTTGCATCAGACATAGAATATTCTCCTCGTGGAATGCTTTTCGTGGCCCTAGCCTTTGACGGCGCCGGATGTCAGGCCAGAGACGAAGTAACGCTGGAAGATGAGATAGACGATCGTCGCCGGCAGGACGGTCATCACGATGGCGGCATTGAGCTGGCCGTAATTGCTCGAGAACTGCCCCTGAAACGACATCAGGCCGAGCGGTAAGGTCCACATGTGCTGGTCCTGGAGCAGCACCAGCGCCATGGCGAATTCGTTCCAGGTGGAGACGAAGTCGAGGATGAGCAGTGCGGCGAGCACGGGCAGGCACACCGGCAGAAAGATCCGTCTGAAGATGATGAAGTGGCTTGCACCGTCGATCAGTGCTGCTTCCGACAGCTCCTTGGGAATGCTCTTGAAGAAACCGTGCAGGATGAAAACCTGATAGGGAACGCCGAAGGCGATGTAGGGAAGGATGACGCCGGGGTAGGTGTCGATCAGGCCGAGTGAATTCACCAGGGTAAAGAGCGGCGCAAGCATCACCTGGAAGGGGATCATCGTGCCGAACACGACAAGCAGCAGCAGGGCCTTGGTGATCTTCAGCTTGATCTTGGCAAGGGCATAGGCGGCCATCGCCGAAAGGAACAGCCCGAGCGGCACCTTGATGACCGTTATGATGACGCTGTTGAAGAAGGAGTTTGCGAAGTTGCCGCGGCTCCATGCAGCGCTGTAGTTTTCGAAAGCCAGCTCGGTTGGCGGCACGAAGGCGCCCGTGCCGGTCACCGCTGCCGGCGTCTTCAAGGAGGTGAAGACGATGAAGACGAATGGCGCGACCCAGACGAGCGCCACGATAACAAGCGTGATCCAGAGACCGATCAGAATGGGATCCCGCTTCATCGATGATGGTTCGACCTGCAAATGCACTGCGGTCTGGTCGGTCGGTACTGCTGTCACGATTCAACCTCCTCGTGCTTCTGGGTCCATTTCAGATAGGGAATGACGACGGCCATGGTGATCAGCAGCAGCACGACCGAAATCGCCGCACCTCGTCCGAAATCGAAGATCTGCATCGCCTGCGTGAACGCCCAGAGCGCCAGCATCTGGGTAGACTGCGCCGGTCCGCCACCCGTCAGACCGTAGACGATGTCGAAAGCCTTCAGGGAGGAGATGACGGAAAGAACGAGAACGATCGTGATCGTCGGGCGCAAGGCCGGCAATGTCACATGCTTGAACACCTTCCAGCGGCCGGCGCCATCGATGCGCGCTGCCTCGACAAGCGTCTGAGAGACATTCTGCAGGCCCGCCAGAAACAGGACCATCGAGAAGCCGACCGTCTGCCAGAGATAGGCGACGAAGACCGAATAAAGGGCGATATCCCTGTTGCCCAGCCAGTCATTGATCCAGCCCTGCATGCCCCACGAGGTGAGCAACTGGCTGAAAAGGCCGAAGAACGGATCGTACATCCACTTCCACATGGTGGCGACGGCAATCGGCGCGATGATAACAGGCAGATAGAAGATGGCCCTGAGGCCATTTCGGCCGAATATCTTCTGATTGAGGCTCAGCGCCAGCAGCAGTCCGATCATCGGCGGGAAGATCAGGCTCATCAAGGTCCAGATCACGGTATTGCGGAACGCAACCCAGAAGACCGGATCCTTCGTGAAAATCGCCGAGTAGTTTGCAAGCCCTACAAATTGCCGCTGCGGGTCCAGCCCGTTCCATTTCTGGAAGCTCAGGATGACGACATTGAGCATCGGATAGAGGGCAAAGACGGCATAGATCGCCAGGGCTGGCACGAGCAGGATGAGCGCTTGGACGCGCGGATCATGTGTCGATTGTCGAAGTGACATGCTTTCCTCCTGGCAGTGAAGCGGCTGCCAGCTGATGAAAGAATGTGCCGGTCGATCGACAACTGGTCGATCGACTGGCACCTCGGGAGGAATCAGGTTCGGCTTGCGATAAAGCTCTGCAACTGCTTGGCCGCATCGGCCGGCTCGGTGTTGCCGGAAGCAACATCGTTGATGACCCGGAAGTACTCCGTCGTGACGTCGAGCGGGAACGCCTGGTCGCCGTTCATGTAGACCTTGCCGTATTTCTGGAAGATCCCCAGCCATTCCGCCTCGAGCGGCTTCTGGTTGGCATATTGGACGTTCTTGTTGACGGAGGTTGAACTCAGCTGGCCGAGCAGGTCCTGCTGGACCTTCGTCGAGAGGAAGTAGTCGAGGAACTTCGCCGCTACATCAGGGCTCTTGCTCTTGGTGCTGATGTAGTTGTACTCGGCGAAACCGTAGAGACGATCGGTGTTGGTCGGGAAGGGGAAAATCCCGTAGTCGTCGAGATTGGCGCCGGAGCCGTTAAGCTGGCTGACCAGCCAGTCGCCTTCGAGCATCATCGCTGCACGACCCGCGGTGAAGAGGCTGTAGGACTGTTTGTTGTCGATGCCCATGAACGGCTGCAGCGTATAGTCCTTCGTCCACTTCGCAAACTCCGCGAATGAATCCGTCGCGCAGGGTTCCTTGGTCCAGTCCAGCGTCATCGCCTTCAGCGCATCGTGCTTTTCAGCACCGCACTTCGTTTCAAGGATGACGTCCATGAGACGCATGACGTGCCAGTTGACCGTGCCGCCGAAGGTGAAGGCGGGAATGCCGGCAGCCTTCAGCTTATCGGCCGCGGCAAGGAATTCCTCGTAGGTCTTGGGCTCTTCCTTGATGCCGGCCTGTTCGAAAAGCTTCTTGTTGTAATAGACGGCCTCACCCTTGAAGGTGAAGGGGACGCCGTGCTTGCCGCCGGGATAGAGGTCGGCGAAAGCCGCTGCCGAGGGCAGCAATTCGTCGCTCCACTTATACTCGGCATAGTATCTGTCGAGGGGCAGGGACAGACCGGCCTTCACATACTCGCCGCCGAGGCCGAGGCCCGCCCAGCTGAAATAAATGTCAGGTCCCTTGTCGGAGCCAGCAGCGACGCGCAAGGCGGTCTTATGCTCGTCGACGGCGCGCTGAACGATCTCGACATGCGTTCCGGGGTTTGCCGCTTCGAAGTCCGTCGCCACCTTTTTCAGAGCCGTGTTGGCAGCATTGTTGTCGAAGTTGAGGGTCCAAAGCGTGATGTCTTCCGCAAGAACCGGCGTGGCCGATAGCGACGCCACGGCGATCGCAACGATGCTCGCAGTCTTCAATTTCGCAGAAAGGGTCAGCATTACCGTCCTCCTCTTGTAAAGCCGGGCCCCTTGTTGCAGATAGTCATTGACATGTCAACTGGTATGATGAGCTAACCATCGTGATGCTGACCAAATTTGGCCATCGCGGCGATGATGATGACTGCGGACGCGGCGCCGGGATCGATGTGCCCGATCACGCGGTCCCCCAATCGCGAAGCCCGTCCCTTGGTCGCCGTCATCTTGCTGGTCGTTTCACAGCCTGACCGCGCTGCCCGCTCGGCCGCCTCGAAGCATTGGGGGAGGGGCTTTCCCGACTGCCAGGCATCGAGTGCTGCGTCGGCCGCAGGCCTCCAGGCGTCAACCATCGTCTTTTCACCGGGTTCGGCCTTTCCACGTTCCTGGATTCCCTGCGCCATTGCCGCAAAGACACGCAGGAAATCGTCATCACTCAATGTCTGCTTGTCTTTGGCGGCTGCTCCGGCGCGCATGAAGGCCGTGGCGTAGAGCGGGCCGGACGAAGCGCCGACCGCATTCAGGAAGGCCTTAGCCGCGACGTTGAATGCGGTTGTTGGGGCGATCCCGGCGTCGAGCTCGCCGACCGCTTTCGCCGCGGCCTGGCAGCCTGCATCCATGGCAAGGCCGTGATCCCCATCGCCGATGGCGCCGTCCAACGCGCAGAGATGGTCGCTCTCTGCCGCAATATCCTCGGCAATCCCGGCAAACATGCGCTGCAGGTCTTCGGTCGTAAACGTCATCGATTACCTCACAAACATCGCGCAATCACAGGGGTGGTCGATCAATCGCTGAAGCTCGTCGTCGAGATGCATGACCGTGATCGACGCACCTGCCATTTCGAGAGAGGTGCAGTAGTTTCCGACGAGCGACGTATGGATGACGAGCCCGGCATCGTCGAGCCGGGACTTCACGCGCCGCATCATGATGTAGAGTTCCATCAGCGGCGTCGAACCCAGCGAATTGACGAGCACGGCGACACGATCGCCCCGGTCTGCTTTCATTTCGCGAAGAATGCTGTCCATGAGTTCGTCGCTCACCGCGTCGGCCGGCCTCAGCGGCTCACGCGCCACGCCAGGCTCTCCATGAATGCCCATTCCGATCTCCATCTCCCCTTCGCCGATCAGGAAGTTCGGCCGGAGGGTCTGGGGCAGCGAACAGGGGGAAAGCGCGACGCCCATCGTGTAGGTTCGCGCATTGGCATGGCGGGCGACACGCTCGACATCGTCAAACGAGTAGAGAAGATCGCAGGCTGCGCCGGCGGACTTGAAGATGAAGACGTTGCCCGCCACGCCCCGTCGCCTGTCCCGCTGATCGGCAGGCGCGGACGCCACGTCATCCGTGGTAAGCACGGTGCGGACCTCGATCTCGTCAAGCGCCAGCATCTCGGCTGCCATGTCGAAGTTCATCACGTCGCCGGCATAATTGCCATACATGAATAGGACGCCGGTGCCGCCATCGACCGCCTTGGCGCAGGCGATGATCGGATCGGGCGGTGGCGAGGCGAAGACGTTGCCGATCGCGGCCGCGTCTGCGAGCCCCTTGCCGACAAACCCCAGAAATGTCGGTTCGTGCCCGGATCCGCCGCCGATGACCAAGCCGACCTTGCCCTTGCGTGGCCCGTTTCTGGCAATGATCGCCCGGGGCATGTCCCCCACTGCGTAGAGGTGGCGCGGATGCGCCGCCAACACCCCTTGCAGCATTTCATCGACGGCATCTGCGCCGGCATTGATAAGCTTCTTCGTCTTCACGCTGTCCTCCCAGTGCGAGCTCCGCCTGCATAAATGCGGCTGCAGCGCCGGAGGTCAATCCGCCAGTTGCAGGACGACGGTCGCAAACGGCGCGAGCAGCAACTCTTTGCCCGAATCTGCCGGCCGGCATGCGCCGCAATCGACCTTTCGTTCTTCGCCCGTCAGATTGACGACGTGAAGCCTGGCGCCTGCGGCATCGCGTGCAACGAAAGACAGCACCTCGGAGGGCGAGGAGGAGACGCATGCCTGCCAGGATGCGCCAGCCAATCGAGACAATGTCCGCACTGTGTTGAACAGCGGGCGCCGCCCGCCTTGCTCGGTCGGTTCGGCTGGACCGGCGATCAGACCGAACGGGCCTGACAAGGCCGAGAGCGTCAGGCATTCCAGACCGGCATCCAGTACCCGTATCGCGTAGCCGAGCGCGAAGGCCTCCGCGAAGCGTCCATTGTGACGCGGGTCGCGGTTGGCCATGGGAACGCGTGCGCCCGACGGATTATCCATCGTGCGGCTGCCATAGGGATTCTGTCGCATCGGGATCGTCGACGGGCCGATCCGGTAGGGTCTGTCACCGTAGATCGCACGCACCGACCGTGTGATGAAGGGCAGCGCTTCCAATGTCTGCATGACGCTAAGATCGTCGGCGGCATGCACGATCGGATTGGTGCAGTGGCTGACGAAGTCGAGCTGTCCATCCGGGACGCGCTTCCGGTTGAGCTCGGTGAAATAGCTCAGCATACCCCCGCCGATGCGAATGCCGGGAAAGGCGGCGCGAGCGGCGGTATAGACTTCATCCAAAGGCGGGCATTCCGGCCATGTGCTGCCGGGCGGCGTCGACTGCCGGTCAACCGAAGGCGAGATCATGATCGCATCCGGCCTGAATTCCGCCAGCCGCATCTGGTGGGCGATTTCGGCCACCTCGCTTGACGGCGACGATGTGCAGGGAAGGGCGATCTCCAGCGTCGAGCGGCCGCGATGGGCCGCGGCGAGCATGGCGAACTGCGTGAGCGCGTCGACGCCGTGTCCGGCACTGGGGTCGAAATGGAAGAGGAGCTCCTGGGGAGCGATTTCCGACAGCACGGACTTTGCCGAGAGGGTCGCATCGGCTTCCTCGGGCGTAACAATCACGCCGATATCAGGCATGGTGCTGGTTCGCGCCCCGAGTTCGAGTTTTATGGCGCCGCCTGACGCCGCAGCTGGAGGATGCCGTGTCGAACCGCCGATATCCCTGATAACAAGCGACGTCTTTTGCCGAACGGGCTGATTGGCGGCAATCTGGTATGGCCAGGGCAGGGCGAGCGGCCTGACATATGTCTTATAGGATGCGTCCGACCAGTTCCTTTGGTCTTCCATTTCAAAGGTGTCGCCCTCCATCCGGCATTCCGCCTGAACGTCAGGCATGATCGCATGAGTGATGGCGCGCATGTCCTTGAAAGGCTGCCAGGGCTCGATGACATCGGGAAACCGGGTTGCCACTATCCGGCCGTCGACATGTTCGACCGTCGCCGGTGAACCCGCTACGCCGACGATCGGATGCAGGATGCAGAAGCCGCAGCGATTGGTCTCGAAGCCGGTCTCTGTGATGGCTTCGGCCTCGAAGTCGAGCCGGTCCGCGCTTCCGGTGATGCGAACGTCAATGACAAGCCTCGTGTCATCAGGTCCCTCGCAGCGGGCTCGATAGGCGACCGCGAAACGATTGTCACTCTGCTCGATGCGGAGATCAACAATTACAGGGCTGTAGGTGCCCCAGTCCGGGTCGCGAACGAGGTAGGAGATCGCTCGCAGCACCTCGGTCCCATCGTAGCGGATGGTGCGGAGGTTGCCATTGGCGAGATCGGCTTCCAGTTTTCCGGCTCTCAGCCGAACCGGCGGCGTTTCAACGAGGCGGGTGCCGTAGAGCTGGAACGCATCGACTTTCATCGCAGCATCGCTCCGACATCGATCGTCTGTCCCCTGGCCGCACTGTCATAGGCGGCCTCGACGAGCGCAAAAGTTTTCAGATTGTCGGCCCCTGACGTCGAATGTTCCGCGCCGCGCTCCAGCTGATCGACCCAATGCTGCTGGATCGCGTGGACGCTCTCCTGGATGTTGTGCCAGGGCCGCGAGGCCCATGACAACAACTTCGGCGATACGTCAGTGGTGGTGGTGCCCCTGGCGTTGGTGATTTCGAGGCCGTAACCCTGGGTCAGGCGGATCGTGCCTTCAGAACCGTCGAGCTCGATCAAGGTCTCGGGGAACGGCTCCCTGGAAAGCCTGGTGGCGTAGCTGACGTCGACGACTGACGTGGCGCCGTTTTCGTGATCGAGCAGAATGGTCGCGACATCCTCGCCCTTGATTCTGGGATTGACCCGCTTGGTGCGGGCCGTGAGCGAGCGAACGTCGCCAAGGATATAGCGGGCGATATCGAGCGTATGGATGCCGAGGTCTTCGATGATGAACCGTTCGCCCTCGGCCAAATAGGGTTGGCCGGAAAAGACGTCGTAGGCCGAACGGAAGGAGAAGCGGCCCCAGAAGGGCGTGCCGATGGCATCGGTCTCCAGCGCCTTGCGCACCGCCTGGATCGGCGTCTGCCAGCGAAAGTTCTCGTGCACCATCAGCGGTATGCCGGCATTGCGACACGCCTCGACCATCGCCTTCGCGTCCGACAAGGTCTTGGCGAACGGCTTCTGGCAGATGGCCGGCACCTTGTTCCGAGCCGCCATTTCGACGAGAAAACGATGGCTTTGGACGGTCGTGGCAATGTCGACGAAATCAAAACCGCCATCGGCGAACAATGCCTCGGCATCGCCATAGCGGCGAGCGATGCCGAACTGATCGCCGACGATCTTCAGCCGTTCCGGGTCGCGGTCGCAGATCGCGACGATGCCGGCACCTCGAACGTCGTTCCAGGCATGCAGCTGGTTGACCGCAAAGAAACCGCAACCGATCAAAGCCCCTTTCAATTCCGTCATCTCAACCTGCCTTTGCCATCTGCATGAGGGTGACGCGCTGCTGCAGGCGGCGCTGCGCCTGATCGACCACGACGGCGATGATAATGACCAGGCCCTTGATGACCATCTGCCAGAAGGAGGAGACGCCCATCATCACCAATCCGTCGGAGAGGATGCCGATGACGAAGGCGCCGATGATCGTGCCGCCGATCGTGCCGCGACCGCCCGACATCGAGGTGCCGCCGAGCACGGCTGCCGCAATCGCATTGAGTTCGAAGCTTTCGCCGGTTGCCGGATGGGCTGCCATCAGTTCCGACGAGATGACGACGCCGACGATTGCGGCGCACAGTCCGGAGAACATGTAGACGAAGATCTTCACGACATCGACCCGGATACCGGACATGCGCGCGGCCCGTTCATTGCCGCCGACGGCGAAGATGTGACGGCCAATCGGCGTCGAGCGTGCGACATAGGCGGCCAGCAGCGCAAGCACGATCAGAATCCAGATCGATACCGGCAGGCCGAGAATGCGTCCCGCGCCGAAGAAATCGAAGCCGGTCGTCGCATATTCAGGTCGGCCGACAAGGTTCGGAAACGTCTGGCCGTCCGACGACAGCAAAGCGAGGCCGCGGGCGATATAGAGCGTGCCGAGTGTGGCGATGAAGGGCGCAACGTTGAGCTTGGTGATCAGCAGGCCGTTGATCAGACCGATGAGCAGGCCGATCGACAAGGTGATCAGCACGATCTCGAAGAGGTTGAAAAAGATGGTGTAGCCGATCGGCAATTCGATGCCGTAAAGGATCAGGCCGCCGGCGACCATGCCGCAAAGCCCGACGATCGATCCGACGGAGAGATCGATGCCGCCGGTGATGATGACGAAGGTCATGCCCATGGCCAGGAAGGCGTTCAGCGCCACGTGCTTCGACATCAGGATCATGTTTGCTGTCGAGGTGAAGTTCGGCGCAAAGATCGCAAAGAAGATGATGACGGCAAATAGCGCGATGAACGTCCTGAGCTTCATCAGCGTCAGAAGCGCCGAGCCGTTGGCGCTCTTCGGCGCAAGAGTGGTTGATGTTGCCGCCATCATGACGCGAGTTTCCCTTGATGTCCGTGTCCCTTGGCCGAAGCCGCGATAATGGCTTCTTCCGTCGCCTCGTTGCGGTCGAAGACGGCGACCAGCTGGCCGTTGCTCAAGACCGCGATGCGATCGGAAAGCGCCATGACCTCCTCGAGGTCGGAAGTCGAAAACAGAATGGCAAGCCCATTGGCCGCCAGCCGCCGCATGGTGCGAAAGACGTCGGCCTTGGCGCCGACATCGATGCCGCGGCTCGGCTCGTCCATTAGAAGCACTTTCGGATTGGTCATCAATGCCTTACCGATGACGACCTTCTGCTGATTGCCGCCGGACATCGAGGTCACCTCGAAATCCGGATTCGGCGCCTTGATCGAGAGATCGCGGATTGCATCGCGAACGGCATTTTTCTCCGCCCCCCTGTCGATGTGAAAGAGCCGGGTGAAGCGGCCGAGGCTCGCCAGTGTCAGATTGGAGGCGATGGAAAGCACCTGGACCAGACCTTCGCGCTGCCGGTCTTCCGGAATGAGCGCAAGGCCGCGGCGGATGCGCCGCGTAGTGTCGCGGGCACGAACCTGCTTGCCGTCGATGAAGATCTTGCCGGTCGAGTGTGTGTGACGGCCGATCACGCATTCGAAGAATTCGCTGCGCCCGGCACCCATCAGGCCGTAGATGCCGAGGATTTCGCCCGCCCTGACCGACAGGGAGACATCGTTGACCGAAAGCCCACCCGTCGGCCGCGGCAGGCTGATGTTTTCGGCGCGAAAGACCTCGGCTCCGACGGCGTGGTCCACGGACTTTGCAAAATCCTTGGCATCCGAGCCGATCATGGAACGCACGATCCAGCGCGTGTCGATATCGCGGACCATCGCTTCGCCGGTGACCTGGCCGTCACGCAGCACCGTGATGTAGTCGCCGATCCGCATCAACTCCTCGAGCCGGTGCGAGATATAGACGATCGCCACACCCTGGACCTTGAGTTCCGCGATCACCTTGAACAGGATCTCGACTTCGGCCGCCGAAAGCGCCGACGTCGGCTCGTCCATGATCAGGATACGGGCATTCAACGACATCGCCTTGGCGATCTCGACGAGCTGCTGCTGGCCGATCGGCAAATCCTCGACCATCGCATCCGCCTCGATTCCGGCATCCAGGCGCTTCAAAAATGCATTGGCCTTTTGCACCTGCGCCTTGTGATCGATGCCGAGGATGCCGCGGGTGATCTCACGCGTGGTGAAGATATTCTCGGCGACCGACATGTTGGCGAAGAGATTGAGTTCCTGGAAGATCATGCCGATGCCATTTGCCTGCGCGTGCGCCGGGCTGTCGAAGGATACGGGCTTGCCATCGAGGATGATGCGGCCGAGCGTCGGACGCTCGACACCGGCGATGATCTTCATCAACGTCGACTTGCCTGCACCGTTTTCGCCGACGAGGACGTTCACTGCACCGCGGCGCAGCTCGAGATTGGCGCGCTTGACGGCGACGATGCCAGAATAGACCTTCGACACGTCGTCGAGGCGCAGGATGATGTCGTCCTTTTCTGCCTCTCCTGTGGTCATGGGCCGACCTTCAGTTCCGAAGGTGTTATGAGCGGCAGCTCGCCGCTCTTCGGCAGCGGAAACGCGCCGATCGCGGTCACCGTCTTGCCGGCGAGGCCTTCGCGCGGAACGGCTGACAGAAAGGCCGTATTGGCCTTCTCGTTGAAGGCTTTGCCGAACTGCGCCCACTCGATCTGGTTCTTGAATTCGTTGAAATTGACGAACTCCAGCGTGTCGCGCAGCGCCGTGCCGCGCAGCGCTGGCCCGATTTGCACCTTGGCGTCGGCCTTGCCGTCGCCATCTGCGTCGACATCGAGTGTTGCCGCGCGCGAGGCCGTATCGGCCGCGACAACCTTGCCGGTGATCTTCACCGCATAGGTCCATGGCGAGCTGCTCTGCTTGCGGGGATTGCCGTATTTCTCGCCGGCGGCGTCGGGGCTGGAGGTGGCCAGTTGCATGACGTCCTTGAGGTCGCCGGCGCGCTTTTCGAAATAGGGCACTGCCTCGGACTGCCAGATCGCCTCGACCTTTGCATTCGGATCGAAGGCGGTCTTGGCCGCTGCCGCAGCCTTTTCCTCAGCCGTCGGCGTCTTGATGATCTTGCAACCGGGCAAGGCGGCCGCCACGACGGCAGCGAGCAGGGCGCCCTTCATTCTCAACATGCTTTAAACCTCGACGTCTTGCAAAATGCATTGCGGAGGGCGCAGCGCTGCGCCCTCCGCAATTCGCGGCTGATCAGTTCGTCAGGGCGAAGGTTTCGAGCTTGCCGGCATTGTCGGCGTTGATGAGAACGCAATCCATCAACTGCTTCTCTTCCTTTGGCGTCGTCTTGTTCTTTATGTATGCGTCTGCCTGTTCCACCGCCAGCTGAGCCTGCGCATAGGCGGGCTGCAGGACCGTTGCCTTGATGCCGCCCGACTTGATGGAGTCGCGCACGTCGTTGGAACCGTCGAAGCCGACGACGATCACGTCCTTGCGGCCGGCCGCCTGCAGCGCGGCGATGGCGCCCATGGCCATGGTGTCGTTGCCTGAAATGACGCCCTTGATGTCGGGATTTGCCTGGAGGATGGTTTCCATCTTTGAATAGGCTTCCGTCTGGCTCCAGTTGGCCGACTGCTTGGCGACGGACTTCAGGTCCGGATAGTCGTCGATGACGTCGTGATAGCCTTGCGAGCGGATGCCGGCATTGGTGTCGGACTCCTTGCCCACCAGCTCGACGTAATTGCCTTTCTCGCCCATCAGCTTGACGAATTCCTGCGCCCCGAGCTGGGCGCCCTGATAGTTGTTCGAGACGATCTGGGCGACGGCAACGCCGGTCGCGTTGATTTCACGGTCGATCAGGAAGGAGGGGATGCCTGCATCCTTTGCCTTCTTGACGGCTGCGACGGAGGCGTCGGCTCCGGCATTGTCGAGGATGATCGCCTTGGCGCCGCGCCCGATCGCCGTGTCGATCATTTCGGACTGCTTGTTGGCGTCGTCGTCATGCGTCATGAGCAGCGTCTCATAGCCGAGCTCCTTCGCCTTGGCTTCAGCGCCGACAGCTTCGGCCTTGAAGAAGGGATTGTCATGCGCCGGCGTGATGATGGCGATGAGATCGGCCGAAAAGGCCGGAAGAGCCGTTCCAAGCGCCAGTGCGCCGGCAAAAGCTGCAAGTGTCAGTCTGCGCGTCAGTTTCATATTTTCCTCCCTGTTGTGAATGAAGCCCCGTCTCCCTGGGGCGGCTAGACCCCGTCTCCCCGGGGCAGTTGAGGGGGAGGGCTTGCCTCCCCAAGCCGGTTCACGTGATGCGCCGGATGCTTTCGGCGATCTCCTGCGGTTCGAATACTTTTTTCCAGTCGTCGCGCATCAGCGCCGGGATGCCGAACTCGATCGCCTTGTTACAGGCATCCGAGAACACGCCGTCGACTTCCTTGAAGATGACCGCGCCGAGCACGTTCATATGGCCGAGCAGGAAGTCGCGGGCGGCCTGTTCCGGCACGCCGCGTGCCACGCATTCGTCCATGGCCTGCCGCATGACGACGAGCAGCGATGCGCAGACGGTTTCCGACAAGCCCGGTTCGAGCATGGCAAGCTGATCGACCGTGACCCGGTGCGAGCGCATGACCGGGGCCCAGATCAGCTTGGCGATTTCCTCGCCGAGCGCGTAGGCGCTTTCCGGACCCTGCATCAGCGCCGAGACGATATGCTGCTTGGCGAAGAGGCCGCCGAAGTGGTCCTTCTTCGCCTGCATGTCCGTCTCGTCGTTGAAGATCGGCGGATGGCAGGGATGGGTGACGAAATAGGTAAGATCGTCGCGCTTCGGCAGGTGGCCGGCAAAGGGAGCCGCAGCGTCCAGCGCGATCACCATGGTACCTGATGCGAGCTTGTCGACGATGCCTGCCGCGACTTTGCCGATTGCCGTGTCCGGCACGGCAAGGATCACCACGTCGGCGCCGTCGAGCCCGATATCCACGGGCACGCAATCGACACCGAGATCATTCTTCAAACGGGCCTTGCCTGCGTCGCTCACCTCGATATGGCGCACTTGGAAACGCGAGCCTTTGAGATTTTTGGCAAGCCGATATCCCATTTTTCCGCCTGCGCCGAAGAGGGCAATCTTAGTCATGTTTTCCTCACCTTTTCCGTTTCTGGATAGGATCATATACTGGTATGATGAGTCAATCACCATATCACTTAATTCATATGATCCACACGTTTTTCTGCGCCAAGCCGGTTCGGGGAAACCATCACAGTTTCCTTCCATCGCGGATCTGCGTGAAATAGCCGTCCGTCCCGACCTGGCCGCCTTTAAGCGCGATCTGCAGGCCGTTGGTCGGCTGATGGTCGCCATGCGCAAGGCAAAGCGGAGAACCCGGCGTCTGGGGCAGCGGAAGAAGCGTCGTCAGGGCGTCGATCTTCAACTGCCTGAGGGCGTGACTGGACGTGTCGCCGCCGGCGACGACCGCACGTGAAAGTCCTTCGCTCTCGATCAGGCGGCGCAAGATCGTGCCGAGCGCGCTGCCGAGCCGATGACGCGCGCCCGGAACCCTGTCGATGTCGGCGCCGCGGTCTGCGCACGGGCCAAGCGCGGTATAAAGGATGACGCTCTTGCCTTGCCGGAGCATCTGGATGCCGGCCTCGACCGCTGCATCCACCGCGCCTTCGCCATGCTCCGAGACCAGTGCAAGCGGATCGAGCGCGATACTCTCGAAGCCGTTGTCGACAGCCGTCCGGATCTGGCGCTCGGTCGTTGGCGATACGCTGCCCGAGACGACGGCGAGGCGATCAACCGGGCCGATATCGGGAAACTCGGC
Source organism: Rhizobium sp. CRRU65 (assembly GCF_048551595.1). Lineage (NCBI taxonomy): Bacteria > Pseudomonadati > Pseudomonadota > Alphaproteobacteria > Hyphomicrobiales > Rhizobiaceae > Rhizobium > Rhizobium sp. CRRU65. The sequence goes on along the minus strand of NZ_JBLYZH010000001.1, from coordinate 658,412 downwards.
GCCGCTGTTGCCGATGAAGCCGCTCCGCCGCCACGCGCTGAGCAGGGCATATTCGACCCCCGAGGAGCCGGCGACAAAGCTTCCCGAACGGCCGGTGGCACGAAGCAACTGTCGACCCGCGGCCTCCTGCGTCGCCTCGGAGTCGACATCGATGAGCAGGATCCCTTCTGAAGCCGACGCCAGTTCGTCGATCCGCGCATCGGCGTCCGGCGCGGTGATGGCGACGAGATCGGCGAGCAGGACGGGAAGGCGGGTCTGCTTCGACAGGTGCACCGCAAGGTCCGCCTCGTCCATCGGGGTCACCGGATGGCGGCTCATGACGGGATGGCGGTCGATGCGAAAGATCCGGCCCTGGTAAGCTGCAAAGAGATTGCCGAATGCCGTGTAGCGCTTCAGTTGCGGCGCGCCGACGATGACCGGCACCACGGATTGCCCGAATACCGATCGGCCGATTTCGATCGCCTTGCCGATATTGCCGATTTCGGGGCTGGAATCGAAGGTCGAGCAGACCTTGTAGTGGCAGATGTCAGCGCCGAGCGAATTCAGCCACTCGAAAGCGCGCGCAAGGTGCTCTTGCATCCATGCGGGGGTCTCGCTTCGGCTTGTCCCGGCAACGCCGATTGCGCGGCAATCCCTGAAGCGCGCAAGCAGTTCCGGCGTGGGAATGTCGAGGAAGAGCACGGTCGACACGCCGTTCGATGCCAATGCCTCCATGACATCGGTGGAGCCGGTAAAGTCATCCCCGTAATAACTGACGAGAGGTCCATCCATCGCGGTCATGCGCCCTTGCCGTCGCTGAATTTGGCAATCGAAGCGGCGAGCTCCGGATGATCTTTCGCGTAGGTCTCCAACGGGATGTCCGCGACCGCGGCCTGCCAAGCCTGCTGCACGGCCCGAACGCCGGCCGCCGGGCCGCCGGGGTGGCTGACGATGCCGCCGCCGCAGAGATAGAGAAGATCAACTGTCCGGCCGGTCCGCTTGTAGGTCTCAGGCGCTTGTCCTCCCCACTGACCCGAGCCGGCAACCGGAAGCGGGCAATCGGAGGCATTAAACAGCGGCGTGCTGACGGCCTTGAAGGACGAGACGAAACTGTCGTCCGGTTCCCAATATTTGACGCTGATACCGTTGATCTGAAACTGGTCGACCCCGAGCAGCCGCCAGAATTGCTGATAGACCTTGAAGTCCATGCCGGCGCCCGGGTCGCGCGTCAGCACGTCCCAACCGTTTCGATGCGCGTGCAGCACCAGATTGGAGCGCTTGCGCAGAAAGCTCATGCCGCCGAAGCCGATCGAGTTGATGTTGACGACGGCGCAGTTGCCGGCGGCCTTGGCGACGATGTCGTGGTTGCGCATCATCTCGTCGGGGTCGGCATGCGAGATGCCGAAGGCATACATGACCTTCTTGCCGGTCTTCTGCTCGTGATCGAGAATGCGCGGCATGATCGCCGCAACGCGGTCCTTGAGCGGGGAATAGGCCGGGCTCATCAGTTTTTCGTCATCCTTGATGAAGTCTACGCCGGATGAGATCAGCTCGCCGACGAGTTCCGCCGTTTCGTGCGGTCTGAGACCAAGCGCCGGCTTGACGATCGTTCCGATGATGGGCCGGCCTTCGACGCCGGTGAGGCGGCGGCTTCCGGGGATGCCGAACTGCGGTCCCGGATGCGCGCTTTTGAAGGCGTCGGGGAGCTTCATATCGACGATGCGGATGCCGGTCATGCCCTTGATGGAGTAGACGCCGCCGATTGCAATGGTCATCAATGCCGCAAGGTCTGTCCCGATCGCGTCCAGCGGAAAGGCGATGTCGACATCGGCGCGATGAAGCGGCGTGCCGGGGCCGACCTCGGGCCAAGTCGGATGACTGGCGCCTTCGAGCGGACGGATCGCGAGCACACGGGCGGCGACACGCGATTTCAGCTCTTCGGTCTCGCCGGGGACGGGAACGAAGGTGCCGGTCGACTGGTCGCTCGCGATCTTTTCCGCCATCGCCTCGACGCTGCCGGGCGTTTCGATACGGTAGGTCAGGGTAATTATCATGAAACGGACGGTTGCTCCTCTCGCCACGCAGATTACCATGGCGTCAACTTGTGATCTGGTATAATGAGTATTCCAACTCATGAAAAGTAGAATCTTCGGATCCGCAAATTTTCGCCGACAGCTTTGTTCTCGACCCGGAAACTGTTAGGAGGAAACATTTGAGCCAGCGAGATATGATGACCCAGCCCCTCGAACAAATCGTCCGCCGGAAACTCTCTGACGAAGTGTTTGATCGACTTGAGCGAATGATTACCTCGGGCGAGCTCCAGCCCGGCGACGAAATGCCTTCCGAGCGGGTGCTGATGGAACGCTTCGGCGTCGGCCGGCCGGCGATCAGGGAGGCCATGCAATCCCTCGCCAACAAAGGTCTGGTCAGCATTTCACATGGCGAGCGGGCCAAGGTTCTCCGGCTGACGGCAAAATCGATATTCCGCCAGGTCGATCTCACCGCCAAGATCATGCTGTCGCAATCGTCGGACTCGCTGGAATATTTGAAGAGCGCGCGCATCTTCTTCGAGCGGGGCATGGCGCGCGAGGCCGCGCAGCGGTCCTCGGCAAGCGATATCGCCGACCTCAGGAACATCATCGAACGCCAGCGAATGTCACTTGGCCGGGCCGAAGAGTTCATCGACGCCGACATGGAGTTTCACACCCGCATCGCGCAGATATCAGGCAACCCGATCTACATTGCCGTCAGCGAAGCAATGCTTGCCTGGCTGAAGGAATATCATACCGAGATGCTGATCTGGACCGGCAAGGAAAAATTCACGCTCGCCGAACACGACGAGATCGTCGACCGCCTTGAAGCAAACGATGTGGATGGCTCGGAAACGGCGCTGCTCAAGCATCTTGAGCGGTCGCGGGCGCTTTACGCGAAATAATCGCCGATTACCTTGTGAGCAATGGGTGCTCATCCTCCTGCTTAAAAGACCTCGATTGTTGACTGCGTCGCGGCTGTCGGACGCGGCAGTGCATTTATCGGCCGCAGCGGAACAATGATCAAAGAACGAGGTTGTGAATGGGTCAAGCACGCAAAGATCCCCAAGGAGGACATCACAATGCGCATGAAACTTGTAGCAGCTTCCCTCTTCGCTATCGGGATGGCCACATCCGCTTTCGCCCAGTCCAACCCAGCGCCGGCCGGCGCAACGATCGACAAGAATCAAGCCGATCAGGGCGGCGGCGCCACTAGCGACACGAAGACTAAAAAGCCGATGGCAACGGATTCCACCACGACGAATTCCACGACCAGCGGCACGATGAAGATGGATAAGACCAAGTGCCCCAATCCGGTCAATAACTCTGCCAATCTTCAGACACAGGGCGGTACGAGCAACGCCACCCCGATGGATGAAGCCTGCGCGGCTCACAACAATTGATCGGCTTCCTCACGAAAATTCCCATCGTGACCTGACCCCCGAAAGTTGGACATCCAACCTCGGGGGTTTTGCGTGGCCGAACTTCAGCAAAGCACGTCCGTCGGGCAGGACCGCTGCCGGCACGACGGCTTCAGGCCGCTAGCCCTCTTTTCTCGATGGCATGATTCACCAACGCGAAACGTGCCGGATCGGATGAAAGCGACGTGTTTGTCCGATATCGTATGCATTTGGACTTGAAAAACTCCAGCGATGCCGTCCATGCAAGGCCCAACACCGGTTATTAAAAATGCGCCGCCAGACCCCCCAATTCATCCGGCGCCGGCCAAAAGGGGGCGAGAGGACAACTATTGGTGCCGTTGAGTGGCGAACTGGTCCTTTTCTAAGGAGCAGACCAAAGTCATCGTTTCAGGAACTTCGACGCCTGCCGTCTGGGAAGGCACCGAACTGGCGACGATCGAGGACGCAAGGCAACGTGCAAGATGCGAGAGCGCTGATGAGCCAGCAGTGCTTGCGGGAAAAGACATGTCGGCGAGAAAGATACACATCGGTGACGAACAGGGAACCGTTTTTCTGACTGTGCTTTTCGTCAGAGACGATCAGAAGCTCCGACTAAGACATCCTGTTCTAAATTGATGTCGTCCGAAAACCGCCCACACTTTTCGGCTTCATGCTCTAGCGGAACGCCGGATCGGCAGTCCGATCAAGCGCTCGTATTCCCGTTCCGGAATGCCGTAGCTTCCGGCGGCGATCTCCTCCAGCCTTTCTCGGTCGAGAACCTTGACGTTGGCGCGGGTCGACCTAATGGCTCTCATTCCTTCGATGACATGCAGTTCGTTCGTCACGCCCGAGCGGCGTACGCCGAGCATCAGCGCCAGAAATTCATGCGTGAGCGGCAGGTCGTTGCCATTCAGCCGATCGTGACACATCAACAGCCAGCGGGCGAGCCGCTCATGCATGTTGTAGCGCCCGTTGGCGAGAGCCGACTGAGCCAGTTGTATATCACAGCAATGCATATATTGGAGGAACAGATCGTTGACGGCAGGAAACGCTGCGAGCACCCGCCCGAAGGTCTCGACGGAGACCAGCAGGCCGGATCCCGCGACCTGCATGAAGGTCCGATTGGGTGTCGTATTCGTCTTCAGAACAACATGCAGTCCTGCCATGCCCTCAAATCCGATATGTCCGACCTCGACGGCTTCGTCTTCGGCGTTCGTCGCCACCATCGATGCCAGACCACTTTCGACGAAACAGACATGTTCGTTCGGCTGGTCTGACTCGACCAGCACATGTCTCAACGGCAGCTCGACGGCTTGGGCATCGGCGGCCAGCAGGTCAAAGGCCTCCGCAGGCAAAGCCTTCAACAGCAAGTTATGAACAATACGCTGATCCTGTGCGGGCATGACCCCTCTCCAGCGGGAGGGAGCCCGCGCTCATACCGGCAGCTATGAGATCGCGGTAATGACCAGCTTATGCGTCAAAACAGCAGCCATATCCATATTTGGAAGGCGCTTTGTGCGGTTTTGACAAAACTTGCGGGCTGCCCGGGAAATCTGTCAGGGATTCCGGGGCAGACGGATCAGAAAACTCGCGCCGGGCCGCCGATTCTCGATGTGAAGCTCGGCCCTCAACTGCTGCACCAGAACGCGCACGACCTTCATGCCCAAGCTCTTGCCGTCATTTTTAGAGACGGAAAATCCGTCCGGGAAACCTTTTCCATCATCGGCGATTTCAAGGCGGATTTCGTCGGCGGTGGCGCGCGCACTGACGGTGACAGTGCCTGAAATATCGGAATAAGCGTGCTTGAAGGCGTTCGTCACCAGTTCGTTGACGAGAAGGGCAAGCTGGATTGCCCGGTCTGCATCGATAACGCACGCATCCGCGTCGACCGAAACCGTGTGCTTTGATGCCGCCTGCTGCAGGCGCAGACACAGGCTTGACAGAAAATCCGCCAGTTCCACCGTTTCGATGTTCGGTTGGCGCCACAATTGATCGTGTACCTCGGCAATGGTGCCGACGCGCGCTTCGGCATCGCGCAAAGCCTCTCCCACCTCCTGCTGTTCAGCCGAGCGGGCCTGCATCGAAAGCATGGCGGTGACCAGTGTCAGGCTGTTTTTGACACGATGGCTCATCTCGCGCAGCATGATTTGCTGGTGCTCATCTGCAAAGTGACGCTCGGTGTCATCCCGAAGTACCTTGAGATAGCCGGCTCTTTGATGATGGGCGCGCAGCGGCATGGTCAATCCGCTGCCCCAGAACGTGGATCCATCCTTACGCAAATGAAATCGTTCGTTTTCAGCCCGGCCGCGCTCAAGCGCCGTCTCCATCTCGCGGTCAAGCGCCACATGGCCTCGGTGCGGTCTTCCGGTACGAAGAGAATGCGTGCGTCTTGACCGAGAATCTCATCTTCCGGATATCCAAAGATGCGGCAAGCCCCGGTGTTCCAACTGATGATCCGCCCATCTTGATCAAAGGAAAAGATCGCGTAATCGATCGCGCTTTTAAGAATAAGCTGGAGGCGTTCCTCGCTGGCGCGCAACGCTTCGTCCTGCTGAAGCGTCAGGGTCCGGTCCCGGACGATTTTCGCCAGGCCGTAGATCCCACCCACGTCGTTGCGAAGCGGCATCATCAGCCCTGACGCCCAGAACATGCTGCCGTCTTTTCTGACGTGCCACCGATTGTCGTCGGCGCGGCCGGTGGTCAGCGCAAGCCGCTTCTCTTTGAGCGGCGCTCCGGCGAGTTGATCCTCGAATGAAAAGATGATGACCCCATTCTGTCCGATCATCTCGGATGCCGAATAGCCGAAGAGGTTTTCCGCACCGGCACTCCACGTCGCCACAGTGCCATCGAGATCCATGGCAAAGATCGCATAGTCGAGCGCGCTCTCGACGATGTGGCGATGGATTTCATCCTCGCCGCTCGGGAAGGAATATTGATCCATACCAGTGACCCCCAGCTGGATTACCGTAGGTGAGACTTTAGCATCTGCTAAAGGAATTTCTCGACGCGTGCGATTGCGTACAAAACCCGGTCGGCGAACCGCGTGCTAAAGAGGCACGGTGGGTCAAATGCCTTGCAATCGGCCACCCCGGGGCTCAAAATTTCGGCATCGCCGAGCAGACTTCGTGGCGCTCGCGGCTGGGAGACGGCGTGCTCTCGCCAAACGACGCGAGCAGAGCGATACGACCGTTCAAAAGCGAAAAATCTATCGCAGCTGGCGGATCCGGAGCTTTCTTTTTCTGGACAGCATTCTCGAGCCACACTCGGCGGCCACCGACGTCGTATGGAGGCTGGCGCCCTTGGATTTCTAGTTAACCGACCTGTCGTTCGTCGATTGGTCGTATATTTGCCGCCGTCCTCAGGCTTTGCACCAGTAGCGATCGGGGCTTGCCCCTCGTCGGCGAGAACAAGTCGTGCTCTGCCTTTGGATAAACAATATTTTTCCAGTTTATGCGGCGGATTGACGCACAACCCAAGGGATGCTACCTATAACTTAATTGGTCAGGCCAATTGACCAGCTGCGCGCTTAAGGAGAAGCCGCCCAGGGAGGCCACGATGTTTTCGCCTGTTGAATCACGGCGCCTGTATCGGCAGGTCGCGGATCAGATTCGTATGATGATCGCCAGCGGCGAGCTTGCCGTCGGCCAGCGGCTGCCGGCCGAGCGCGATCTGGCGGAGCAACTGTCGGTTTCGCGCCCGACCGTCCGCGAGGCGCTGATCGTCCTGGAGGTCGAAGGCCTCGTCAATATCCGCATGGGATCCGGCATTTATGTGGTGCGCCAGCATGCTGCGACCGTCGCTGGGGCCGAGCGCGAGCCGGTGGAGGGGCCTTTCGAACTGCTCCAGGCGCGGGCCCTCATCGAATGCGCCATCGCCGAAGAAGCGGCCGGTCGCGCCAAGCCGGACGATATCGCTCTGCTCGATGAAGCTCTGACGCGCATGGGTGGTGTGGTCAACGATGCAATCGCAGTGCTCGATGCCGATCGCGCCTTCCACACCGGCATTGCCGCCATCATTGGGAATGCGACATTGATTCGCGTGACGGGGGAGATGTTCGACATGCGCATGACGCCTTATTTCGCAAGGCTCGCTAGCCACTTCGAGGGGCCGACGACATGGCGCAGCGCTCTGGATGAGCACCGGGCCATTCGCGACGCGATCGCCGCCGGCGATGCCGCCGGCGCCAAGGCTGCCATGCGCGCCCATCTGACCATGTCGCAGAAGAGGTTTTCCGAAAGCTTCGGGGAGGAGTTCTCGGGGGAAGAGGAGCGCGGACGCAACAAGCGGCCGCCGAAAGGAACTGCCAAGACTTAACCCAAGCTCGGGAGGAGAGAGCAATGAAAAGCAGACTGGCAACGATACTTTGCACTGCAGCCGTAATCATGGCGAGCAGCGCGATCGCACAGGCCCAGACAGTGCTGAAATGGGCTCATGTCTATGAAACGTCAGAGCCCTTCCACACGGATTCCGTATGGGCCGCAGAAGAGATCAACAAGCGCACAGACGGGCGCTATAAGATCGAGGTCTATCCGGCGTCGCAGCTGGGCAAGGAAGCCGACATCAACCAGGGCCTCAAGCTAGGGACCGTCGACATCATCATCTCGGGATCGAGCTTCGCGGCGCGAGACTACAAGCCGATCGGCGTGACTTACTTCCCCTACATTTTCCGCGGTCCCGATCACCTGATCGCCTATACCAAGAGCGATGTCTTCAAGCGTCTTGCCAAAGGCTATGAAGACAAGACCGGCAACCACATCGCGGCCGTCAGCTATTACGGCACGCGCCATACGACATCAAACAAGCCGATCACCAAATGCGCCGATATGCAGGGCTTGAAAATCCGCGTGCCTGACGTTCCGGCCTATCTCGCCATGCCGCGCGCCTGTGGCGCCAACACCACGCCGATCGCCTTTGCCGAGGTCTATCTCGCTTTGCAGAACGGTACGGTCGAGGCACAGGAAAATCCGCTGACGACGATCGAGGCGAAGAAGTTCTACGAAGTCCAGAAGAACATCATCCTCACCGGCCACATCGTCGATCACCTCAACACCGTAGTCTCGAAGACGCGGTGGGCGAGCCTTTCCGACGAGGACAAGAAGATCTTCGGCGAGGTCATGCAGGAGGCCGCCGAGCGTACGAGCAAGACAATCGCCGGCAAGGAAAACAGCCTCATCGCGACCTTCAAGGAAAAAGGGTTGAATGTCGCCGAGGTCGACAAGGCCGATTTCGAAAAGACCGTGATGGAAAAGGTCAAGTTCGAGGATTTCGGCTACGAGAAGGCCGATTGGGAAGCAATCCGCGCGATCCAGTAAACCCACGCGGCGCGGCGCCTTACAGCGCCGCGCGTCTTTCAGACGCGCAAGGATGCAGTAACACGTTGGTTGCTGCAGGCGCCGCGCTCCTTCATTCCGAACTGGAACAGGGCCGATCATGTCGCAAGAAATTCATACGCAAATCACGGCCGAAGAAATCGGTCACGAGTTCGAAGGGCACGCGCCGACCGCAAACGTCTCGGACTATGCCATTGAAGACTGGATCACGCTGATCGTCTTCTGGCTGATGGCGGGTTGCGTCTTCCTGCAGTTCTTCACGCGCTATGTGCTGAACGACAGCTACGCCTGGACCGAGGAGATTGCGATCAACTGCCTGATCGGCGTCGTCTTTCTCGGTTCCGTCATGTGCGTGCGCACCTCGCGGCATATCCAGGTGGATGTGTTCTATCACTATATGCCGGCAGGTCTGGCACGCGTGCTCGCCACTTTCGTCGATATCGTTCGCATTGGCTTCTTCGCCTATGGCTGCCACCTGATGTGGCGTTACGTCGATATCGTCGCGGACGAGCAGATGGTCACCGTCGATCTGCCGCGCAACGTCGTTTTCTACAGCGTTCTCATCGCCTTCGTGCTGATGCTGATCCGCGCGATCGTCGTCTTCATCGCCAATATGCGCCGCGGCTACTCCGTTTTGGAGCGCCCCGAAGAATTCCAGACCGTCGAGGATTGATCTGATGCTACTGCTTCTTGGCTCGTTTCTGGTGCTGATGCTGGTCGGGGTGCCCGTTGCCATTTCGATGGCGGTCGCATCCGTGCTCTACATCGTCCTTTATGGCGTCGCGCCGGACATTATCGTCGCCCAGCGCATGATCGCCGGCGTCGAAAGCTTCCCGCTGCTCGCCGTGCCCTTCTTCATCCTCGCGGGCAACCTGATGAACTCGGCCGGCGTCACCGGCCGCATCTATTCCTTTGCCGTCGCTCTCGTCGGCTGGATGAAGGGCGGTCTCGCGCAAGTCAACATCATCGGCTCGGTCATCTTCTCCGGCATGTCCGGCACGGCGCTCGCCGATGCGGCCGGTATCGGCACGATCGAGATCAAGGCAATGAAGGATCATGGCTATCCGGTCGAGGCCGCGGTCGGCGTGACGGCGGCTTCGGCAACGCTTGGCCCGATCTTCCCGCCGTCGCTGCCTTTCGTGATTTACGGCATGATGGCGAACGTCTCGATCGGCGCTCTTTTCATGGCAGGCATCCTGCCCGGCATTGTGATGACGCTCCTGATGATGATCACCGTCGCCGCCTTTGCCTATTGGAAGCGCTGGGGCTCCGACGCGCCGTTCGATGTCAAGCAGTTGCTGTCGGCAGGGATGGAAATCGTCGTCGTCCTGGCGGTGCCGCTGGCCATCTATCTGCTGATGCAGGCGGGCGTATCGATGAATGTTGCGGCGGGCATTGCCCTTGCTCTGCTTCTCGCCCTCGACTGGTATTTCCGCTTTTCCGCCGTCATGGCGCTGATGACGCCCGTCATCCTGATCGGCGGCATGACGATGGGCTGGTTCACGCCGACGGAGGCAGCGGTTGCAGCTGTCCTCTGGTCTTTGTTTCTCGGTCTGGTGCGTTACCGCACGATGACGCCCTCGACGCTCGCCAAGGCAAGTTTCGATACGATCGAGACGACGGCGTCCGTTCTCTTCATCGTCACTGCGGCATCGGTCTTCGCATGGTTGCTGACGGTGAGCCAGGCGGCGCAGTTGCTCTCCGATGCGATCCTGTCGATCACCGACAATAAATGGGTTTTCCTGATCCTCGTGAACCTGCTGATGCTCTTCGTCGGCTGCTTCCTGGATACGATCGCGGCCATCACCATCCTCGTGCCGATCCTTCTGCCGATCGTCCTGAAATTCGGGATCGATCCGGTCCAGTTCGGTCTCATCATGACGCTGAACTTGATGATCGGCCTGTTACACCCGCCGCTCGGCATGGTGCTTTTCGTGCTGTCGAGGGTTGCGAAACTCTCCGTCGAACGCACGACCATGGCGATCCTGCCCTGGCTGGTGCCGCTCTTCCTGGCGCTGATCCTGATCACCTTCGTGCCCGCCATATCGCTGTGGCTGCCGCAGCAACTCGGGCTGCTGAGATAGGAGCGGAAGATGCGGACACGTGTGGCACGGCTTTACCAAAAGGGCGACCTCAGGATCGAGACCGTCGCGGTTGCGGCCCTTGGTCCCGGCGAGGTGCTTCTCAAAATGGCGGCCGCAGGCATCTGCGGCTCCGACCTGCATTATTATCAGGACGGTGGCTTCGGGCCGGTCCGGGTTCGCGAGCCGATCATACCTGGCCACGAGGCCTCGGGGACCGTCAGCCAAGCGGGTGAGGGGGTCGACCTGAAGGCCGGGACGCTGGTGGCGGTCAATCCCAGCCAACCCTGCGGGCATTGCGAATATTGTGAGAAAAACATGCCGATCCACTGCCTGGACATGCGCTTCATGGGCAGTGCGATGCGCCTGCCGCATGAGCAGGGCATGTTCCGGGAATGGATGGTGGTGCCGGCCAAGCAGTGCTTTGCGGTCGGAGCTGCAACAACTGCCGCGGAAGCGGCCTGCAGCGAACCGCTCTCCGTCTGCCTGCACGCGGCATCGCGCGCTGGAGATATCACAGGCAAACGCGTGCTGGTCACCGGAGCCGGCCCGATCGGCGCCCTGACGGTTGCTGTCGCCAGTTATTTCGGCGCAGATGAGATCGTGGTGACCGATCTCGCGGATGCAGCGCTGGACCGAGCCAAAGCGATGGGCGCCAGCCGCACGGTCAATGTTTCCAAAAATGCCCAGGCGCTTGCGGAATTCGAGGCGGGAAAGGGCTATTTCGATCTCGTCTTCGAATGCTCGGCCGCCGCCCCGGCCATCCGCGGCGCAATTGCCGCCATCAGACCACGCGGAACGATCGTGCAGGTCGGCGTCACAGGAGACGTCCCGATCCCTCTCAACGCCATCGTCGGCAAGGAGCTTCAACTCCACGGAACGCAGCGCTTCCACGAGGAATTCGGTACTGCCGTCGAGCTGATCTCCAGCCGCAAGATCGATGTGCGGCCGATCATCAGCCACAGCCTGCCGCTCGAACAAGCCACCGCCGCCTTCACGCTCGCCGGCGATCGCGCAGCCGCCTGCAAGGTGCAACTGACCTTTTAGAGCGCGGCGCATTACTCATAGCTGTTGCCGGATGGGCCGATGAGCAATCGAGGTCGCCAGTCGCCTTGGCGACGCAGCATTCGCTGTGCCGCGAAGGCGGCAACTTTTCCTGACCCGAACCTTCTTTCTCGCTGACTGGGCGAGCGGATTCGATTCCGGAGTCTCAAGAAATTCTTGACGTCTATCTTATGTCTACATAATGTCTTTCAAAAGGATTATGAGATGGACGATGAAATTATCTCCGAGGTCGGCAACCCCGACCGTAAAACGAATCTAAGCCTGACGCTTCGCAGACGCATCCTGACGATGGAACTGCCGCCGGGTGCGGTACTGGACGAAGTGGCGCTGAGCGAGGAGTTTGGGTTGTCCCGACCGCCGGTTCGCGAGCTGATGCGACAGATGGCTGGCGAAGGCTATATCGAGCTGGAAGCCAACCGTGCTGCGCGGGTCAGTTCGATGAGCTACCAGTCGCTGCATGACTTCTTCCTTCTTGCGCCGATGATCTACATCACCGCCAGCAAGCTGGCGGCCGAGAACGGAACGCGCGGGCAGCTCGACGTGCTCAAGCAGGTTCAGCAATCATTTCGAAAGGCCGTCGACAATTGCGACGTCGAAGGGCGCGTCTTCTACAACGACCAGTTCCACCGCCAGATCGGTGAGATGGCGCACAACGTCTATCTGGTTCCGAGCCTGCGGCGACTGCAGATCGACCATGCGCGCATCGGCAAGGTTTTCTACAAGCACCCGAACACGCCTCGCATGCAGGAAGAACTCGAGCTCGCCACGCAACAACATGATGAGATGATCGAAGCCATCGGGAAACGCAATCCCGACGCAGCCGGAGAACTGGCGCGGCTTCACCTCGAGCTTTCACGACGAAACATGGCCATGTACGCGGCCCCGGAGGGGCTGGAGACGCCGACCCTCTAGGACCTTTGGCTCGACCCTTCGACAGCCTAACGCAGGACACCAAACGAATGTCTGACTTCCAGTTTCCAGGCCTGAATCTTGCCATTACCACGCCGTTCGACGATGCCGGACGCATCGACTACGGCAGGCTCGAATACAATGTCGAGCGCTATCTCTCAGCGGGCGTCAGGAGCTTCCTGTTCAGCTCCGGCACCGGCATGCACGTCTATCTTTCCAAGGAGGAATCCGAGGAGCTGATCCGGCGCGGAGCGCAGATCGTCAATGGCCGGGCGAAGGTGATTGCGCAGACTTCCGCGCTTCTGGTGGAAGACGTCGTCGAACGCACGATCCGCGCGCGCGACGCCGGCGCCGAAGGCGTTATGGTTCTACCGCCCTTCTTCGAAGGGCCGACCGACGACCTAGACATCGTCGATTTCTACAGCGAGGTTGCGAAGGCCGGTCTTCCGGTGATTGGCTACAACGTTCCCCAGGCGGTCGGCGTCGCCGTCACGCCCGAACTTCTCGACAAGCTGAGCGAAATCCCCGGCTTTTGTGCCGTCAAGGACAGCAGCGGCGATCTTGGAAAGCAGGCAGCACTTATCCGCACCGGCCGTTTCGTCATGAACGGCGCTGACCCTCTCGTTCCCTATGCGCTCTATGCCGGATGCGACGGCCTGATCTGGGGTGGGGCGAACTTCGCTCCGAAAACCTGCGTCGCCCTCGTCGAGGCCGCCGCCGAGCACAAGTGGGACGAGGTTCGCGCGCTCTGGAAAATCTTGGAGACGTCGATGGGGTTGATCTGGGAAGGCGATTACGTGCAGTCCGTCTATGCGGCGGCGGATCTGGTGGGCTACGGCGCCGGCGTTCCGCGAAAACCGCTGCGGGGGCTTGCCCCCGAAAAGCTTCCGGCCATCCGGCGCTCCCTCGAAACGCTCATGGAGCGGGAAGCGATCTGACGTGACCCAGGCCGCAAGGAATGTCTTCGTCGCTTCCAGGCTGCCGAAACGCGCAGGCGTTTCGGGCTGGGTGGCCATGCTTGCGCCCCGCACGCCACGGCCGGCGCTGACCGGACCGGTCATTGCCGACGTCGCGATCATCGGCGGTGGTTTCGCCGGCCTTTCCGCGGCCCGGCGCATCTCACGTTTGGACCCGGCCGCGCGGGTCGCCGTCCTTGAAGCGGGCATTGTCGGCGAGGGGCCAGCGGGCGCGAATTCGGGCTTCATCATCGACCTGCCGCACGAGGTCTCGTCCGACGATTTCAGCGGAGAGTCGGAGGCCAGGTTCAGGCAATCCGTGCTCATTCAGCGCTCGGCCATCGCTCTGGCGACCGAGATGGCGACGGAAGATGGCTGGGGCAAGGAGGTGTTCGATCCCTGTGGCCGATACAGCGTCGCCATTAGCGCGGAAGGCGACAAGCACCTCGATGACTATGCGCAGCAGCTCACGAACATGGGCGAAGACCATCGGCTCCTGAGCGCCGGGGAGATCGAGGCAGTAACGGGATCGCCGGTTTACACCTCCGGTCTGTTCATGCCCGGCACGATCATCGTGCAGCCCGCCGCCTACATTCGCGCGGTCGCCGACTGCCTGAAGGAGCCTGTCACCCTTTACGAGCGGACGCCGGCGCTCTCGTTCGAGCGCTCCGGTACGGGATGGCTCGTCAAGACGCCGCAGGGTTCCGTGCAGGCGGCAAAGATCATCATGGCAAACAATGGACATGTGGAGAGCTTCGGCTTCTTCCCGCAACGCCTGCTCCACGTCTTCACCTACGCCTCCCTCACCGAGGCGTTCGACCCCTCGCGCCTCGGTGGAGAGCGGAAGTGGGCCGCCACTCCCGCCCTGCCGATGGGAACGACCGTCCGCCGCATCAGCACCGGCGCCGGCGACCGGATCCTGGTGCGCTCGCGCTACAGCTATAATCCGAGCATCGCAGTCAGCGACGCCGCGATCCAGCGGGCCGGCCGCCTCCACGACGGCAAGTTTTCAAAACGCTTTCCCACCCTTGGCGGCGTCGGGATGCAGTATCGCTGGGCCGGCGCGATGGCGCTCACACGCAATCATGTTCCGGCATTCGGCGAGATCGAGCGTGGCGTATTCGCGGCATGCGGCTGCAACGGCCTTGGAGCGTCGAACTCGACAGCATCAGGGATCGCGGCTGCGGAGCTGGCGCTCGGACATGATTCCGAACTCGGCCGCGTCTACGCGCGCCTGGCTGCCCCGACGGCATTGCCGCCGCAGCCGTTCACGACGATCGGAGCAAAGATCCACCTCGCCTATCGCGAGTGGAGCGCAGGATCCGAGTGACGAGGGGTCTCCAGTCTGCGCCAGCGCCGAAGTTGACGATACAGCGAGGCTGGTCATGCGCGCGATCCGGCTGGGTGTGCGGGTGGTATCGCGGTTCAGCGCCGGCCCCTCGTGCGCGTCGCCAGGACATTGCGGATCGAGAAGCTGGAATGAATCCTGAGGACACCGGGCAAGGTCGACAGGATCTCCTTGTGGATCCGCTCGAACTCGCCGGCATTGGCAACCTCCACGCGCAGCAGATAGTCCGAACCGCCCGTCATCAGAAAACATTCCCGGATCTCGGGATGCCGCCGGACTGCCGCCTCGAGGCGGTCGAGATAGTCTTCTGTTTGTCGTTCGAGAGTGATGTTGATGATCACGGCGATCATCTCATCCGCATTGCCGGTGTCTACCAGCACCGTATAGCCGCGGATCACGCCTGATTTTTCCATGATCTTGATGCGCCTGAGGCAGGCCGAGGGAGAGAGACCGATTTCGGCGGCGAGCTTGGCATTGCTCATGCGGGCATCAAGACGCAGCAGTCTCAGAATATTGCGATCGATCGCGTCGAGGGCAGCCATGGTGGATCATTCCAAATTGTGATTGATTATGCGAATATTTAGCAAATCATGCAATAATCGATTGCTGAATGGCCGGCAATTTCGCTCATTCTTTCATAAACTCCTGAGATCGAAAAGGGGTGGACATGGATAGCGATATTTTGGTTTCCCGCACACGCATTGCGACGACCACGCAGGGAGCCACGGGCTATCTGACGATCGATCTTGCCGCCCTTGGTCGTAACTATCGCAAGCTCGTATCGATGCTGGCGTCGGTCCGCGCCGGCGCCGTCGTCAAGGCCGACGCCTATGGCCTTGGCGCCGAGCGGGTCGGAAGAACGCTTTACAGTGAAGGTTGCAGGCACTTCTTCGTCGCCCAGTTTGTCGAGGCCTTGAGGCTCCGGCCGGCCCTTGCGCACGATGCCCAGATTTTCGTGCTGAACGGCTTGCAGCCGGGTAACGAGATCGCCTGCGCCGAGATGGGCGTCGTTCCGGTTCTCAATTCACTGGCGCAGTGGCGGCAATGGTCGACGGCTGCGCGCATTCTGAAGCGCTGCCTGCCAGCCGTCCTGCAGTTCGACACCGGCATGTCGCGGCTCGGTTTTCCCGAGGAGGAAAGGGCGGAGCTGGCGGCAGCCCTTAGCGGCAGCACCAATGTCGAAATCCTGTTCATCATGAGCCATCTGGCTTCGGCCGATGACATGGATAGCAATCAGAACGGCGAGCAGATTGCCGAGATGTCCCGCATCGCCGACGAGTTTCCCGGCTTCGACATTTCCTTCGCCAATTCCGGCGGCGTTTTCCTAGGCGACCCCTATCACGGCGTACTCGCCCGCCCCGGCATCGCGCTTTATGGCGGCGCTCCGAACGCCGGCGAGAAGAACCCGATGGAGCCGGTCGTCAGCCTCAATGTCGCCGTCGTGCAGACGCGCACCGTTCCGGCGGGTGCAAAGGTCGGCTATGGCGGCGCGCATGTGACGCAACGGGAAACGCGTCTCGCCACCATTGCAGCCGGCTATGCCGATGGTCTGCCGCGATGCCTCGGCGACCGCGGCGCCGTCTATTTCAAGGGAATCCGCCTGCCGATCGTCGGCCGCGTGTCGATGGACAGTGCGACCGTCGACATATCAGCACTGCCCGAAGGGGCGCTGACCTTCGGCAGTCTCGTCGAGGTGCTTGGCCGCCATCAGACGCTCGAGGACATCGCCCGCGATGCCGGCACCATTTCTTACGAAATCCTAACGGGCCTGGGCGATCGTTACGACAGGCAATATCGCTGAGAGCCGGCGGCTCCAATCATTGGGGACATCATGAAGGTCATCGTTCTAGGAGCCGGCATCGTCGGCGTCACGTCCGCTTATCAACTGGCCAAGGCCGGCCATGAGGTCACGGTCGTCGACCGGCAGCCTGGTCCGGCGCTGGAGACGAGCTTTGCCAATGCCGGCGAAGTCTCCTTCGGCTATTGCTCGCCATGGGCGGCACCCGGCATTCCCATGAAGGCCATGAAGTGGCTGTTCATGAAACATGCGCCGCTCGTCCTGCGACCGAAACTCGACATGGCCATGCTCTCCTGGATGGCCAGGATGCTGTCGAACTGCACCTCCGAGCGCTACGCGATCAACAAGAGCCGCATGCTGCGCCTTGCCGACTACAGCCGCATCGCGCTGGCTGATCTTCGCGCCGAGACCGGCATCGCCTACGACGAACGCATGCAGGGAACCCTGCAGCTGTTCCGCACGCAGCAGCAACTGGAGGCCTCGGCAAAGGATGTCAAAGCGCTGGCTGCCGACGGCATTCCCTATGAGGTGCTGGATCGGGACGGCTGCATCCGCTTCGAGCCGGCGCTGAAACATGTGCGCGACAAGATTGTCGGCGGTCTGCTGACGCCGAAGGACGAAACCGGCGACTGCTTCAAGTTCACCAACGCGCTGGCCGCCAAGGCCGAGGCGCTCGGTGTCCGCTCCGTTTACGGAACGACGATCAAGGCACTGGATGTCGAGGCCGGCCGGGTGCGCGGAGTCATCACCGATCGTGAGCGGATGAGCGCGGAGGCTGTGGTGGTTGCGCTCGGCAGCTATTCGCCGCTGCTGCTGAAGCCGCTCGGCATCAGGCTGCCCGTCTATCCCGTTAAGGGCTATTCGCTCACCATCCCGATCACCGAGGCGTCACGGGCGCCGGAATCGACCGTCATGGATGAGACCTACAAGATTGCGATCACCCGGCTCGGCGACCGCATCCGGGTCGGCGGCATGGCGGAAATATCGGGCTATACCAACGATCTCGGATTGGCTCGCCGCAGCACGCTGGAACATTCTGTCACCGATCTCTTCCCCGGCGGCGATGTTTCCAAGGCCTCCTTCTGGTCCGGCCTGCGCCCGATGACGCCTGATGGCACGCCGGTCATCGGCGCGACCAAGGTCGCCGGCCTCTTCCTCAATACCGGTCACGGCACGCTCGGCTGGACCATGAGTACCGGTTCGGCCAGGCTCATCGGCGATCTCGTCAGCGGCGGCCAGCCGGAAATCGACGTGAGAGATCTCGCAATCAGCCGCTACGGTTGACACCGCCCGGCAACGCAAAAAAAGAGACGAACATGATTGCGAAAATCCATTATCACTTGTGTACATCGTCTTTCGGGGTCACGAATGTCCGTTAATTCTCATATACATAACGATGGCAGCCTCGCCCAACAGCTGGCGATGCAGAGCATGTTGTTTCGGGAAACGGCGCACAGTGGAACGGACCCGGATGAGCTCTCGGTAGTATTGTCGACGCCAAACTCCCCGATCAAGGTTGTGGCGGAAGGCAATATGCCGATTGCATACCACTGCAATTTCGTCTCCGTCGGAGAAGAGGTAACCGTCGCCGACTGTACCTACGAAGGCACAATCCTGATCAGGCGGGAAGCGCCCAGCGACAGGATGATCGTTTTTCTACCGATGGCAGGGAACGCATCCTTCGAAGGCATGCGGGAGCAAATATATTCTGTTCCCGCCCGTGGCACGATCCTTGAGGCAGGTCGTGCCGCGGGTGCTCGCCTGTTCGGCCCCCGCCGTCATTTCGGCCTGTTCGTCGGCCAAGCCAAGATCACCAGCCACCTCACGCATATGTTCGAGAGAACGATCAGCGGCGACGTCGATTTTCATCCTCACATCGATCTGACGACCGGTCCGGGGCTTGTATTGCAGCAAATTGTCTCGAGCCTCCATCGCGGCCTCAGCGGGAACGGACCGCTGCAGCGGTCGCCGCTGGCTGCCGGTTCGCTCTGCGACGCGGCGATCTATCTGCTTCTGGAGACCTGCCCCAATCGTTATTCGAACGAGCTTGCGCTGCCTGCTCCGGCGCCGGCCCCGCGCCATGTGAAATGGGCCATCGACTTCATGCAGGAACACGTCGCCGAGCCGATTTCGCTCAACGATATCGCGATGGCAGCCAAGGTCAGCGTTCGGACTTTGCAACAGGGTTTCCGGCAATTCAGGGATACGACCCCGATGTCCTATCTGCATGACCTTCGGATGGCCGCCGCCCATCGCGATTTGCTGGAATCCGATGGGAAGCAGGTCATCGCCGATGTCGCGCTCAGATGGGGATTTACGCATCTCGGGCGATTTGCAGCCGAATACAGGAAGCGTTTCGGCCAACTGCCGTCACAGACCTTGAAGCGCTGAGCTCTATGTCGGCGTGCCGGATGGCTCGTCGACGATGGACCAGACGTCCGATCGCCGACGGGAACACCACGTCGGATGCGGATCTATGCTGCGCGCTTCAAGGCATCGCCGAGCATCGAGACGATCGTGTCGATCTGGTCTTTCTCGATGATAAGCGGCGGAGAAAGCGCGATGATGTCGCCGGTCACCCGGATCAGCAGGCCCTTTTCGAAGCAGTCGACGAAGATGTCGTAGGCGCGGGTGCCCGGTGCTCCGTCCCGGGGAGCCAGTTCGACCGCTCCGACCAGTCCGAGATTGCGGATGTCGACGACGTGAGGCAGGCCATTCAGCGAATGAAGGGCCTCCTGCCAGTATTCGGCGAGCTCGGATGCGCGCGTCAGCAAGCCTTCTTCCTCGTATATCTCGAGCGTAGCGAGCCCGGCTGCGCAGGCGACCGGATGGCCGGAATAGGTATAGCCATGGAAGAGTTCGATCGCATTTTCCGGTCCGACCATCAGGCCGTCATAGACCTTGCGGCTGGCAAAGACCGCGCCCATCGGGATCGTGCCGTTGGTGATGCCTTTTGCCGTGGTGATCAGGTCGGGCACGACGTCGAAGTAGTCGGTCGCAAAAGGGGTGCCGAGACGCCCGAAGCCGGTGATGACCTCGTCGAAGATCAGCAGAATCCCGTGCTTGTCGGCGGTTGCGCGCAGCTTCTCCAGATAGCCCTTCGCAGGCAAGACGACGCCTGCTGATCCCGACATCGGCTCGACGATGACAGCCGCGATGGTCTCGGCGCCGTGCAACTGCACCAGGCGCTCGAGATCGTCCGCCAGTTCGACGCCGTGGGCGGGGAAGCCCTTTGAAAACGCATTGCGCCCGATGTCGAGCGTGTGGCGCATATGGTCGGCCGGTATTTGCGGGAAGACCCGCCGGTTGTTGACGAGACCGCCGACAGAAATGCCGCCGAACCCGACGCCATGATATCCCTTCTCGCGCCCGATGATCCGTGTGCGGGTGCCCTGGCCGATCGCCCGCTGATAGGCGATGGCGATCTTGAGCGCCGTATCGACCGATTCCGAGCCTGAGCCGGTGAAGAAGATCCTGTCGAGCTTGGCGTCAGGACCGCCCGGCGCGTTCGCAGCCAGTTTTGCAGCGAAGTCGAAGGCGATCGGATGCCCCATCTGAAAGGTCGGCGCGTAGTCGAGGGTTGCAAGCTGTCGCTCGACGGCTTGGGCGATCTTCTTGCGGCCGTGGCCGGCGTTGCAGCACCAGAGCCCGGCCGTGCCGTCAAGCACCTGATGTCCATCGATGTCGGTGTAGTACATGCCCTCTGCGGCTGCGAGTAGCCGCGGCGTGGCCTTGAATTGCCGGTTCGCGGTGAACGGCATCCAGAAATTTTCGAGTACGGGCGCGTTCGTTTTGCTGAGCTGGTCCATCCTGGCCTCCTTTGGGATGGCGCCGAGAATGGCAATTTCTTCCTTTCAAACAAGTCCTTTTCTTTGTCGGTGCAAGCTATTGAAATTCAATGGTTGGAAGGATATTAATTTGGATATTCTGGACAACACAAACGGGTAGCATCATGTCAGTCGATATCGGCAACCGCCTTCGCTATCTCCGCATCGCCCATAAGCTTTCCCAGCGTGAGCTCGCCAAGCGCACCGGCGTGCCGAACTCGACGATCTCGCTGATCGAATCGAACGCCTCCAACCCGTCGGTCGGGGCTTTGAAGCGAATTCTGGACGGTATCCCCATCGGCCTGGCGGAATTCTTCGCCTTCGAGCCCGAGCGTCCAAGGAAGGCCTTCTATGCGGCCGAGGAGTTGGTGGAGATCGGCAAGGGCGCCATTTCCTACAGGCAGGTTGGAGAAAACCTGTTCGGGCGCAGCCTGCAAATACTCAAGGAATGTTACCAGCCGGGCGCCGATACCGGAAAGGTTCCGCTTGTTCACGAGGGGGAGGAGGGCGGGATCGTGCTCTCTGGAAGGCTCGAGGTGACGGTCGACGACGAGCGGCGTATCCTTGGAGCGGGTGACGCCTACTATTTCGAAAGCAGGCGCCCGCACCGCTTCCGCTGCGTCGGACCGGTGCCCTGCGAGGTCATCAGCGCCTGCACGCCGCCGACGTTCTAGTTCTTGCCCTCGATGCGGGCAAGCACGCCATCGAGTGCGGCGGTCAGCGCGGCAAGGCCGCCCTTCTTCTCGAAGTCTGAAAGAACCTGCTCGTTCAGTCCTCCCTTGGTCGCGAATTCGCGGCTCAGCGCGCTGAACGGTTCATTGCCGGGGCTGTTCGCTTTCTGCGCGAGGCTTGCAAAGAGCGGCGCAATGTAGGCCTGTCCCTTCGCCTTTTCGAGGCCGCTTCTTTCCAGCCAGACGGCAACTTGCTCCATGATGCCGAAATAGGTCGACATCATTGCGCTCGCTGCCGCGAGAAGATCATATTCCTTTCTGGACTGGCATTGGACGGCCGTTCCGAGCGTGTCGAAAAGCGCCGCGACGGCGGTATCAGGCGGATAGATGGCGGTGACGCCTTGCCGGCCGGCGACGAAGGGCAGGGGGATCGCCTGCACCAGATGCACGTCGGCGCCAATCCATTCGGAGAGGGCCTGGCGCTCCGTCGCCGCAACGAGGCTGACGACCATTTGGCCATCCCTGAACGATAGCGCGCGCACGACCTCCTCGGCGACCTGCGGCCGTATCGCCAGGAACACCATGTCGCTGCGTTCGACGACGTCCTGATTGTCCTTGGCAATTCTGACGGCGGCGAATTCTTCTGCCAGCGTCGCGGCGATGTGAGCGCTTCGTGGAGAAACGTGAATTTCGGAGGCATAGGCCGGCTCAGTCAGAAGGCCGCGAACCATGGCCTCGGTAATTGCGCCGGTTCCGACGAAGCCGATACTGTCGATTTTCATTTGATTACTCCGCAGCCCGCAGCGGGCCTAACGCGACATAGGCCAAGCCACATCGCCTACAACACGACAAAGGCGACCGTTGCCACCTCCAAGCCAGTACCCCGCGACTATGCACCCGACAGGGACCGGGTCAATGCCGTCTACGTCACATCCGGGGTCACGCGGTTCTGCGGTCGGATGAGCGGAAGCCGTGGTTGGAAAGGGCCGGTCGAACGCGGTGGCGATATGCCGGACCTGGAGACGATCAATCGTGGAGGACTATAATGATAGTCGCAGCTGTGGGGCCTCCAGGCGATTGCGACAAGCCTGGAGCTTATTTGTAAGTGATCTTGTCGCCGACCCTCGGGCGATTGAAGTAATGGCGATCGAAGCTGTAGCCATTCTGCCCGGTGAAGTTTGAAAAGAACGCCGAGACCGGCGTCGTCAATGTGTACTGCACCCTGGTCAGCACCACCTGCACGCCATCATCCTGGATTTCCGAAGGGACCTCGATTGTACTCGCCGCGCCGGAGTTAAGGGCGGAGGTGTTGAGTGCTGCAGACCAGTTGACCGTCGCGCTGCCGCTCTTGGCGATATCGTCCACCGCGACGGTGATCGTCAGCCCTGTCGTCTCATAGGGCTGCAGGATGAAGCTGGCGCCAGAGAGAAGCTTGGCGACGTCGGACTTCGTCCAGGAGCCCTGCTGTGAAATCATGTCGCCTGTGGAGGAGGCAATCTCGTCTATCTTTCGGCTGACCGTGAGCGCATGGCCGAGATCGACGGTGCCGAACAGGAGCATCACCAGGATCGGCAACACCAGCGCGAATTCCACACCCGAAGCCGCTGACCGGTCTCGCACGAGATGACGGGTGCGGGATCGGGCGAAGCGGAAGAAGGACAGGCTCCGTTTCATGATCATCTCAGAAAGGCTCGTTGCGGAACAGAACGGAAGATCCGAGCAGGTAGCGGCCGTCGGAAAGCTTGGCGCTCGAAAGGCTGAAGAAATTGACGACGGCTGTCCATGGCAGGAACGTCTGAACCAGGATGTAGTCGCTGCCTTTGCCGATGTCATAGGTCTCGGTGACCGTGAGATTGCCGCTGTCGTCGATGGGGTCGGTGCTGGCGGCCGACGAGAGGTCGGAAAGCACGATCACCTTGACCAGCAGACCGCTGGAGCAGCTGAAGGACAGAAGCATGTCGTTGCAGATTCTGGTCTTGAAATCGGCCAGCGTGATCTTGGAGGATGCAACCTCGCCGGTGCGGATCATTCGGGAGATCTTGTGCACGGACGCGTCCAGCGCCGAGTTGACGAAGAACATCAGCGACACTTCGATAATGCCGAATATCATGATGAAGAGCGGCAGAGCCAGGATCGCAAATTCGATCGCAGCGACCCCTTTGCGATCGCCGAACAGGCGGCGCAACGATGCGAAGCGTTTCCCTCGCCTCATTGGGTCAACCGGACGGATGCGAGATATTGGGTGAAAAGCGCCGACAGGCCTGCGGTGATCTCGGTCGATGACGATGCTGATAGGAACAGGCTCTTGGACGATGCGCAGTCGGAAAGCGCATAGGGGATGTAATCCCGTCTCGTGATGCTGGTCGACACGCCACTTTGCATGATGCCACCATAGGTGCCTTTCCAGTTGGCGCTGGCCATGGTCGAACCGACAGTTGCGTTGTAGCCCCAATCCGACGTGAGCGGCAGGTATTCGGTATAGAGCACCGCCATGGTGGCGGACTGGTCTTTGAGGTAGGCGCACCAGGCTGGATTGAGCGGCGCCACCTTGTTCCAGTACGTCCCGGAAATTGCCTTGTTGTTCGACCATGTGACCTTGTCGGTCACCCATTCGCGCTGCGATTGGACGCCGTCCGTCAGCAGGAGAACCAGCTTGAGCGGCGAGTTCGAGGCCGTCCCGTCCCCGCCCGTGCCGACTTTCTGTTTGAGCGTTGCCAGGGAGACGTCGAAATAGGTGGCTGCCTTCGAGGTCGCGCTGGTGAGGCCGTAGCTTGCGTCCGCGAGGCGGTTGCGCGCCGTGTCCGTGCTGAGCGTCGGGGCCAGAACTTCCGTAAGGGTATCGCCGAGGCTATATAATCCGACCTTGATGCGTTGATGATTGCTGTCTGAGGTGTCGATCAGCGCAAGCACGTCCTTGACGGCATCACCGGCGACGTCGGCGCGCAACTTTATGTTCTTGGCAGTGCTGTATTCGTAATTGTTGTTGTATGTCTTGTTGCCGATTTTGTGCGCGTCGCCCGTGTGGCAGGCGAACTGGCAGCCGATGCCGGAATACATGGTCGCCTGGCCGGCCGTTGTTGCCGCCAGAAGCATCGACGGGGATGTGTCGATGACGATATAGACGTTAAGATAGGAGGTGGCCGGCCCCTTGACGGCGCTTGCCACGCTGACGTCAACGGTGTCGATGTTGGCGATCTTCATCAGCGTCGTCGGAACCGTGCCGCTGGCTGTCGCCGTGATCTTATGGTTTGATGTGTCAATGTTGATGTCGCCAAGCGTATAGCTGTTTTCCACCTGCGCGTGGAACCAGTCGGAAACCTTTTGCTTGAGGGCGACGGCGTCGTCGGTATCGATCTCTTTGACTGCGGCGATCAGCGCCGTGTCCAGGTCGCTCTGCATCCTCTGGCGGACATTGTAGGTCCTGATGTAGTCAAAGCTCGCGCCGACCGCGACGATCATCGGCACCAGGGTGAGGGCAACGACGATCGCGACATTGCCGCCCCTATCCCTACCGAGACCACGAAGGGTTTGGAAGACCCGAGCAAGTGAATATGAAAGACCCGAGCGCAAAAAGACCACCGTCAAATAAGTCATACTAATATGCAAGAAGTATCCGGATTGCTTAAGTCTCTGTTAATTATTGTATTTTCCGCCACAAAATGGCCGTCGCCGCGCTATTTCCTGCGCAAATTGTATATGTCTGCGAATTATGGATAGGCGCGGAACGACATCGCATGGCCTTTCACGCTGAGCGGATCGCATACGTGCGGCCGGAAGTGGGCACACGCCCGGCCCTCATCCGCGACCTCTCCAGCGTCATCATTCAACAGCCTTAGCTGTCCAAGCGGAGATCCGCACGTTCGGCAGCATGTTCTTCTAATTTCCACTGCTCTTGCGCCGGAGACCTGACCGACGAAGCGGGCCGAGCTCGAGACGCTCAAGGCCGGAGGATTTATCCCGTCAATAGTGCGAGACATCATGACATCTCGTTGCCAAGGGCGGCGATGACGCGGTCGGCCATGAAAGCGCAACGGACGCCGTCGAACGGGAAGAGGGCCGAGAATGCGCCGGAGAGCTGTTTTTCGATGGACTGGCGCATCATCCTGCGCGCCCGGTGCAGCCGGGTCTTGGCCGTTTCGGGTCTTATGCCGAGATACGAGGCAGCCTCCTCCGTGCTCATGCCTTCGACATCCCGCAGCACGAACACGGCGCGAAAATCGTCCGGGAGCCCGTCGACCGCATTTTCGAGGAGATGCCGCGCCTGGCTCCTGGACAGCTCGGTTTCCGGATCAGTTGCGGACAGGGAAGACGGAAACTGTAACACTTCGCCACCCGGCGCCGTCGTCTGCATGTCGATTTCCTCGAGTCCGGTGGTGTTCCTTCGGGCCCGCACACGGCTGAGCGCCTCGTTGAGGGTAATGCGGGTCAGCCATGTCGAAAGTTGCGCCTCGCCCCGGAATGTCGCAAGACTGGTGAAGGCCTTGATATAGGCGGCCTGGACGATGTCTTCCGCCTCCGCATCATTGCGGATGACGGCGCGCGCCGTCCGGAACAGGCGCTGATTGTGACGTTGAACGATGGCGCGGATGGCGAGCTCGTCGCCTGCTTTTGCCAAGAGCACGAGATCGGTGTCGGACAGTATCGACATCTGCTGCCGGTGTCGCTCGGCCGTAACCGGAATGGCTGTCATAGGGAGTCCTCCGCCCCGCTCGCCAGTCTTTCGATTGGAGCCCGGCCTATGGCCGGACGTCCAGCTTGCCCGTCATGGCGGGATGAAAGCGACAATAGAAATCGACCGCTCCCGCTTGGGCGACCGTCATGCGGGCTTCCGATTTCGGCGGCAGGTCGATATCGAAGCTCTTGTCGCGAGCGGTTGCCGTGTGCCGGAATATATCATCGTTTCGCCAGACGATCACATCGCCGACACGCAGCTCGGCAGGCGGCGAGCCGAATTTCATGCCGGTGATGGTGATCTGATAGTCGGCCGCCGAGGCAACCCCGTTGCCCGCCCAAAGCAGTGCAGACAGCAGCGGGAGCCGTAGCGATTTCATCAGCGAGCCCATTCCTCAAGCCTATTTGATCATGGAAGCCAGATGCTCGGCATGCATCTGGTGCTCCTTGAATAGCGTCAGGCCCGTTTCCAGCAGCGACTTGAGCTCTTTATTCTCAGCCGACGGGATCAAGGTGTTGGCAAGCGCGTCGTTGACCGACTTGTGATAGGCGACTTCGTTTTCGACATAGGCCTTGTCAAACGCCGCGCCGTCGAGCGCCTCCAGCGTCGTCAGTTCCTTGGTCGCCTGTGTCGACAGGGACTGGCTGACTGCGTTGTCTTCGGGCGTCACCTTCAGCTTCTTGACGAGGGCGAGCGCCTTATCATTGACGGCCTTGTGGTCGCGCTCCATGGTTTTGGCGAATGCTATGACGTCGGCATTCTTGCTCTTCTTCAAAGCCTGCTCTGCCGCGGTGACATCGATCTGCCCCGCCGTATAGGCGATGTGGGCGATCTGAGGATCGGTCGGCTTGGCATCGGCGGCGATCGAAGCGGTGCCGAGTGAGGCCGCCATTAGGGTGGCGCCGAGAATTCGTTTCAACATGATCTGTCTCCCTTGTGTCGTGGCCGAATGTCTTCCGGCAGCAACGGTGATGCGCCTTGGGAAGCGAACATTGGATGCAGATCGAGCGAAAAGGTTCCCGGAAATTTCGGGACCCAGAGAAACAGCTTGTCACCGACGCGTCAGTCTTTGCCGAGGAAGCGCTGAAGCACGATGGCATGATTGTGGGCCATGTCTTTTGCAGCGTAGAGAAGCGTCACGTCCTCTTGTCGGATCTGGCGTTTCAACTCCTCGACGGAGGATGGATTTTTCTCCAGCTCGTTTTGATACCGGCGCTGGAACTCGGTCCATTTGGCCGGATCATGGCCGAACCATCGGCGTAGCGCCGGGCTTGGTGCGATATCCTTCAGCCAGATATCGACTGCCGCATCTTGCTTGCTCAACCCGCGCGGCCATAGCCGGTCGATCAGGATGCGCGTGCCGTCCTTGTCGTCTTTCGGCTCGTAGATTCGTTTGAGGTGCAAGGACATTTGTTCACCCGACATAAGTTCGAAAGCCAATCTAGACGAATACGCGTGACGGGGTTTTGGTTCCGGGCTCGAGCCCGCGGCTCGACCGGGTGGGTGGCACAGGCAGCCATCGCACTCAACTTAGGAATATAGGTTGTCGGTCGGCCACAGATGAACGCCTCCGATTGCTGTAGCATTGTCGCGGCCAACTGATGCTCTTCGGTCCTTGGCCGCTGATATTTTTCGATTCTCCCAATATTGCCAAATGTCACGTTTCGAATATGCCTGTGGCTTTGCGGAGGGATTTGCATTGACGCAGCTTTCGAACGCCCGCGCTTCATTCTTCGAACTGATCGTTCTGATCGGACTCGGCGTTGCTGTCAGCGCTCCAGCGGCATCGGCGGGCCAGAACCAATGCGCCGGCCGCGCCTCAGACATCATCCGTCTTGCCTATCCGGGTGCCAAAAACGCCGACGACGCTTTTCTGTTTGGGGGCGCAACCATCACATTGCCGACAGACGACAATGTCGACGGCGATCCGCGTCGGGTGAATTGCCGGATCTGGCCAGCTCAACCGCAACTGACCCTTGTTGCTGTCCCCTTGATGACAGAGCAGTCGGATTCGGAAAACGAGGGGGACATCGAACTGCTCGTGGTCGACAGCACCAATCTTCATGTAAAGCAGCGCCTGCGTCTTCAGGGACTTATGTCCGACGATGCCATTCATGTAGAAAGCGTCGCCTTCGATACCGCACGTTATCAACTCGCTCCTGGGAAAACGGCTTTTGGATTGCGTGTTACGCTGGAAGGTAGTTCGCGCGCCAATCCATTCGGCGAAACGACCTTATGGCTCTTCTCAGTTGACGCTGATGGGCTGAAGCCGGTTCTCGACAATATTGTCGCCAGCGAGAACCACGGAGAATGGGATACCGCCTGTGCCGGTGAGTTTGATGAAACCACGCGCACGCTTTCAATGGGTTCACCAGCAAAAGGCGTGTTTGCCGATATAGTCGTAGCCGAAAAAACGACCACTTCCGTTGCCACTGTCGGAAAGGATGGTGATTGCCAGAGCGAAGATAAAACGACGATTGGCAAACACCGGCTGCGTTACGACGGAGCGAAATATATCGTTCCCAAAGATCTGAAGCGCGATGACTAAGAGGATGTTTGTCCAGGCCGGTGATGGCCGCAATGACCGGGACAACTGCGATAGAGCGCCGCGTGTCCGACAGGACGCTCTATCGCTTGAATTGGCGCGATCTGCCCTTCGCCGCTGTCGACGTCAGAAAGGATAGTGCTGGGCGGAATCCTCGACCGTGATCCAGCGCAGGTCGGTGAATTCAGCGATTGCCGCCTTGCCGCCGAAGCGGCCGTAGCCGCTGCCCTTGACGCCGCCGAAGGGCATTTGCGCCTCGTCGTTTACCGTCGGGCCATTGATGTGGCAGATGCCGGATTCGATCCGCGCCGCAACCGCCATTGCCCGCTGGACATTGCGGCTGAAGACGGCGGATGACAGGCCGTATTCGGTGTCGTTGGCGATGCGGATGGCTTCTTCCTCACTGGTAACGCGAATGATCGGCTTGACCGGGCCGAAGGATTCTTCCGCATAGACGCGCATCTCGGGCGTGACATGATCGAGCAGCGTCGCCTCGACCACGGTGCCCGAGCGTTTGCCGCCGGCCACGAGCTTTGCACCCTTGGCCGTCGCATCGGCAATCAGCTCTTCCATTTTCCTCGCCGCATCGAGGCTGATCAGCGAGCCGAGAACGACGTGGCCACGTGGGTCGCCGGCCGGCAGCTGGCTGGCGCGGGCGGCCAGTTTGGCGACGAACTGATCGGCGATCGTCTCGTCGACGATGATCCGCTCGGTCGACATGCAGATCTGGCCCTGATGCATGAAGGCGCCGAAAATGGCGGCGTTGACGGCACCGTCGATATCGGCGTCGTCGAGGATAACAAGCGGCGCCTTGCCCCCGAGTTCAAGAAGGGCGGGTTTGAGATACCTGCCGCAGGTCTCGGCGATGATCTTGCCGACCTTGGTCGATCCGGTGAAGTTCACGCGCCTGACGGCTGGATGGGCAATCAGCGCGGTGACGATCTCAGGCGCGTCCTCCGGCGCGTTGGTGAGGACGTTGATGACGCCGGCCGGCAGGCCCGCTTCGGTCAGCACGGTGGCAATCAGCCGGTGGGTGCCTGGGCATTGTTCGGATGCCTTGAGCACGACGGTATTGCCGCAGGCGATCGGCATGGCGATGGCGCGGGTGGCGAGGATGACCGGCGCGTTCCAGGGAGCGATCGCCAGGCAGACGCCGGCGGCCTGGCGAACGCCCATGGCGAGCGTGCCGGCTTTGTCGGAAGGGATGATTTCGCCTGATATCTGCGTCGTCATGGCGCCGGCCTCGCGCAGGATATTGGCGGCGAGCATGACATTGAAACCAGCCCAGGGTGCGGTTGAACCGGTCTCCTCGATCATCAGTCGGGTAAACTCGCCGACTTTGGAATCCATGATATCGGCGGCCTTCATCAGGATCGCGCGGCGCTGGCCGGGGCCGGTCTTCGACCAGGCGCCGAAGGCAGCGGCGGCGGCATCGACCGCAGCGGCAGCATCGTCCAGGCTTGCCGCGGCGGCGCGGCTTGCGAGCTTCTCGGTGAAGGGATCGATACGATCAAAGGTCCGGCCGCCGGAGGCTGCGCGGTCGGCGCCGTTTATGAGGAGGGAAATATTCATCGGAGGTCTCCTGGGGACAAGAACTAGAAGCCGAGGACTTCGGCGTTGATGGAAGCTTCGAGGCCGCCGTCGACGGCAAGATTGGCGCCGTTGATCCAGCGTGCGCCATCCGAGCAGAGGAAGAGCACCGGCGGCGCAATATCGGCGGAGGTGCCGGCGCGGCCGACGCGGGTGATGTCGCTATCGACCCTGGCATCGCCGAGCACGGCGCGGAACTGCTTGAGGATCGGCGTTTCCACCGGTCCGGGGCTGACCGCATTGACCCGGATGCCGCGGTTTTTGAACAGCGGCTGATGGGCTGCCCGCATGGTCCAGAGCAGTAGCAGCTCCTTGGAGAGCGGGTAGCCTTCCTCGTCCTTGAGGCCGTGTTCGGCGACGACCGCCGCCACCTCGGGAAAGCCTTCGATTGATGTCAGCGACTTTGCCCGCTCGAGGTTGGCGCGCCAGCCGTAGCCGGCGATCGAGGCGACGTTGACGATGGCCCCACCTTCGCGCAGGCGGGGCGCCACGACTTCCGACAGGGCGCGAAGGCCATAGAAATTGACGGCGAGCGTCGAGACGACACCCGTGTTGCCGGAAAGGCCGGCGACATTGGCGAGCGCGTCGAGGCGCACCGGAAGCTGCGCGACGATCTCGGCAACGCCTGATGCCGTGGACAGATCGCCCTTGATGAAGGCGGCACTTCCACCCACCGGTTCGCGCACATCGACGCCGATGACCTCGGCACCCATCTGGCCGGCCAGCTCCGCCGTGCGGGCGCCGATGCCGGATGAGACGCCAGTCACCAGGATTGTTTTACCAAAAAGCATCAACGTCACCTTTCGCAACAGAATCCGGAAGCAAGCCGGCTCATTCTTCCCATTTGATTTTGTTCGGACCGGCTAATTTCAGCCGGTAGCCGACCGGCAGAAGTTGAAAATCGAAGCGGCGCTCGATTTCGCCCCAAAGGCCGCGCGGCAGGTAGAGCGAGAAAATCAGGGCGGTGGCGCCAAGGCCGATCAGGTACCAGACGCCGGCTCCGCCGAAAACGGTCTCGATCACGAAGAACAGGATGGCGCCGAGGATCGCGCCTTCGAACTTGCCGATCCCGCCGACCAGCACCATGAAGATCATGTAGGCCGTCCATTGGACGCTGAAATAGGTCTTCGGCTGAAAGGTGGTGGCGGTCGCCAGCCACAGGCCTCCGGCGACGGCGATGCCGAAGGCGGCGAGCACGAAGAGCAGTCTCTTGGTCGCGATCACCCGCACGCCGAGCGAGGTTGCCGCCTCCTCATTGTCGCGGATCGCCTGCATGGCCGCACCCGCGCGGCTGCGCATCAGCATGAAGAGAGCACCGAGCAGCGCGGCCATGGCCGTCAAGGCGAGCCAGTAGATCGTTGCCCGCCGCGTCGCGCCGTCATAGACGTTGAGCGAGATCAGCGAGGTTCCGGTTTCTCCCTGGATCAGCCGGTCGAGGTTGACGAGCAGGTGGGCGAGTTCTGCTATCACCCACATGCCGATTGCGAACTCGCCGCCCTTCAGGCGCAGCATGAACAGCGAAAGCGGGATCGACAGCGCGCCGGTCACGATCGCGGCGGCAAACAGCGAGACGAAGGGATTGAGCCCCGCATCCGCAAGCCGGATGGTGAAATAGGCGCCGAGGCCGAAGAACACCTGCTGGCCGACCGAGACCAGCCCGCCGAAACCGGCAAGTGCATTCCACATGGCGGCAAGGATCACGTAGATGAACAGGGCCGTCATCCGGTCGATCGCGCCGGCGCCGAGGACAACGGGGGCAAACATCAGCAGGACAAGCACCGCGGCCATGCAGCCGAGCGCCACCCGCGACGCCTTCGTCCAGCGTTCTATCGATATTCCGTTGGAGGCAAGGGTCGCGTTTGGGCTCATGTCGGGCTCCGGAGACGGGTGCGCAGTTTGAGAAAGGCGCCAAGTTTGTCGAGAGACGGCATGCCGAACCGGGATAGCCTGACGAAAAGCACCAGCAGGAACACGGCATGGCCGCCGATCAGGAAGCCTTGCGGATGCAATTGGGCGCCGAGCGATTGGGCAAGACCGAGAACGATGCCGCCGGCAAGCGTGCCCCATAGCGATCCCGCGCCGCCGATGACGGCCGCCTCGAAGGCGAAGAGAAGTTGTGGGCCACCGGAGTAGGGGCTGAAGGTTGCCCGCATCCCGAGAAAAGCACCGGCGATCCCGACCGTGACCATGGTGATCGCGGTGGCGACGGCGTTGACCCTGCGGGCGTCGATGCCGACCAGCCCCGCCGTATCGGGATCTTCCGCCGTGGCGCGGATCGCGCGGCCAAGCGCAAAGCGGCTGAGGAAGAACTGCAGCCCGCCGAGAACGAGGACTGCCGTCACCATCATCATGACAGCAAGCTTGCCGACGTAGATGTGGCCCGGCAGCTGCCAGGATGCATAGGACAGGTTGCCGATGAATGGTGCGAGCGACCGGGTGTCGGCGCCGAACTGCTCGAACAGCAGGTTGTCGATGACGATCGACAGGCCGAAGGTCGTCAGGATCGGCAGGAGCGTGCCGCCGCGGGCGCTGCGTTCCAGAATGAAGCGCTGCAGCAGCCATCCCGCCGCCGCCATGACCGGCAGCACGATCAGCAGGCCGGTGAAGGGTGGAATGCCGGCTTTGGCGGCCAGCAGCCACAGCCCATAAGCGGCTGCGACCGCCAGGCTGCCATGCGCGAGATTGATGATCCGCATGACCGAGAACATAAAGGACAGTCCGCAGGCGATAACGGCGTAGTAGCCGCCGAGCAGAATGCCCTGGAGCAGGGTGTTGATCACGATGCGCTCCTTTCGCCTGATGTCCGGTGCAATCCGAAATAGGCTTGAGTGACATGTTCGCGCGTGACGGCGGCGGCCGGCCGGTCGAGGACGATGCGTCCTTCCAGCATGCAGATGACACGGCTTGCCACGCTCATGGCGCGAGCGAGATCCTGCTCGACGAGCACGATGGTCGTTCCCGACGTGAGCAGCGCCTGCAGCTGGGCATAGACGCGATCGACGACCAGAGGCGAAAGTCCGAGCGAGACCTCGTCCAGGAGAAGAATATCGGGATTGCTCATCAGCGCCCGGCCGATGGCGGTCGCCTGCTGTTCCCCGCCCGAGAGGTGTCCTGTCTTGGCGTGACGGCGCGGTTTCAGGTTCGGAAAGGCGTCGAGGACGCGGTCGATGCTCCACTCGCCCTTGCGGCCGGAGCTCTTTCCGAGAAGCAGGTTTTCCTCCACCGTCATCTGCGAAAACAGGCGCCGGCCTTCCGGCACCAGGGCGATGCCCTTGGCGATCCGCTTATGGGACGGGACGGCGGCCAGATCTTCATCGTCAAGAAGGACGCGGCCGGAGGATGGCAGATGGGCGCCGGCGATCGATCTGAGCAGCGTCGTCTTGCCGGCGCCATTTGCGCCGACCAGCGCCAGCACCTCGCCCCTGGCAAGATCGAAACTGACGCCGCGCACCGCCTGGAGCAGGCCGTGGCGGACGTCGAGGTCGCGGATGGAGAGAAGGCTCATGCGGGTGTCCCTCCGAGATAGGCCTTGACCACTTCCGCGTCGCTCATGACCGATTTCGGTTCGCCGTCGGCGATGATCCTGCCGGCGTCCATGCAGATCAGCCGCTCCGCCACCTGCAGGAGGATATGAACGATATGCTCGATCCAGACGATGCCGATGCCGCGGCGGCGCAGTTCGAGGATGGTTTCCACCAGTTCGCTCGCCTCGCCATCCGTCAGGCCGCCGCCGATCTCGTCGAGCAGCATCAGCCTCGGCTGCGTGGCAAGCGCACGGGCAAGCTCCAGCCGTTTGCGGTCCAGCAGGCC
The DNA here is from genome assembly GCF_048551595.1 of Rhizobium sp. CRRU65. Classification (NCBI taxonomy): domain Bacteria; kingdom Pseudomonadati; phylum Pseudomonadota; class Alphaproteobacteria; order Hyphomicrobiales; family Rhizobiaceae; genus Rhizobium; species Rhizobium sp. CRRU65. The sequence goes on along the minus strand of NZ_JBLYZH010000001.1, from coordinate 624,401 downwards.
GAGCGTGTCGGCCGGGCGGTTGGCGACGCCAAGCATGCCGCAGAGCGAAAGCGAATCCACCACGCGCTCATAGGCCTCGTCGCGGCTTGCGGCATTGCCGTGCGATGCGGCGACGAAAACATTCTCAAAAGTCGTCATGCCGCCGAAGGGTTTGGGAATCTGATGGGTCCGAACGAGCCCGGAGCGGCAGCGCTCCGCCGCCGTCCGGCGCGTGACGTCGACGCCGTCGAAGGTGATGCTTCCCTCATTCGGCGGGAAGGCGCCGGCGAGCACGCTGAGCAGGGTCGTCTTGCCAGCGCCGTTCGGCCCGACAATGCCGATCGCCTCGCCATCGCCCATGGAAAAATCCAGATTCTCCAGCACCACCAGCGCGCCGAACCGCTTGTGGATCCCCTTGGCCGAGAGAAAGGCTCCCCCCGGCCGTCTTTGCGCTTCCTGTCGCTGCACTTGGTTATCCATTGTAAGCGGTGAGCTTGGCGCCGACGGGGACATTGGGGTCGGTGGCGTTTTCGGTGACAACGTAGTCGAGCGCGAATTTCGAGCCCTCCGGCGCTTTCACCCATTGCGTACCGATAATCGGTCCGGGAGAGACGTTGGCGACGGGGCCGCTGGTGAAGTCGACCTTGCCGGCGATCGTGGTGGTCTTCAGCGTGCTGATCGCTTTGGCCACAGCCTCCTTGCTCTTGACGTCGGTGCTCGCCTTCAGCGCATCGAACCCGGCGTCGAGAAGTGCAAGGCTGGCGCCGAGCTGCTGCGTCCACTGCTTGCCGCTTGCGGTTTCATAACCGTCGGCAAGTTCGGTGCCGGAGACGCCCGTCAGCGTGGATTTATAGGGGAAGGCTTTGTGCCAGTAGGCGGCGCTGCCGATGTTCAGGCCGAGATCGCCGAGCGCCTCGATGTCGGACGGAAACAGGCCCGTCTTGGCGATCTGGCAGATCTTGATCTGCTGGGTAAGGCCCTGCTGTGCGGCCTGACGCCAGAAGGCGGCGAAGTCAGGCGGTATCGGGAACGAATTGAAGATCTCCACGCCCTCCTGCCTGAAGAGAGCGATCTGCGCGGTAAAGTCGGTGGTTCCGGTTTCATAGGCGCCGGGATCGACGATGGTGAAGCCCTCCTTGGCGAGTGCCGGCGCCAGATGGGTGCGGATCGCATTGCCGTCGGCGTCGTTCGGATACATCACGCCGACCTTCTTGTTGGTCTCGATCAGGTTCCACTGCGAGACATAGGCCTTGTGGAACTCTTCGACGCCGAAGCCGAAATGATAGGTCCACTTGAACGGCGAGGGCGCGCCCGGCTTGGCGCCGCGGCCGAAATACCAGGCTTCCCAGGGCATGACCGTCGAGAGGCAGGGAATGCCTGATGCTTCGCAGGCGTCGGCCACCGGATTGATGGTTTCGGGCGTCGAGACGGCGAGCATCAGGTCGATCGCCTGGTTGTTGATCAGGTCCTTCGCCAGCTGGCCGGCACGCGAGGGATCGGACTGGGTGTCCTGGTCGAGGATCTCAACCTTCCAGGTCTTGCCGCCTGCCTGCAGGCCGTTCGCCAGCGCCTTGCGCGCCAGTTCCAGCACATAGCCGTCCGTTTCGCCGAAGCCGCCAAGAGGGCCGGTGCGCGGGCTGATGAAGCCGACCTTCAGCGTATCGCCGCTCTGAGCGAAGGCCGTGCGGCCGGAAAGCGCCAGCGCCGCACCGCCCGCCACGGTAGATGCGATGAAAGAGCGGCGGCTCAGCGATGCCGCGTTGATTTTTCCGTTGCGGAAAATGCCGTTCATGAAATCATTCCTCCCTCTTGATCGGGCCTCCCAGCCCGTTCTCATTGTTCATGTCGGCCGATCTATTAGATCGGGTAGTGCCGTTTTCCCGAGGCCATGGTGATCCATCTGAGCTCGGTGAATTCATCGATCGCCGCCTTGCCGCCGAAGCGGCCGTAGCCGCTTGATTTGACGCCGCCGAAGGGCATTTGCGGCTCGTCGGAAACTGTCGCTTCGTTGATGTGGCAGATGCCGGATTCGAGCCGCATGGCAACGGCAAGCGCTGCATTGACGTCGGCGCTGAAAACGGCGGCCGACAGCCCGTATTCGTTGTCGTTGGCAACCGTGACGGCCTCGTCGACGCTGCCGACCCGGACGATCGCCGCGACCGGCCCGAAGCTCTCCTCGCGGTAGATGCGCATGGCAGGCGTCACGTGATCGATGACGGTCGCGTCCATCAGCGTGCCGTTGACCTGGCCGCCGCAGACGAGGACAGCGCCCTTTTGCAGGGCATCATCGACGAGCGACCGGACACGCCGGACGGCCTCAGCGTTGATCAGCGTGCCGAGCGGCGTGTCGCCGTCCTTGGGATTGCCGGCGACGAGGGTTGCGGCTTTGGTGCGGAATTTGCCGACGAAGCCGTCGGCGATCTCGTCCATGAGGATGATCCGCTCGGTGGACATGCAGATCTGGCCCTGGTTCATGAAGGCGCCGAAGGCGGCCGCACGCACCGCCTCATCGATATCGGCATCGGCAAGGACGATGAACGGCGCCTTGCCGCCGAGTTCGAGCAGGCAGCGCTTGAGATGCCTTGCCGCGGATTCGGCAATGATCCTGCCGACGCGGGTGGAGCCGGTGAAGTTGATGCGGCGCACGGCCGGATGGGCAATCAGCGCATCGACGACGGCGGCGGCATCGCTCGGCGCATTGGAGACGACATTGACGACGCCGCGCGGAAAGCCGGCATCACACAGGATGTCGCCGATCAGGCAATGGGTCTTCGGGCAAAGTTCTGACGCCTTGAAGACGACGGTGTTGCCGCAGGCAAGCGGCATGGCGACGGCGCGGGTGCCTAGGATAATTGGCGCATTCCAGGGGGCAATGCCGACGCAGACGCCTGCCGGCTGGCGGACCGCCATGGCAAGGCTTCCCGGAATGGCGGAGGGAATGATCTCGCCGGATATTTGCGTGGTCATCGCCGCAGCCTCGCGAAGAATATCCGCGCCGAGCCCGCAATTGATCGCCGCCCATTGCGCGGTGGCGCCGGTTTCACCGGTCATGGCGGCAACGAGTTCGGGGGTGCGGGCCTCCAGGATGTCGGCGGCGGCATTCAGGAGCCTGCGTCGTTCGCTCGGGCCGGTCTGCGACCAGTTCGGAAAGGCCGCTGCTGCCGCATTGGCTGCCCTCGTCATGTCAGCAACGGATCCTGCCGAGGCGATCGTTGCGACATCGCCGGTCAACGGATCGCTGCGTTCGAAGGTGGCCCCTTCGGAAGCATCCATCGCCTCGTTGTTGATCATCAGCTTTGCCGAAAACACCGTTCCACCATTCCCCACGCGTTGCTTCCACGTGATGACGCTCGCATTGTTGCCATGGGAGAAAACGAGCGGACGCGACGCCACGAGGGCCGCCTGACCGTTCCTGCATCTGTTGAAGTGCCTCCTCCCAAAGGCTGATGGAGAAAAGGTTACGCCGATCTGGCACGGATGGAATGCGATTTATTGGGTTAATATTGTAATTATCCGGTGATATCAGCATTGTTTGATGCGGGAATGGAGGAAAAGCGTTGGCAACGGACGGAGGGATTCATCACTATGCCAGGGGCGAGTGGCACGGGCCGTCACTGTCGCACCGGCGCATCCGTTTCCAAAAAGGACTGTATGCCGATTTCCACCATTTCCTTCTGCTCGGCGAGGGGAGTGGGGAACTTCACTTCGACAATGGCGAACATCGGCCGCTGCACGGGCCGCTGCTTGCCTTCCTGCCGCCACAGGCGCGATGCGACCTGTCGATATCAGCCGGAACCGCGGCTCATCTGGTCGGCGCTTCGCCGCAGATCATGGTCGATGCGATCGGCGACAAGGTGGAATCCTATTCGCTGCGCATCTTCACCGAACAGCGCAAGCTGGTCGAGGCACTGGATCCCTTGACGGTTACCGAAATCAGTCCGCTGATCTCCGGCTTCGTGCGGGAACTCGGCGATCCCTCCCGCTCCTCCTGGATGGTCGCATCCGCCTATATCAGGCTCATCCTGATGGCGCTTTGGCGCGGTTCCGATAGCGAAAGAAACGAGCAGCGCGGGCAGGGCGAAGTGGGATCGATCCTGCAGAGATATCGGCAACTCGTCGAGGCCGGCTTCCGCCAGCACCGGCCGATCAGCGATTATGCCGCGGAGCTGGGCGTCACGGCCGACCGGCTGCATTCCACCTGCCAAAGGGCGCTTGGCCGCTCGCCGATCCAGCTCCTGCACGAGCGCGTCGTGCAGGAGGCAAAGCTCAGATTGGAGCGATCGGCCCGCAATATCCAGGAAATCTCCGACAGCCTCGGCTTTCGCGACCCCACCTATTTCAGCCATTTCTTCAAGCGCAAGACCGGCCTTTCACCCGCCGGCTACCGCGAAATCGCCCGCGCTTCAGCCGGCTCGGGAAACAGCATGCTGTCTTCAGGCTATGCGGATTGGCCTTAGGTTTGGGGCTCGCTGGTCAAAGCTCAAATTTGCCGGTCTTGGATCGCAGATCATGCTGACATGGAATCCCAAGCTGGCGTAGGACTGCAATGCGCCATACCGGTCATCGCGTGCCGCAATCGGCTATGGCCGACATCGTGTCGTTTGTGGATTGACGGCTCTCGGACAAGATGCGCACAGAAGCGGACGTCGCATAACCGGCTGCCGACTCGGATCGCAAGAGCACCAACGATTTACTAGCGGGCAAGCCTTTGCGCCGCGCCTCGCTGTGTTCCCACCGCTGATAAATACAGAATCTACGGACGCTCAAATCCGGCGAATTACGACGAATATAACCGCCTTAAACTACGATGAATGTCGTGAGGGGTTTCTTTCCTGCCCAAGAATAGCGTGGGTATTCAGAGACGTCCCCGAGGGCTGCCCCCTCGCGATAGTCCTTAGCCTGTGTTAGACGACCGGACTGTTTCCTAGTGCAGTCGCTCAAGATCCTTGGACAATCTGCGAGCAACTATGTCCCAGTTGAGCCTCGCCTTTAGCGCATCACGCAGTTCAGCGGCACGCCTGAACGCGGCCGCACGATCCGAGAGGATCGCGTCTACCTTCTCTACCCATGCGGCTAGGTTGTCCTGATCGCACAGCGTGACCGGTGCGATCGACGGCTCGACCAGCGCCTGGTCCAGGCCGTCATTCAGCTCTGACGCCAAAAGATAGTGGGCGAGGCCGCTTTCCGACGAGAGCACCACGGGCACACCAACCGAAATCGCCTCGAGGCCCGTCAGTCCGAAGCCTTCTGCGACAGACGGCATGATAATCAGCGCTGACTTGAGATAATCCTGCCGTAATTCATCCGGATTGGTCGAATAGGAACGGAAGCGCACGAACTGAGCATAGTCTTTGGCAAAGCCAATCCGTGCAAATTCCGCATCAGCCTTCTCTTTGCTGAACCCCCGAATGGATAGCTGGGGTGTGTCTCCTGTAGGCCATTGGCGCAACTGCGCCACTTGCTTGATGACGTCACAGGCGAGCCGCCCACCCTTGACGCCAGCGTCCTCCATCCGACCCGACATGAGACAGCTGTTAAGCCGGAGGCTGAGATGATTGACCGTGACCTTCAATAGCTCGGTATTCAATCCGGGTACCATCACCACAACGTCGGGGATGTTATAAGCCTCAGCTCGAAAATGACGTTCGATCCTAGGCCCCACTGCGACGATCAGATCGGACTGCTGCCCCAGCGAGATCTGATCCTCGAGTTTGATCTCGCCGGCAAGAAGGTCGCGCTCGATCCCATCGCGTGAGTCCTTCAGCGCTTCATTTTCCTGCGGAATGGTGTGGAGGATGTGAACATATTTCGCGCCGAAACGGCCTGCGATAGCGCGCGCGTAGCGGCCAGTGATATGATCATGGCCGATGACGATGTCGGGCGCTTTTTCCAGATCTTCGCGTTCGCATAGGAGGAGCCGTTCGCGACCTCTAATGCCCACGGACTCGCGTGCCCTAATTAGGGTGACAGATTTCGCGCGGGCGTCATTCTGCTCGGCCTCAGAGGCTTCGACGACAAGGCACAGAATCCGATGCCCGAGCGCCGCAAGCGCCACGCACAGATCACGGTTGAGTGTTGAAATGCCGCCATGGCTTGACGACCATTCCGTTGCCACCAGCAGGATGACGCGGTGGCTAGCCGGATCGAGTGGACCTGATGGTTGCAGGGCGGGAGTCGGGACATCGATCCCAGTGGGAACGGGCAGCGCGCTGGGAGCGTCACGCCTAGATCCGGCAGCGGGTTCCGGAACGGATCCTGTTAGGGCCATGCTCATATCGGCGATGCGTGAGAGCACTTCGGCGGGATCCTCGCGACGGACGGTCTTGCTGCGGACATTTTGGCGGGCCGTGCCGATTGACCATTGCAGACTGTCGGCCACATGCGGAAGCGCGCGCTGGATCCGATATAGCTGCTCAAGCCCGGCATTGGTGCCTACATTCACCAGCCTGGCGAGGACGGCGCTGCTCAACTGCGCTATATGATCCGGAACGCCCAGCACGCGCGCGCCGGACGTTTCAGGCGGCCGCTCGGGTAACAGGATGGCGAGGTCAATATAGGTCTGAGCCAGCTCATATTCGCTGAGTTCCTCCAAGGACAGCGCCCGGCTGAAGGCGAATGCCTGCGCAATCCCTGCCCAGACCGCACTGGCGAGCGTTGGATTGGACTCGCGCAAATCAAGAAGCATGTTCCAGTGCTCGCCGGGCCGGGCAAACAGCATCTCGACCGCCGCCGTCACCAGCTCCCCCCCGTCTGACGATGATGGCAGTGTCTGCTGTTCCCGGCGGGAGAGTGCGGTTTGCACCCGATCCGTAGCGCGCGCATCGCTGTGCCGCACCAGAAAGGTCAGAATGTCGGCGCGGGCATTCTTTCCCTTGAGTCCGTCAGCCTGACGCAAATTCTCGAGCAGCTCAGCCAGTGGCGCGTCGAAAACGCTGTCGAGCAGCTCGAACACACGCTGGTTTAGGCCCTCCGACTGCCCGCCGAGCGCGATCTGGCGAACGGCGTCATGGATCGCGGACGGCGCGACGCGATAAGTTTCGGCGACGAGCTCGCGCTGCACATCGCCATCATCATAAAAATCATTGCTGAAAAAGCCGATCGTCGCTGGCGCCCATGCCGCCCATGTCTCCGCGGGCAGCTGCGCCAGGACCGCGGGCGCGTGCTGGTGGAGCAGGAACAACGCCCGCAGCCCGGCGTTGGCGGGACGATGGCTGGTAATCGTGCCCAGCCAAGCAGAATCGGCAAGGGGCGCATCACGCAGGTAAAGTTCCGCCGTGCGCAGGATGCGATGATGATCCTGATCGTTAAGCGCCTTCCATCCAGGCGTCCGGGTCAGATCCGCGATGAATTCGAGATTCGAGTGATAGCCGCCGACTGGCTCATAGAAGAGTTGGAGATTGAGCTGCCACCACAGCCCGGCATCCCCCGCCTCGATCCGGTCGAGCAGATCGACCACTGTCGCGAGCCAGCTAGTCTCGGCATCCTCCTCCTCGGCCGCGCGCTGCTGCTCCTCTACCTCGCGCCGCCACTTCCGCCGCATCCGGTCCGCTGCTGGCGATGCGATGTCGACCGTGTAGCGCTCGGCCAGAAGCGTCTTGAGCTGAGGAACCCGCGATGCCATCTGCCAGACCGGCGTCAGCATGTTGATCGGCAAATTGAGTCCTAGATCGACGATGATCTGGGCCCATGCACCGCAAATCCGCTCGTCGACGCCTGGCAACCGCGAGACAAACATCCCAATATCAGCTGGGCGAACGAGATCGGGCAAATATAGAAAAACTACCGCTATGGCGCGCGCTGGTTCGCTAGCTCGCTCCAATATTGCCTGCACTATGTCAACGCGCACCTCAGAACCTTCGGGCCACGGGACAATATCTTTGTTCTGCCTAGTTGTCAGTTCGCCTAGCTCGTGACCGACATCGTCGACCAGCTCCGCCATCGCGTTGCGGACTCCGGAAACCGCCGTCTGCGTCGCCGCCGCCCAGAAAACTCGCTGCATGACGGGGAGCAACTGATAATGGTCCCTCCCATCTACGTCGAAACGCTGGTGTAGCCAAGTAAGCGCATCGAGCGCCATATCCGGAGTCAGATCGGGTGTGACGAACCTGTAGAGGAAGAGCTGATAATGACCAATGAAATCGCGCCTCTTCGGGATGGTGAGCACGCCTAGCAGCTCGCGGAAACTCAACTGGTCGGGCCAGTAGAGATCGAGCAGCGCGCCTCTCAGACGGTCCTCCTCGTCCCCTAACAGGTCACCCGCAAGCAGCGGCTTCAGCCGCTCTTTGGCCTGCATAGGGTCGAGTTGTAGCCCCGCCCGCAACGCGATGGAACGCAAAACCGCGTCCCCGCCGGTGTCGAGCGTGACGTCGAGCAGCGTATCCGCAAGCGTCTCCAACTGGGCCGCGACGGCCATATCGATGGCGGCGCGGCGCCGGAACGGTGCGGCTTCGGTATCGGTGATGATGGGGCGCAACTGTTCCGCCAGACCCGGATGATCGAGCCGGCCGAGCAACGGCTCAAGCTGCTCATACTGTTCGAGTAGATCGCCCCTGCCGAAGCGGAGTAGAAGCGCATCGGCGAGACGCGCTCGTTGCTCGGGTTTCAGCATCGTAGCCTGGGCCCGCAGCAGCGCGTCCGGCTGCCGCTCCAGCAGCGCGTCGAAAAAGGTCGGGATCATGGTGGCTGCCCAGCCGGCCATTTCAAGTAGCCGGGGTTGGACGCCACCCGGTCCGCCGACCTCTTGGATAGTTAGCAGCGACAGGATCTGCTCAGCTGAAAGCTGATGTTCGGCGAGATAGCGCGCCGCGAGAAAGTCGCTCACAATGCGATGCGACCATTCAAAAACGTCCGGCGCGACCTCGGTGAAGAGGCTGGATTGAAGGCAGCGCGCCATGCGAGCCGGCGTCACGACAAAGGACCCGCCGGACACGGCTTCGGTCCCGCCGGCGATGCGCGACACTGCCAACGCGTCAGTCGCACCCTGGCCGGCTTTCAACATCAGGCGCGGCTGGTCCGATAGGAGGCTGGCCGCAGCCATACGTCCGACTGTCCGCAGGCGCCTTTCGACCTCGTCGACTGACGGATCGGCGAGCGCGCCCTCGATGGCGAATGGCAGGAGATGGGCTGGCCCATTGGGCAGAGGCGCGCCGGAGCGATGGCGCATCAGAAGTAAGTGGAGGAAAAGCGGCAACCCGGCTAAGGTCCGCAGCTGTGGGGCAAGCAGCTGCTCTTCAAGGTGAGCCTGCTTGATAGGATCACGCTCGCTTTGCGCGATCGCCTCCTCGATGTCGACCCGATCAAGCGGCGCGAGAACGAGCTTGCGCAGGTTGCTCACAGGCCATCGATCCTCAAGCACCCGATCGAACGCCTCGCCCCAGGCCGAGGTCCGACAGGTAACTATTAGCCGCAGACGGTCCGTATCCCGGTGAGTTGCAAAGAGCCGGTCGAGAAAGCCGGACAACAGCCTTGCCGCGTCCGTCGACGGTGTGATTTCATCCAACCCGTCGATGAAAATATACCAAGCCTTCTGATCGCCCGACCAGGCGGCATGATGTGGTGAGGACAGCAGCGCATCGAGCGCTGCCGGGAGATCCGGATCGCGGCCTCTAAGAAGATCGACCGCTACGCCATCGGTCCGCAGGCGAGACGCCAGGCGATCGATCTCATGCGTCTTGCCGAGCCCGGCATCCCCAAGTAGCACTAGACAGTGCGTGTCCGCCCAATCGCTTAGCGTGACCATCTTCGGGCCGTCCACACCGGCGTGGCGCTGCAGCTCAGCCGGCACCCATCGTGCGGTCCATTCCATGGGTGTCCAGCGGCGACTCCAATTGAATACCGCCAGCCCTTCATCCTGTTCCATCGCCATGTAGCCGATCCCTAATCGCGCGCCAATCGTCTTAACCCGATTCGATGAACGGGGCCATTTGCTGCCAAGTGCATCGACATCCTGTGCACGCCGTAGGGCTTCTGGCCAGGGGCGAAGCCGTCAGCCTGCTGTGCTTCATCTTCCTCTATTTGATTGTCGGATGGGGTTAGGCTGCTCGGCGTCGATGCCCTCCCGAACCAAACGGGACAAGTATGTCCGTCCCGTCCTGATCATGACGTCACAGCGTAATCCTCCGTAGCTTTGTGACGGAATGAACGAATGTCGCTTTTTAGGTTAAGTAGCAATCAGCCTAAACGACGGAAATGGGGGCGCGAAGCTGCCGAACACTGATTGCCGATGAAAGTCCGCTAAAGGCCGCCGTTAGCGGAAACTGCAACAGCTGCTTCACGTCGAAGAGCGGACCAACCTCACGACAGCGCAAAAATCCTCACCTCTCTCCCGATGCCCTGAAGCTCCGCCATCCGGGAGGCCGATGTGATGCCGCTGTCGCGGAGGATCTCTGAAACCTGGGCATCCTCGACGATTGCCTCGGTCGTCATGATCACATTGGGATCGGCAAGGCCCTGGACGCGGGAGGCGATATTGACGGTTTGGCCGAAGTAATCCTGCCGGTCGTTCAGGTTGACGGCGAGGCATGGTCCCTCATGAATGCCGATCTTCAGGAGAAGATCGTCGCTGCCGTGTTCGGCATTTAGCCGAAGCATCGCCTCCCGCATCTTGAGCGCCGCCGCCACGGCGCGGTCCGGGCTCGGAAAGGTCGCCATCACGGCATCGCCTATGGTCTTGACGACGGCTCCGGCCTCTGTGGCGACGATCTCGTGAAGAACCCGGAAATGCGCTCGCACCAGATCGAAAGCGGCAAGATCTCCGACGCGCTCGTAAAGCGCGGTCGATCCCCTCAAGTCAGTGAAGAGGAAAGTCAGGCTGGTGATCTTGAGGCGCTGGTCGACGTCGAGTGTGTCGGTCCGATAGATGTCGCGGAAGCTCTGGTTCGTCAGTAGGCGCTTGGCTGTTAGGAAAGGCCGCCTGCGGCCCAGCAAGTCGTGCAGCTCGTCTCCTGCGATGCAGACATTCGGCACCACTCTGCGATCGGTGTGGTTCTCGAGGGTGAGCCGCAGTGAGCCCGGGCGCAGGGTCAGCGTTTCGTTCAGCGCATGTGTCCGGCTGATGATCATCGAGAGGGTTTGACGTTCGTCGGTGGGCTCGCCCTGCACGTCGATGAACTGCGCCGAGTGTGTCACCGGATCGAAGATGATAACGAACTGCGCCGGCAGCTGCAGGGAGACGAAAGCCTTCTCGCCCGGAGCCAACTCGATCATCTCCAGCTGGATGCGTGAAAACCTCGCTTCGAGATCGTCAGGCAAGTCGACACCGGAGCTGAAGAAGATCTGGCGGTAGTACTCAAGCGGCGGCAACCGATCGGGGTCGTGGGCGGCAATCCTGCGCACGCGCGGGCTGACCGTAAACGTGACTTCGACCATTTCGTCGAGGGTCGGCTCGTATCCGGCCGCGCAGAGCGCGCAATGATACGTCTCATGGACGACGGTTTTGAGGGTTGCGCCGCTGTCGAGGACGCCGCCGCATCCCGGGCAAAGGACATTCCAGGTCATCTCGAACGCGCCTATGCGGGCTGCATGGAGAAATGCGGCGATGGTTTTCTCTTGGTCGAGATCGTGCTTATCGGCGAAAGCGAGCGCATTGATGCGATTGAGCTCGCGATCCGAGCCATGCGTGACGACGTTTTCGATGCACTCGACCGTCCGCGGGTCAGCCGCCTGTCGCAGGGAGGCAAAAAGTACGTCCACTTCGCTCATGAGACAAGTCTCCGTGTGCAGAACCCACGGCGGACGACGCCAGGATGGGGATCATAACACGGGGGTTACCCAATAGAAATCTAAAGGCTTGGATGCTGCTTGCTTCCCGAGCGAAGGCGGGTTTCAGTTCCCCTTGTATATCCGCTTCAGCGCCGTCAGCAGCGCATCCAGTTCGTCGCGCGAAAACAGGTCGATGAAACGCTGCTCGTGCCTGTCGATCAGCGCACGCGCCCGGGCGAGCATTGCGTGTCCCGCCTTCGTCAGATGAAGTTCCTGGCGCCGGCGGTCTGCCTCGGAGGGGCGGCGCTCGATGAAGTCGCGGGCTGCCAGCCGGTTGACGAGGGCCATCATCGTCGCCCGGTCGGTGCCGAGCGTATTGGCAAGGTCGATCTGCGATGCGCCCGGATTGCCGGCGACGAGTTCCATCACCGCCAGCTGCTTCTGCGTCAGCGCCAGTTCCTCCATGGTTTCGGCGAAGTCGCGATAGATCGCGACATGGGCCATGCGCAGATGAAATCCCAGCAGATCGCCAAGCCGGCCGACGTCGAGGCCCGGCGTCGCCGGAGCATCTTCACCCTCTAAATCGTCCTGCGGTGATTTTGTTGCCATCGTTCGTTCTCGCCTCGTCCAGGCGCCATAACCATCAAAATCAGCAGGTTAGTCAATATCCGTAGTGCGGATTTCCTCGCGCCAATCGAGCGATCGGATTTGCCGTAAACAGCCTCTTGCATCACAGGAAAAAGATATTAGTATGTGTTGCATACAAATGTGATGCCTGCCGCGGGGAGCAGCGGGCATGGGAGGAGAAATGGCGCATTCCTTTTCCGGGATGGCTTCGTCGGCGGATTGCGGACTGGTGACGGATGATCCGATCCTTTACCGCGCCCGCGTCGCACCGGACCGTCCGGCTCTGTTCGAGATCGCCACCGACCGGCAGCTCAGCTATGCCGAGCTCGATACGCGGATCGCCCGGTGCGCCGGCCTCCTCAGCGATGAACTCGGAGCACGCCGCGACGGGGGGCGTGTCGCCCTGCTGGCGCGCAATTCCCTGGATTCGATCGTGCTTGCCTTTGCCTGCCAGCGTGCCGGCGCCATCTACGTGCCGCTCAACTGGCGCCTCAACGCCGCCGAGCTTCGGCCGATCCTTGCCGATTGCGCCCCGGTTCTGCTGGTTCACGACGAGGAGTTTGCGGCAACCGTCGCCAGCCTTGCGGGAGCCGATCCTGAGATGGCGGTGATATCGACGGGCGACAGTCCGGCCGGGTTCGCCGCGCGGATCGAGGCGAGCCTTCCGGCCGCGCCGGTGTCCGCCGATGCCGATGGAGCCTGCGTCCTTCTCTACACCTCGGGCACGACGGGCCAGCCGAAGGGCGTCGTCATCACCCGCCGCAACGCTTTTTTCGCGGCCATTAATTTTTCCGTCGTCGGAGAGATCGGGCCGGGATCCGTCGCCCTGTGCGACCTGCCGTTCTTCCACACGATCGGGCTGATTGCCGTCGCGCGCACCACATTGATGCTGGGTGGCACCCTTGTTGTCTCCGACCGCTTCACGCCGGCGCGCACACTCGCAGCCCTTGCCGACCGGCAGCGTGCCGTCACCCATTATTTCGCCGTGCCGCAGATCGCACTCGCCTTGCGCAATGATCCCGCCTATGGCGCCGCGGCGCTGGCCGGCCTGCATGCGCTCTTCGTCGGCGGCGCGCCGCTGACGCAGGCGCTGATCGAAAGCTATCTCGACGACGGCGTTGCGCTGGTCAATGGTTACGGCATGAGCGAGGCCGGAACGGTGCTGCACGTGCCGATCGACCGGCGCGCCGTGCAGGACAATCCCGGCAGCGTCGGTCTTCCGGCACCCTTGCTCGACATTCGCATTGTCGGCGAGGACGGCCGCGAGGTTGATGAAGGCGAGATCGGTGAACTCTGGCTGCGCGGGCCGGCGGTGACGCCGGGCTACTGGAACAAGCCTCAGGAAACCGCTGCCGCCTTCACCGACGGCTGGTACCGCACCGGCGATCTCGGCCGGCGCGAAGCGAACGGCTTCTATCGCATCGTCGACCGGCTGAAGGACATGTACATCAGCGGCGGCGAGAATGTTTATCCCGCCGAGGTCGAAGCGGCACTCGCAAGCCATCCCGATATTCTCGAGGCCGCGGTCGTCGGCATTCCCGACATCCGATGGGGCGAATGCGGTGTCGCCTATGTCGTGCTGCGGCCGGGTGCCGTGGCAACGGGCGATGAGATCGCCGGCCATTGCGCCGCAAGGCTCGCAGCCTTCAAGCGCCCGGCCCGCATCCTCTTCGTCGAGGCCATTCCCCGCACCGCCTCCGGCAAGGTGCAGAAACATGTCCTGCGCCAGTTCCATTTTGACGAAACCCTTCAACGACAGGCCCTGTGACGCGGCCCCCGGCATTCACGCCGAAACCCATGGAGTAACCTCATGACTGAAAAGAACATGACTGATAGGCAATCGCCGGTTCTGGTCGAATTCGACAGCGGCATCGCTTTCGTGACCCTCAACCGTCCGGAAAAGCGCAATGCGATGAACCCGGCCTTGAATATCAGGATGCTCGAAGTGCTCGACGAGCTCGAGGGCGACGAGCGTTGCGGCGTCCTCGTCCTGCGCGGCGCCGGTGAATCCTGGTCGGCCGGCATGGATCTGAAGGAATATTTCCGCGACAATGACGACAAGCCGCGTGATGCGACGCTGAAGGCGCGGCGCCAGTCCGGCAACTGGTGGGGCCGGCTGATGTATTTCGAAAAGCCGACGATCGCCATGGTCAACGGCTGGTGCTTCGGCGGCGCCTTCACGCCGCTGGTTTCCTGCGATCTCGCCATCGCCGCCGAGGAGGCGAATTTCGGCCTCTCCGAGATCAATTGGGGCATTTTGCCGGGCGGCAACGTCACCCGCGCGGTCGCTGAAGTGATGCGCCATCGCGATGCTCTCTATTACATCATGACCGGCGAACTGTTCGGCGGGCGCAAGGCCGCCGAAATGGGTCTCGTCAACGAGGCGGTGCCGCTGGCGGAGCTTGAAATCCGGGTCCGCAAGATCTGCGCCAGCCTGCTCGCAAAGAACCCGGTGACGCTGAAGGCCGCCAAGGACACCTACAAGCGCGTGCGCAACCTGCCCTGGGATCTCGCCGACGATTACATCTACGCCAAGCTGGAACAGATGCTGTTTCTCGACAAGACCAAGGGACGCGACGAGGGGCTGAAGCAATTCCTCGACGACAAGACCTATCAGCCGGGGCTCGGCGCCTACAAGCGCGACCGCTGAGGACGGGCCCGGCTCGCCGGGCCGTTGACGAGCCGATCATTGGGAGGAGGAAAGCAATGAAGATCCATGCTGCGGTGGCGCGTGCGCCCCATACGCCGTTTTCGCTGGAAAGGCTCGATCTGGAGGAGCCGCGCGAAGGTGAAATCCTGGTTCGCGTCGTGGCAACAGGGGTTTGCCACACCGATATCGTCATGCGTGACCAGCATCTGCCGGTGCCGCAGCCGGTCGTGCTTGGCCATGAAGGCGCCGGCATCGTCGAGCGTGTCGGGCCGGGCGTTGCCAAGGTCAAGCCAGGCGATCACGTGGTCATGACCTTCAATTCCTGCGGTCATTGCCCGAGCTGCAACGATCACGAGGAGACCTATTGCCACGAATTCTTCCCGCGCAATTTCTTCGGTGCGCGCGCCGATGGTTCGAGCGGGCTCTCATGCGAGGGAGAGCGGGTTCACGGCAATATTTTCGGACAATCCTCCTTTGCCAGCCACGCTCTGTGCCATGAGCGCAATGTCGTGAAAGTGCCGAAGGAAGCGAACCTAGCGCTGCTCGGGCCGCTTGCCTGCGGCATCCAGACCGGCGCCGGCGCGGTCATGAATGCGCTGAAGATCGAACCGGGAAAGGTGCTCGCGGTTTTCGGCATGGGCTCCGTCGGGCTTGCCGCCGTGATGGCGGCGCGGATCGTCGGCGCGTCACGGATCATCGCCGTCGATGTCAACGAGACGCGGCTGGCGCTTGCGGCGGAACTCGGCGCGACCGACATCATCAACGGCAAGGCGAGCGACGCGGTTGCCGCGATCATGGCGCTGACCGGCGCTGGCGTCGATTATTCGATCGATGCCTCCGGCGTGCCCGCCGTCATCGACCAGTGCGTGCGGGTGCTGGCGCCGCGCGGCACCTGCGGCATCGTCGGGGCCTCGCCCCATGGCGCAACGCTGACGCTCGACCTCACCCATATCCTGTCGGGCGGGCGCCGGGTCCGCGGCATCGTCGAGGGCGATTCCAATCCCGACGTGCTGATCCCATTGTTGATCGACCTGCATCGGCAGGGCCGCTTCCCGTTCGACAGGCTCATCACCTTCTATGATTTCGCCGACATCAACCAGGCGGTGGAGGATTCGGAAAAGGGCATCGTGCTGAAACCGGTCGTGCGTCAGCCGGCCGTCTGACATCGTTCAAGGGAGGAAACAATGAACACCGTCACCCCAATCGCCACCGATACCAGCCCCGATGTCATGAAGGCGCTGCTTGGCCGGCAAAGGGCGTCGTTCCTGAGGGATGGCCCGCCGGGCATCGACACCCGCATCGATCGCATCGACCGCGTCATCGCCCTTCTTGTCGATCATAAGGATGCAATCGCCGCTGCCCTGTCGGAGGATTTCGGCAGCCGCAGCGTCGAGGCGAGCCTGCTTCTCGATGTCTTCACCTGTGTCGGTTCGCTCAAATATGCCAAGGCCCATCTTGTCGAATGGCTGAAGCCCGAGCAGCACGAGGCATTGTTCCCGGACGCCGTGGCCGAAGTGGTCTATCAGCCGAAGGGGATTGTCGGGATCCTGAGCCCGTGGAATTTCCCTTATCAGCTCGCCCTCGCGCCGCTTGCCGGCATTCTCGCCGCCGGCAACCGCGCCATGATCAAGCCGTCGGAGGTGACGCCGGCCTCGGCCGCCTTGATGGCGGACCTCATTGCCGGGGCCTTCGACGAAACGGAAATATCAGTCGTTCAGGGCGGACCGGCGACGGGCACGGCCTTTACATCGCTTGCCTTCGACCACCTGATCTTCACCGGCGGAACCGCGGTCGCCCATCATGTCATGCGCGCGGCGGCGGAAAACCTGACGCCGCTGACGCTGGAGCTCGGCGGAAAGTCGCCCGTCATCGTCGGCCGCTCGGGCGACCTCGCAGACGCGGCGCGCCGGGTCATGACCGTCAAGACGCTGAACGCCGGCCAGATCTGCCTTGCACCTGATCATGTCTATGTGCCCGAGGAAAGCGTCGAAGCCTTTGCCGGCCACGCGGTCGCGGCGGTCGGCGCGATGTATCCGGCGCTGAAGGAAAATCCTGATTACACTTCGATCGTCAATGCCCGCCATCTCGCCCGCATCCAGGGCCTGATCGACGATGCCAGGGCCAAGGGCGCGAGGATCGTCGAGATCAACCCGGCGGCAGAGAATTTCTCCCAGCAATCGGCCCACCGCATGCCTCCGACCTTAATACTCGATCCCACGGAAGAGATGCACGTGCTGCAGGAGGAAATCTTCGGACCCGTGCTGCCGGTTCTTCCCTATCGCGATATTGCCGACGTCATCGATCGCATCAATGCCAGGCCGCGCCCGCTCGCTCTCTATTACTTCAGCCAGGATCAGCAGGAGGAGGCCCGCGTGCTCGACAATACGACCTCCGGCGGGGTGACGGTCAACGACTGCATGAGCCACGTCACGGCGGAAGGCCTGCCCTTCGGCGGCGTCGGCCATTCGGGCATGGGTTCCTATCACGGCAAATTCGGCCTCCTCGCCTTCTCGCATCCGCGCGCCGTCTATCACCAGAGCAGGATGGTGGAAGCGGAATACATGATGCGGCCGCCCTATGGCGATGCGATGCGTGGCTTCTTGGCGGCGGCGATCTGCAAGTAGTCGAAGAAGCGTTGGACGATGCCGTCGGCAGCCGCGGCTGCTGGCGGCATGGGATGGCTGCTTGCAACGAATGGCCCGATTGCGCAGGCTTATCCGGATAACGCTATATTGTGTCATTGGGATATGTGTCCCGACGCAGAGGATGCTGTTGTTAAATATACCTTATGCAGCGGCTGCTAGCCGTTGAACCGCAGGGTGTGGCGGACATGATGTCTCTTGCCGTGCTGGAGCGCGACCTTTCCATAGATGTTGCCAAATCTGGCAGCGGGCCTGGGTGCCCATACCTAATCGTCGGGCGGACGCCTGCTTTCCTGTCATCGCATTGCTGCCGACCGGCCGGGAGACGCGTCTGCGAAGGAATATGGCTTGATAGGTCTTTGATTTAACGAAGCTCAAACCAGTGTTGCCCTATGATTGGTTCGATACATGTATTGGAAGGTGGATCCAACGCAGTGAATGGCATCTGGACGCAATTCGGTGGCAACCTGTCATTCGTGTGCCTGGCGATTTCGCTCTGGGCGCATTTCTCGATCCAATTTCAGCGTCGTTCGGTCACACAGGAAAAAATCGCCTTCGGAATCATAGCCGGCGGCGCCTCCATCGGGTCCATATTGCTGGCCGTCGAAGTCAATCCCGGCATTTATATCGACATCCGCTTTTCGCCGCTTGCTTTGGCGGGCATGTTCGGCGGACCGATCGCGGCGGCCTTTGCGGCGTCGCTGGCGATAGTCTTCCGCTTCTGGGTCGGCGGCGCGGCAATGATCGACGGTCTGATCGCAATTGCTGTCGCGACCGGTATCGGCCTGGCTGCCCACGTCTGGATCCGCAAGAGATCTCCCGAGCTCATAGACGTTGCGCTGCTGAGCCTCGCGCTCGGCGGCGCACTTATTGTTTTGATGGCGGTGCTTCCTACCCTGGTGCACGCCCGCGTATTGGCCATCATCGGTCTGCCGATGACGGTATTGAACTGCCTGGCGACGGTGCTGTGTGGTTTCGTTCTGTTGAAGACGCAACAATGGGAGCTGGAGCGAAGCATCCTGGTGACCGCATTTTCGCAGTCGCCCGATTATCTCTACGTGAAGGACCGAAACAGCCGGTTCATCACCGTCAACGAAAATATGATCCGCCTTTTTCGTTTCAGAACCACGGCGGAGATGACCGGATTGTCGGATTTCAATCTTATCTCGCGGCCGCGCGCCGAAGAATTTTATTATCTCGAACAGCAGGTCATGGACACCGGGGTGCCCCTGATCGACTCCGTCGAGCGTGTCGAAGACAGATACCTGCTCGCCTCCAAGGTGCCGCTGAAGGATAGGCAGGGACGGGTGATCGGCCTGGCCGGCGTCACGCGTGACGTGACGGAGCGGACTGCTCTGGAGCGGGAATTGCGCAAGAGCAAGAACCTGCTGTCACATGCGATGGCCGGCATGTCCGATGGCATCGCCATGTACGACAGCAAGGGTTTTCTGGTTTTTTGCAACGACCAGTATCGCGCCGCCTTTCCGCTATCCGGAGACGCCCGCGTGGTTGGCGCTCATATCAGCGACATCCTTCGCCGCGTTGCCGAAACCGGCGAGCGCACGGGTATCCCGGACGCTGACCGCGAAGAGTGGATCAGGTCCGTCAGTGCGACGTTGCACAGCAACAAGGACGAAGAGGTTCAGCTTCACAACGGCGACTGGCGCAGCATCCGGACAAGGTTAGCGGAAGACGGCACGGCGATGGCCGTTGTCTCCGACATCACGGCGACCAAGCAGGCGGAAATCGCCCTCCGGCTGTCGGCGGAGCAGCTGAAGTCCCTCGCCGAGACCGACGGGCTCACCGGCATGGTCAACCGCCGGGCCTTCGACGAGGCTTTCGCCCGCGAGACCGCAGGCAGCGCCAGGAAAAACACGCCGTTCAGCCTTCTGATGGTCGATATCGACCGCTTCAAGGCCTATAACGACACCTATGGTCATCCCGCCGGGGACCAATGCCTGCGTGTCGTCAGCAGGTGTCTTCGCCAGTCCGTAAGCCGCCCGGCCGACATCGTCGCACGCTACGGCGGAGAGGAATTCGTGGTTCTGCTGCCTGCAACCAGTGCGAAGGGGGCGATGATCGTTGCCGAACAGTTCGCACGTCTCCTAAGCCAGGAAAATATCGTTCATACCGGCAGCGAATTCGGCCGGGTGACCGCCAGCATCGGCATATCCTGTGCGACGGGAGCCACCTTGAGGATCAACCCGAACCGCCTCCTGAGCGAGGCCGATGCCGCCCTCTACGACGCCAAGACCCAAGGCCGCAATCGCATCCTGGCACATTCGCCCGAGGAGCGGCACTCCATGAAGGACGTCGGTTAGATCGAATCCTTGATAGGTTTTTCCTATCGAGCCATCGCGCGGGCGCCCTTGATGTTTTCCCCGCTTCGACAATACAGGGCGCATGGACACAAAATTCATTGGAAAGAAATCGGCGGCAGCCGGCGGCTGGGGCGCTTTGAAGAGCTGCGGGAAGCAGTTGCTGCAAAGCGGCATGCCGATTTCAGGCGCGCGGACGATGCTGAAGGCGAACCAGCCGGATGGATTCGATTGCCCGGGCTGCGCCTGGGGCGATCCGGAGCACGGATCGTCGTTCGAATTCTGCGAGAACGGCGTGAAGGCCGTCGCCTGGGAGGCGACGGAGAAACGGGCCACGCCCGCCTTCTTCGCGGAAAAGACTGTATCGCAGCTTCGCCAGCTGACGGACTATGAACTGGAACTCAACGGCCGCCTCACGCATCCGATGCGCTACGATGCGGCGAGCGACCGTTACCTGCCGGTCGCATGGGAGGATGCTTTTGCCGAGATCGGCAGCATTCTGACTGGCCTCGATAGCCCCAACCGGGCGGAATTCTACACGTCGGGCCGGGCGAGCAACGAGGCGGCCTTCCTCTACCAGCTGTTCGTGCGCGTCTACGGCACCAACAATTTTCCCGACTGCTCCAACATGTGCCACGAGGCGAGCGGCATCGCCATGCGCCAGGCGGTCGGTGTCGGCAAGGGTACCGTACTGCTGGAGGATTTCGAAGAGGCCGACGCGATCTTCGTGATCGGGCAGAACCCGGGCACCAACCATCCGAGGATGCTGGGCGACTTGCGCCGGGCGGCGATCCGCGGCGCGCGCGTCGTCGTCTTCAATCCCATCCGCGAACGCGGCCTGGAGCGCTTCTCCGACCCGCAGGACAAGGTCGAAATGCTGCGCGGCGGTTCGACCGATATCGCCAGCCTTTATCTGCAGCCACAGCTCGGCGGCGACATGGCCGCGGTGCGTGGGATGGCGAAGGCTGTGCTGGCCGCGGAAGACGCAGCCGTGGCCGCCGGTCTGACCTCCGTTCTCGACCATGCATTTCTCGCCGAACACTGCGCAGGTTTTGCAGAATACCGGGCAGCGGTCGAGGCGACCAACTGGGCCGAGATCGAGGACCAATCGGGACTGAGCCGGCAGGAGATCGAACGGGCGGCCGATGTCTATATCAGCGCCGAGCGGGTCATCTGCACCTGGGCGATGGGTGTGACCCAGCATCTGCATTCCGTCTCGACGATCCGCGAGATCGCCAATTTCATGTTTCTGCGCGGCAATATCGGCCGGCCAGGTGCCGGCCTTTGCCCGGTTCGCGGCCATTCCAACGTGCAGGGCGACCGCACCGTCGGCATCAATGAAAAGCCATCGGATGATTTCCTCGATGCGCTGGAGAAGCACTTCCGCTTCACCGTTCCCCGCGAACATGGCCACAATGTCCTTGCCGCGATCGGCGCGATGCTCGATGGCTCGGCCGAGGCCTTCATCGGGCTTGGCGGCAATTTCGCCCGCGCCACGCCCGACAGCGCACTTGTTGAAAAGGCGCTGCGGCGGCTGAAGCTGACGGTGCATATCGCCACCAAACCCAACCATTCGCATCTCATGCCCGGCGAGACGGCCTTCATCCTGCCATGCCTCGGGCGCACCGAGATGGATCTGAACGCGGCGGGCAACTCCCAGCTGGTGAGCGTCGAGGATTCGATGAGCATGGTGCATGGGTCCGCCGGCATCAATCGCCCGGCTTCGCCGCACCTCCTTTCGGAAGTCGCCATCATCGCCGGCATTGCACAGGCAACGGTCGGCTCAGCCGTGGTCAACTGGGCAGAGCTTGCCGACGACCACGACCGCATCCGCGATCATATCGAGGCAACCATTCCAGGTTTCGAAAACTACAATGCGCGCCTACGCAAGCCGCGCGGTTTCCACCTGCGCAACACGGCCGCCCATCGGGAGTGGCATACACCGGCAGGCAAGGCATCATTCTCTTGGGAGGCGCTTCCCGAGGAGACGGTGCATCAGCGGGCGCGAAAGGGCGAGGGGCGTTTCGCCCTGCAGACGTTCCGATCGCACGATCAATACAATACGACGGTCTATGGTCTCGATGACCGATATCGCGGCGTCTACGGGGAGCGGCAGGTCATCTTCATTCACCCAGCCGACCTGAAGGCGATGAATGCCGAGGCCGGCGACCGGGTCGACGTGGTCGGCGAGCATGATGACGGTATCGAGCGCATCGCAGAGGATTTCCGCTTTGTGCCCTATGACATTCCGAGGGGAAGCATCGCGGGTTATTATCCCGAGCTGAACGTGCTCGTGCCGCTTGGCAGCGCGGGCGTCGAAAGCGATACGCCCACCTCGAAATCCATCATGGTGTCCTTCCGCCGGCGACAAGCCGCGTGAGCGACGAGGCCTCCGAGGCCGATCGCTTTCTTGCTCTCGTCGCTGCGGCGCAAGGCAGGGATATCAGGCTGACATCCATCCAGGCCAGTCTCCTTGTCGCCGCGGAATTGGGGATTGCGGGTGACAGCCGCACCTTTGCGCGCATGCTGGGGATTGCGCATTCTCTCGTGCTCAGGGAACTCAACGTCCTGGCGGAACGCGAAGGGGGGCTGCGGATCGTCAAGCGGGATCCGAGGACCATGCGAGTGCACTACACATTGCCGCCGCCGGATGAGGCGTAAACACCCCCGCGCTGCAAGCCATGGCCGCTATCGACGGATCACGCGCTTCCTGGTGTCGGAAGGGTATTCTCCGTATGTGGTTTTATAGACTGCGGAAAACCGGCCGAAATGAAAGAAGCCCCATTTGAGGCAGATGGCCTTCATGGTCTCTTTGCTCACGGGATCGAGCAGATCCTGGCGCGCCGCACGCAGCCGAAGCGTCAGCAGATAGGCAGCGGGAGAGGTTCCTCTGAACGCACGAAAACCGGTTTCGAGCGCCCGGCTGGATACGCCGGCCGCTTCGGCGACCTTCGGCATGGTGATCGGCTGATCGATGTTGGCGTGCATGAATTCGATCGCCCTGCGGACATGCCGGGGGGCGATCAGGGCGGGGCCACTCTCCAGGAAATGCGACAGCCGGTGCGGCACCAGGCGCACCACCAGATCGGCGAGTGCCTGCGTCATATGCGCCATGGCGATCGGCGATTGCAGCAAGGGGCCATCGTCGCGCATGCCTGAGATGATCGTTTCCGTGAGGTTGCCGATCAACCGGCCTTCCGGCTTCGACAGATCCAGTTCGGGCAGCAGATCGAGAGAGCCGCTGAACGGCATCTCGAACGTCTGGCCGATCGTCTGCAGGATGACAGGCCAGTTGATCAGCAACTCGTCGATGACGTTCGATTGCCCATGCATGATGACGCTGTTGGGTTCGAAATTGTTATAGAGAAGCAATTTTCCTTGCCCGGCCTCGGCGATGCGGGATGATCCATAGGTTACCCCCATGCCGCCGCTGCGCGGTACGACGATCGACAGATACTCCGCCGTATCGACGGTCGGCTCGATATTGAACTGAAACTCCGCCTCATGATAACCGGTGAGCAGGACGGCTTTGTCACAGACCGAGAAATCCAATCCCCAATGGAAGTCCTGGGCGCGGCCGACGGGCTCGGCATCAAATGCGCCAAAAGCGCCGCCCAGCGTTTCGACCATGTTGTCGAAGGACGAACCGCTAAATCGAAATGAGAATGGCGCAGTGCTATTTTCTGTCATCCCGCTCCCATTGTTCGATCTGGCTGTTTCGACATACCCTTCTCCACCGCTCGCAGGTGCCAGCGCGACGCGCCGCCGGCGAGAGTGTCGGATTGGTGCACGTACCTCTGCCAGCTTTGCCAGTCGTCATGGAATGGTCGTCCTGGGCCGCGGCGCTTCATCAGAGCCTGTAGACGGCATGGATGAGCGGCCTTGGACGTATATTAGACGATTGTTGGATAGAGTGCAGCAGTTTGCAGCGGAGCAGGTGGATCTCCGCGTGATATCGGCATCAAGGTCAGCGGTTTGTGCCAGCCGATGCAGCCCGAATTCGGGCATGGCAAACGTCAAAAGACCAACCCGTTGAATACATTAGTTCCCATCCAGATCAGGAACTGACAGAACCCGCGGCCATTGGCAAGACGCCACGCTGCCGGCAATGACGACAACCCGCTGATAAAACGATTACGCTGAAGGAGCGATTTTACAGCTGTCTCCGCCACGCCACAGGTTCGACCGCGGCGATCTTGCCGAGATGCGCATCATCTGAAGCTTATGGAGAGCGCCCCATTCGAGAGCAGTCGCCTGCCGAAGGGTCTTAGTGGACCGCTTAAAGATGGCCTTCGGCAGGCAGACAGGCATGCAGGCATACGCACGGGATGGAGTGCGTATGTACGATCCCTTCCATCCTTTTTGGGGGTGATGGGATGGATGGGTTTGGCTTTAGGACCGCAAACCATCATGGCCTTGGTCGAGATTGATCTTACTGTTCCTCAGCTATGGAGCAATTGTCAGGCCCCGATATTGTCGGCCAACCGGCTTTTCGTGACGCAGTCTGGACTGACCTTGCGCAAAATGTATATGAACCGGCCCCGCTGAAGCCGCCTGTTGCGCGCAATGAATGCCGGCATGATGCCGCCGGGCGCGATGCATTCGGTTCTTTCAGTTGAACAATGATTTTATCACTGAAGGCAAAAGCGACGGATCGTTTCCAACACGCCTATGTCGACGTCAAGATGATCGGTTTCCGCGACGCTCGCGGGCATCGCTCTGTCTCCGGGGATACGGACTCCCTTGGAACGCAGCCGTTCCAATTGGGTCTTGACGCGCTCCGGGAAATCCGAATCCGCGGCCGCGGGAAAGAGCGCGATCACGGTCATTCCCGCATTCACCGGGTGCTCGCCCGAGAGAAAGTGGCCGGCATCGAGCGACCACGCGGCCCCGGAAAGACCCGCCGAAAGCATCTCGACGATAAGGGCGATATTGCCGCCTTTGTAACCGCCGAAGGGCAGGAGAGCGCCGAGCATCGCCTTGACCGGATCGGTGGTGATGGCGCCGGTCTCGTCGATGGCTATGCCGTGAGCAATCGGCGACTGCGCCTTTGCCGCCTCGGCAAGCGTTATGAACGCCGTCGCACTTGTTGCCTGGTCGATGACGACGGGCGGCAAGGGTTCCGGCAGGGGCACGCCGAAAGCGAGCGGATTGGTGCAGTAGACGCGCTCCCCGCCCTCGGCGGCGGCCATCAATGCCGGTCCGTTGGCGGCGGCGATGGACATCAACCCGTCCTGAGCGAGGCGTCGGACGTAGTATCCCAATTCCCCGGCGGTATAGCTGTTTCTTTGCGTGAGGACTGAAATGCCGAAGGTTTTCACGCGTGTCGTGAAGTCGTCGTAAATGAGGTCGAACCCAAGCTGCGCTATGCCGCCGTCTGCATCGGCCTGGATCAGGGTAGGCAGTACATGGTTGAAGTGGGGTTTGGCGTCTCCATTGATCCGCCCGTCGCGCAGGCTGGTGAGATAATCGACGAAATGCGGAAAGCCGAGCTCGGTGCGCCCGAAGCAGGCGGCCGAGAGCGTTGCATCGACAAGCGCCTTCGCCATGGCCGGACTGCCGCCGCAGGCGAGGCAGGCTTCGAGCGCCACTTGGCGGAGCTCGTCGATCGGCATTCTTATCCTCTGCCCGGCCATCATAGCTCCAATGCGGCTCGCCTACCCTCATAGAAGGCATAAGGCGCCTGGCGCGGTGCAGCGCAGTCCCCGATCTCCACCACTTGGCGATCGTGTGAACGCAGTTCCTCACCCAACCAATTGGCCGCCGCATTGGTGGTGGCGAGCACCAGGCTGTCGCCTTCCTCGAAGAAACGCTCGCCGGTATTGTGATCCAGCAGGGTGACGCCATTGCCGTGCCATTCCAGCACGCTGACCTCCAGAAGCCATTTGACGCCCAGCGTCTTCAACGTCCGGCGCAGCGGGACGTCGGCGGTGGTGCGCTGAAGTTCTTTGCCGATGAACGGGTCGGGCGAGAGCATCGTCACCAGGTGCCCATCTTCGGCGAGCTTCCAGGCGGTTCCGCAGCCGCGCCAGCCGCCGCCCTCGTCCATCAGCAGAACTCTCTTCCCTGGCCTTGCCTGCCGCGCCATGACGGCCTCGACGGTGAAGACGTTTCCTCTTTCGATACCGGGCAGCGTCGCGACTGAGGGCAGGGCCTTCTGGTAGCCGGTTTCGGGTGAATAGGAACCCGTTGCCAGGATGACGGCGTCTGCGCCGATGGTTTCGACATCCGACGCCTCGAGATAAGAGTTGAGCCGGATATCGACACCGAGCTTCGTCAGCTGCCGCTCGTACCAGCCGATGAGGTCGAGGATCTGCGCCCGGCGAGGCTGCATGCCGGCGAGCAGGAAATTGCCGCCGAGCCGGCTGGATGCTTCCGCGAGGATGACCCGGTGGCCCCTTTCGGCGGCGGCGCGGGCGGCTTCCAGACCCGCAGGCCCGGCGCCGACGACGAGCACCGTCCTCGGCTGGCCGGCCGGTGCGAAGCGGTCGCCGCCCCATTGATATTCCCGTCCGGCCGACGGGTTGATGAGACAGCTTATCCAATAATCGCGCGAACGCCGGCCCCAGCACATCTGGTTGCACGAAATGCAGCCACGAACATCGTCGGGGCGGTCTTCACCGGCTTTTCGAGCCAGATGCGGATCGGCAATCTGGCCGCGCACGATCGAGACGAGGTCCGCCGCTCCTTCTCCAAGAACGGTTTCGCCGTTCTCCGGTGTCCTGATATGGCTTTCGGCAATGACGAGCGCATGTTTGACCGATCGCCTGATCGTTGCGGCAAGATCGGCGCCGAGCTTCTCCTGGTAGAGAAATGTCGGCATCAGCTTGTGGAAGTCGAGATAGCCGCCCGAACCGCAGGTCACATAGTCGACGAGACCGAGTTCGTCATGGAGAGCGACGATCTCGGCAAGCTCGTCCCGCGTCAGCGCAACGCTATGATCGGGCTCATCGCTGATCGCAAGCCCGATGATGAAATCCTGACCGCACACTGCCCGGATGCGGCTCATGATTTCCCGCGAGAAGCGGGTCCGGTTCTCCAGCGAACCACCCCATTGATCCTCTCGCCGGTTCGACCAAGGCGTCCAGAACTGCTCGATCAGGCCGAGATAGGCCGCCCAGACTTCGACGCCATCGAAACCGGCCTCGCGACAGCGCCGCGCCGCCTGCACGAAGCCGTCGATGGTTTCCCAAATCTCAGCCTCGCTCATGGAATGCGAGCCATCGCTGTCGTGATAACTGGGCAAGCCGGAAGGAGACCAATGCGGGTGGTATGAATTGTCGGAATCCCCATGCGCGCCGACATGGTAGAGCTGCTGGATCGCGACCGCGCCGTTTTCCTTGATCGCGGTCGTGACCTTGCTGAAGTGAGGGATCACGCTGTCGTCGCCGGGAAGAAAATTTCCGCGCGTCAGCACGGCTGCGGGATGCACCGGCATCGGTTCGACCACGATCATTGCGGCGCCACCGATCGCGCGCTCGGCATAATAGGCGACGTGGCGTTCGCCGGGTACACCGTCGCTCGCCATGTTTGCCGTGTGCGCTCCGAAGACGATCCTGTTGCGCAAGGTGTGTCCGCGCAGGCCGATCGGCGAAAACAGACGCGGGAAGAGTTTTGACATGGTGATCCCCAGGCGTCAGGCGGCCGACTTTCCAGTTCCAGAGATAGCGACGTGCCTGATATCGGTGTCACCAACGAACCGGAAAGTCGGCCGCATTTGGAGCTTCAAAGTGCGACCGAGAGGGCACTATCGCGTCGGGGAGCCACCTCCTGCGAGTTCACCATCGCGCCCGCGAGCTGACGGAAGGTGACAAGCCCCAATGCTTCCCCGGATGGTGAAACCACCCTGGCATCGTCGTGCGCCGCCGATGCCAGGATCCGGACGGCATCTTCGACGGTCGTGCCGGATGCGATCGTCAATCCGCCTGGCACCGCACCGGAATGCAAGGATGTCATGATGGCATCGACCTGGATGACCCGGCCACGATTGACCTCCTTGACGAAGTTGGCGATGTAGCCGTCGGCCGGACGCAGAACGATGTCCTGGCTGGTGCCCTGCTGGATGACTTCGCCATCGCGCAGGATCGCAATCTGGTCGCCCAGCCGAAGGGCTTCGTCGAGGTCATGGGTGATGAA
The DNA here is from genome assembly GCF_048551595.1 of Rhizobium sp. CRRU65. Taxonomy (NCBI): domain Bacteria; kingdom Pseudomonadati; phylum Pseudomonadota; class Alphaproteobacteria; order Hyphomicrobiales; family Rhizobiaceae; genus Rhizobium; species Rhizobium sp. CRRU65. The sequence goes on along the minus strand of NZ_JBLYZH010000001.1, from coordinate 596,349 downwards.
GACGATGGTCTTCTTGATTTCCTTCTGAATGTCGAGAAGGACCGTCTGCATATCGGTGCGGATCAATGGGTCGAGCGCCGAATAGGCCTCGTCCATCAGCAGAACCGGCGCATCGTTCGAGAGGGCTCGCGCCAGCCCGACGCGCTGCTGCATGCCGCCCGAGAGCTGGTTGGGATATTTGCTCTCGAAGCCCTTCAGGCCGACCCGCTCCAGCCAGCCCATGGCGACGTCGACGGCTTTCGAGCGCTCCATGCCCTGCACTTCGCGGCCGAAGATAGTATTGTCGAGAACGTTCCGGTGCGGCAGAAGCGCGAACTTCTGAAACACCATTGCCGTCTGGTGCCGCCGAAACGTCCGCAATTCTATCTCGTTCATCTTCACCACATCGACGCCGTCGACAAGCACTTCGCCTGATGTTGGATCGATCAGACGGTTGATGTGGCGGATGAGCGTCGATTTGCCCGAACCCGAAAGGCCCATGATGACCTGGATGCGGCCCGAGGGTATCTCGACATTGATATCTTTCAGGCCGAGGACGTGGCCGTGCTTTTCATTGAGCTCGGTCTTCGACAATCCCTTCTTGACGGCATCGACATGAGCGCCGGGATTGGGACCGAAGATCTTGTAGAGATGGCGGATCTTGATGCCGCCGAAACGTTGATCAGCCATGGACGATCTCCCGATGTTTCTGGAGCCGCTTGCCATACGCCTGGCTGACCCGGTCGAAGATGATGGCGATGCCGACGATGGCAAGGCCGTTGAAAATACCCAGGGTGAAGTACTGGTTGGCGATCGCCTTCAGAACCGGCTGGCCAAGGCCCTGGACGCCGATCATCGAAGCGACGACGACCATGGCGAGCGCCATCATGATAGTCTGGTTGATGCCGGCCATGATGGTGGGAAGCGCCAGCGGCAGTTGGACCTTGAACAGCTTCTGCGAGCTCGACGTTCCGAACGCATCCGCTGCCTCGAGCACGTCCTTGTCTACCAGGCGGATACCGAGGTCGGTCAGCCTTATCATCGGCGGGATGGCGTAGATGACCACGGCGATCAGTCCCGGCACCTTGCCGATGCCGAGCAGCATGACGACAGGGATCAGGTAGACGAAGCTCGGCATCGTCTGCATGACGTCGAGGATCGGATTGATAACGCGCTGCAGCCGGTCGGAACGCGCCATCAATATCCCCATCGGAATGCCGATGGCGATGGAGAGCACGGTACAGACGAAGATCATCGAGACCGTCCGCATCGTATCGTCCCACATGTCGAAATAGCCGATCAACAGCAGTGTGACGAGACAGCCGAGGACGATCTTCAGGCTGCGGCTCCCAAACCATGCGATGACAAGGATGATTGCCGTAATGATCGGCCACGGCGTCTGCGTCATGAAGCGGTCGGCGGCGATCAGGAAATGCTGCAGCGGGGAGAAAAGGCTTTCGATCGCGTCGCCATAGCTGCGGGTAAATGCGCGAAAACCGTCATCGATCGCCTTCTTCAGATTGCGAAGGGCATCGTCATCCATATGCGGGAATTTATAAAACCATTCCATTCGGTTCCCCTTTTTCTTCAAAGAGCCGTGGCAGTCTTTTTGATTTTATCGGCAGCGAGAGGCGGTGCGCATCAAGCGCACCGCAGTAGTCGGCGTTAAAGAGCAGCTTCGATCTTCGTGGCTGCCTCAGGCGAGACCCACTTGGTCCACAGGTCCTTGTTTTCTTTGAGGAAGTGCTTGGCACCGTCCTCGCCGGTCGCCTGGTTGTCGGTCATCCACGCCATCAGCTTGTTGACCGTGTCGTTGCTCCAGGAGCGCTTCGTCAGGTAGTCCATGACCTCCGGCCCGGCCTTTTCCGAGAAAGGCTTTGCAACGAGGGTGACGATCTTGTCGACCGGCCATGCGTTCGGCTTCGGATCGGGGCAATCGGCGACGGTGTTGCAGCGCTTCCATTCGGCGGCGTCGTTCGGCACGCCGGCTTCGAGCTTGACCATTTCATACTTGCCGAGCAGCGCGGTCGGTGCCCAGTAATAGCCGGCCCAGCCTTCCTTGCGTTCGTAAGCCTTGGAGATCGAACCATCGAGGCCGGCAGCAGAACCGGTATCGACGAGGGTGAAGCCGGCCTTATCGGCTTCGAAGGCCTTGTAGAGCTGCGTGGTCACCACGGTGCCGCCCCAGCCCTGCGGGCCGTTATAGATGGCGCCCTTCTTCGCATCCTCAGGAGCGGGGAAGAGTTCCGGATGCTTCAGCACGTCGCCGATGGTCTTGATATCGGGATGAGCGTCGGCCAGATATTTGGGAATCCACCAGCCCTGGACGCCGCCATCGGGCAAGGGAGAGCCGACCTGGACGATCCGGCCTTCATCCGTTCCCTTCTTGACGACATCGGGCAGCAGGTCGATCCAGGCTTCCGGCGCGATGTCAGGCTGGCCCTTTTCGGCCATCGAGGTAATCGTCGGGACGGTATCGCCGACGGTGATTTCGGCATCACAGCCATAACCTTCGTTCAGGATGAACTTGTCGAGGTTGGAGAGAACCTCTGCACTCTGCCAGTTCATGCTGGCGATGGTCACCGTGCCGCATTCGGCGGCGCTGGCGAAAGACGCCCCGCCGATCAGGCCGAACGTCAGACATGTCGATGCGAGTAGTTTTTTCATTCTCGTTCCCTCTGTTTAGCGGCCGGTTTTGCCGAGCGGGGCGCCGCAGGACCCACTCCAACGGTTGTCAGGAAGCGTCTCCCATACTCACCGATTTCTTGAATGCTGCCGATAGTCCCTCCGCAACCGAAGCGTCGAACCCGGCAGCGCGCATGCCTTCGATGGCCGCCGCGGTGGTGCCGCGATAGCCAACAAAGGTTTGCACGACATCGTCAGGAGATTCGTCTTGGCGCTCCAACAGGCGGCCGGCGCCCGTGATCACCGTGTTGACGGCGCGGCGCGCAATCTCCGCCGGCAGGCCATTGGCGACGGCGTCGCGCATCATGGCGGCGGCGAGCAGCGCCGGGAATGCCGGTCCAGACCCGGAAAGGCCGGTGAGGTAATCGATGTCGCTTTCCCTTGCGACCTCGTCTTCAGATCCGCATGCCTGAAAAATCGCGCGGACGAGCGCCCGGTCGTCTTCGGTGACATCGCTCTTGCCAATCCACGGCGTATAAGACTTGGCGACTTCGGCAGCGGCGTTCGGCAGAGCGCGGACGACGCGACCGGTGTTGTGGCACTCGGAAAGTGCGTCCAGGCGGATGCCCGCCATGACCGAGATGACCAGCTTGCCGCCGGCATCGACATCAAGAGCACGCCAGTCATCAGGACGGACGGAGAGAAGGATCGCGTCCGAGCGGGAGGCAAGCGCCTGATTGTCGGTGGTCAGGAAAGAATTCGGGAAACGGCGCGGCTGCTCACTGCGATAGGAGAGGGAGAGATTTCGAGGTTCGACCAGGCCGGCATCAAGGATCGAGCCGGCGATTGCTCCGCCCAGCCAGCCGCCGCCGCCAATGATACCGATCCTCAAGGAAACGCTCATCCCGTCCTTCCCTAACCCGGCCTGTAGCCATGCCGCGAGAAGAAGCGATCGAGCTCCCTCTGTTGCGGCACTTCACCGGTGTAGATCGCGATATATTCGGGAATCCGTTTCATGCGGACGGCGAGTTCCTCCCTAGCTTGCATGGAGATATATCCGATCTGCACGAGGTAAGTTGTTCGCGCTCGGACATCCGATGTCGCTTCTGGTAGCCCGAACCGGATAAACATCAGCTTGAGGGCTTCCAGTCGAAGCTGATCGGCTTGCCGGACCTCGGCGAGGATCTCGTCGGACTGCAGCGCCCAGCTGCGCACGGCGAATTCGAACCTGGCGTCGAACAGCTCATTGTTGAGCCAGCAATCGAAGACGTTGAGCATCGCCTCGGCAAGCGATTCCGCATAGGCTTCGGACTGCTTGATGATATTGCCGGTGTTTTTATCGCGCCACCGCGCCACGAGCCCGGCCAGCAGTTCCTCCCGGTCCTTGAAGAACCAGTAGAAGCTCGTGCGCGAAAGGTTGAGCTTCTTCGCCAGCGGCAGAATTTTCACCGAATCCACGCCGGAATCCAGCAGCGAGTGGTAAGCTGCTTCCAGCCATCCCTCCTGCGATCCGCGCCAGCCAGTGTCATTCAAAGCCTGATCCATGGATGATCTCCTATCAAATTGCGAGGCGGCGCACAAGAAAAATGTACATCTGTGTCTAAAGTAACGACCCAGTTGTTTTCAATATTGACACATATGTACATTATGCTTAGCGTCCCCTCCGATGTTTTAATCCGGAACCACGGCCCATGTCGAACGATCCCCTTCTTCAGCCCTATCAGCTCAAGCATCTGACGCTGCGCAACCGTATCATCGTGACCTCCCACGAGCCGGCCTATCCGGAAGACGGCATGCCGAAGGAGAGGTATCGCGCCTATACGGTGGAGCGGGCAAAGGGCGGCGTGGCCTTGACGATGACGGCCGGCTCGGCCGCGGTGTCCAGGGACAGCCCGCCGGTCTTCAACAATCTGCTTGCCTATAAGGACGAGATCGTACCCTGGATCCGGGAAATGACCGACGCCGTGCATGAAGAGGGGGCGGCGATCATGATCCAGCTCACCCATCTCGGCCGGCGCACGCGCTGGGACAAGGGCGACTGGCTGCCGGTCGTGGCGCCATCGCATCAGCGCGAGGCGTCCCACCGCGCCTTTCCGAAAAAGATGGAAGATTGGGACATCGAGCGCATCATCAAGGATTTTGCCGATGCTGCGGAACGCATGAAGGCGGGCGGCATGGATGGTGTCGAACTGGAGGCCTACGGCCATCTGATCGACCAGTTCACGTCGCCGCTCACCAACGAGCTCGAAGGTCCCTACGGCGGATCGCTCGATAACCGTTTGCGCTTCTGTCTCGACGTCTTCAAGGCGATCCGGCAAAGGGTGGGGAACGACTTCATTCTCGGCGTGCGCTACACCGCCGATGAATGTCTTCCCGGCGGCACCGGCAAGGGCGACGGCATCGAAATCTCCAAGCGCCTGAAGGCAAGCGGCCTGATCGATTACCTCAACGTCATTCGTGGCCACATCGATACCGATGCGGGTCTCACCGACGTGATCCCGATCCAGGGCATGGCGAATTCACCGCATCTCGATTTCGCCGGCGAAATTCGCGCCGCGACCGATTTTCCGACCTTCCACGCGGCGAAAATCCCTGACGTCGCCACCGCGCGCCATGCGATCGCTTCCGGCAAGGTCGACATGATCGGCATGACCCGCGCCCACATGACCGACCCGCATATCGTCCGCAAGATCATCGAAAAGCGCGAAGACGATATTCGTCCCTGCGTCGGCGCCAATTACTGTCTCGATCGCATCTACCAGGGCGGGGCGGCCTTCTGTATCCACAATGCCGCCACCGGCCGCGAACTGACCATGCCGCATATCGTGGCGAAGGCCGACGCCAAGAAAAAGGTCGTCATCGTCGGCGCCGGCCCGGCCGGTCTGGAAGCGGCGCGCGTCGCCGGAGAACGCGGCCACCAGGTCGTGGTTTTCGAAGCGGCGAACAATCCCGGCGGCCAGATCCGGCTCACCGCCCAAAGCGAGCGCCGCAGGGAGATGATCAGCATCATCGACTGGCGCATGAGCCAGTGCGAGAAATACGACGTCACCTTCCGCTTCAACACCTGGGCGGAAGCCGATACCATCGAGGCCGAGAATGCCGATGTCGTCATCATCGCGACAGGCGGCTTGCCGCATACCGAGGTTCTCGCCAGCGGCAACGACCTGGTGGTCTCGTCATGGGACATCATCTCCGGCGACGTGAAGCCTGGAACCAATGTGCTGATCTTCGACGACGCCGGCGACCATGCCGGCCTGCAGGCGGCAGAGTTTCTTGCCAAGGCAGGCGCCAAGGTCGAGATCATGACGCCGGACCGGTCCTTCGCGCCCGAGGTCATGGCCATGAACCTGGTGCCCTATATGCGCTCTCTGCAGAAGCATGACGTGACCTTCACCGTTACCTACCGTCTCGAAGCCGTGGAGAAGAGCGGCAACCAGCTCGTTGCCCATGTCGGCAGCGATTACGGCGGGATTGCCAGGCAGCAGAGCTTCGACCAGATCGTCGTCAATCATGGGACCATTCCGCTCGATGAGCTTTATTTCGAGTTGAAGCCCAGCTCGAGCAATCTCGGCGAAATGTCGCATGATCAGCTTCTTTCCGGAGAACCTCAGTCCGTCATTCGCAATCCTGATGGCAAGTTCCAGTTGTTCCGGATCGGCGATGCGGTCGCCGCACGCAACACCCATGCCGCCGTCTATGACGGGTTGCGCATCGCAAAAGATATCTGATCGCAAGCGCGGGCCGCTTGCCGGCCGATCGTCTCCGGAGGTGATGACATGAGTTCACGCAAGGAAAGCCTGCAGATTTTCCTCGATGCGGCTTTCGTGGCTTTCGACGAGTTCGCCAAGGCCCCGGAAGCCCGCCGCTCGATCCGTCAGATTTTTGCGGCGCTGGAGCGCCCGGGGGCTGCGCGCGTGGGGGAGGGAAGGCGATTGCCGGTTTGCGCTCAGCTTGATGTGGCGCTCTCGATCGATACGGCCTATCCTTCGCTGACGCGATTGATCGACGGGTTCAAAGGCATCGAGCCAAAGCTTGAATGGCGTCAGCGCACCAAGTATGACCACACGGCCAGCGACAACTTTGTCGATGAGCATGCCAATGCCATGATTATCGGCCCGGGAGGATTGGAAGAGCGGAGCGACCTGTGGATCGGTGTGACGTTGATGGCGCCTCACGTGCGCTATCCGGATCATGATCATGCGCCCGAGGAAGTCTATCTCGTGCTTTCCGAGGGAGAGTTCCAGCAGGGGGAAGGGGACTGGTTTTCGCCTGGTATCGGCGGATCCTTCTACAATGTCCCCGACATCAAGCATGCCATGAGGTCGCTCGACACGCCGCTCTTCGCCTTCTGGGCATTACTTGCCGAACGGCCAGCAGTTTAGAAATAAAGGGGGGTTGCCCATGAAAATTCTCGTGCCCGTCAAACGGGTTGTCGACTACAACGTGAAGATCCGGGTGAAGCCGGACGGCACGGGTGTCGAGCTTGCCAATGTGAAGATGTCGATGAACCCGTTCGACGAGATCTCGGTGGAAGAAGCGCTGCGGCTGAAGGAAGCCGGCAAGGCCGAGGAAGTGGTGGTGGTGTCGATCGGTCCTGCCAAGGCCGAGGAGACGCTGCGCACCGCACTTGCCATGGGCGCCGACCGGGCGATCCTGGTCGAGACCGACGATCAGATCGAGCCGCTCACTGTCGCCAAGATCTTGAAGGCTGTCGCCGATGCCGAACAGCCGGGGCTGATCATCGTTGGCAAGCAGGCGATCGACGACGACAGCAACCAGACCGGCCAGATGCTGGCAGCGCTGATGGGAACCGCCCAAGCGACCTTCGCCTCGAAGATCGAGATCGGTGATGGCAAGGCTCAGGTAACCCGCGAAGTCGATGGCGGCTTGCAGACGATCGAGATCAAGCTGCCGGCGGTGATCACATCAGATCTGCGCTTGAACGAACCGCGTTATGCCTCGCTGCCGAATATCATGAAGGCGAAGAAGAAGCCGCTCGACAAGAAGACGCCAAGCGACTTCGGCATCTCGACCACGCCGCGCCTCAAGGTGTTGAAGACCGAGGAGCCGTCGGGCCGCAAGGCCGGCGTCAAGGTCAAGTCGGTCGCCGAACTGATCGACAAGCTCAAAAACGAAGCCGGCGTGCTGTAATCAGCCTGGAACAGGAGCCATCATCATGACCATTCTTCTTCTGGCTGACCACGACAATGCCAGCCTGTCCGATCAGACCGCCAAGGCGCTGACGGCAGCATCCAAGATCGCCAAGGAACAGGCAAGCGATATTCACATCCTCGTCGCCGGCAAAGCTGCCAAGCCTGCCGCCGATGCCGCCGCCAAGCTTGCCGGCGTCTCCAAGGTGCTGCTGGCCGAAAGCGATGAACTCGCCAACAATCTGGCCGAACCGCTGGCCGATCTGATCGTCTCGCTGGCCGGCAGCTACGACACGATCCTGTCTGCCGCCACCTCGGTCGGCAAGAACGTGCTGCCGCGCGTCGCTGCCCTACTCGACGTCGCCCAGGTCTCCGAGATCATCGAGGTGATCTCGTCCGATACCTTCAAGCGGCCGATCTATGCCGGCAATGCCATCCAGACGGTGCAGGCAAGCGATGCCAAGAAGGTGATCACCGTGCGCACCGCCTCCTTCGCCTCCGCACCGGAGGGTGGTTCGGCGACCGTCGAAGCAATTCCGGCGGTTTCCGATCCGGGGCTTTCGACCTTTGTCAGGGACGCGCTGTCGGCCTCCGACCGTCCGGAACTGACCTCGGCGAAGATCATCATTTCCGGCGGCCGGGCGCTCGGCTCGGCGGAAAAGTTCAGGGAGGTCATCCTGCCGCTTGCCGACAAGCTGGGTGCTGCCGTCGGTGCAAGCCGTGCGGCCGTCGATGCCGGTTATGCGCCGAACGACTGGCAGGTCGGTCAGACCGGCAAGGTGGTGGCGCCGCAGCTCTATATCGCCTGCGGCATTTCAGGCGCCATCCAGCATCTGGCCGGCATGAAGGATTCGAAGGTCATCGTCGCCATCAACAAGGACGAGGAGGCGCCGATCTTCCAGGTCGCCGACTACGGATTGGTCGCCGATCTCTTCGACGCCCTGCCGGAATTGCAAAAGGCGCTCTAGCGGGGGAGACCGAACGTGGCGCGCGTCGTGGGACGTCCAATCAAACCTGGTGCCGACCTTCTTCTGAACGATGACGAAAAGCCGGCATACATACGGCTGCACGACATCGGGAGGGAGAGGCGCTCTCGGCCGCTGCAGGAATTCCTCAATGATGTCGGCGGGCTGATGTTGTCGGCCGAGGCTCCTGCCGTCGCCAGTTTCGTCGCGGGCAAGGTCCTCCAGAAACTGCTCAAGACCGGCAAGGTGCGTCCGGAGGGTGGGCCTCTTCCCGGCGCGCCCAACGGGCTGGATGACGCCGTCGGCCATCTTGCAAAATCGGGACGGAAATACGAGGCGATCGCCGGCCAGTTCCAGAGTCTCGCCGATAAGCTGCTCTGGAGACGCGGCCGCTCCGGTCCGTTCGCAAGCCTGAATTTTGGCAATACGCACTCCCATGCAGTCTTCGTCGGTCCCGGCGGCATGGAGGAACGCGCCGATCTCAGGGTCGGCGTGATCTATATGGATCGCTATACAAGATTTCCCGATCATGTTCAGACGCAGCCCCGCGCCTTCATTCTGCTTTCGCCGGGTGAAATCCGCCTTGGCGATTCCCATTGGTTCTCCGCCGATATCGGTACGGTCTTTGCGAATGACGCCGGCGAATCCTTCGCGATAAGATGCACAGCCCGGCCGCTGCTGGCGGTCTGGTGCCAGGTTGAGCGGGAGAGGTGATAGACCCTTGGCGACAATGAGCCTGAGATGAATGAAAAGCGCGAAGGCGAGAGCATGATATCTCGGCTGTGACGCAGCAGCAAATCGGTGAGAAGCCGGCCCCTTCGAATATGTAGCATCAGAATTCAATTTAAGAGGAAGGATATCAAAATGGACGTTCGCGCCGCCGTTGCCGTTCAGGCAGGAAAACCGCTCGAAGTGATGACCGTGCAACTGGAAGGGCCGCGGGCCGGCGAAGTGCTGGTGGAGGTCAAGGCGACCGGCATCTGCCACACCGATGATTTCACTTTGTCGGGCGCCGATCCGGAAGGCCTCTTCCCGGCGATCCTCGGCCATGAAGGCGCCGGCATCGTCGTCGATGTCGGTCCAGGCGTCACCTCGGTAAAGAAGGGCGACCATGTCATTCCGCTCTACACGCCGGAATGCCGCGAGTGCTATTCCTGCACCTCGCGCAAGACCAATCTCTGCACCTCGATTCGATCAACCCAGGGCCAGGGCGTGATGCCGGACGGCACCTCGCGCTTCTCGATCGGCAAGGACAAGATCCACCACTATATGGGCTGCTCGACCTTTTCGAACTTCACCGTGCTGCCGGAGATCGCCCTTGCCAAGGTCAATCCCGACGCGCCGTTCGACAAGATCTGCTACATCGGCTGCGGTGTCACCACCGGCATCGGTGCGGTCATCAACACCGCCAAGGTGGAGATGGGCGCCACGGCGATCGTCTTCGGCCTCGGCGGCATTGGCCTCAACGTGCTGCAGGGTCTGCGTCTTGCTGGTGCCGACATGATCATCGGCGTCGATATCAACCCTGACCGCAAAGCCTGGGGCGAAAAGTTCGGCATGACCCACTTCGTCAATCCGAAGGAGGTCGGCGACGACATCGTGCCCTATCTCGTCAACCTGACGAAGCGCCACGGCGATCTGATCGGCGGGGCCGACTACACGTTCGACTGCACCGGCAACACCAAGGTGATGCGCCAGGCGCTGGAAGCCTCGCACCGCGGCTGGGGCAAGTCGATTATCATCGGCGTTGCCGGCGCCGGCCAGGAAATCTCCACCCGTCCGTTCCAGCTGGTCACCGGCCGCAACTGGATGGGCACCGCCTTCGGCGGCGCCCGCGGCCGCACCGATGTGCCGAAGATCGTTGACTGGTACATGCAGGGCAAGATCCAGATCGATCCGATGATCACCCACACCATGCCGCTCGAAGACATCAACAAGGGTTTCGAGCTGATGCACAAGGGCGAAAGCATCCGCGGCGTGGTCGTGTACTGAGCCATGAAGACGATCTCGACCGAAAATTGTCATGGCGGCACCCAGGGCGTTTACGTCAATCGCTCGGATGTCTGCCAATGCGACATGACCTTTGCGGTATTCCTGCCGCCGCAGGCCAAAGCACGCAAGCTGCCGGTTCTATGGTACCTTTCCGGTCTGACCTGCACCCATGCGAACGTCATGGAAAAGGGAGAGTATCGGCGTCTTGCCGCAGAACTCGGCATGATCATCGTCTGCCCCGATACCAGTCCGCGGGGCGATGCCGTCCCGGACGAACCTGGCAATTGGCAGTTCGGCAAGGGTGCCGGCTTCTATCTCGACGCCACCGAGCCGCCATTCGCACAGAACTATCGGATGTACAGCTACGTCGTCGATGAATTGCCCAAGCTTATCGCGGCCGAGTTTCCGGTCGACATGGACCGACAGGGCATCTTCGGTCACTCGATGGGCGGACACGGCGCGATCACGATTGCGCTCAAGAACCCCGGACGCTTCGGCAGTTGCTCGGCTTTTGCGCCGATCAGCCATCCCTCGGTCTCCGGCTGGTCAAAGCCGGCATTCCAGAAATACCTCGGATCGGATGAGACGGCCTGGCGGGCATATGATGCCTGCTCGCTGATCGAAGACGGGCACCGGTTCCCGGAATTCCTCGTCGACCAGGGCACGGCGGATAGCTTCCTGGAGGATGGATTGCGCCCCGAAGAGCTCAGGCAAGCCTGCGAGACGGCTGGCATCAGCCTGCGGCTTCGCATGCAGGAAGGCTACGGCCACTCCTACTTCTTCATTTCGACATTCATGGAAGACCATCTGCGCTGGCACGCGCGGAGATTGGGAGACTGATTGCAGAGCTTGGCCGGGCATATCGCAAACGGCCCAGAAGGGGAGGAGAAACCCATGACCAGCATAGCCATACATCCGGCAGTGGATTCAGGCTTTCGGGCGACTGACGCAGCTTTCGCAGGCGGGACGCTCGTCTGCAAGTGCGCCAGCAACCCCGTGAAGGTCAGGATCAAGAGCGACATCGCCCATAATCACGCCTGCGGCTGCACGAAATGCTGGAAGCCCGAGGGCTTCGTCTTTTCAGTGGTGGCAGTTGCGCCGACCGAAAGCGTCGAAGTTCAAGAGAATGGCGACAAGCTCGCCGTCGTCGATTCCACCGCCTTGATCCAGCGCCACGCCTGCAAGGAATGCGGCGTGCATATGTATGGGCCGGTCGTGCGCGAACATCCGTTCCAGGGATTGTCGTTCGTCCATCCGGAACGCTTTCAGGAAAGCGGCTGGGCGAAACCGGGCTTTGCGGCCTTCGTGTCGTCGATCATCGAAAGCGGCTTCGACCCCGCGAAGATGGATGCCGTCAGGGCGCAGTTGAGGACGTCCGGCCTCGAGCCTTACGATTGCCTAAACCCTGGCCTGATGGACTACATCGCAACCTGGATGGCCAAGAAGAGTGGCGTCCTGGCTGCGTGATTGGCTAAAGCAATTCCCAGCAAAAGTGCGCAGCGGTTTTGCGTCCGGGATTGCGTAAAAACAAAAGAGAGCATTTCCGTGACTTGAGAGAAAGCGGAAATGCTCGGGGAACGCCGAGCCGGCGCTCCCCGACAAAACCACCGCTATCCGGATATCGAGATACTCCGTGATGCCGCGCGCCGGCCTTCCGGCGGCCAGGCTTCCGACGCCTGATGATCAAGGTTGATGCGTATAAAAACCGCATCAACCTCGACTGCACAGAAATCCTCACAGACCTTGCCACCATAATCCGCTTGGGAAACTGCGCGTTGGCCGCCGCCGCGCAACGTCGATCCTGGATAGCGCTTTGAAATGACGCCTGAGGCGCACCCGGGACGCTTTGCTCGGCACTATTGTGTATTTAAGAAATACTAATTGTGTACGCAGAGTACACAATTATTGACTCCCTGCGAGAGGCGTGCCATCTTCACGGCGTAGAGCAACCAGCGGCCGGAGAGCGACGATGGCGAAGACACCGAAGAGCAATCTCTACGAAGATCTGAAACGGCAGATTCTGACGATGGAGCTGGATCCGGATGCCGATCTGGACGAGGCCAGTTTGAGCGAAAAATACGGCCTCTCCCGGACGCCGGTCCGCGACATATTCCGTCGCCTTGCCGGTGAGGGCTATATCGACATCCGCGAGAACAGGGGCGCGCGGGTCATCCCGATGAACCACTCCACCCTGCGAAATTTCTTTCTTGTTGCGCCGATGATCTACGCGGCGATCGGCCGTCTCGCCGTGCAGAACTTCAAGCCTACTCAGCTTTCAGACCTGAAGCAGACCCAGGAGCGGTTCCGCTCCGCCAGCGAGAACATGGACGCTCTGGCGATGGTCCTCGAGAACAATCGCTTTCACGAAATCTTCGGCGAGATGTCGGGCAACGTCTATCTGCAGCCGAGTCTCGGCCGGCTGCTCATCGACCACGCGCGCATCGGCCACACCTTCTTCCGGCCGAGGAACGAGGACATGAAGCGGCGGCTTCAAGTGGCCGTCGGCCATCATGACAGCTTCATCGATGCGCTCGGCGCTCACGACGAAAACGCCGTCGTCGACCTCGTCTTCGAACACTGGGAATTGTCCCGCGAGAACATGGAAATGTTCATCGCCCCGCAAGGCCTCAAGGCGGACGCCTTCCTCGGCGGCCCCGCCACGCAATTATTGGAGAAATCGTCGTGAAGTTTGAGGGGATCTATACGCCGGCGGTGACGCCGCTCGACCAAAATGGTCAGATCGACAGGGCTGGATTTGCCGCCGTGCTCGAATCGCTGATCGAGGCGGGCGTCCACGGCATCATCGTCGGAGGCTCGACGGGCGAGTACTACGCCCAGAGCAGCCAGGAGCGTTTCGAGCTCGCCGCCTATGCGAGGGACGTCATCGGCACGCGGCTGCCGCTCATTATCGGAACCGGCGCCACGCGGACCGAAGATTCGGTCGATTACGCAAAGGCGGCCAAGGAAATCGGCGCGGACGCGATCCTGGTGTCGTCACCGCCATACGCGCTGCCGACCGAACGCGAGAATGCGGTCCACGCCCTGACCGTCGACCGCGCGGCAAACCTGCCGATCATGCTCTACAACTATCCGGCCCGCATGGGCGTGATGATGGGCGAGGAGTATTTCTCCCGCCTCGGCAAGTCGAAGAACGTGATCGCCATCAAGGAAAGCTCCGGCGACATGGGCAATCTGCACCTGCTTGCCCGGAAATTTCCGCATATTGCGCTGTCCTGCGGCTGGGACGACCAGGCGCTCGAATTCTTCGCCTGGGGCGCGAAGAGCTGGGTCTGCGCCGGCTCCAATTTCCTCCCGCGCGAACATGTCGCCCTCTATGAGGCCTGCGTGCTCGAAAAGAATTTCGACAAGGGTCGCGCGATCATGATGGCGATGCTGCCGCTCATGGATTTCCTGGAATGCGGGAAGTTCGTTCAATCGATCAAGCACGGATGCGAATTGATCGGGCTGAATGTCGGATCGGTCCGCGCGCCGCTGCGTCCGCTCAACTCCGAAGAAAAGCGAACCCTTCAGACCGTCGTCGCCACGTTAAAGCGCACGGTCGCCCAGATCACCTCGGGAGCAAATCATGCATGAACCCTTGACCGCCTCCGAATACAAGGCGATCGCGGCCGGCCTTCAGTTTCCAGCGAATGCCTTCATCGACGGCGCATTTCGTCCGGCCAATTCCGGGCAGACATTCACCTCGACGAATCCCGCGACGGGCGAGGTTCTCGCCGAGATCGCCGCATGCGACGCCACCGATGTCGACGCCGCCGTCGCCAAGGCAAAGCAAGCCTTCGACGACGGCCGCTGGCGGCTGCGTTCGCCAGGCGAACGCAAGGCGGTGCTCCTCAAGCTCGCCAGGCTGCTCGAGGACAATCGTCACGAGCTCGCTGTCATGGAGAGCCTCGACAGCGGCAAGCCGGTCGGCGAATGCCAGACGGTCGATGTTCCCGATACCATTCACACGATCCGCTGGCACGCCGAACTGATCGACAAGCTCTATGACAATACCGCGCCTGTCGGCGCCAACGCACTGACGATGATCGTGCGTGAGCCGGTCGGCGTCGTCGGATGCGTGCTTCCGTGGAATTTTCCGCTTTTGATGCTGGCCTGGAAGATCGGCCCGGCGCTTGCTGCCGGCTGCTCGGTGATCGTCAAGCCTGCACAGGAGACGACGCTCACCACGCTGCGCGTCGCCGAGCTTGCCCATGAAGCGGGTATTCCAGCCGGCGTGTTCAATGTCGTGACCGGCGGCGGCAAGGAGGTCGGCGAGCCGATCGGCATGCACATGGATGTCGATATGGTGGCCTTCACCGGATCGACGCCCACCGGCCGCCGCTTCCTGCGCTATGCAGCGGACTCGAACCTCAAGCGCGTCGTGCTCGAATGCGGCGGCAAGAACCCCGCCGTCGTTCTCGACGATGCCGAAGACCTGGACCTCGTTGCCGAGCAGGTCGTCAACGGCGCCTTCTGGAACATGGGCGAGAACTGCTCGGCCACGTCGCGTCTGATCGTTCATTCCAAGGTCAAGGACGAGCTGCTGAAGCGCATCGGCGCCTATATGCGCGAATGGAAGACGGGCGATCCGCTCGACCCTGCAAACCGCATCGGCGCGCTTGTCAGCAAGGCCCATTTCGAGAAGGTGAAATCCTTCCTCGACGACGCCAGGAAGGAGAAGTTGACGGTCACCCACGGTGGCGAAACGCATGGCGGCATCTTTATCGAACCGACAGTGGTCGAGGGTGTGACGCCTGCCAGCCGTCTTTTCCAGGAAGAGATCTTCGGGCCGGTGCTTTCGGTCACCACCTTCAATTCGCTTGCCGAAGCAATCGCTCTTGCCAATGACACGAATTACGGTCTGACGGCGTCCGTCTATACCGGCAGCCTGAGGAACGCCATCAAGCTTGCGCGCGAGATCCGCGCCGGCGTCGTCACCGTCAACTGCTTTGGAGAAGGCGACGCCAGCACGCCGTTTGGCGGCTATAAGGAGTCCGGCTTCGGCGGCCGCGACAAGTCGGTCTTTGCCCATGACAACTACTGCGAACTCAAGACCATCTGGATCGATGTCTCGGAACGCTCGGTCGACGAGACCATCCGATGACCCGCCATGTGATCAAGCGCTTGCCGATCGACACCGGCGTTTCGGGATGGGAGGCGATCAGCGAACGCGCCTTTCCCGCAACAGCGCTTGAGCACGACATGACCGCGGACTGGCTGATCGTCGGCGGGGGGTTTGCCGGCCTGTCGGCGGCGCGCCGCCTTTCGCAATTGCGCCCTGAGGACAAGATCGTCGTCCTCGAGGCTCGCGAAGTCGCCAAGGGACCGGCCGGGAGGAATTCCGGCTTCATGATCGACGTGCCGCACAATCTGTCCTCAGGCGAATATTCGGTGGCCGACGAAGAGGCGACCAAGGACGAGATCAGGCAGAACCGTCTGGCGATTTCCTTCGCAGCCGATGTCGCGGCGGAATACGGCCTGTCCAGGGAAACCTTCGATCCGTCGGGCAAGGTGAATGCGGCCGCCTCCGAGCGGGGGCTTGGGCTTAACGACAACTACAGGAAGTCGCTCGCAAAGATTGGCGAGGAGCATCGCGTTCTCGATGCCGATCAGATGCGGGAGATGACCGGCTCGCGCTATTATCGCGGAGGGCTCTATACGCCAGGCGCCGTGATGATCCAGCCGGCCGACTATATCCGCGGCTTGGCGCGCGGACTTAGCTCAAAGGTCGCCATCCACGAGCACTCGCCTGTGCTGGAGCTTTCGCGCGAGGGCAGGTCCTGGAAGGCGAAATCCGGTCGAGCATCTGTTTCCGCGCCGAAGGTCATTCTCGGCGTGAACGGCCATATTCAAAGCTTCGGCCATTTTCGCGGACGGCTGATGCACATCTTCACCTACGCGTCGATGACATCAGCCTTTTCCCAGAATGAGTTCGGCGGCGATGTCACCGGCGCAGATCGCTGGGCGCTGCTGCCGGCAGACCCGATGGGAGCGACGGTCAGAAAGATCACCACCGATGGTCGTTCGCGAATCGTCATCAGGACGAGGTTCACCTACGACCCGAGCCTCCAGGTGTCGGAGAAGCGGGTCGCCGGCGTGGCGGCCGAGCAGCGCCGGTCATTCGACGCGCGCTTTCCCGGACTGGAAAGCCTGCCGATGGAATATAGCTGGGCGGGTGCTCTCTGCCTCAGCAGAAACCATGTGCCAGCATTCGGCGAGGTCGAAGAGGGGCTTTTTTCCGCCTGCTGCGAGAATGGTCTCGGCACTGTCAAGAGCACGCTCGCAGGGATGATGGCGGCCGATCTGGCTGCCGGCGCGGGTAGCCCCGAACTCGACCGATACAGGAACCAGCCGGAACCGAGCAAATTACCTCCCGAGCCCTTTGCGTGGCTGGGGGTCAATTCGGTTATCCGCTTTCAGGAATTGCGTGCAGGCCGCGAGGGATGATCTCTCGGCCCGCGCAATATGAAGACTGCCCGCTCGCAGACTTCAATGACAATGGGAACGAAAAACAGGAGTAAGAACAATGAAGAGTTTGTGGAAGGCGCTCTGCGCCGCTGCGATGATCGGGGTCAGCATCCTTCCTGCTCGCGCGGAAGAAAAGACGATCACCATGGGCACGATGTCGTGGGAGGACCTGACGCCCATCACCGGTATCACCAAGAAGGTTCTCGAAGACGCCGGCTATACGGTCAAGGTGACCGAGTTCTCCGAATGGGGCATCGCCTATGCCGCTCTCGCCAAGGGTGACATCCAGGTCCTCACCTCGCAGACGGACTATGTTGCGCAAGACTACTGGGACAAGAACAAGAACCGGCTCGAGAAGATCTCACCCGTTTCGCACGGCCTCTATCAGGGCGTCGCGGTTCCTAAATATGTCCCGATCGACTCGCTGGAACAGCTCAACGAAAACGCCGACAAGTTCAGCGGCAAGATCATCGGTATCGAACCGGGCGCCGGCCTGATGCGCGATACTTCGAACGCGGTCAAGGATTATGGCCTCAAGCTCCAGCTCGTCGAGGGCAGCACCGCCGCGATGACGGCGGCGCTGAAGTCCGCCTATGATCGCAAGGAGTGGATTGCGGTGACGATCTGGGAGCCGTCCTGGATGGTCCAGAAGTACGAGGTCAAGTACCTCAAGGATCCGAAGGGCGTATTCCCGCCGCCGCAGAGCTACTACTGGATCGGCCATAAGGGCTTCTCCGCAGAGAACCCGCATGCGCGTGAAGTGATGGCCAGTGTCTACGTGCCGATTGCCGACATCACCGCCATCAACGGCGCAGTCAATGAAGGCAAGACCATGGACCAGGCCGTGCAGGATTGGATCGGCGCGCATGCCGACCTGATCAAGCGCTGGGAAAACATCAAGAAGAGCTAAACGCGTCGTGGCCGTCCGATCCGTCGGGCGGCCACCCTGAAACCTAATGAAGAAGCCAGCGCTGAATGGCTCGATGGGGATCGCTATGAAAACCGTAAATGCCGATATCAATGACGTCCTGATCGACTGCCAATCCCTTTGGAAAGTCTTCGGTGACAAGTCCGCTGCGGCAATGAAGTCGATCAAGGAGCGCGGCCTCGGCAAAAAAGAGGTCCTGAAGGAGTTCAACTGCGTCGTCGGCGTGTCCGACGCGAGCATTGAGGTCCGGCGCGGCGAAATCTTCTGCATCATGGGCTTGTCGGGAAGCGGAAAATCGACACTCATCCGCCTTCTCAACAAGCTGATCACGCCGAGCTCGGGCAAGGTCCTCGTCAAGGGACGCGACCTCGCCGCCCTGTCGCCGGTCGATCTCCGGCAGATGCGCGCCAGGAACATCGGCATGGTGTTTCAAAGCGTCGCTCTGTTGCCGCATCGGACGGTCCTCGAAAATGCGGCCTTCGGCCTCGAGGTTCAGGGAATTGCCAAGCCGGAGCGAAACAAGACCGCCGTTGCAGCGCTCGAGAAGGTCGGCCTCGCCGACTGGGTGAGCCGATATCCGAACGAGCTTTCCGGCGGCATGCAGCAACGCGTCGGGCTGGCCCGCGCGCTTGCTTCCGACCCCGAGATCATCCTGATGGATGAGCCGTTCAGCGCTCTTGATCCACTCATCCGGCGTCAACTTCAGGACGAATTCCGGCAGCTGACGAAAGCCTTGGGCAAATCCGCGGTCTTCATCACCCATGATCTCGACGAGGCGATCCGGATCGGCGATCGCATTGCGATCATGAAGGACGGCGTCATTATCCAGACCGGCACGGCAGAGGAGATCATCCTCAACCCTGCGGATGCCTATGTCGCCGAATTTGTCGCCGGCATATCCCGCCTTCATCTGATCAAGGCGCATTCCGTCATGCGCAGCGTCGCCGAATTCCAGCAGAGCGCGCCGAATTCCGACATCGCGTCGCTGGCGCGCACGACGCCGGACGCCGATATCGACGAACTCATCACATTGACGATGCAGTCGGAGCGCGATGCCATCGCCGTCGTCGACAATGATCAGATCGTCGGCGTGGTGACACCACGCAGCCTGCTGATGGGCGTCAAGGGAACCTCCACCCACGATCTCACGCCGGCGTCCCACAACTGGAGCTGATTGACATGGATAGTTCAGGCTTCACCGATCTTTTTGATGAATGGACGGACGCCGCGCTCGAGTGGGTGAGCGACAATGGCGAATTCCTTTTCGATTCCATCAGGCAGCTTCTCGAAGGGCTCTATGACGGGATCCTCTGGCTCCTGCAGCTTCCGCCTTTCTACCTGGTCGCGCTGATCGTGGCGCTCATCGGCTGGCGGTTGGTCAATGTCTGGTTCGCTCTGCTGAGCGGCGCAGCACTGGCGCTTTGTTTTTCCATGGGGCTCTGGCCAGAGACGATGAGCACGCTGGCGCTGGTATTGACCGCAACCGCACTCGCCCTGGCGATCGGGATCCCAATCGGTATTGCCGCCGGCTTTTTCCCCGCCCTTGATCGATTCATGGAGCCCGGCCTGGATCTGATCCAGACACTTCCGCCATACATCTACCTGCTGCCGGCGATCGCCCTGCTCGGCTACGGACCGGCGACGGCACTGATCGCGACGGTGATCGTCGCCGTACCGCCGGCGATCCGCCTGACCTCTCTCGGTATCCGGATGACGCCCAAGGAGTTCATCGAACTTGGAGAGGCGCTCGGGATGACGCCGGCGAAGATGTTCTTCAAGATCCGCCTTCCCTTTGCGCTGCCGAGCATCATGGCAGGCATAAACCAGAGCCTGATGATGGCCTTCGGCATGGTCGTCATCGCCGGCATCGTCGGCTCCGGCGGGCTTGGCGAGACGATCTATGGCGCGATCAGAACGCTCGACATCGCGACCTCTATCAATGGAGCGATCGCCATCGTGGTACTGACCATGGTGCTTGACCGGATAACCCAGAGCGCAGCTCGCTTGGGAACGGGGAGGAAGTCATGAACCCATCCATCCTGCAGTTTTCGCCCGGCGCTTTCCTGGCGCCGTCAGTCGATTGGCTCAACACCAACCTGCATCCGCTGTTTGCGGCGATCAGCTATCTGATCGAAGCGGTTCTTTCCGGATTCGAGGCGCTCCTCCTGTTCGTGCCGCCCTATGGGCTTATCGCGATCGTCGTCGTCCTGGCATTCGTCGCCGTCGGTCTGCGCGCCGCGATCCTCGCGGGGCTTTGCCTGGGGTTCTGTCTCCTCATGGGACTGTGGACGGCATCGATGCAGACCCTCTCCCTGGTCACTGTCGCGGTTCTGATCTCCGTGCTTATCGCCTTCCCGGTCGGCGTCCTGTGCTCGCGCCACAAGACATTGGAGGCAATGGTTCGCCCGGTTCTCGACGTGATGCAGACCGTGCCGCCGTGGGTCTATCTCATTCCTGCGGTGATGATCTTCAGCCTTGGACGCGTGCCGGCAATCATCGCCACCATCGTTTATGGCATTCCGCCGATGCTCCGCCTGACCACGCTGGCGTTCAACCAGGTGCCGAGAGAATTTGTGGAACTCGGCAGCGCCATCGGCGCGCCTCCCAGTTCGGTGCTCTGGAAGATCGAGATCCCCTTGGCCAGGCAGACGCTCCTGGTCGGGCTCAACCAGTGCATCCTTCTGTCGCTGGCGATGGTGGTGTTGGCCGGGCTCGTCGGTGCCGGCGGTCTCGGCGCCGAGGTGACGCGCGGCCTGACGCGCATGGAGATGGGGCTTGGCCTGCGGGCGGGCCTGGCGATCGTTGCTGTCGCCCTTCTGCTCGACCGGCTGTCCCGCGGCCTGCTCGACCGCGACAGGCCACGGAAGGCAGGATGAGCAAGGACATGAAAAGATGAGAAACAGCTTCTTCTGTATCGATGCGCATACCTGCGGCAATCCCGTCCGCCTCGTCGCTGGAGGCGGTCCGCTGCTTCCGCATGCGCCGATCGGTGAGCGTCGGGAGATTTTTGTCCGGGACCATGACTGGGTGCGCCAGGCGCTGATGTTCGAGCCAAGGGGGCACGACATCATGTCAGGCGCGATCATCTATCCGGCCTATCGGGAGGATTGCGATTTCGCCGTGCTTTTCATCGAGGTGAGCGGCTGTCTGCCGATGTGCGGCGCCGGCACCATCGGCACCGTGACCGCCGCGATCGAGGAGGGGATCGTCAAGCCGCGGGAGCCCGGCCGGGTTGCCATCGAGACGCCTGCAGGAAGGGTCGACGTCACTTATGAGGAGAAGGGCGGATATGTCGAATCCGTTCGTCTCCACAACGTTGCGAGCTATCTTCATGAGGCTGATGTCGACGTCGACGTGCCGGGAATGGGCCGTCTGCGCGTCGACATCTCCTATGGCGGCAACTATTATGCGGTCATCGAACCGCAAGACAATTGGAGCGGGCTCGACGGCATGACCGCATCCGACATCGTCGGTTGCAGCCAGAAGCTCAGGTCAGCACTTGCCGATATCTGCGATCCCATTCATCCCGACGACGCCAGGATCCGCGGCGTGCATCATGCCATCTGGTGTGATCGCCCCGTCAACGACACTTCGGATGGACGTTGCGCGGTCTTCTATGGCGAGAAGGCCATCGATCGCTCGCCGGGCGGCACCGGCACTTCCGCCCGCATGGCCCAGCTCTATGGGAAGGGACGGCTTACCGTCGGGTCGAGATACCGGCATGAAAGCCTGATCGGAACCGTCTTCGAGGGCCGGGTCGAAGCCGAGGCACGCATTGGGCCCTACAGCGGTATTCTTCCAAGCATTGGGGGCTGGGCACGCGTCATCGGGCACAACACCATTTTCGTTGACGACCGTGATCCGCTAGCGCATGGCTTTCAGATCCGATGAGCGCGTTTTCGTCTGAAAAGACGGGCGGTGCGGTAAGAGCGGCGAGGAGATGACTATGCGACCCGAGCAGCATCGACAGGCAGACGACGCCGCGAAGTCGGCTGGCCGGCTCAAGGTCGGCTTCGTTCTTGCGCGATCCTTCACGCTGTCCGCTTTCGCGCTCTTCGTGGACACGCTACGGCTTGCCAGCGACGAGCAGGATCGTTCCGGAAGGGTCCTTGCCGACTGGCAGGTGATCGGCAGCACGCGGCACCTGATCACCGCGAGCTGCGGTGTCCAGGTCGCTCCGACGTCCGATTTCGTCGATCCGTCGAAGTTCAATTACATCGTGGTCGTCGGCGGCCTTCTGACGGTGGAAAACCCTGTCGACCAGGAGACCATCGCTTTCCTAAAGCAGGCCGACGCCAAGAAGGTGCCGCTGATCGGCGTGTGTACGGGTTCGTTCATTCTTGCTGCGGCAGGCCTGATGAAGCGGCACGAATGCTGTGTGAGCTGGCTGCATTACAAGGAGTTTCGGGAGCGGTTTCCCGATCTCAACGTTCGTTCCGACCGGCTCTTCAATCTCGATCGCCAGCGCGGATCCTGCGCAGGCGGCAGCAGTTCGGCCGACATGGCGGCGTTGCTGGTCAGGAAATGTATCAGCCGCGACGCCGAACGAAACGCGCTGGAGGTCCTTCAGATCGACAAGGCCCGGACTTCAGCGGATATACAGCCCCGGCGTCCGCTCTACGACGACTATGACGACGCCCGCGTCAAGGCGGCAATGATTACGATGGAACAGTTCGTCGATGGCAGCATGTCTATACAGAAGCTTGCCGCGACGGTTGGCCTGTCACGGCGCCAACTGGAGAGGATCTTCATCGACAAGACGGGGATGTCTCCCGCCAAGGCCTATAATCGTGTTCGCATGGAGCGGGCAAAATCGATCCTTGCCCAGTCGAAGGCGCCAATGATCGAGATCGCGCTGGATGTCGGCTTTGAAAACGCCTCGCAGTTCACCAGAACCTTCAAGCGCACATTTGGGCAAACGCCGTCGCAGCATCGCGCAGCCGCTTCGAGAGCGCACTAGAACAGGATGATTTTAGGCCGGGTCGGCCTAAAATCATCCTGTTCTACATTAAATAGTTAGAGCATGATGTCGTCCGAAAACCGCTCATACTTTTCGGCATCATGCTCTAGGCCTATTCAGATCTCTTCCCACGGAAATGTGTCCAGCCGCTCCGCTCCCCTTGCCGTGATCAGAGCCTGAGTTTCCAGCTTGATGCTCTCGGATCCGGCTTCGGCAATCAGGCTTTCGACGTTAAGCACCATGCCCTCCTCGATGATGCCGCTGAAATCCGGGTCGAAATCCGGATGCAGAAGGATCCCCGGCCATTCGTCCGCCATTCCGGTTCCGTGCAGAGCAAGCGTGTATCGATAAGGCTGGTATTTCTCCGGAATCCGCCACGACAGCGCGTTGAACTCCGCAAAGGTCATGCCGGGTTTCAGGATTGCGAGATTGTGCTCGATCTGATCCCTGGCAGCGGCGTAGAGTTCCTTCTGCCTGGCGTTCATCGCGACGTGTCCCGCTGTCCACGATCGCGAGAGATCGGCGCAATAGCCGTATGGTCCGATCATATCGGTGTCGAAGGATATCATCTCCCCGCGTTTGACCACGTAGTCCGAACATTCCTGATACCAGGGGTTTGTTCTCGGGCCCGCGGTCAAGAGCTTGGTCTCGAGCCACTCGCCGCCACTGCGCGCGTTTTCGAAGTGAAGCTCGGCCCAGATCTCTCTTTCGGTGCGGCCGGGCTCGGACACCTCGTACATCCGCGCCATGCCCGCTTCGCAGACACGGATCGTCCATCTCATCAGCTCGATTTCCTCAGTGCTCTTGATGGATCGCGCCCGCTCGGCCAGTTCCTGACCGTCTAAGAGCGTGAAGCCGCGTTCCCGCAATTCGAACGCCCCGGCGGGTTCGAGCCTGTCCACGGCCACGCGCTTGTTGCCGCCATTGCGGCTCACGAGGTCCGCGACCTCGTCCGTCCAGGCTTTCAGGCGGGGTTCTATAAGGTTGCCTGATGTGAAGAATATCCAGGATTTCGCCGGCCGGATCTCGTCGATGCCGGGAAGCCCGACATTGACGTGTTCGGCGCCTTCGAATTCGAAAAGTATCGCCGGACCATCGGCCAGGATCAGAGCGTAGCGCGAGGCGTTGTGCATCGTCCAGATGCTCATATTCGATGAATCGAAGGCATATCGGATGTTGACGGGATCGTAGAGAAGCAGGGCGCCGCAATCCCATTCGCGCATCTTCGTGCGCAGGCGTCCCAGACGATAGCGGCGAGCCCGATCGAGTGTCGTGGCCGGCAAAGGACTGATAAGAGGCCGATCCGCTCCCTCAGGATTGAGATATGCCTGCTTTCGCTCATCCTTGAAGACTGCCGGGCCGGCCAACTCGGCGGAATCGCTTTCCTCTCGCAACATTTCAGTGAGCCCCTGTTGTCGGTGAATGACGCGGCGTACCGGGCGCTCAGCGCTCAGCGCTCAGCGCTCGATGACGAGATCGCTGAGCGGCTTGGAGCAGCAGGGCAAAAAGAAGCCGGCGTCGATTTCCCTCTGACGAATTCCGCCATTGTGGTTCATGTCGACCGTGCCTGACGTAAGCTTCGACTTGCAGGTGCCGCAGACGCCATTCGCACAGGACGACGGGATCCTGACGCCTGACTTCTTGGCACAAGAGAGCACGCTCTGGTCGCCTGTTACCTCGATGCTGCGGGCCTGTTTCGAGAAGGTGACCTGAAAGACCCTCGCAGCTGCCTCCTGAACCGCGGGGATCTCGGCTTCGTCGATGACCGCCGCGTCGAAGCTTTCCTCCAGGTAGTTTGAGGCGGCGACGCCGAGCTCGGCGGCAATGCCGCGCGCGGCGGCCATGAACGGGGCGGGGCCGCAGCACATCACGGTTCGCTCGGCGATATCGGGAACTGCCAACCGCATATAATCTTTCGAAATGCGACCGGTCAGACCGGGCCAGGACGGCTCGCCGGCCACGGTCTCCGGGAGGAAATGGAGGCGAAGGCCTTTCAGCCTGCGGGCGATGCAGGCGAGTTCGTCACGAAAGATCAGATCCTGTGGCGTCCGGCCGGCGTGCATGAAGACGACGTCGGCGGGTTCGCAACTGTCGGCGATCTCCCGCAGAATGGACATGACGGGGGTAATGCCGGAGCCGCCGGACAAAAGCAGAAGCTTGCGTCCCGACGTCTCGGGCCTGACAAAGTGGCCGAGCGGCCCGTTCGCCTTGACGGTCGCGCCGGGAACCAGGGTGTCATGAAGCCAGTTGGAGATCTTTCCGCCGGGAACGCGCTTCACCGTCACGGAGAAGGCGTTTGTCCGATGCGGCGAGGAGGAGATGCTGTAGCACCTGTTTTCAGCGTCTCCACTATGTTCCAGGTCGAACAGAAAATACTGCCCGGCCTTGAACGCGAACCGCTTGCCTTCGCGCGATGCGAAGGTGAATGTCTTGACGTCGTGGGTTTCCTGCTGGACGTCGAGGCAGATGAGCGCGTCGTCTTCTTCCGGGTTCCAGACGTCGTGAAGGGCGGCCCTGCCTACGGGCATCTGCGGGCTCCTAGTATCCATGGGCGCGCATCCGATCGATGTACCAGCTGGCGAACTTGTCGAGGTTCGTCTCGGAAAAGCGGGAGTAGGGGCCAGGCTGATAGGCCGGGTCGAGAGTGCCTGCATGGGAGCGCGCGACGAGATCGGCGTCCTGGTCCGTCGTCGCGACCCAGACATCCGTCAGCTTGTCGAGATCGTAGTCCACGCCTTCGACGGCGTCCTTGTGGACCAGCCACTTGGTTCTCACAAGCGTCTTGCCCGCCGAGAGCGGGATGACGGTTGCCACCACGGCATGGTCGCCCATGAAGTGGTTCCAGCTGTTGTGGCCCCAAAGATGCGTGTCGCCGAGATCCTTGCGGGTCATATGCCCAAGAAGCTTGGAGGACGCGGCGGTGGCGTCGTGGGTCTGGGATTCGCCGGCGCCTGCGATGATCAGCCGCTGGGTGCGGAAGTTGGTGGCGCAGTCGGCGAGCTGCTCGACGGCCGCCGAGGGAAAGCCGTCGGACTCCCACGCGTTTGTGCGCTCTTCATACAGCCTGAAATGCTCCTCGGCCTGTTCGCGATCCTCCGGGCTCAGCGTCTCGGGGTCGAAGCCGAAGTCGAGATCGACGAAGGAGACGCAAAGCTCCGGATGGTTCGCGGAGCAATGGTAGCATTCGCGATTGTTTTCCATCGTCAGCTTCCAGTTGCCATCCTCGATGACATCCGTTTGGAAGGCAACCTTTGCGTTCCGGATGTCGTAGGGGGCGAGGCGCTCGGTCATGGCCTGTTCGAGGAGAGCAATGTCCTCGGGCGGATTGTCGGAGAGACAGACATAAATCAGCCCGCCGATCGACTTGAAAGTGACGGGCTTGAGGCTCCGACACTCCTTGTCGAAGTCCTTGCCCATGTGAGGCGCGTAGCTGAGCTCACCCGTCAGTTCGTATGTCCAGGTGTGATAGGGACAGACGAGCTTCGAGACGATCGACTTGCCCGGATCGAGAAGGCGGGAGCCGCGATGGCGACAGACATTGTGCAGGACGCGAATTTCTCCGTCGTCGTCACGCAGAAGGATCAGGCTCGTCTTGCCGATATCGATCACCGTGGCGTCACCGGGTTCGGGGACATCGCAGTCGAGACCGACACAGATCCAGTGATTGTGGAAGAAGACGTCGATGTCTGCTTCAAACACGTCTTCTCTGACGTAAAGGCCGGCCGGCAGGGAGTGACCGTTGGCACGAGCGTCGAGAAGGGCAGAAATGGACGATGGGAGCTTGTTTAGCATCAGAACCTCTTATGCGAGAGTTTCCCCAGATTGCCCTTGCAGTCCCGATGTTTCAACGGCATAAAAAATTAGGTTCGCATAAGTTTTTATCATGCGATGAAGGGTTCTGTGATGCACTTTAGAAGACGGATCCCGTCGCTGACGGCACTGGTGACCCTGGAGGCGGTGCTCAGAAAGAAGAGCTTCACCACGGCCGCGACCGAATTGGGTGTCACCCAGGCGGCGGTCAGCAGGCAGATTGCATTGCTGGAGGAGGAATTCGGCCAGCCCCTATTCGTGCGCAAGCATCGAGCGATCGAGCCGACGGCGGCATGCATCAACCTCGGAGCCACTCTGGCCAAGAGCTTTGCCGATATTGCCGAGGGCGTGGAAGCGCTCCAGTCGCGCAGCCAGGACGTGTTGACCATAGGGGCGACCGTTGCATTCTCTTCTTTTTGGCTGCTGCCGCGGCTGGCCGAGTTTCGCCGTGCGAACCCAGGCATCCTGGTGCGGGTGATATCCCAGGACAGCCCGATCGCTCTCGATGACGGAGAAGTCGACGTGGCAATTCGATATGGTGTGCCTCCCTTCAGCGATAGCACCGTCATCGCCTCGCATGGCGACGTCATCTGCCCCGTCTGCTCTCCCGACCATCTCAAGCGTCGCGGAAATGGTCCACTCGGCTCCGCCGACGAATTCATCGAAACGGACGTTCTCGATCGTTCCTGGTATAGCTGGGCGCAGTGGTTTTCGCTCACCGGCGCCAACCTCGAGATAAAGCCGTCGCTTCGGTTCAACCACTATACCGAAACCATCGCAGCCGCGCGCGCAGGCCAAGGGATTGCCTTGGGATGGCGCATGCTGGTGGGGACCTTTCTGGAGGATGGAACCCTGGTGCAGGTCGACGGCGGCGAGCTTGCGGCGGAAGATCGCTACAACGTGATCGTGCCCGTCAAAGCCAAGCGAAGCAACGCACGCGACCTTGCCGCCGCCTGGCTGACTGCATCACTGCACGGGTGATCAAGCCATTTTACAAGCCCAGTCCCACGGCTGCGGTTCGGTGAACGCCTTTCGGGACGAAGGCGAAGCGATCTGACAGGCCGAGAAAATCGGCCGCCAGGTGAATGACGGAAAGCCACATTTCCGTCCCCTGCAAGCTCGGTTCACCACCATCGGCAAACGGGAATCCTTCGCCATCCCGCCATCTATCCAGCGCCCTTGAGATGACCTTGCGGGCGATCGCCTCGCCGTCGGCCCGTCTGTAGTCGGTCTGCCGGGCAATCAGCAGCAGAGGATGAATCGTATCGAGCAGGTTGCACGCATTGTATTTTGCGGCAACGAAGCCCTTGTGGTTGCGATAGTTGAGATGAACCGTTTCGAGTGAGGCGTGCGGGTGGGGAAGTGCCACGCCGAACTGGGCGTAGGTGCCGCGCGTCAGGCGATAAAAGCCGTTCACCGGTTGAAGCCATCCTTCCGCCGCGGTCGGTTCACCCCACAACCCCGAAACGCTGTTGGCATTGCGGCTTAGCCACTCGAAGAGCGCCTGCCGTGAATGCCTGATGCCGAAAGACTTCGCATTGAAGTACATGGCAGTTCCGATCGCATCGACCACGCTTCCGGCGTGCCATGCCCGGGTCGACCAGGGCAGGGCGCTCAGCCATTCATCCAGTTCCCCGGCCTCGAGCTCGACTGCATGGACGGGTTGGCGCGGACCTGAACCAAGCAGTTCAAGTGCATAGCCAACCGCAAGGACGTTATAGAGCGCCTTTGGATCATCCCTCAGCGCCTTGCCAAGGATGCGCGAATGTCCTTCCGGGAAAAGGCCGGTCTCTCGGTCCTGAAGACCTTGGAGACGCTCGACGGTCTCCGCCGCATCGAGATCGGGCGGCAGGTGGCCGAAGCCGGCAGCGATCTCGATTGCATCGCAGAGGTGCCGGATCGCCGGTCTGCGGATGCCGTCCGCTTCCAGCGATTCATAGGACCCTCGCGTTTTCCAGCGTGCAAGGATGTCCGGCCACTGGTCTTTCGCTTTCTGGCCGAGCCTCACCAATTGATCTTCGATGTCGCCGGTGCCGGTTTTCGTCGGCGCCGAGCCTCGGCTTCGCAGCACCCGGGCGGGCACGCCACCGGCAATTGCCATGGCGGGAATGTCCCCCGTGACCACAGCGCCGGCGGCGATCACCGCACCGTTTCCAATTGTTGCGCCATCGAGGATCACGCAATTTGCGCCGATCCAGACATCGTCGCCGATCGCGATGCCGATGCTGACGACGCCCTGGCGGTGTATAGGAATGGTCGGATCGTCGAAGCCATGATTGAAGCCGACGATCGATGCATGCGAAGCAATCCGAACGCCATGACCGCACGTCACCGTTCCGGAAACACAGGCATAGGGATTGATGGTGCAATCGTCGCCGAGGATCACATGGCCGCGAACGAGCGCGTGCCCGGCGATCCAGGACCGCTCGCCCATCGTCAGGCTTTCGGTGAAGATTGCGGCATGCTCGGCAATGTAGGACGTCTCGGCCAGTTCCGCACTGCATGATCGCCTGAGTTCCGCCTTGCGGGCGAGGTGAGTGGGATGACGGAGGTCAGACGCAATGTGTTCCCAGGTCAGGTATTGAAGCCTGCGCGCTTCCTTCTCTTCGCTCACTGACGATTGCGGGCTATTGACGTGATCCATTCTGCTCCTCATTCCCGGGTTCAACCGCAGAATATTCGTCTGACTCAGCGATCCATTGCCTCGCTGCATCAGACGGCCTGATCCGTCGAAAATCAAGACTTCCGACAATGGCGGCGCAGCCCTGGTTGAAATGGGGTCCGGCCTCCCGGCGAGCGATGCGATCACAAGCGCTCATAGCGGTTTGCCGTGTGGGCGGCCGAATTCGCGATTTGCAGAGGCGTCATGCGCCACGCACCGATCATCGGCAACGCGCTGAGCCATCTGGAAACCGTGAAGTCGAGTTAAGCCGCGTTCAGAAGTTCAGCGCTAACCGGCATTCCCATATGAAAGCCCTGGACGCGGTCGATGCGAAGATCCTTGAGAAGGGAAAATTGTGCTGCAGTTTCGACGCCTTCCACCAGGATCGTATTCCCACGATTGCGGATGAGAGCAATCATGTCCTGAAGCATCGTCAGACCGCGTGGGTTCGAGCAGTCGTGCAGGAAGGTTCTGTCGACTTTGACCGTCTGAAACTCGATTGCCCTCAGCCAAGAGAGGCCCGCGAAACCGCAGCCGAAGTCGTCAAGCCAGATCTCGACGCCGAGTGCCCGCAGATCGGCAATGCATTTAAGCACCTCCGACTGCATATCCATGTCCAGGCCCTCGGTGACTTCCAAGGCTAGTCGCGACCCGCAAACCCCGCACCGATCAAGGATATCAGCGACACTGGCAGCAAAGCCGGGGGAACGCAGTTGTATCGGCGACACGTTGACGCTGACGGTCGCCATGCGATCGGTCATCAGTATATCCCGGCATGCCGTCTCGATCGCCCACCTGCCCAGTTCGAGGATAGCACCACTTCGTTCGGCAACCGGGATGAATGTCTTCGGCGAAACCGCGGTGCCGTCCGGCATCCTGAGGCGCATCAAAGCCTCGACAGCCCTTGCTTTCCCGTTCGTCACGTCGAAGATCGGTTGGTACACGAGCGAGACCAGTTTGCGATCGATGGCGGCCGCCAGCAGCGGGACGAGTTTGCCAGCATGGTCGTCGGGGCGAGGCAAAAACGGATCAAAACTGCGAATGCAGTTTCGGCCACTTGCTTTGGCATTGTAGAGAGCAAGGTCGGCTTCACGGACTATTCGTTCAACTTTCTCTCCAACTTTCTCGCGGGTGAAGGCGACGCCGATGCTGACGGTTACGGTCGACATATCATCTGGTCGCTCGTCGTGAGCAATCGCCAAAGACTCGACTTCCATTCTGATCTTCTCGGCGAGAGTCATCGCAACCTTGGGAAGGGCAGCCGGCATGACCACGATAAACTCCTCGCCACCATACCTGCCGATCATGCCATCCGACGACCCGACAACCGCCTTCAGCGCATTGGCGATGACAGTCAGGCATCGGTCTCCTTCCTGATGTCCGTAGCGATCATTGAAGCGTTTGAAAAAGTCGACGTCGATGAGGAACACGGAGAAGTCGCGGCGTTCGTCTTTCCAGGCGGTCCAGCATTCGTCGAGCCGCCGATCCAGCGCGCGTCTGTTGCCTATGCCTGTCAGGTAGTCAGTATGTGAAAGCTCGAGCAGTGACCTTCCGCGCTCGGACGCTTCCCAATGCTGGTGGCGAGCTTCTGCCGCGTTCAGCAACACGTTTCGACGCTCCACGTTCAATCGCCAATTGACGAAAGACGTGAAGACAAAGCACGAAATGTAGAACATGCCGAAGGCAAGCTTGTAGGTCTCGCTTGAAGGAAAAAATTCCACGATCGTAATAAAAAATGCGCATAGAACGAGGCCGGAGGTGATCACCGAAAGCCGAAACGGGAAACTGAAAAACAGGTTGGCGCCCATCATGAAGATGGCGCCGAATATCATGTAGTATGACATGGCGGTGACGTCGCGGGTGGCAATCGCCGGGTAAAGCCAGCCGACATAGCCCACAAGAAGTGCAGTGGCACATGTGATGTCAAGCCAGACGGTTTTCGCGTTTGCCAGGCGCAGGGTCTCGAAAACCAGCAGCGCGATCGTTGCAACGACGAATCGCGCGGCGATCGTCACAGGCGCGACATCGGGGATCAGCCATCGGTCGGGAAGTGCGAAGGCCACATAAACGGCAACCGCGATCCAAAGACCATGTCGTGAGCTCCGCCTTCGGACAGCATCATTTTCAGTTTTCAGAGACTTGAGGGCCTCAGCGAATGAAAAACTGGCGGTGGATTCGTCGTGCTGGACATTAGCGTAAGGCGCGATCATGCAATAACACCGGCCTGACAACCATCTAAAGTATGTTGAAAAGTAAGCCATACTTCGGCGCCCTCCAAAATCGCGTTCGGCAATCTGCAACCGGTTTGTCTTATTGCTTAGCTTTGTTAGAGGGGTAGCATCTGACCCGCAAGAGTAGAATTACCCTTATCCCGTGTGGATTCTAGTCGCATCCTATTTCGAGGTTGATTATGCTTAACGCTATATCAAGGGGGTCTCGAAATGGCACAAAGCCTGGTCTTGGACGGTGAAAGTCTTGTTGCGCCCGGCGAAATTCGTCGGATCGCAAGGAGGGTTGCTGCCCCAGATCCCGGCCAACTGATCGTTGCCAGAGCCGAGCTTGCCCTCAGCCTTGACGTGTCGACCCGTCAGTTCAAGTCCGGCGTCCCCCCCCATGCGATCATCGAGCGTCTTGCCGAAGCCTTGCATCAGATACGGCGGCGCTTTCATCCGGAGGTGTGGGACGTCATCGTTCCGATCGCGCAATCTCATCCGGTTGCTCACTATCTTCATCAAGATCCATTAACCCGCTGGTCGTTCGAAAAACCGCGCGGCTATTCTGGCGACGCACGCCTTCTCGACTTCATCTACGGCCGACCTGAGATTGAGGACGCAGTCTTATCATCGAGCAACTTGGGACGCTCGATCTACGCCTACACTCGAAATGCTTCGTCGTCCGTCGCGGTGAGGGAGCGTCGAGACATTCTGGCTCGCCGCGTTGACGAAATCGCTTCGGCCCGGCCTGGTTCCACCGAAGTCCTCGCCATCGCCGCCGGGCATCTTCGTGAGGGCCCCTTGTCGGGCGCTCTCAGCGCCGGCGCGATCAGACGCTGGGTGGCGTTAGATCAAGACCCGATGAGCGTTGGAACCGTCGCCCGCGATTTCGCCGGCACGTCCGTCGAGGCGGTGAACGGGTCGGTCAAATCCCTGCTCGGTGGGAGGCATGCGCTTGGAATGTTCGATTTCGTTTATGCCGCGGGTCTCTATGACTATTTGCCAGACGCAGTAGCCGTAAGGCTGACCAAGAAGTGCGTCAGCATGCTGAAGCCTGGCGGCACATTCCTATTTGCCAACTTCTCCCCGGAGACGGACGTCGATGGCTATATGGAGACATTCATGAACTGGGCGCTGCTGTTGCGGTCAGAACGAGAGATGGGCTTGATCGCCAGTGAAAGCGTGACCGGGACGGATGTGAAGGTGTCTGTTTGGCCCGGCTCAAACCGCAGCATTGTCTACTGTGAAATTCAAAGACCGCATTAGGCCGCATGTCTGCCGTCCAATCCGGTAGTCTTCGGGCAGTCGTTTAGTTCAAACCCGGGGCGACCCTATCAGAGGCTGCATGAGAAAGGGCGTGGTTGCTCTCAGCCACGGCCTTCGAGTTGTTTATCGGCCGGGGCAAATCAGACGGCCCATGGCTGTGTCCAGTGTGGTCGTGCCCTTCACCGGCTCGCCCTCGAACCGGATCCAGCCTTCGTTGAAGCCATCGATCATACGCATCCGCGGGAGGGGGTTCTGCATGCCCTGATCGGTGAAAATCTGCTCCCAGGTGTCGCGGGCGACCGGCTCCGCCCGGACGGGTTTGCCGAGGACGGACGATAGGACAGCGGCGATATCGTTGGGTGTGACGCCCTCTGGCCCCATCAATTCGACGACCTGCTTGCCCACCCACTCCTGCTGCAGCAGTTCTGCCGCCTTGGCTCCGACGTCGAAGACAGAAACCATCGGATAGGGCTGATCGAGCGGCTGCAGGAAGCTCGAGAGGACACAGGTCTCGCGCGCCGGCGCGATATCCCAGGCCGTGTTCTCCATGAACCAGCCGGCACGCAGAAAGGCGATCGGCATTGGCAAGGCAGATAACTTCTGTTCGACGAGACCGAGCTGGCTCAAGAGGTTAGGTTCCCTGGCCTGCGCGCCGATGGTGGAGAGGCAAACGACCTTGGCAGGACGAGACGAATGAAGCGCGGTCTTCAGGGCGGCAATGACAGCGCGCACTTCCATCAAGCCAGGGGTCGGATCGAAGGTCGGCGGGATCAGCAGAAAGACGCCGTCGGCGCCGGCGAAAGCCTTGGTGAGCGCGTCGGCGTCGGTCATCTCGGCCAAGGCCAGTTCCGCGCCTTTGTCCTTCCATTCCGCTGCTTTCTCCGCATTGCGCGCGACGGCGCGTATCGGCACCCCCGCCTTCAGCAGACGCGCGGCGACAATGCCTCCGACTTGGCCTGTTACTCCGGTGATCACAAACATGGTTGGACTCCTTTGCTGCCTTCACCGCCAGCAGGTTGGCGGTGTGTTACGCTAATCATGTCCTTTGGCGGCATTTGACTGAAGCGCGCTTCTGTCACATGATTGGTGACTAAAAATCACGGATGCCCGATGTTTGACGGACGATTATTGAATGGCGTGAGCGTACTTGCCGCCGTTATCCAGAGCGGAAGTTTCGCGCGGGCGGCGGAGTCAATGGGACTATCGGCGTCGGGTGTCAGCCGCGCCATTTCCCGACTGGAGGGGAGGATCGGTCTGCGGCTGCTCGACCGGACAACACGCACGATGCGGCTGACCGATGACGGCGCGCGGTTCTACGAACAGGTGGCCCCACTCTTGAGCGGTATCGAAGAGGCTGCGCAGACAGCTGTTGGCGCCAGACAGGCGGTGCGTGGCCGACTGCGAGTCAATGTCGATCCATATTTCTCACGCCTTGTGCTCGGCCCCCGGCTCGGCGCCTTCCTCGATCGTTACCCGGATATCCAGATCGAGATCATCACCCGCAACGAGATCGGCGATCTTGTTGCTGATGGCATGGACGTCGCGGTGCGCTTTGGCGAGCCTGCACAGAGGTCGCTTATTTCGCGCCTGTTGATGCAGACGCGCGTGATCACGATTGCGGCTCCCGCTTATATCGAGCGGTATGGTCGGCCGAGCCGTCCACAGGATTTGAGCGAGCATACCTGTATCCAGTTCCAGGACCCGCTGACTGCAAGGCCTTTCGAATGGGAGCTTCGGTGGGGTGAAGAGGTCGTCTCGATCGAGACCCGCAGCCGCATTTTAGTCAACGATGCCGGCACGACCTTGGCGACCTGCCTTGCGGGGATAGGCATCGCGCAAGTCTTCTCACTCGGGATGGCGGATTATCTGAGCAATGGGCAGCTCGTGAACCTCTTTCCCGACTGGTCGGACGAGACATTCCCGCTCTACGCCTTCTATCCCTCGCGTCAGCATATTCCGGCTAAGGTCAGGGCCCTTATAGATTTCTGCGTCGAGATCATCAAATAGACGGAGGCGCCGCGTCGTGCGCCTCTGCCGGCTTAAGCCGGCCGCGGCTTTCTGGTTCTGGGAAATTTATCGTCTATGGGTTCTTTCATGCTTGGGAGGAAGTCGATGTGATATCTCCGGCCGTAAAGCCCTTGTCAGATGCGTTCTATGCGGACCGGATACTCGCCGCGCACCAGCAACGGCTCGAAGCCATTGTCGAAGCGGCCGAGCCGGATCAGCCCGTCCCAGCGGTAATCTGCGTAGAACAGGGCCAGGTTACCCCACGGTTTGAAGTAGCAAAGGTCGCCCGGCTGCTCGTTTCCGAAAGCACCGCTGCCTTCTTCGGTCAGCTTGCGCGGCAAATGGACGATCTTTTCGTTCCTGCTGTAGTCCTCGATCGTGAGGTTCAAGGGCAGCATGGAAACGAGATCGCGCGCAGTCGGATTGTCGAAGAGTGTCGCGGTCAGGCTTAGCTTGTTGAAGCCTATCCTGATCCTGACGTCTGTCGCCTCGGGATCCCCCGGGCCGCGGTCGTTCTGCCCTTGCGCCACGAGAGGGAGAGCGGCGGCCGCCAAGGTTCCACCCAGCACCGCGCGACGGCTCATGACTTTGGATGTCGTCGACATTGCGCGCCTCGCGTCAGACAGGTTGAGCCGTGGGCCGAAACAGGATTTCGTTGATGTCGACATCGTCTGGTTCGTTCACCGCGAAGGCGACCGTTCGGGCGAACGTGTCCGCGCTGATGGCGATCTTGCTGACGAACACCTTAGCGCCCGCCTGGATGTCCTTTTCGCTGATATGTTCCAGGAGTTCTGTGCTCACTGCGCCGGGTGAAATGATCGTGGTGCGGATGTTGAATGGCTTCACTTCCTTCCGCAGCCCTTCCGAGAGGGCACGCACGGCAAATTTCGTCGCGCAGTAGACGGCGGCACCCGGATCGACCACGTGGCCGTAGACGGAGGACACGTTGATGATGTGCCCCGACTTCTGCGCCTTCATGTGCGGAAGCGCTGCTGCGATGCCGTAGAGCACTCCTTTGATGTTTACGTCGATCATGCGATCCCACTCGTCAACTCTGAGCCGTTCGAGCGGCGCAAGTGGCATCAGGCCGGCATTGTTCAGCATCACGTCGATGCGGCCGAACGTGTTGACGGCCGTGTCGACAAGCGTCTTGACCTGAAGTTGGTCCGTGACGTCGGTTTGGACTGCCTTTGCCTTATAGCCTTTGGCGGACAGCTCCTCAGCCAGATTGGCGATGCGGTCGCTACGTCGCGCGCCGAGGACGACGGACGCGCCGCGTTCGGCAAGGTGACGGGCGGTGGCTTCGCCAAGTCCGCTGCTTGCCCCGGTAATGACGACCACTTTGTCTTCGATTCCTTGGGACATGATGATCTCCTGTTATGAGGTTTCTGAAGGTTCAGGAACGGCGACCGGCGAGCGCGGCAAGGACTGCCGAACCGGCAAGAAGGCAGGCAGCCAGAAGGAAGGTGCTCCACCATCCCACGGTGTCGAACAGCATGCCGCCAGCGAAAGCGCCGCCGGCAATGGCAAGTTGGATCAGCGCCACCTGCAGCCCACCTGCCGCTTCCAACTCACCGGGGACGATAGCGGCCATCCAGGTGTTCCAGGCGACCGGAATCGGCGTCGAGAAAAATCCCCACATGACGAGCAGGGATGCGGTAACCGCCGCGATTGGCCCGAGAGCGATCAGCAGCAGGGCAAGGACCGCAAGAGTAGCCGGCAAGCCTACGAGAACGAGGAGGAGGTGGCGCCGGGCGACGAAGCCAATGACGGAGGTTCCAGCCAGTCCGCCGACGCCGAGGCCGAGAAGCACCATGGACAGAACATTCAATTCCAGTCCTGTGACGCCTTCGAGGAACGGACGAAGATAAATAGACAGCGCGTTCTGGCCGATGAAGGCGAGAGCGGTCGCCGCCATTCCAATCGCGAATGTGCGATTGCGCAGCAGCCCGAATATTCTGGCCACCGAGACGGTTGATGTCGCCGGCATCCTCGGCAGGACGACCAGTTGCCAGACGAGCGCGGCAAATCCAATCGGTACCGTGATGAAGAAGGTTCCGCGCCATCCGATCAACCCGCCAAGAAAACTGCCGAGCGGCGCGGCAAGGACGAGGGCGAATGCGGTGCCACCTTGAAGAAGCGCAATGGCCTTGGGCAGGTCACGGTCTGACGTCAGGCGTGCCAGAATAGCCGTCGACAGCGACCAGAAACCGCCGATCGACACGCCGACCAGGGACCGCCCGACGAGAAAGACAAGGAAGTTGGGTGCGAGGGCAACCGCCAAGCTCGATACAACAAGAACCGCGGTATAAAGCAAGACGACAGACTTCCGGTCGATCTTCGCCAGGAAGGCGTTGCCGAAAAGGCTGGTGACAACCGCGAAGACCCCCGACACGGTGATCGCCAATCCGGCCTGCCCCTCTGACACCGAGAGGTCCCTGGCGATCGGGGTCAGAAGGCTCACAGGGAGAAACTCCAACCCCACCAGAAGGAATGTAAGAAGCGTAAGACAGATGACAGCAGACCACGAGGTCGCCGTGTCGTCCGTCAGTGAGGTCTCATTCAATGTCAACTCGACGGTCATTCATATTCTCCTGTCCGTTGCCAGATAGATAGCTGGACTGGTTTTGCGCGACTAGAAGCTATAATCTGAACATCGTGATGAAGGAGATTCAACAATGCGGCGCGACGAGTTCACGGAAATGCGTGCGTTTCTGGAGGTGGCTCAAGAGCGGAGTTTCACGCGCGCTGCATCAAAGCTGGGAGTCACGCGCTCGGCGTTGAGCCATACGATCAGCGCGCTCGAAGCACGGCTCGGCGTCCGGCTTCTCTCCCGCACGACGCGTGACGTGGCTCCCACGGCGGCCGGTGCGCGCCTGGTGGAAAGTATCCAGCCGCATTTCGAGAGCATCGCCGCCGGGATCAGTGCCCTCGGCGTGCTGCGCGACAAGCCTTCGGGCACAGTCCGCCTCGTATGTCCCGATGACGCCGTGGAGCTGGTCTTCCGTTCGAGGCTCCCGGCATTTTTACGGGAATGCCCCGACATCACCGTGGAACTCATCGTCGACAACGGTTTCACAAATATCGTGGAGCGCCAATTCGATGCCGGCGTGCGGCTCGGCGAAGCGATTGCGCGCGACATGGTGGCCGTTCGCATTGGACCCGATATCTCTTACGCCGTGGTCGGATCACCCGGATATTTTGCGGCCCGCCCTGTGCCTTCGACCCCGCATGACCTGACGGACCACAATTGCGTCAACCTGCGTCTTCCGACGTCAGGCGCTCTCTATGCCTGGGAGTTTGAAAAGGATGGACGCGAGTTCAGCGTACGTGTGGAAGGCCAGCTCGTGATGAGCAACATAGGGCCGGCGATCAATGCCGCTCTCGATGGCGCCGGGCTGTCTTATGTGCCGAGAGACCTCGTCCGGCAATATTGTGACAGCGGTCAACTGAACGAAGTGCTCGCGGATTGGGCGCCAACATTCCAAGGATATCATCTCTATTACCCCAGCCGGCGCCATCCATCCCCTGCTTTCTCCGCCTTCGTCGAAGCTTTTCGCTACCGGCATCGGTAACCAACACTCATGTCGGGAAGCTCTGCCGGACAACGGGGCGCAGCACGCTGCGTCCCTTGCTTATCGAAGGTTGCCGAGGGCTGTTACCGGGCGCTGTCGATGATTGCGCCGCCGTCGGGGGTAAGGCTGTATCCCGTAATGAATTGGGAATCCTTGCTGGCCAGGAACAGCACCACCGGGGCAATGTCGTCTTCCGGCGAGCCGAAACGAGCGAGCGCATTCGTCGGGGGAGGGATATCCTTTTTCTCGGC
Source organism: Rhizobium sp. CRRU65 (assembly GCF_048551595.1). Taxonomy (NCBI): domain Bacteria; kingdom Pseudomonadati; phylum Pseudomonadota; class Alphaproteobacteria; order Hyphomicrobiales; family Rhizobiaceae; genus Rhizobium; species Rhizobium sp. CRRU65. The sequence goes on along the minus strand of NZ_JBLYZH010000001.1, from coordinate 557,498 downwards.
GCCCCAGGTGTCCGCGATCGGCAGAACGTTGTTCACGGTGATGTTGTCGGCACCCCATTCGCGTGCCGCCGTGCGAGTGAGCGCGCGCACAGCCTCCTTGGCCATATTGTACGGAGCGTAACCAGCCAACCCCACGGTGCCGGCCATCGAACCGAAATTGATGATCCGCCCTTCTCCGCCTTCTCTCAGGTGAGGACAGCAAGCCTGCATGAAGCGTAGATATGCGATCGGCCCGGTGTCGAAGTTCCGTTGCAGTTGCTCGACCGAAAGGTCGATGACCGAAGACAAGACCGCCGAGCCATCGAAAGCATTGTTCACCAGAATGTCGATGCGGCCGTATGTAGCGACAACCTTGTCCACCGCGGCCGTGATCTGATCGGCTTCACCCACGTCGCAGACGACGCCGAGGGCGGTGCCGCCCGCTTCGGCGATATCATCGACAACGCGTTCGACGCCTTCGGATGTCCGCGAAAGAACTGCGACCTTCGCGCCTTCGGCCGCAAACAGCTTTGCGGTGGCGCGGCCAATGCCGCGGCTTGCGCCGGTGACAATGGCAACTTTTCCATTAAGTCGACCCATGTGTATCTCCATTTGATAAGGCTTAGGAATCATCGAGGTGTCAGTGGGCAGCGGCCTGGACGTAAGGCGAAGGGACGTTGCGAGCGTCGTTCTGCGTCATGAACGAGGTGATCAGCAGCGCCAGGCCGATCGCCGCTGGCAGAGCACCGACAGGTTTTCGAACGCCGATATGCGCCAGACCCGACAGAAGCAGATGAAAGAAGATACCCGCATAGGCGAGATCGCTGAGCGGCACGCTGACGCGCGAAAGGATTGCGATCGGGCCGAAGACCTTAACAATGATCATGAACGGAACGAGGCTATTCGCGCTGTATCCGAGTTCCGTCAGCGCTTCACGAACCCACTGTTTCCTTGTGGCGTACATGTAGGCTGAAGCGAGATAGAGCGCGGATAGAAGTGCCGTGCTGATCCAGTATCCGTAAAATTCAAGCATAAGCTCATCCCTGTCGCTGCCCACGCAGCAACATTCCTCTCGTCGAGTCTGTCGGTTTCTATGTGAGAGGCGCTCCTTTTACTGCGCCCCCCTGATGCACGGATGGAAAATGTCGTCTAAGGTCTATCTTTGCAAGTAGGATGAATTACTTGCAGCTAGTATGGAAAACCAGACTATGGCCGATGGCGAAATCAATATGCATGAGGAGATGCGTCGCGCATTCGCGCTGCTCTCCGGCAAATGGAAGCTGGAAATCATGTGGCTGCTCCATCAGCGGGTCCACCGGTTTGGCGAACTGAGAAAGGCTATTCCCGGCATCACCCAACACATGCTGACGGCGCAGCTCCGCGAGCTCGAAGCAGACGGCCTCGTGTCCCGCACCATCTTTGCGGAGGTTCCTCCGCGCGTCGAATATGAGATCACGCAAAAAGCGCGGGGCCTCGGTCCCACCATGGAAGCCTTGACGGCATGGTGGAATGAGTACGGCAAGAGTGTGCCGGTGAAACCGAGCACACGCGGTCGGAAAGCCAGAGATGGCTGAACTGCCTGTGGGTCGATTGCTATCCTTGCCGCAACCGCTTTAGCCAGTGCTTCATGCGAATGCTCGGAACGATCGGAATGATCACATTCACGAAAAACTCGAACCGGACTTGTCCCAGCCTTCCTTGATCGTTTCCATTGCGACATTCGTCGATGTGCTGGCAACGTGAGGCAGCGTCGAGATGCGCTCGCCGAGGACGCGGCGGTAGCGGCCGATATCGCGGGTGCGGATCTTCAGCAGATAGTCGAACCTGCCGGCGATCATATGGCACTCTTCGACTTCGCTGATCTTCTTGATGGCATCGTTGAAGCTCTTCAGCGCGTCCTCGCGGGTATCGGAAAGCTTCACCTCGACGAAAGCAATATGGTCGAGCTGCATTTTCGACGGATTGAGGATGGCCTTGAAGCCTTCGATATATCCGTCGCTGATCAACCTTTTGAAGCGGATCTGGCACGGTGTCTTCGACAATCCGACACGCGCGGCCAGATCGGTGATCGACAGCCTTCCGTCCTCGGCGAGTGCAGCGAGGATCTTTCTGTCGAACTGGTCCAATTCACTAAAGATGTCGGTTTCAGCGGCCATTTGACCTCTCAAGTGTGAATTAATAAGTTCATACAGCCTGTAAATGGCTGAAATCAAGTGAGATCGCGATTTGAGGCTGTGGTAGATTGTGGGCCGGGCAGAAGAGTGCTGAAATCGGTATCGGCGCCGCGCTCAAAACGGGGATCATTCATGCACAACAAAGAAGCGGATGACGATCGGGCGCCGGACCTGCTCGCTCACTACCGGCCGCTTGCGATGAGAGCCGTGGCCGCGGCGCTCACCCTCAAGCGCGACAGACCGGATGCCCGCCCGTTGCGAGAGACGGAATATTCCGGCCCCGCCTGCACGGACGATGATCAGTGGGACGACGAGTCCGGCATCTCGTTCATCCGTTAAACCAGATATCGATTGATAGGTACTTTCATGTTGAACGCAGCGATCGACCCCGCCCCCTGCAATAATCCGACCGACGGCGCGCCGTTTTCCGGCTTTGCCCCACCGATCCGACCGCAATCCGAACTTCGCCAGGCCATTACGGCTGCCTATCGCCGGCCGGAAACCGAATGCCTGCCGCCGCTCGTTGCGGCAGCGCGCGTCTCCGAGGCAAAACGCTATGACATTCGCAGCACGGCCCGCAGCCTGATCGAGGCGTTGCGCGCCAAGCACAAGGGGACCGGTGTCGAAGGGCTGGTGCAGGAATATTCGCTCTCCAGCCAGGAAGGCGTGGCGCTGATGTGTCTCGCCGAAGCGCTGCTGCGTATTCCCGATACCGAAACCCGGGACGCGCTGATCCGCGACAAGATCGCCGAGGGCAACTGGACCTCCCACATCGGCGGCGGTAAATCCATGTTCGTCAATGCCGCAACCTGGGGGCTCGTCGTTACCGGCAAACTCACCTCGACGGTCAACGACCGAAGCCTTTCGGCAGCGCTGACGCGGCTGATCGCGCGCGCCGGCGAACCGGTCATCCGTCGCGGCGTCGATATGGCGATGCGCATGATGGGCGAGCAGTTCGTCACCGGTGAAACGATCGCAGAGGCGCTGAAACGCGCCCGGCCGCTGGAAGCGCGCGGCTTCCGTTATTCCTACGACATGCTGGGCGAGGCGGCCACGACGGGCGCCGATGCCGAGCGTTATTACCGGGATTACGAAAAGGCGATCCACGCCATCGGCAAGGCGTCGGACGGACGCGGCATCTATGACGGCCCGGGCATTTCGATCAAGCTTTCGGCCCTGCATCCCCGTTACGTGAGGTCGCAGGCCGGCCGGGTGATGAGCGAGCTGCTGCCGAAGGTCAAGGCGCTGGCTGTTCTCGCCAAGACCTATGATATCGGCCTCAATATCGACGCCGAGGAGGCCGATCGGCTGGAGCTTTCACTCGATCTCCTTGAGGAGCTTTGCTTTGCCCCTGATCTTGCCGGATGGGACGGGCTGGGCTTCGTCGTGCAGGCCTATGGCAAGCGTTGCCCTTTCGTCCTCGACTATATCATCGATCTCGCCCGCCGCTCCGAGCGCCGGGTCATGGTCCGTCTCGTCAAGGGCGCTTACTGGGATGCGGAGATTAAGCGCGCCCAGCTTGACGGTCTCGACGACTATCCGGTCTATACCCGCAAGATCTACACCGATGTCGCCTATGTCGCCTGCGCGCGCAAGCTGCTCGATGCTCCAGATGCGGTCTTCCCGCAATTTGCCACCCATAATGCGCAGACGCTCGCCACGATCTATCGTCTGGCGGGTCCTGATTTCACCGTCGGCAAATACGAGTTCCAATGCCTGCACGGCATGGGCGAACCGCTCTACGACGAGGTCGTCGGAAAGGAAAAACTCGACCGGCCCTGCCGCATTTACGCGCCTGTGGGAACGCATGAGACGCTGCTCGCCTATCTGGTTCGACGTCTTCTCGAAAATGGCGCCAATTCCTCCTTCGTGCACCGCATCTCCGATCCGAATGTCTCGGTCGAGGCGCTGATCGCCGATCCCGCCGAAATCGTCGCATCCATGCCTGTCGTTGGCGCGCCCCACGCGCAGATCGCCTCGCCGAAGGCTCTTTACGGCAACGCCCGGACCAATTCCGATGGTCTCGATCTCTCGAACGAGGCCACCCTTTCGGATTTGGCTGAGGCGCTCGTCTCCACGGCTGCTGCCCCCTGGCATGCGTTGCCGCTCCTTGCCGACGGCTCTACGGATGGGGTGACGCGTGATGTTCTCAATCCTGCCGATCACCGTGATGTCGTCGGCACGGTGACCGAGGTGAAGGTCGAAGAGGCTGCGCGCATCGTTCGCATGGCGGCCGAGCATGCGCCGCAATGGGCTGCCGTGCCGCCGGCCGAGCGTGCCGCCTGCCTGGAGCGGGCCGCCGACATCATGCAGGCCCGCATCAAGGTGCTGATGGGCATCGTCATGCGCGAGGCCGGTAAATCGGCGGCCAATGCCGTCGGCGAAGTGCGTGAGGCCATCGACTTCCTGCGCTACTACGCCGAGCAGGCGCGCAAGACGCTGGGCCCTTCGCATGCGCCTCTCGGCCCGATCGTCTGCATCAGCCCGTGGAATTTCCCGCTGGCGATTTTCACCGGGCAGGTCGCCGCAGCCTTGGTGGCAGGCAATCCCGTGCTTGCAAAACCGGCCGGCGTCACGCCGATCATCGCTTCGGAAAGCGTGAAGATCCTCCACGAGGCGGGCGTGCCCGTCGGTGCTTTGCAGTTCGTGCCCGGCAGCGGCCGTCTCGGCGCCGGCATGGTCGGGGCGGAGGAGACGGCAGGCGTCATGTTTACCGGGTCGACCGAAGTTGCCCGCATGATCCAGGCGCAACTGGCCGAACGGCTGTCGGCAGGCGGCAAACCGATTCCGCTGATTGCCGAAACTGGCGGCCAGAACGGAATGATCGTCGACTCCTCGGCTTTGGCCGAGCAGGTGGTGGCCGACGTCATTGCGTCTGCCTTCGACAGCGCCGGTCAGCGCTGCTCGGCGCTCAGGGTTCTCTGCCTTCAGGACGATGTCGCCGACAGGACCCTCAATATGCTGAAGGGCGCCTTCCGCGAACTGACGATCGGCCGTGCCGATCGGCTGAGCATCGATGTCGGCCCAGTCATCAACGACAGCGCAAAGACGGAGATCGACCAGCATATCGAGCATATGCGCGGCTTGGGCCGCAAGGTGGATCAACTGCCGCTGCCCGAAAGTGCTGCGGCGGGGACCTTCGTTTCGCCGACGATCATTGAGATCAAATCCCTGGCAGACCTGACGAGGGAGGTCTTCGGCCCGGTCCTGCACGTCGTCCGCTTCAAGCGAAACGGGCTCGACCGTCTGATCGACGACATCAACGCATCGGGTTATGGTCTCACATTCGGGCTTCACACCCGGCTTGATGAAACGATCGCGCATGTGACCAGCCGCATCAAGGCTGGAAACCTCTACGTCAACCGCAACATCATCGGCGCCGTCGTCGGCGTGCAGCCGTTCGGCGGCCGCGGCCTGTCGGGAACGGGTCCGAAGGCCGGCGGTCCGCTTTATATCGGCCGGCTGGTGCAGCGTGCGCCCGTGCCGCCGCAGCAGGATTCCGTTCATACGGACCTCGCCCTTCGTGACTACATCGTCTGGCTCGACAAGAAGGGCCTGTCGGGCGAGGGGGAAGTGGCGCGTGGATATGCGAGCCGCTCGGCGCTCGGGCTCGAACGCGAACTCACCGGTCCGGTCGGCGAGCTTAATCTCTACGCGCTCCATCCCCGCGGTCGTATTCTCCTCGTGCCGCAGACCGAAGGCGGGCTTCATCGCCAGATCGCCGCAGCCCTATCGACCGGCAACCAAATCGTCGTCGACGCCGGTTCCCTATCGAAATCAGTGCTGGCGGATCTTCCATCGGCTGTCGCCAGCCGAATTTCCTGGACCTCGGATTGGGAAAAGGACGGGCCGTTCTCAGGTGCCCTCGTCGAAGGGGATCGCGACAGGGTTCTCGCCGTCAATCAGAAGATCGCTCACCTGCCCGGTCCGCTGCTGCTGGTCCAGGCCGCGACGAGCGAGGAATTGGCGAGCGATCCCGAAGCCTATTGCCTGAATTGGCTGCTCGAGGAGGTGTCGACCTCGATCAACACCGCAGCTGCCGGCGGCAATGCAAGCCTTATGGCCATCGGCTGAGTAGAACACGAGGGCGCAGAAAATGCGCCCTCGAAACTCCAGGCGGAAAAGAGGGCCTCTTCCCATACCGGCGGGCCCTACTGAGCGCTGCATGACCGGAAGCGTGTCATTCCAGTAATATGCGTAGACGATTCACTTCATGCAGGTGGAGAGAGGTTCAGTCGAAGAAGCCAGCATCCTCTTCCCTGAGATATCGCTTGGCCGCCTCGGCGTCGATATCGAGGCCGAGCCCCGGCGCTTCTAGTAGGTCCACCATGCTGTCCTTCACGATCTGCGCCGGCAAGCCGATGACCAGATCCTCCCACCAGGGGTCGGAGGCGCTCGGATATTCGAAGGCGATATAATTTGCCGGCAAGGTGGCGCAGACATTGATCAATGCGCCGAGCCCCAGCAGGCCGTTAGCTGTGCCGTGCGGTGCCATCAGGATCGAGTGCATGTAGGCGTGCTCGGCGACCCATTTGAGCTCGGCAATACCGCCAATATCGGCTGGATCGGGGCCGATGACGCGTACCGCCTGCGTCTCGATCAGTTCCTTGAAATTGTGCCGCAGGTAGATCTGCTCACCAGTGTGGATCGGCGTCGAGGTGGAAATTGTCAGTTCCCGATAGGCCTGCGGATTGACCCACGGCACATAGTCGCCGGTCAGCATGTCCTCGAGCCACATCAAATTGTACTTCTCTACCGCGCGCGCGAACTTGATCGCATCGGGCAGCATCCAGCCCGGACCGCAGTCGAGCGCCAGGCTGACTTTGTCGCCCAGCACTTCCTTCATCGCGATCACGCAGTCGAGCATGTGATTGAAGCCGCGCTCGCTGATTACGCCCTGATCCATGGCACCGTGATAGCCGGCCTTCTTCTGCGTCACGCCGTAGTGGAAATCCTCGATGGTGTCCTTCATGTTGGAGTGGAACGAGATCCCTTGTTTGACCATGAAGAAGTTCTGCGGCTGCTCCATCATCCATTTGACGTCAGCGGCGTAATCCTCCGGCCGGTCGCCGGTGCGTTTCTGGCGGATCGAGCCGTTGTAGACGCGCACCTTGTCGCGCACCTTGCCGCCGAGCAGTTTATAGGCGGGCACGCCCGCCGCCTTACCGGCAATATCCCACAGCGCATGCTCGATCGCGCTTACCGCCGCGCCGTAGGGCTTGAAAGAGCCGCGTTGGCGGATCTTCAGCATCACTCTCTCGACGTCGGTCGGGTCCTCGCCGATCAGCGCTTCGCGGAAATGCAGCACAAAGGGCTTGAGGTAGGACTTGGTGAACTCGACTTCGCCCAAGCCATAGAGGCCCTCGTCCGTGACGATGCGGACGATCGGATGTTTGCCGATAACGGCGCAGCGCAGATCGGTGATCTTCATCTTCGTTCCTTTTCGCCTCAGCTCCAGGTGCGATCCCAGGAATACTCATCGTCCCAGCGATCCGTGGGCTGCCAAATGCCGGTGACGCCCGGCTGCAGATGTTGCGAGATCACCTCGTCGACGACGTCGTCAATCCCCAGGCCCGGCTTATCCGAAACAGTGATAAAGCCGTCCTTCACCAGCGGCTTGGGAAGGCCGGTGACGATATCGTCCCACCAGTCGACATCGGCGGAATGGTATTCGAGCGCCATGAAATTTTCAGTCGCCGTCGCCACGTGTGCGGCGGCCATCGCAGCGATTGGACTTTCTGCCATGTGGATGGCCATGGCGACACCATGGTCCTGCGCCATGTCGCCGATCTTCTTGGTCTCGAGGATGCCCCCACTGGTAAGCAGGTCCGGATGGATAACGGAGATACCGCCGCTCTTGAGCAGAGGCTCGAAGCCCTCCTTGAGGTAAATGTCCTCGCCAGTGCAGATCGGCACTGTGGTTGAGTCCTGCAGTTGTCGGTACTGCTCAGTGTACTGCCATGGGATCACATCCTCGAGCCAGGCTGGCACGTATTTTTCAATTCGCCTGGCAAGACGAATGCCGTTCTGCACCGAGATGTGGCCGATATGGTCGATGGCGAGCGGAATATCCATGCCGATGACCTCACGAACCTCGGCAATGTATTGCTCAAGGAAGTCGAGGCCCTTGTCGGAAAAGTGGAGGCCGGTAAACGGGTGCGGGACGTTATGCAAATCATACGTAGCGTTACGCACGCGCCGCTCTTCAATGGTCTTCAGCGGGCCGCGGCCGGGGTGGCTGCGGTACCCTTCAAGGGAACCGGCAGGAGACACGACCGCACCGGGCACATCTGCGATCTGCATCAGCCCCAGATCCATCTTGAGGAAGGTGAAGCCGAGCTCCATGCGCTGCTTGAGGCGCCTGCCGGTCTCGGTGCCGCTGGGCACGGTGGCATCGGTGTCGCAGTAGACGCGCACTTTGTCCCGAAACCGGCCCCCGAGCATCTGGTAGATGGGGACGCCATAGGCTTTGCCGGCAAGATCCCACAACGCGATTTCGACCGCCGATACGCCGCCGCCTTGCCGGCCGTGCCCGCCGAACTGCTTGATCCGGCGAAACAGGCGGTCGATGTCGCAAGGGTTCTCGCCAAGCAGCCGGCTCTTCAGCATCAGCGCGTAGGTGGCGCTGGCACCGTCGCGCACCTCGCCAAGCCCGACGATGCCCTGGTTCGTGTAAATCTTGAGCAGCACTGAAGTGAACGGCGCGCCGACAATTTCAGCTACCCGCATGTCGGTAATGCGAAGGTCGGACGGCTTGGAATGCGTATTCACCCGATTAAGCGCCTCGTCGGCTCCATCTGCCTCTGGCATGATCTATCCTCGTTCTGTCGGCGGGGTTCGTGCGCGCACGGCTGCGGCGGCATAGAGACTTGCTAATCGAGACTTGCTAATCCAGCTCTATCTCGTGATCCTGAAGGTAGTCGCGGTTCATTTCGATGCCGAGACCAGGCTTGGGCGTAAGCTTGAGGCTGCCGTTCGAAACATCGAGTGGTCTGTCGATAAGATGATCGTATTTGCCGAGGTTCCACTCCGACGTTTCGAGTTTATAGAAGTTGGGAACGGCCATCATCACCTGCGCTCCCGCAACCACGTTGATCGGTCCTGCGGCGTCATGCGGCGAGACCGGGATGTAGTAGGCTTCGCATAGGGCAGAAATCTTCTTGAGTTCGGTAATGCCGCCGGTCCAGGTGACATCAGGCATGATGTAGTCGGCGAGCCTGTTTTCGAGCACCGGCACGAAATCCCACTTCGTATGGCCGCGCTCGCCCCACGAGATAGGTGCGCTGACCTTCTCACGGACCTGTCTGAGAGCGTTGAGGCTCTCCGGTGGACAGGGCTCCTCGAACCAGTCGATCTGACCAGCTTCCTCGAGGCTCCGACAAAGGCGAATGGCGGTGGGAACGTCGAACCGGCCATGGGCATCGATGAGGATGTCGACATCAGGGCCCGCCGTTTCACGGATCAAAGCCGTGAGTTCGGCGGCTTCGCGCTCATCCTTACGGGTCATGCTGCCGTCGAGGTAGCCGTCCCGCTGTTCGCGCGCCTGTCCATCGCCGCTGCGGCCCTGGTATGGGAAAGGATCGAACTTGAGCGCAGTGTGGCCGGACTCGACGATGTCTCGAATTTCCCGGACCACAGCCTCTTTGCTGGTAAACTTGGCCTGGTTGGGATGGGTGTAGAGCGTGATTTCATCGCGTACCGGTCCACCCAACAGCTCGTAAATTGGCTTGCCCAAGACTTTGCCTTGGATGTCCCAAAGGGCTATGTCGATGGCGCTGACACATTCGACTGCGGCGCCGCGACTGCCCATGTAAGTGAAGCTGCGGAAAATCTTGTGCCACAGATACTCGATACGCGCCGGGTCCTCGCCCGTCAGAGCGGCACCGATCTGGCGCAGGATCGTGCAGAGGGCGCGATTGGCGAGCCTTGTCGTGGTGGTGATCTCTCCCCAGCCGCTCACCCCCTCGTCGGTCGTCACTTCGACGAACAGAAACTCTCCCCAATAAGAAGCATCGGATCTGATTAGCCACGGCCGAACGCTGGTGATTTTCATCTCGACTGCCTTTGCTTAAGTGGTCGGGATAACGATATCCCAGGCGATGTATTCTATCCTGCCCGAGCGGCGTTACGCGCCCGCATGTGTTCGAGGATGTGCCGGCCGGAGCCCTCGACATGGCGTGCAATGAGTTCGGCTGCCTCGCTCGCATTTCCCGCTTTTACATGCGCGATAAGCTCGCGATGCTCGCTAAGGATCGCGGCACGCCGGGCGAGCGTGAAGTTGAAACGCCGGCTCACGGCTCGAAGCACTTCGCGATGCTTCCACCAAAGCTCGGCGGCATGGCGGTTGTAGTGCTTTTGGTACATGACGGTGTGAAAGGCGGTGTCCAGCTCGCTGTGCCTGAACGTGTCCGCGAAGTCGTTTTCTTCAATCAGGCCCTGGATTCGTTCGAGCTCAGCAATGTCTTCGACGGTGGCCATATTCACGAACCATCGCGTCAGGGCCGGCTCGATCAAGACTCCGATCTCGTAGATGTCGCGAACAAAATCCTGGTCTATCGGCCGCACGCGTGCTCCGCGGTTGGGAACGAGGGTGACAAAGCCCTCGCCACGCAACAGTTGCAGAGCCTCGCGCACGGGGTTGGTTGAGGTACCGTGGCGCCGGGCGAGATCGGTGACCACAAGCCGCTCGTTGGCAGCGAGCCGCCCTTCGATGATGTCTTCCCTGATCAGTTGATAAAGCGAGGCGCCCTCGCTGGAGGCCCCGATGGGGTCGATCCCTTCGGGGGGCTTTGCTTTGAAATCGCTTGTTTCGGCCAAGACGGTCCCCATCAATACACATATTGGTCCGATATCACGCAAGGCTTCTCGAAACAATGTACGATTTCTTCAATTGACAGGCAATCTACAATCTGAAAACGTATGATCTGGTCGAAGGGATACATTGGGTGGAAGTCCCGCGGCCGGGAGCAAAGACCGCTTGCCTCGACGCAAAGCGGCTTGGGAGAACCTGGAGGATACCTATGACGAGGATTTCACTCGGCGGTGCCGCCGTGCGCGCAACTGTATCCACTGCTTTGATGCTATCGTTGATGTCCGCGTCTGCACTGGGCGCGCCGGTCGACTTGAGCAAGTGGTCGCCAGAATATGTGCGCTCCATTGCCGGCACACAGGACTTTGACACGGCGGGCGATTGCGCCAAGGTCACCCCCCTCGACTACAAGGGGCGACTGACTTTCTGGTATCAGGGCGTGTTCGAGGGTGACCCCGACCTCCTGCGCCAGTATTACAAGGAGTTCTTCGAGACCTTCCGCAAGACCTATCCAAACATCCAGCTTGAGGAACAAGCCCTCACCTATAACGACCTGCTGGACAAGTTCCGTACCGCGCTCCTTGGCAATGCAGCGCCAATGGCGGTGCGTCTGCAAATCCTGGGCGGCACCGAGTTCGCCTCGAAGGGCTATCTAGAACCCCTCAAACCAGAGGACGTAGGATATTCGACCGACGACTTCTGGCCCGGTGCAATGAAGGCCGTAACCTGGGAGGGGGTGACCTACGGCATCCCGACCAACAACGAGACGATGGCGTTCATCTGGAACGCCGACGTCTTCAAGCGTGCAGGCCTCGATCCGGAAAAGGCTCCGGCAACCTGGGATGACGTCGTCAAATATTCCAAGCAGATCCACGACAAGCTCGGCATTGCCGGTTACGGCCTCGTGGCGCGCAAGAACGCCGGCAATACGCCGTATCGCTTCATGCCGCAGCTGTGGGCCTATGGCGGCGGCGTTTTCGACGAAGCCACCGCCAATCCGACCTACAAGCAGGTCCAGCTCGACAGCCCGCAGAGCAAAGCGGCATTGCAAGCCTCCTACGATATGTATGTCCGCGACAAATCGGTTCCGGTTTCGGCGCTCACCAATCAGCAGGCAGATAACCAGCCCCTCTTCCTCGCTGGCCAGCTCGGCATGATGGTCTCGCACCCCTCCGACTACAACGTCATGCTCGACCTGCAGAAAAAGACGACGGGCAGCGACAAGGACAAAGCGCAGACCGTCATCGACAATATGCGCTACGGCCTGATTCCGACTGGCCCCGACGGCAAGCGTGCCGTCGTGTTTGGCGGCTCGAACATTCACATCCTGAAGCCCGAATATGTCGAGGGCGGCAAGGTCGACGAGCCGGCTGCAAAGGCTATCAGCTGCATGTGGGCAAGCCCCGAATGGTCGCTGAAAATGGCTTATGCCGGCTCGAACCCGGGAAACCTTAACGGCTTCAAGACCAAATGGATGAAGGAACGCCTGGACAGTATCAAGTTCCTTGATGTCACGACTTCGATGCTGCCGTACGGCATCCCGTTTCCGGCGCTGCCCCAGTCCCCCGAGATCATGAACATCATCGTCCCGGACATGTTGCAGAACGCCCTCACCGGAGCCATGACTGTCGACCAGGCAGCCGACGACGCAGCCAAGAAGGTAAAAGACCTGACGGACGGCGGACTTTAGTCCACGCCTGCCGACTGACCGGCTGCGCCTCCACCGCAGCCGGTTTCTTCCGAAGAACAAGGGCAGGGCACAGTGACGATCTTGACTGGCAAGGCCGAGGCGCGCCGAAGACTGCAACCCGACAGGTCAGGCGTGCTGCGAAAGATTTGGGAGCATCGCGCTGACTACGCGTACGTGCTTCCCGCAATCGCCGTGATGCTCATCGTCATAGCCTATCCGATCTACTATACGATCGAGCTGTCGTTCTTCAACACACCGCCTGGCCTGCAGCTCCGCGACAAGATTTTTATCGGCTTCGACAACTACACTGCCATCCTCACAAGTCCGGTGTTCTGGACAGTCACCTCGAACACTCTGATCTGGACTTTAGGATCCACTTTGATCTCATTTGTCCTGGGGTTTGCCTGCGCCCTGGCGCTTCATCGCGACTTTGTCGGCCGCGGCATCCTGCGGGCCATCCTGATCATTCCCTGGGTCATCAGCGCGGTCGCCGCGTCCTATATCTGGAAGTGGATCTACCATTCGGACTTTGGAATTATTGGCGCGGTGCTGGTCGGCCTCGGATTGGCCGACAGGCCGCCGAATTTCATCGACAGCGTCAGCACAGTGCTGCCTTCCCTGATCGTCGTCAATATCTGGCGGGAGTTTCCGTTTGCCATGATCATGATGATGGCTGGCCTGCAGACGGTTCCCGATCAGTTGCTGCGCGCCGCAAAAGTTGACGGAGCCAATGCATGGCAGCGGTTCTGGCACGTCACTTTCCCGCATTTGAGAAACGTCTCTACGGTGACGATCCTTCTGCTGGCAGTGGCCAACTTCAATTCATTCATCATCCCCTGGATCATGACCGGCGGCGGGCCGTCGAACGCATCGCACATCTGGATCACCCACATTTATGAGCTCGCCTTCGGCCGCCAGCGCTGGGGGGTGGCATCGGCCTATTCGGTGCTGCTGTTCCTGATCCTGATGTCGTTCGGCTACTTTTACGTCCGTGCTCTGAGCGGCAACGAGCGGAAGGATGGGAGCGCATGAGCACGATTGCCGAGACTGCTCCTCGGGTTAAAGCCCGTCGCCGTATGCGCATCGACGGATGGCGGTGGGGCGGACGCATCTTCCTCGTGTTCATGATGCTTTACACCGCGTTGCCGATGATCTGGATGCTGATCACCTCGATCAAGTCCGGCTTCGCGGCCATGCAATTCCCGCCGCAATGGTGGCCCGACCAACCCACCCTTGCCAGCTACCAGAAACTGCTCGATCCGCAAAACAGCGTCGGCCAGGACTTCCTCCGCTTCTTCTGGAACAGCCTTTTCGTCTCCACCGCCACGACCATCCTTTCGGTCATCGTGGCAGTACCTGCGGCCTACGCGTTTTCGCGCTTCACCTTCCCGGGCCGAAACTTTCTGTTCTTCGCCGTCTTGCTTCGCAACATGTTCCCGGCCGTGATCTTTCTCGTGCCGCTCTTCATCCTGATGCGCGCGATCGGGCTGGTGAACACGCATGCGTCGCTCGTCCTCACCTACCTCACATTTGGCCTGCCGCTGGCAATCTGGCTCCTCAAGGGCTTTTACGACAACATTCCGGTGCAGCTCGAGCAGGCGGCGCGCATCGACGGCGCGACGCGGTTCCAGGCCTTTGTCCTGATCGTGATGCCGCTCTCGACGCCAGGAATCATCGCCACGGCGATATATTCCTTTATCGGCGCGTGGAACGAATACATCTACGCATACACCTTCCTCTCCAAGAACGAGCAGTTGACGCTGCCGGTCGGCATCCAGCGCTTCTTTTCGGAAAATACGACGGACTTTCCGGGCCTGATGGCGGCCAGCTTTATGATGAGCGTGCCCGTCGTGGTCCTGTTCCTCGTCCTGCAACGATACTTCGTACGCGCCCTCACGGAAGGCGCAGTCAAGCACTAGAGGAGTTGCCGGTGGCCCACGTGGTCCTTAACGATCTGGTCAAGACCTATGGCAGCTTCAAAGCTGTTAACAACGTTTCGCTGACGGTCAACGACGGCGAATTCGTTGCGCTCGTCGGCCCTTCAGGCTGCGGCAAGACAACCACGCTCAATCTTGTGGCGGGGCTCATCCCCATTACATCTGGCGACATCGTCATCGGCGACCGGGTGGTCAACGACCTCGACCCCAAGGACCGGGACATCGCAATGGTGTTCCAGAACTACGCGCTCTATCCGCAGAAATCGGTCTACAAGAACCTGGCCTTCCCGCTGCAGATGCGCAAACTGCCAAGGGACGAGATCGACCGGAAGGTCAAGGAAGCAGCGCGCGTGCTCGACATGACGCAGCTGCTCGAGCGCAAGCCACGCGAACTTTCGGGCGGGCAACAGCAGCGCGTGGCGCTCGGCCGTGCCCTCGTTCGCGATCCGGCGGTATTTCTGATGGATGAACCCCTCTCCAACCTCGACGCAAAGCTGCGCGTGCAGATGCGCTCAGAGATCAAGCGTTTCCACCAGGACCTCAAGGCGACGATCATCTACGTGACGCACGACCAGCTCGAAGCGGTAACCATGGCCGACAGGATGGCGGTGATGAACGGCGGCTACCTGCAGCAATACGATTCACCGGCGCAGGTCTTCGCCCATCCGGTGAACATGTTCGTCGCCAGCTTCGTCGGCAGCCCGGCGATGAGCCTTGTTCCGCTGGAGGCATCAACGGCAAGCGGCAACACTGTGTTGACCAGCGCGGAGGGCTGGCACTTCGAGCTCTCGCCACACAACGCCCAGAAGGTCTCAAGGGCAACAACCAAGAAAGTCGTGCTCGGCGCACGTCACTCGGCGATCAAGCTGCACAAGAGTGCGGTACCAGGAAGCATCCCTGCCAAGGCCTATACGGTGGAGCCGACCGGAGACGTCACCTTCGTACAGGCGTTGCTGTCTGGCGCCATCGTCAACGTCAGCGTGCCGCCGACCATTGCCGTTGCGCCCGACGAGCAGATTTGGCTCGAGTTCGACCAGGAGCGGATGCATCTGTTCGACGGCGAAACAGAAATGGCCCTCAAGGCCAACTGAGACCAAGCGGATGCGTGTGAAACGAGGGCGTGGATGACTACGAAGCTTAAAATCACGGCGATCACGCCCTATCCAGTATGGGTAGGAACGCGCAACCAGATGCTGGTCAAGGTCGAGACTGACAACGGCATCTTCGGATGGGGCGAGAGCGGCTTGAGCGGTCGCGAGAAGGCCGTGGCCGGCGCGATCGAGCACTATCGCGAGTTTCTCATCGGCCGCGACGCGATGCAGATTGGTCGGATCTGGCAAGAAGTCTATCGTAGCCAATATTTCGAAGGCGGACGCGTTCTGCAGGCGGCGATTTCCGCCATCGACATTGCCCTTCACGACATCAAGGGCAAGGCGCTGGGGGTGCCGGCCTACGACCTTTTGGGCGGCAAGCAGCGCGACCGCATTCCTACCTTCGCCTCGACCGGTGACGAGGCCGAGGGCGATGTTGCCATCGAACGAGCCCGCGAACTACGCGCACAAGGATGGCAGGCGATCCGCTTCTTTCCCATCGGGCAAAACAGCAAGGACTTCTTTGAGCCGCGCGAGTCGATCGGCGCTACCGCAACGATGCTGAACAAGGCGCGCGAGGCGCTGGGCGACGAGGTCGTCCTCGGCATCGACTATCATCATCGGCTGTCGGTGGCAGAAGCGGCGAGCTTCTGTAACAAGGTCGGCCGCGGCGTGCTTGACTTCCTCGAGGAGCCGATACGAGACGAGACACCGGAGGCCTACGAATCCCTGCGCACGATGACCGACATCCCGTTCGCCATCGGCGAGGAATTTGCCAGCAAGTGGCAATTCCTGCCCTATATCGAGCGTGGCATCCATCAGTTCAACCGGCTCGATGTTTGCAACGTTGGCGGGCTCACTGAAGCGATGAAGGTCGCTGGTTGGAGCGAGGCGCATTATGTGGACCTGATGCCGCACAATCCCCTCGGGCCAGTCTGTACGGCCGCGACCATCCATCTCGCCGCTGCGGCGGCGAATTTCGCTTGGCTCGAGACCAGGGCGCCCGAAGCAAAGCTCGGCTTCGACAATTCCGAGTTTTTCCCCGTGCAACCGCGGCTTGACGGCCCCGACTATCCGGTCAGCGATCTGCCGGGGCTCGGCGTCGAGGTCAACGAAGAGGCGGTCAAGGCGGAGAGCTTTCGGTTCTGGGAAGCACCTCACCTGAAGCGCCGCGACGGTTCTGTTACGAACTGGTAGATCATCACCGGAGTTTAAAATGACCCATACTCCCGACATTACGCGACCGCCCAAAGATATGATCGACGCACTGAAGGAAATCGGGGCCGCGACGGTTTCCGGCACGCTTGGCCACATGGGCTTCCGCAATCCGCACATGGTCGGTCCCGTACCGCAGAACCGCGGGAAGTCGATCGTTGGGCCGGCGCTGACGCTCCAGTTCATGCCGCAGCGGCCAGACCTCTTCACCGAGGGAGAATATGCCGATCCGGAGACGCAGTTGCATCGGCACGTGCTCTATCACGCGCAGGAGGGCGATGTGGTCGTGGTCGACGCGCGCGGCGATATGAGTTCGGGTGTCTTCGGCGATATGATGTCGACCTATTTCAAAGGCAGAGGCGGCGCTGGCATCGTGATCGATGGCTGCATGCGCGATCGGCCCAATGTCGAGAAGCTGGATCTCCCCCTTTGGCTGCGCGGCTGGACGCCCAACTACCATGTGCAGACCAGCATCTACCCCAATGCCGTCAACGTTCCGATTGCCTGCGGCGGTGTCACGGTCATCCCCGGCGACATCATCGTCGCCGACGACGACGGGGTTGTGGTGCTTCCGGTCGCAGTGGCCGCGAAGGTAATCGAAGAGTCGCAAAAGCATCACGATTGGGAGGAGTTCTCGCGAGTGAAGCTTATGGAGGGCGGGTCGTTGCAGCGATACTATCCGCTGCATGATGATGCCCGCGGAGAATACGAAGAGTGGCGCAAAACAAACCGCTTGGAGAACCCCAGTTAGCCTATCGATTACCCGAGGCGGGCGGCGACCTGCCGCATCGACTTGCGCACCGCGTCGAGAAAGGCGTGGTTGGCGTTCTCCATCAAATGCGGGCGGTCGGCAACCTGATCGGTGTGTGGCAGGGCTTGTGCGGCCGTCTGGGCATATCCACGACCGCGGTCTCGTGCGACGATCTCGATCTGGGGCTGCTGGAGCAGCCAGGCATTGGCGGTCGCCGGTTCCCGGTCGGCGAAATGCGGTCGTCTTTCTGCGTTCAAAATCGCAAATGAACGTGCAATATCGATGATTGCGGCGCGACGCATCATGCACTGCTTCCACTTTCAACTCGCCAGGGACCGGATCGGAAAGCCGAAACTGGGCTCGCATGGTTTTGTTCGCCGATTGACAGATAGATGTTCGAAACGCCGAGCAGTGCGCGTAAAAGCCGCTTGACAAAACACGTCCACCGCGAGTATTGGGTAATCGATAACCCAAGGAGGATGGCGAGGATCGTGGCAGTATCTCTTTCTGACATCGCGGAACGTGCGGGAGTCTCGGTGAAGACGGTTTCCGGCGCATTGCACGGCGGCTCCGCCCGCATGTCGGACGATACGCGCCAGAAGGTCAAGGCCATTGCGGAAGAACTCGGCTACGTGACCAACCTTGCGGCGCGTGGCGTGCGTCAGGGCTGGCTACCGCTGGTCGGAGTCGTCTCCGACGGCCTCATCACGTCGCCCTTCGCCACCGAGATCGTGCGTGGCCTCGACGGGGCGGCCCGCAGCGCCGGCATGGCGGTCTTTGCGGTCAACCACCGCAGCGGCCAGTCTATCGGCTCGGTGCTCGATGAGGTGCAGCAGTTCCGGCCGCGCGCGGTTGCTTATGCCGCCATGTACCACAAGGATGTCGCCCTGCCGGACAGGTTGGCGGGCGCCGTCGGCGTCACGATCAACTGCCGCGAGGCTACCGGCCGCGTCACCGCGCTGGTGCCGGACGAGGAGGGCGGCGCGCGGGAGATCGTGCGTTATCTCCTCGTCGCCGGCCGCCGTCGCATCGCCTTTATCAACCTGCCGGGCATTCTCGCCGGTACGCTACGCGAGATGGGGTTTCGTGCGGCGCTTGAGGAGGGGGGCATTGACCCCGTCGGCGTGTTGCCGGCGGTGCGCCGCAGCGTCTACAGCGACCGCGCGCCAAGCCTTGTTGCCTCTCATGTGGAGGCGCTTCTGAAATCCGGTCAACGGCCTGACGCCATCTTGTGCGGCAATGACCGTGTGGCGATGGAAGTCTATGCGGCGCTTGCCCGCGCCGGCCTTCGCATTCCGGATGATATCGCGGTGGCCAGCTTCGACAACCAGGTCGAGCTGGCCTCGCGGCTGGACCCGCCATTGACGACGATGGCCCTGCCGCATCGCGCCATGGGCCGCCTTGCCATGGAGATCCTCCTGGCCGAGCAGCCCGAACCGCCGCATCTGCGGAAACTGCCGTTCCATCTGGTCGAACGGGCATCCGTCTGAACATCGAATAGTGCCAAACAGGAGGAAAATACAAAATGAGGATTTTGATGGGTAATCGTTTACTTTCCGCACTCCTAGCGTCCGCTACCCTGGTCGCGACCGCCGGTTTCGCCGAGGCGAAGACCGTCATCCACGTCATGCACCAGGGTGATCCCGGCTGGGTAAAGGCCTATGGCGACGTTGCCACCCGCTTCGAGGCCGTCAATCCCGATGTCGACATCGAGATGATCTACGCGCCGCACGATGCCTATAACGAAAAGTTCAGCGCCGCCGTCATGGCCAAGCAGCTGCCCGATATCATGGAACTCGATGCTCCGTTCCTCGCCAATTATGTCTGGTCCGGCTATCTACAGGCCGTCAAGCCGCTCATTGACAAGGACCTGCTCGATGACATGACGGATTCGAATATCGCCCAGGGCACCTATCCGATCGACAAGGACCTCTATGCGATCGGGCTCACCGACTCCTCGGTCGTGCTCTACGGCAATAAGAAATATCTTGAAGCAATTGGCGCCCGCATCCCGAAATCGGTCGATGATGCCTGGACCCGCGAGGAATTCGAAGGCTATCTCGAAAAGCTTTCCAAGCTCGAAGGCGTGAAGTGGCCGATCGACACCTTCCGAGGTTACGGCATCAAGACCGAATGGATCACTTATGCCTACGGCCCCCTGCTCGAAAGCGCCGGCTGCGACCTGATCGACCGCAAGACTTGGAAGGCCAGCGGCACGCTCGATGGCGAGGCCTGCGTCAAGGCGCTGACGATGATGCAGGACTGGGTGAAGAAAGGCTGGGTCGTACCGACTTCGTCAGGCACCAACCAGTTCTACGCCGAGGGACAGCCGGCCGCGCTCGCCATGGGCGGTCACTGGTTCTACGCGGAGGCGTCGGCAGCGATGAAGGACAATATCGTCGTCATGCCGCTGCCGAAGATCGGCGACAAGGGCGTGAGCCCGAACGGAACCTGGATCTGGGGCATTTCCGCGACCTCGAAAAACCCTGAGATCGCCGGCAAGTTCCTGAGCTTCCTTTTGAAGGACAAGGAGTACCGGGAGTACGCCAAGACCCAGTCCGCCTATCCGGGCTTGAAAAGCTTCGCCGCCGAATCCCCGCTCTATGCGGAAGGCGGTCCGCTCGCCGTCGCCTTTGAGCAGGCTTCCAAGACCGCGGTCGCCCGTCCGCCGCACCCGGCCTATCCGACGATCACCTCGGCCTTCATGCAGGCCGTCGACAAGATCTTCAACGGTGGTGACGCGCAGGAAGCGCTGACGGCCGCTGCCGAGAAGATCGACGAGGATATCGAGGACAACGCCGGTTACCCGCCCTTCGACGAGCAGAAGTAAGGGGTTTTGACGGGGCCGGCTCGTCCTGCCGGCCCTGGACTATCTCGGGAGGATGACCGATGAGGAGGAAACAATGACTTTGCAACAGACCTCCACGCCCGCTTTGCGACGTCCGGCCAAACGCCGCGACAACAAGCGGCTCTGGCAGGAAATGGCGATGATCGCGCCTGCCTTTCTGCTTATGGCGATATTCCTGATCACGCCGTTCCTCTTGTCCTTCTGGACGGCGATGACCAACCAGCCGCTCGTGCCGCGCCCGACGCCGGTGCGCTTCGTCGGCCTCCTGAATTTCGAGCGCGTCTTCACCGACCCGCTGTTCTGGACCTCGCTGTGGAACGTCACGCGCTTCACCGTCTGGGTGCTGCCGCTGCAGTGCGGCCTCGCCTTCCTGACCGCGCTACTCTTGCATCAGAAGCTGCCGATGCAAAACCTGCTGCGCGGCCTGTTCTTCCTGCCGGCGATCACCTCCATGGTGGTGGTCTGCGTCATCTGGGGCACGCTTTTCCAGTACCCGAGCGGCCCGCTCAACCAGATCGTCGGTTTCCTTTCCGGCGGCACGATTCAGCCAATCGACTGGCTCGGCGACCCCAACTGGGCGATGTTCTCGATCGTGTTGCTTTCAGCCTGGCAGGCCTATGGCTTTCAGATGATCATCTATCTCGCCGGCCTGCAGGGCATTCCCGAAGAACTATACGATGCCGCCCGCATCGACGGGGCAAGCGCGCTGCGCCGCTTCTGGCACGTCACCATGCCCGGTCTTCGCCCGACCCATGTCTTCGTGCTGGTCATCACCACGATCCAGGCCTTCAAGCTCTATACGCAGGTGGCAATCCTCACCCAGGGCGGCCCGAACGAAAGCACCGAAACCGTTGTCCACTACATGGTGCGCGCCGGCTTCGAGGAGCAGAAACTCGGCTACGCATCGGCCGTGTCCGTCATCCTCTTCGTCATCGTTCTTCTGATCGCGCTCCTGCAACGCAAACTCCTGAGGCGCTTCGATGTCTGATCTCGCTTTGACCCAGCCCGTCCCGCTGGCAATCGCAAGGGGCGACGGCAAGAGAAGCCTGCGCATCGTGCAGAGTCTCTGCATCCTGGTCATCGCGCTGGTGATGATCTCGCCGCTGTTCATGCTGCTGATCGCCAGCCTGAAGGACGACCGCTTCCGCATCCTCGCTGACATGGGCAGCTTCCGCGCCTTCTGGGTCAGCGACCCGACGCTGTCGAACTACAAGGAGGTCGCCCATTTCTCCGGCGAACTGGCCTATGGCCGATATCTCTTCAATTCGTTGGTGATCCTCGTCGCCACTGTCGTCTCCGGACTGGTCGTCAATTCCATGGCGGGCTTCGTTCTCGCCTGGGGCTCGCTGCGCGGCAAGGCGGCGCTCTTGGCGCTGGTCGTCGCGCTCTATGTCATCCCGCAGGAAAGCATCATCATGCCGCTCGTCGTCATGATGTCGCGGGCGGGGCTGACGGATACCTTCGCGGTGCAGATCCTGCCCTGGGTGGCAAGCCCGCTCTATGTCTTCCTCTTCTACCAGTTCTTCGCGCAGCTGCCGAAAGAACTCTATGAAGCGGCGGAAATGGATGGCGCGTCGACCTTCCGCATCTACCGGTCGATCTATATGCCGCTCAGCCTGCCGGCGCTCGCCACGGTCTCGATCCTCATGGGCATCGAAAGCTGGAACCAGTATCTCTGGCCGACGCTGGTCACCCAGACCGACTATGCACGGCCGATTGCCGTCGCCATCGCCACCTTCTTCGGACAGGACAGTATCTACTGGGACCGCGCCATGGCCGCCTCGGTGCTGATGATGATCCCGGTCCTCATTCTCTATCTGGCTTTCCAGCGCTGGTTCGTCAGTTCATTCGTCGGCTCCGCCGTGAAAGGTTGATCATGTCTCTGCAGGCAAAATCCGAAACGTCAGCACCTGAAACCATTGAAGCGGAACTGCCCGAAGGCACGGTGCTGCATCTCTGGCTGAAGGCGCGCCATGCCGGCGGCGAGGCGAAGCTCTTCGTCGCCGTTGATGGCAACGACATCGGCGAGCCCTCGACCCACCGCGCAGGGGAATTTGAGTTCTTCGCTGTGACGCTCGCGAAAGGCGGTCGTGCCACGCTGTCTTATGATGCGACAACCACAGCGCTCTCCGTCGCTTACGCCTTCCGGCCGGAATGCGTGATGAAGGAGGGCATCCGCGTCCTGCACAGCGATGCCCGCACCGCCGCCCCCGACGTGCCCGACAGCTACCATTTCCGCCCGCCTTTCGGCTGGATGAACGATCCGAACGGTTTTGGACGGTTCGGCGGAAACGCCCACCTCTTCTACCAGCATTATCCTCATGAGCCGCGCTGGAACACCATGCACTGGGGCCATGCCGTCTCGAAGGATTTTGTCCGCTGGACGTATTTGCCCATGTTCCTCTTCCCGGCGGCGCATCTATCGGAAAAGGACGATGGCCGCGGCGGCGCCTTCTCCGGCTCGGCGATCCCCGGCTCCGGCCCGGAAGGCGAGGAAATCCGCGTCTTCTACACCGAGCATGTGCGTGACCGTCTACCGGAAGAGCAAATCCAGCTTTCCGCCGTCAGCCGCGACGGCATCGTCGCCGGCCCGTCGGAAATCGTGATGCCGCTGCGCCCGGAAGGCTTGAACCTCACCACCGATTTCCGCGACCCCTATGTCTTCAAAGGCCCGGACGGGCGCTGGAAGATGCTGCTCGGCAGCCGCGACAGGCAGGGCGGCGTCGTACTGCTCTATGAAACCGCAGACGCGCAAGGCGCCGATGGCTGGACCTTCCTCGGCATCCTCCATCGCGAGGACGGTTTCGGCATGACGGCGGCGGAATGCCCCTGCATGGTGCCGCTTTCCGGCAAAAACGCAGAAACCCGCTGGGCGCTGATCTTCGGTCTGCTCACCAGCCGCGACCCGGCCACCGGCCGCCGCAACCTCACCTCCGTCACCGTCGGTGGTTTCGATGGCCGCACCTTCGTCGCGGAATTCGTGCAGGAGTTGGATTTCGGTTCGGATGCCTATGCTTTCCAGGCCTTCGTTGATGGCGACGAGCCGGTCGGCATCGCCTGGCTCGCCAACTGGACGGATTTTTCCAAGAAGGACGATTTCCCGACGGCCATGACCCTGCCGCGCCGCATGTTTCTCGACGGCGACACCGTGCTGACCCCGCCGGTCGCAGCCGTCGAAAGCCTACGCCATCGGTTGCTGGACGACACCGCGCTTGCCGCCGGCAAGACCGTGCCGCTCGGCACCGGCGCCGTCGAGATCGTGCTTGATCTCACCGCGCCAGGCGCCGCCTTCGATCTCACCTTCGATCATCCGGATGTCGATCTCGGCGTGAAACTCGACGCCGATGGTCTGGCGATTGTCTTCGACGCCCGCACCGGTATGAGGCCGCCGCGTTACGTCGCCGCCGGCGCGAAACCGTCGAGCCTGCGCATCTTCCTCGATGCCGGCTCCATCGAGGTCTTCGCTGACAACGGTCGCTGGACGGGGTCCAAACGCATTCCGAGCTTTGCCGCCGCACGTTCGGCAACGCTCGCCGGCGCCGTCGCCGGGGCCGGCGTCTGGCAATTGAAACTGTGAGGGAGGACAGACAATGGCATCGGTAGCAATCGACCGGGTTCAGAAGCAATACGGCGCGGCCTCCGTTATCCACGGGGTTTCCGCGGATATCGAGGACGGTGAGTTCGTCACGCTCGTCGGGCCGTCCGGCTGCGGCAAGTCCACGCTTCTGCGCATGCTGGCGGGGCTAGAGGATATCAGCGGCGGTGAAATCCGCATCGATGGCCGCGTCATGAACGACGTCGCGCCGAAGGAGCGCGATATCGCCATGGTGTTCCAGTCCTACGCGCTCTATCCGCACATGACGGTGCGCGAAAATATGGGCTTTGCCCTGAAGCTGCAGGGGCGCGATAAGGCGACAATCAACAAGCTGGTGAGCGAGGCCGCCGGCATTCTCGCACTTGAACCCCTGCTGGAGCGCCTGCCGAAACAGCTTTCCGGCGGCCAGCGCCAGCGCGTCGCCATGGGCCGCGCCATTGTACGCCATCCGAAAGTGTTCCTCTTCGACGAGCCGCTGTCCAACCTCGACGCCAAGCTGCGGGTGACCATGCGCAGCGAGATCAAGGAGCTGCATCAGCGCCTTGGCACCACCATCGTTTACGTCACCCACGACCAGATCGAGGCGATGACCATGGCCGACAAGATCGTCGTCATGCGCGCCGGCCGCATCGAGCAGATCGGCAAGCCGCTCGATCTCTACGACCGCCCGGATAACACCTTCGTCGCCGCCTTCATCGGCTCGCCGTCGATGAACCTCTTCGAGGGCGGCATCAGTGATGGCAGCTTCCGTATCGGAGGCGGTGTTTGCCTGCCGCTTCCGCCGCGATTGAGCCAAAGCGCGGCGCGCACCTACGGCATCCGCCCGGAAGACCTCGACATTGCGAAGACGGGCATTCCGGCCACCGTGTTGACTGTCGAGCCAACCGGTGCGGAGACCCATCTTTCGGTGCGTGTCGGCACGCAGACGGCAACCATCGCGCTGCACCGGCGGGTGGATTTAAAACCTGACCAGCAAATCCACCTCGCGCCCAAATCCGAGAAAGTCCACCTCTTCTCCGCCGAAGGCAGTCGCATAGACTGATCCCCCGGCCCCTCCTGCTGAGCCGCGTCCGTCATTTGACGGCCAAAAAGCTATGACCGTCGATAAACGCCTGGTATCCTCGGACGGCTTCCGCGTTTTCCAGACAGAGCACAGGTCGAAACGACGCTCGATGAAAAGGAGAGGTTCAATGGCGGTTCGCCTTTGCTTTTGATCCCGAGCGAAAAGCCATCGTCCTTTGCGGCGGAGCGAAGAGCGGCTTGAGCCAGAAACTCTTCTACAAAAGACTGATTGATCTGGCGGACAAACGATACGACGAGCACTTAAGCGAGTTGGAGAAGAAACATGGATGACCTCGACAAGCTGCTACAGACGCTTCCCGAAGCCGAACAGCACGCTGTTGCAAAGCGTGCTGAGGAACTTGTCACGGCGCACAATTTGCGAGAACTGCGGGCGCTCGCCGGACGGACGCAAGAACAGGTGTCTGCGGGACCGGATTTAAGCAGACGAACGTCTCGAGGCTAGAAAAACGTGCGGATATGAAGCTTTCCACACTTCGCGACTACGTTGAGTCACTCGGTGGCACATTGAGGATCGTTGCGGATGTCGCGGGCAAGAAAGTCGATCTGTCCAGCATTGCTGAACGATCTCGGCACGGTCCAAAACTCTGATGGCAACCGTCGATTGACGTAGCCCACATTGATGCTTGTTGGTTATGGAAATCAGCACTACAGCATCCGGGCGGCCCGCCTGCTTCGCCGCGTCGCGTTGTTAAAATAACTAGATGCCTGCTGAACCGAGCGATGGCGTAACTGTTCCATTGCCTCCGGGAGGGGAATACCGCAGTTGGCTGCCTCGGTGAGAAAACCAGGCCGCAGCCAATTCATCGGCGGGAAAAGGCTGCCAAAAGTAATCCATCCGTTATTTTTGGGTGGCCAGCGCCTCGATCATCACGACCAGTCTTCGAAGGTCATCGCTTTGAAGTGCCTTGAGCGCCACGGCTAATCTTTCATGGAACAGCTCATCCGTCGTTCTGACGTTCTCCTCAGCGTTGTTACCAAGCAACTCGTCGATGCTCACGTTCAATACCGAAGCGATGCGAACGAGGGTTGCCAAGTCCGGTTCACGACGGCCGGTAATGTAGTTTCCGTAGCGGCGGTCGCTAAGGCCAGCGCGACGAGCTACCTCCGCGTTCGAAATGCCAAGTTGTTCAGCGCGTCGTTTGAGATTTGAAGAGAATGGCTCCATGACCACATTTTGTTCATGACAAACCACACGGGTCTATGTACGATACGTGGTGCCTATTGAGAACAATATGTGCGGTGATTGATGGAACTACGCCCTACTTCGTCGCGGTGGCCGAGGAACTGCATTTCGGCCGGGCGGCCGCCAAGGTGCGCATCGCCCAGCCGGCGCTCTCCAACCATGTGCAGGCGCTTGAACGGGAGCTCGGCTGTCCGCTGTTCATCCGCTCGACCCGGCGGGTGGAGCTGACGCGGGCAGGGGAGATCTTCCACGAGCGCTGCGTCGGGATCCTGAGTGAGGTCGATCTGTCCGCCGAGATCACCAGGGCGGTGGCCGGCAAGACAATCCGGCAGATCAGGATCGGTACCGTCTATCCGGCGACCACCGGCGTGCTGCCGGCGTTTCTGGCAAAGATCGCCCGCAAGTACCCGGATATCCGCATCCATATATCAAGCGGCAATACCGGCGACATCATCCGCGGCCTGGAAAACGGCCAGATCAATCTCGGCTTCATTAGACCGGTGGAAAACATCGGCTCGTTGCGCTTCTCCTCGATCGCCCATGAGCGTTATCTCTTGGCGGTGGCCCGCACCAACCGGCTGGCCGGGCAGGCGGAGATCGCCATCGACGATCTGCGCGGGGAGAAGATCATCGCCTTCAATCGCAAGAACCTCTCCTACACCGAGCGGTACTTCAACGAGAAGTTCGAGGAATACGATCTGACCCGCAACATCGCCTATAGCTGCGACGATACCTATTCGCTGGTGTCGCTGGTCTCGGCCGGCCTTGGCATTGGCTTTGCGCCGGAATGGACCGAGGGCCTGCCGAACCGGGCTTTCGAGCTGAAGGCGGTGAGGGGCATCGACTTCAGGATCGGGCTCGGTGTTGCCTGGAACAAGGAGGATCCAACCGCCTCGCGTGACGACATCGTCGATATCGCGAGGTCGTTGGCGCGGCCGGGCAGGTGAGGCGAGGGAGCCCACGGGCGCCGTGGCGGTCCCCATGGCCCCGATTTGCGCCCTGAAATCAATCTACTATCGATAAGAGGTACTTATCGATGGTTGTGGCGCCACCCGGCAATTATACGATGTGGGGAACTTCAATATTCATATAGAGTTCCTTTAAGAAATCATTTACCATGATTTCAATGGCTTATGATCTCGCAAAAATCAGCATGACAGCGCTTATGGGATCGGCTTTTCGGGCGGGTATCGAACTGGCACGTCTGGACGAACGTATTGCCCGCTCGCCGGTCGGCGCCGGCTTCCTCGAACGCGCCCAGTTCACCGAGGCCTGTGCCTCGCTGTGGATCGACGGCGAACTCGTCCATCTCGAAGACCTCGTCCTCCACGACGATATCAGAGACATTCGCACACCAACCCACGAATTGACAATCGCCCGCGACGTGCTGCGCACCCGCCGACGCATTGCCGCCCATCTCCCCGGCTGGGCGCTATCGGCAGAGGGTATCCGGACATTGCGGAAAACCTCAGACATCACGCAGCTCGAAACGGACGACGAGGCGACCGCCGGCGCCATCCGGCGCGCGGTCGCGGCTGATAAGGAAGGGGAGGGGGAGGATGGTGACGACGCCGAGGATCTTCCCGGCGTTGACTATGCCGCGATTGACGCGGTGCTCGCCCGATCGGACGCGGCGATTCAGAATGCAACACGGCCTGGCGGCGCCGGCGGCAGCCGGGCTGCCGAAAAGGATCCATTGGTCTATGATCTCGACTGGGACGAGGATTCCAGGCTCGACGAATGGCGCGGCGTGTTGCGTCAGGCCGAAAATTTGCCGGCGGTGTTGCAGGCCATCGTCGCCTTGGATGCCTGGAACGAACTCTCCGTCCTTCAGCACGCGCCATGGCTCGGCCGGCTGCTGGCCGCGTCGATCCTGCGCCAGGCAGGCGTCACCACCGGTGCCCATCTCGCCGCCATTAGCGTCGGCCTCAAAACCATTCCGGTCGACCGGCGCCGGCATCGTGATCGGGAGACCCGGTTGCTCGCCATGGCTCACGGCCTGATCGCGGCCGCCGAGATTGGATTGAAAGAGCATGATCGGTTGACGCTGGCGAAGACAATGATGGACCGAAAGCTCGACGGGCGCCGGACTTCTTCAAAACTGCCGGAACTGGTCGAGCTGGTGATGGCGAAGCCATTGGTGTCGGCCGGGATGGTGGCGAAGACGCTCGAGGTGACGCCGCAGGCGGCGCGGCGGATTGTTTTGGAGCTGGGCCTCCGCGAGATGACGGGCAGGGGGAGGTTTCGGGCGTGGGGGGTCTTATAGGCTGTAGCGTGGCTACTGGCGTACACCGGAACAACTTCGCTGTTCGCGCGCCGACCAACTGCTTTGATCGCCTTCTGAGAGGCGTTGTCCAAAATTCTAGCTCTCGTTGGAGCCGATGTCTGCCACTTGAAACCGACACCTCAATCATTTTCGGTCTTCCCGTTTCGACATCTGACTGGCAAGGGCATTCAAGAACAACCCCGCCAGCAGGATACCAATCACAGCTTCAGCGGCTACCAGCGTCCTTGCCATCGGGCTTATAGGGACAATGTCGCCGAGCCCAAGTGTCGTGATCACGACGGCGCTCACGTATGTCATGCGAAAGTATTCACCGCTAAAACTGGCGGGATCGCCGTCGACGCCACGGAAGAAATTGACAACCTTCTCCTCTTCATCCGCTTTGAGTTCAATCACTGGCACCTGATAGCCTGTTCCCACTGTCGGCTTAAAGATCGCCTCGGTAAGGGATTGCGACGAGGGAGAAATCGAAGTGGTTGGCTCATCGCGCTGGAGGTCGACAATCCTGAAGGATCTTGTACCGGCGGCATCCGTAAATTTGCCCGAGTCCTTCGAAACCTTCAGCGCGAGTGGGCCACCCAATTGGCCACTGTCTGGGTTTGAAGCGATCGCGGCTTCAAAACGCAGTGTGAAGAGGAGCTCGGAATCATCTTTAATATCCACGGAAACCACCCGGAGCGAATTTGGGTCAATTCGCCATTTGCCGACGAGGAGTCCATCTGTTGAACCTCGGGCGGCCCTTCTGGATGCATCTGTCAGCATGTCTATGAGGGACATCCTGTCAGCGATCGCTGACGGCTCGCGCTGAGCATAGGGAGCGTAAAATTCATGAGCGGCAAGAACTGTGTACAAGCCACCAAAGACAGGGATAGCTGCTATGTAGGCTATCAGAAACCAGAGAGGGCGAATGCCAGAAAGAGCTTCATCGATATAAGCGAAATTTTTCATTCTAATCTTCGATTCATGTTATTCCCGCTTCCTTGCCCCAGCCAGCGTTATGGGTCCAGCCTCTTCGTGCCTCTGTCAGGCGGCGCGCAAAGCGAGTGACTCACGTGGAGACCGGTTGAGAATTCGGTGTTGCCGGCCTTCTCACTCCTGGCCCCCCCGGTGGCTCGGACGCTTTGATCCACATTAAAAATCAGATTGGCGGCTCCTCGATCGCTCCCGACAATCGATCGGCGCGGCCCCAAAACCGCAGTCCTGCTCGAGTATAGAGCAATAGATAGTCGGCTGGTATGACGATCAAGGCACTTTCGGGAGATGGGCCCGGGTTGATGTCGACGTAGTGCTGGGGGTCGCTCTGCCAAAACTGCGGCGCGGACGCTCGCAGCATTGCACTGGTCTTTCCATCGCCATGGCGCACCACATTCGCAACGTTGTGCCCCGTGATCAGCATCTCGGCAACGCCGTCCTTCACCCCGTCAATTCGGGCATGCGCAATGCAGTCCGCCAGCAGTGCTTCAAGGCCTTGTGTCTGCACGGTTGGTTTTCGGGGCGACGAGAACATAAAGCTCGCCCAATGGCGCAGTTGGCGTTCAAACAGTGCTGACATTACAAGAACGAACGCTTTTGCGGCCTCGTTGCGTGTATGGGCATTGACCTGTGCCCTCGCGCGATCAAGACCCGCATCTAAAGATTCAGGTGTTTCGAATTCCCAGCGCTCAGCCGGCTCGAGGTTATCTATCGCAGTCTTGACGACACGCGTGTAGAATCTGTGCAGATTTGCCTGGAAGATCCGAGGGAGATGGTCGACCGGCGCGATCATGATGCTCCTTGCAATTTTAGCGACCCATTCAGATCCGACGGCAGCGTGAATCATCGCCTCATGTTAGAGTGTTAGCGTTTGCAGGGGATGCTTCCAAGACAAACTTGAGCGGAATGATATCTACATGCAGCATCAGTTACTTGCGAGCGCAGTGCTGATCTATCGCGTGGTGCGCAACAAAGCCTTTGAAGCCTCAATAACAGCCATAGCAATTCGCTTATTCCGTGTATATCTATGAGGTTAGATGCAGAAGGAGGTGGGTTTGACTATGGCGGATGGCCATACAAGTCGTGGGAAGTGGTCGGCCTCTGGGGTTCCCCACAAAGGGTGGCACTGCGTTTCCGTGGACGATCTCGAAGAACCCTCGCAGGAATGCGAGATGTGTGAGAGCGTCGATATCCGATACGTCCACTATATGGAGCACCCGGATTATCCGGAAACATTGGCCGTGGGCTGCATTTGTGCGGAACACATGGAAAACGATTACGTCCGACCGCGTGAACGCGAGGCCGGACTTCGCCGACTGTCCAGACGTCGGACTACCTGGGGCAAGCGTGAGTGGCGATTGTCCCGGCATGGAAATCTATACCTCAACACCGAAGGTTTTAATCTGACCGTCTTTCAACGAGGTACCGGCTTTGGGGTGTCCGTAGCGCGGCGGGATCGAGACGGCAGCCAAATGGGCAAAAAAAACTATTCCACCCAGGAAGACGCCAAGGCTGCTGCATTGAACGCATTGATATGGGCGAAGGCCCATCTCTAAATTTTTGCTTATTTGTTGGTCCGCTTATGGAAAGACTGTCGCGGGGATAGATGACAAATTCGGGATCGAGATGGCTCAGGTGGGAGCCACACATTCATGCTCCGGGTACGGTTTTGAATGACCAATTCAAAGGGGCGGACAGCCGGGAACAATACCTTCGCAAAATCGAAACGGCGTCCCCAACAATCCGGGCTCTTGGGGTGACAGACTACTATCTTCTGGACACCTATCAAGAAATTCGCGAGGCCAAGCACCGAGACGGCCGATTGAAAGATGTGGACCTGATTTTCCCCAATGTCGAGCTGCGTCTCGCTTTCGGGACCGTCAAAGGAAACTGGGTAAACTGCCATCTTCTCGTCAACCCAGAGGAGGCGGATCACGTAGAGGCGACGCGGCGCTTCCTTTCACAGCTGACCTTCGACGCATTTGGCGACCGCTTCAACTGTACGCCCGAAGGACTTACCCGGCTTGGAACGAAAGTTGATGGCAGTCTTTCTGGACGCGCGGCACTGGCTCGCGGGGCGACGCAGTTCAAAGTTAGTTTCGAACAGCTGGTTGAGTCATATCGCGCGGTTGAATGGGCTGGGAAGAACATCCTGATCGCGGTTGCTGGAAGTGAACACGATGGCACCTCCGGCATGCGAGGGGAGGCTGAGGGCGCTCAGCGACAGGAAGTTGAGAAATTCGCAGACATCATTTTTTCAAGCAGCAGCAGCCAGCGCGAATATTGGCTGGGGCGAAAGACGTCCGAGTCCGATATCCGGACCCGTTACGGCGGATTGAAGCCCTGCCTGCATGGTAGTGATGCCCACGACAACAGTAAAATCGGCGCCCCCGACGGCAGCCGCTATTCCTGGGTGAAGGGTGGGGCGCATTTCGACACCTTGAAACAGGCCGCGATTGATCCGAGCGGCCGGGCCTATGTCGGAGTGGCGCCGCCAACGCGCGCCACGCCATCTCAGGTCATATCGAGGGTCACGATAAAGAATACCGAGTGGGCCAAGACCCCTGAAATACACCTTAATCCTGGCTTGGTTGCAATTATTGGCGCACGGGGTTCCGGAAAGACGGCCCTGGCCGACGCTATCGCTGCGGGCTGTGATGCTGCCTCTCAACATTTAAGCGCAGCCTCGTTTCTCGTTCGCGCCGGCGACCTGCTGACCGACGCGTCCGTGGAAATCGAATGGGGTAGCGGCGACCCTTCAGAGCGGGCACTTCTCGACTACGAATACGATCCCGAACTGGATGGGCGATCAGCGCGTGCCTTGTATCTGTCTCAGAAATTCGTCGAAGAGCTTTGCTCGGCAGACGGTGTGACCGACGCGCTGCTTGCCGAGATCGAGCGTGTGATCTTCGATGCGCATCCGGAAAAGGATGGTACTTTCCGTTTCGATCAGTTGCTCGAACTTCGCGCTGAGCGCTTCCGGCTCGCGCGACAACGGGAAGCTGAGGCGATAGTATCTCTATCCGATCAGATCGGTCTGGAACGTGAGAAGCGCCGGCGAATAGCTAGTCTGAAACAGCAGATCAAGCAGAAGGAATTGACCGTAAAGGGGCTCGAGGGCGATCGCGACAAGCTCATCGTCAAGGGCAGCGAGGCCCGTGCGGAAAGACTGACTGAAATCGCCAATGCCGTCGAAACCGTCCGATCGAAAGTCCGGTATTTCGTAAACCAAGAGACTTCAATCCAGTCGCTGCAGGACGAGGTGTCCGCGTTTCGCCAGAACAAGGCTCCCGAGGCACTAAGAGTGACGAAGGGAAGTTATGTCGCGGCAAGGTTGGACGACAACGACTGGCAGGCTTTTCTCCTCGAATATCATGGCGACGTCGATGCTGCATTGCAAAGCAAACTATCGGCGGCTCAGAAAAGCGCTGCCACCTGGCGGGGCACGAAGCCGGCCCCCAATCCAGATCCCAATCAGTCTTATGTAGGCACAGACGTCGATCCAAAATCTTGCTCGCTTGCGGTACTCGAAGCCGAATCTGGTCGCCTTCAGTTATTGATCAACATCGACACCGAGACTGCCAAGAAGTTTGGCGATCTGGTGAGGCGGATCGCCGAAGAGAATTCACAGATCGAAAACCTGAAGACAAGCTTGACCGATGCTGAAGGCGCCGCCGAACGAATGCGGACGCTAAGCGGCAACCGGAAAGACGCCTATCTGCGGGTCTTCAGTTCAATCATTTCTGAAGAGACTGTCCTTCGTGATCTCTACAAACCCCTGGTCGATCGCCTGCAGGCAGCCGAGGGCACGTTGCGCAAGCTGTCGTTCTCGGCGACACGCAAGGCCGACGTGAAGGACTGGGCTGCGTCGGGTGAGAAGCTTTTCGATCTCCGCCGCGGCGGAGACTTCAAGGGGAAGGGGTCAATTGAAAAGTGGGCGAATACCCATATCAAGCATGCATGGGAGAATGGCGACGTTGCTGCCATCGACAAAGCTATTCAGCACTTCACCGACGAATGGCAGGATGAGCTGATGTCCGTGGCAAACGTTGCGGATGATGATTCTCCCGCCTATCGCGGCTGGCTGATGCGTTTTGCCAAATGGCTGTTCAGCACGGATCATATCCAGATTGAATACGGGATCGACTACGAAGGAACCGACATTACGAAGCTGTCGCCCGGCACCCGCGGGATCGTTCTCCTGCTTCTCTATCTGGCGCTCGATGAGAAGGATCACCGTCCGCTGATCATCGACCAGCCCGAGGAG
This sequence comes from Rhizobium sp. CRRU65, assembly GCF_048551595.1. Taxonomy (NCBI): domain Bacteria; kingdom Pseudomonadati; phylum Pseudomonadota; class Alphaproteobacteria; order Hyphomicrobiales; family Rhizobiaceae; genus Rhizobium; species Rhizobium sp. CRRU65. The sequence goes on along the minus strand of NZ_JBLYZH010000001.1, from coordinate 523,620 downwards.
AACCTGGATCCAAAATCCATATTCGATGAGCTCGTCGGGCTTTTCGTCGCTGCCAAGGAAAAGCGCCAGGTCATAATGGTGACCCATAATGCAAATCTGGTGATCAATACCGATGCGGATCAGATCATTGTCGCGCGGTCCGGTCATCATGCGCCAAGTGAGCTGCCGCCAATAACCTATCGGTCCGGAGGCCTCGAAGACGCTGATATGCGCAAGGATGTTTGCGATATCCTCGAAGGTGGTGAGGCGGCATTCATGGAGCGGGCTCGCCGGCTGCGTGTTCGCCTTGAACGATAGCTGGCGATGAATTTAACCGAAGTGCAAGGCAAAACTATGAAATCCGATCCCGGGACGCGCGGACAAAACGAACTGGTAGGATGGTGCGAGCCCGAACATCTGATAGCGCAGAAGCCGGACCCAGACCGGCTGGGTTGGGATTTTCTCCTCGAAGCAATCCCCGATCATTCCGCCGATCGTCCTCTCGACCAGCAAAATTCGCTCCCGAAGTTCCTGATCCAGGTCAAGTCCACCGAACAACAATCGAGGGCTCCACGCATAAAGCTATCTGCCCTGAAGCATCTCGTCGACGCTGATTTGCCGGCCGCGATCGTTGTGCTCTACTACACAAAGGGTTCGCGACGATCGACCAAGCGGGTAATCATACCCATCGACAATGGCGTGATTGCCGACAAATTGCGCGCAGTTCGCGAGCAAGAAGCGGCCGGAAACCGAGCGATCCATACCGTCAAGGTTCCAGTTCCCCTGACGCGCGGTGTGGAAATCGGGCCGGACGGAGAAGGGCTTTCGGCAAGCCTCCACGACATACTCGGGAGTGACCCGACCAGCTATGTCAGCCGCAAGATTGACTACCGAAAGAGTTGCGGATTCGACGAGGAACCGACCGTTGGGCGGTTCTTCGTCCCCGGTGAGAATGCCCGCCACAAGCTCGGGGAGCTTTTTCTCGGCGGACCGCGCGAAATTGAAGTGAATGACCTGACCATCGAGCGGCGCAGGTTCGGGATACCATTGAAAAACGATCAGCTCTACATCCGTGACGCAATCCTCGCGATGGATGCGCCACCGCTGTCCTCGGCTTCGATCGAGTTCGAGGCTTCTTCGGGGGAGTGGATTGCACTCAGCGTGGACGTCTTCATTGCTCCACCGTTTGGAGAAGGGAGCAAGATCCGGTTCGCTAATAGCTTTTTCGAGGTGAACCTCGATTTTGAGAAAGGCTGGGCAGGATTTAACTTCGACTATTCAGGAGAGCGCGACGTTGAATTGGGCGAGGCTGTCTCGATAGTGGAGCTCGGTGCCATCCTCGCTCGGGACGTCAAAACGATCATTATACATTTCGGTGAAGCGCGTCTGCCGCTGGAGATTTCATCCGACAAAGGACCCTTCTCGCACTGGATTCCGGTAGCTCCAGTGCTGCGCCGCATTAGTGATGCTATCGATAGATCTCAGCGTCGTGCTCGCGGCCAGATAAGATTGTCATCATTCTACGAGTGGGTTGAGCACAATGCCGAGCTTTTGGCTCTGGGCTCAACACCCGGCGTGAACATGTTCTTCCCCCGGTGGGCAGATGATGCTTTCGTCGATAGCCAAGAGGTTATCTTGGTACCCATGTCGGTCGATATCGCCGGCATATTGTACTCCGCCCTCGTTGAGGTGCCGATCGTTTCGATGTCCAAGGCAGACGATGAAATCAAGTTGATTGGAGGGCAACCGCTTGTTGTCGACGACGTCGTGCGCGCGCAGGGCTCGAACATCTCCGATTTCGTAGATCTGGGGGTCGAGAAGTCGCTCAGACGCCGGAACAGTGACGGTCCGGCTTTCGTCTCCGGCGGATTTGAAAATTGGACGAGTAGTGCGAAACGCGACTGATAGTCAGCCGATCTACATCAGAAAAATCCTGTTGACGCGCTTATTTCGAACGAGGGATACATAATGACGACGACCGACCTGGACGATCCTTCAAAACCTGAGTTTGCGTCTTACGATAGTTATAGGAATTTCGCGTTCCAGGTCAGACATCAACGGCGCTACGTTTGGGATGGGCCAGTGCAGGCCTTCGTGGAAACGGTCCTGGCGACGATTAAGGATCGCGATGTCGATCTGAGCGAAGGGATGGTTCTTTTTCGAGCACAAGCAGGTGTCGACTATTATTCGCCGGGTAAGAACCGAGCGGAGGAGCCATCCGGTTACGGTGCTGAGCGGATGAAACCTCGACCGAATAGGTCGACGGAAGGCCGTGCAAACCCTGCCGGGATGTCGGTGCTCTACCTCGGGACGACGGAACAGAATGTGATTTCGGAGATCCGCCCCTGGGTGGGCGCCGAGGTTTCCGTCGCACAGCTCAAACTAAAGCGAAAGCTCCGCGCATTGGATTTGTCACGAGGTCATGGGAAGTCGCACCTTAACCTCGTCTTGAGGCATATCCTCAAGGGGACACCAATGTCTGCGGAGGAAAAAGAAAAGGCAGTCTGGATCTCGATCGACAATGCGTTTTCCCAGCCTGTAACGCGGTCCGACGATATGGCGGACTATGTACCAACCCAGATTCTTGCGGAGGTCTTCAGAAACGCCGGCTATGACGCGATCGGTTATAAAAGTCAGTTTGGAGAGAAGGGTCTCAACATCGTGCTCTTCAATCCGGGCGACGCAGACGTTATCAACTGCGCGCCCTACCAAGTCACAGGATTGGAGGTGTCTTTCAAAGAGATCGGAAACCGCTGGTACCGGGCGGAGAAGCCAAGAGCATCTCGATCGCGAAAGAGTGTCCGATCGAAAAAGGACGCGAATTCATAGAGCAGATTGGCAGTGCTCTCTGAACCGGATCATGTCACCTCGATGGAGCATATCTGATCTTCATGCGATGCGATTTTTACGCGAATGCCTTCCCGAAGGAGTTGAGACTTCAAGTCTTCGGATTGCAGGCCTTAGAGATCATCGGGCGTTGCGACGCGCCCATCCGACCACGGATCCAACCAACTCAGCCACAGCCGGGCTCCCGACAGTAATGTTGGCATGGGATTCGATATGATGATAACTCGCGAGCGGTATTGTGCCCGCAACGAAACCTGTCCGTCTTGCCAATATATTCTTGGTCCTTTTGTTTTCTTGCCGATAGGTAATGACGGCCCTTTCTTTCGAGCTTGTTGCCGCTCCCGGGTGGATCGCTTGGGCGAAAGGGTAAGGCAGGTGGTGATGGTGAGCGTGAAGTAAGGTCACATCGTATAGGCGTGCGACCAGTGTGCGCATCTCATCGAGGCTACCATCCGTCCCTACGTCCTTGCACTCTATTGCCACCCGAGGCCGGCCAACCGGACTTCCACCCGACAAACGAAGATCTACGCCTACGCTCTGAGGCACGATTGCAACGTCGATTTCATGCATCGCCTGGCTACGTCCGTAGAACTGGATCCCGTTCCAGATCTCCCATGCTGGGCGGGTCCTCCAGCGGAAACCGATCACGCTTGCGTTGTCAGGACCTGCCGAGGCTGGCGCGACCCCCGTTGGCGCTCCACCTCGTTGGATGAACCGACGGATAGGGTCAGAAGAGCGGATCGTGGTGCCGTCCGAGCGTTGTAACCAAACGGAAAAACCACTGCTCCGCAGACCGAGCGCCACTTCTGTCATAACAAACAGTTCGAACGCTCTGCCTGCGCCGGAGGCGTGCGTAAGCATGGTTGCCCTGCCCAAAATGGTATTCAGGGCCGTCGAAATGGTTGGGATCATGACTACACCTGCCCACGAACTTGAGCGGACCAGGCTTCGAGCTCTTTGCGAAGACCCGGCAGTTCTACCGAAGCTGCAACGATGTCATTGCGTCCGAGTTTGCGCGCGCCATCTCCGTCGGCGAGCTCGATCGTCACTTCTTGCTGTCCCTGTTTCGGAATGATTGTGGTCTTCGCCGCATTCCCATTTACGATCGTGTCGAGATTATCTGCTGCTTTGCCAAGCTCAGCCAGCGTAGCGTCCAGCCGATCCGCGACGTATTGCACTGCCCACTCGATCTGCTCGTCACCTGATATTGGAGCCGCTTCGCTCATGGGACTGACGACAAACTCGGGCGAGCTGTCGGATTGAACTTCGTGGCGTGCCCGGGCCAGATTGTCGGGCGATTCCTTGGGGTGCCTCCCGGCCTGGATACCCTCCATAAGCTCGAAAATCATCCAGTCCAACTGCGAAGCCCTTAGTGTTTCGAAAAGCTCGAAAAGGCGAGGGTCAAGTGTTGCCATATCAAATCCGGGTCGTCTCTGGCCTGTCGGCGTAACACGGTTAAAGTATGCATCAATTAATTGTATTCATTGAGAATATGCAAGATTAAGTCATAGACCGGAGCACTTTTTCGCTCGCACCGAGAACGATGGCGGCGAGACGGGCTCAAGTATGTCCGCGGCCAGCCAAATCGGCTCGCGGAAAGAAGAAGGCCGCTTGAGCCATCCCGCATCGTACCGTTTCGACCGGGTAAATCACCTTCGATGCGAGGGGAGGGATGCCATTAGGTTATCATTTCTTAGGATCGATCTGCGAATTCAGGAACATCGGAAAGAAGCTGCGTTGCGGCTTTAGGCGTAGTACGTCGGTCGTGGCGATGGTGTTCGACGTTCGTCTGGCACCGCCCGCATCGGTCACGATCTCAAGGTCGGGGTTGATCATGACGCTGGCATGAATATCGTCCATGTGGGCTGGCGTCATATTGTAGATGCCCCGGTAAAAGTCGCCGACTTGGATCGCGTCCCCGTATTCATTGACCAGCCGCGGGATATCGTCATGGAGTTGATCGCGCGCGCGCACCCGATCAGCCTCCTCAAACAGATACAGCCCGCTCGACGGATCGGATGCCGTGTATGATAGCATTCTCAAGCCTGATCTGCCGAAGTGCGCCTGCATGGTGCTATTGCGATGCAGGACGTTGTTGTATTCCTGTCTGGCCCGGTAGTTATTGGAGAAGTGGATGAGCCAATAACGCCATCCTGTGGGATTGTTGATGGAGAAGGGGCTGACGAACGCCGCGCAATCGTGGAACGACTCGAAAACCACTTTTTCTGCGGATCCGAGCCAGCTGTGATTGCTCATTTGCTCGCCGAGTGCGTCGAGCGCTTCAGGGGTAAGATTGAGGTGCTTTAACTGCTTTCGATATTGCTCAGCGTTTCCCTTGCGTAGGAAGGCGATGAGCGCTTCGATCATGAACGTATAGAATATTTCCGGAGCACGGAACGAGCGCATGATGTCTGTCAGCGTCGAACTGTGTACCTGTGAATGACCGCACTGGTCCAGATTGAACAATACGCTTGGATAGCTACCCCGCTCGAGAAGCGCCTTGATCTCGGGATAAGCCCGTTCAAACGGCTTGTTCAAGAATTCGACATGAACATGAAGCTTTGGCTGCGTATCCTTGATCGCCGCCAACACCGGCGCGACCTGGGTCTTCAAAAAGTCCACGACCTCCGGGTCGTCATCGTTCAAGATCAGCAGACATTCGATGGACAGTTCGGCCATTTTATCGGCCGCGCGCTGTATGTTGAAAGTCTCGGTTGCAGCCAGCAATGCCTCGAGGAAGATGATTGGTGAACCTGGACTGCCGTCTTCATATCGACCGCCGCCAGCAAATCCATCGACTATAGCTACCCGGAACTTCGATTGCTGGGGAAGCCGGCAACGAACCCAAAGGTAGCGGTCGAAATATTCTCTGAGTATTTTATGCTTTTGCTTTGTATGATCCTCGAGCTTTGCCCCCTTCGCGAACGTATAAGGCTTGGCAACCATTGAGGATCTCCTGCGATGCAATCAAATTGAGTTGGGAGCCGACGGCATTTCATCCCATACTCGGTCGCGATAGATTCGGCCATTAGCCTTCTTCGAGCGGCGCTTGTTATCTTTGCCCCAGGTTCCCCATTGCTTGAAGAAGAACGCGGTATCTGCGTCTTGGCATTGCTCATAAATCTCGTCGATCCAGTTCTCGCGGATCGGCCGTGCGGCATGGCCGCTCTCGCCGCCGACAATCGCCCAGTGGATACCATTGAGATCAACGTTGCCCACGCTGCCGATCAACGGCTCGAAGGAGATGAACCGGATCGCCGCTGGAACGCTACGCAGAGCGCTGATCCGCCCAGCGACTTCGGCGTTTTCCACGCTGGTACCAAGCCAGACATTCGGCAAAATTTGCATTTCGCGACCGTTCAGAAAGTCGGCCATCCTTTCCGGCCGCTTCGTGAGAATTTGATAATGGTGATAAGGGGTTTGCTTCATGATGTCCCAGACATCGGAAATGAAGTCGTCCGTCACGCCCTCATGAAATAGGTCACTCATGGAGTTCACGAAGATTTTTCTTGGCTTCTTCCATTTCAACGGAATCTGAAGCGCCTCGCGATCTTCGCGTACTATTCCTTTCCAGACCACACGCTTCCCGCTTCGTCGCGTCAGGCCGACATACTTGTCGATCTTCATCGCGTCGAGCCGCCGCGCCATCTCCATCGCATAGCAGTTCGTGCAGCCGGCACTTACAATCGTACATCCGGCAACCGGATTCCACGTTGCGTCAGTCCATTCGATCTGGGTTTCAGCCATCTTCTTCGACGCCTCTTTCTTGCTTACCTACACGACACCGGCAGATAAAGTACAAACTGTGCGTTAACACTTTGATTCTACTTGATTTGCTAAGCTTGCTTTTTCTGCAATCCTCCCCGCAAATTCGGAACAAAATAGGAATCCCATTAAGCAGCGTCAAATCACAGAATTGCCGCTTAGTTGTCGATCGCGCTAAGACCTCGCCAATTTATCCATTTTGCTATTTTTCAAATAACCAACGGGCCAGGGGAGGGTACATTTCCATTGAGCAAGCTCCACACAATTTTTCCGGAGGATGGGGTTCGAACCGCGATCCTGGAAGCGACATTCACGTCCTTCGGTCTGAAGAATTTGCCATCAATCGCAACACTGAAACCGCAAACCATGTTTGAACTCGGTTTGACGACTTGGCACGCCGCTATGATGTCCGGAAAGTTCAGCGTAGCGCCAAATATCCTTGGGGATCTGGTAGATCGGAGGGAGCCGCATCTACTGAAACATGTCAGCCGCGCCTTGAACCGGAAAGTTCTGTTCGATCTCAGCTACCGGCTCGCGAACGTGCCCGGAACTGAGACGATCCAGCCAAAAACGCAGGTTCTCGTGGCCCATGTCTTTCCGAACCGCATTCATATCGGTGATGTACAACTACTCGATCCGCGGAAACCAAAAGGTGGCGCGGAAGCCGATGACGATCAATCGCATGAAAGCCTTCGGTTACTAGGCCCTACGATCGAAAATGCTGTGAAAGCCGCTCGTGACGTCGGCGCTGATCAGATAACGCTCACTGCGGCAAACGGGGAACTTGTCTCGGTTTTCAGCCGACACGGGTTCGCGGTCGAGGAATCCCCGTTCGCCAAGCAAGCTATGGCGATGGGCTTAGGTATTCCGATGCAGATTGATTTTTGAGACCGATAGGGAAGCTCCTCATCGCCGCCTGATTTCCACTCCTCCTCGCCATGCCGCAGCGACACGAATTAATGTATAATCCCGTGTGTCCTTGCCTCGCCGGGCTGGTGGAGGAAGACTTGATAAACTATTTACGGTAAGATTCGTTATGTGAACGAAAAGGCAACGCAGAGACAACCACAATATGGCCCGAAGCGATCTTCTCATCTCCCTTGTCAGAGCCGGCGCCGCCGGTGATCGGGCGGCGTTGAAGTCGACGACCGAGGCATTGGTTGCGGACGAACGTGCAAAAAATCATCACAGCGTTGCCGATCGCCTTGAGCGGGCTCTTGCTGCTGTCAACGTGACACCTCCTGCACTGACCACGAGTTCTTCCCAGTCCGGCTCAGGTAAGGATACGATACTCGAACTTGAGCCGAGGACAACGCTCGGGCAACTGATGCTGCCGTTGCCGGTTGCTCAGGGCGGCCAACAGCTTGTTGAAGAGCATACACGTGCCGACGTTCTTCGTGCCCACGGTTATGAACCTCGCCACCGCGTCCTTTTGTCTGGACCGCCTGGCAACGGTAAGACGTCATTTGCCGAAGCGATCGCTGAGGGTTTGGGCCTCCCCTTCTTCGTGGTCCGATACGATGCGTTGATCGGAAGCTACCTTGGCGAGACGAACGCTCGGTTACGAAAGTTGTTCGATTACATTCGCACGCGTCCAAGCGTCCTCTTCTTCGATGAATTCGATTCGATCGGCAAGGAGCGTGGTGACACCCACGAGACCGGCGAGATCAAGCGTGTGGTCTCCTTCCTGCTTATGCAACTCGACCAATTGCCGAGCTATGTCGTTGTGATTGCTGCGACCAATCACGCGGAACTGCTCGACCGTGCGGTTTGGCGCCGGTTTCAGATGCGTCTGAGTTTTCCAGCCCCGGACCGCCAGCGTATCGAGGGGTTCCTCCATAATATTATCGCCCAATGGCCCGATATCCCTAAAGCAACACCAAAGACTATCAGTGGAAAACTCGGTCCGGTAAGCTTCGCGGAGGCTTTGGATTTCTGCCAGAACGTGCGAAGAAGGCAGATACTCGGCTTGGGGGAGCTATCCGTCGATGACGCTCTGCGTTCGGAGCTCGACCTCTGGGCTACACGCGTGGGACCGGAAATTCTGAATGGCGAGCGATCCGACCAAACCGATGCTGAGGCTGAGCCCGGGCGCACCCGCTCAAAGGCAAACCGGCCGGCCAGCAAACATCCAAAGGCCTGACCCATTCCCTCGTCAGCGGCAAGACCAGCAGTTTACGCCGCGATTTGCCCGCCTCGCGCAGGTTCTTCAACGCGATCCCACTGGATTGTCCTTGCGCGTCGATCCGACCGCGCTCGCTCCAGAGCGACTTCTGGTCTTTGAGGTGAAGGGCGATGTCGCCAATTTTGCCCGCGCCGTTAATCGGGTACCCGGCCTTGAACTGATCGATGAAGAGGAACTTCCAGGCGACGAGGACAAGGCGCCTTTTGCATATCTCCTCGTGCCAGACCTCGCCGCTCTGCGTCAGATCCTATCGCTCTGGCAGACATGGCTCGCCCGAGGCGAGCTTGCTGAAGGGTATGCGCCTTGGCGCGACGTGTTTGCCTGCCTCCGCGACCTTCGCGTCTGGGGACCTTCGGATCGCGTTCAGCCATTGGATGCCGAAATCCTTGAGGAAGAAGTGGACGGAAGGGACGACGACGAGCTCCTCACTCTCGAACTTGAGCTGATCTACCGGGCGGCGGCAGGTGCCGGCGCTCTCGCCGAGAGTGCGGTCGTCCAGGCAATCGAACAGGCGGGCGGCCGACTTATCCATCGCGCTCGCATCGACGATATCGCCTACCACGCTGTTCTCGCCCAGATTCCTGTCGCGGCAATCCGGTTGGTGATCGAGCGAGCACCCGGCAGCCTGGCAGGCGTCGAGCCGATCATGCACATCCGACCCCAGAGCTTGGTCACCGGCATTGAGGCGAACGACATTCTTGCGCCAGGTGCGCCTGTTTCGGAGGCGCCCGTGAGTAATGCGTCGATCCTAGCCTTGCTTGACGGCGTTCCAGTCGCAGGCCATCCGCTGTTGCAGCGCCATCTGAATGTCGAGGATCATTTCGGGCTTGAACCCCACGCGCTCGTAGCCCAGCGTGTCCACGGCACCGCCATGGCGTCACTGATTGTTCACGGCGACCGCAATCGACCGGAACCACCCCTCCCCCGCCAAATCCATTGCATCCCGGTTTTAGGCGATCAAGATCGCTTCCCTTCTGACCGCTTGATCGTCGACCTGATCTATCAAGCTGTGTTGCAGATGCGTGGCGGCCTGCAACCTTCTGCGCCGTGGGTAATTATCGTCAACATCTCACTGGGAAATCTCAGGCGGCCTTTCCACGGACAGCTGTCACCTTGGGCACGCCTGCTTGACCGCCTTGCCTACCGCTTTGGTATTCTTTTTCTTGTCAGTGCTGGCAATATCACGCAGAGCTTCCCGGTTCACGCCTTCGACACCCGGCTGGCGTTTGAAGACGCGAGTGCTACCCTACGTGCGCAGGGCGTTGTTCGCGCCATCGGGGCAATCGTCGCAGACAGACGGCTTCTTTCTCCGTCTGAATCCGTCAATGGCTTGACGATCGGCGGCCGGAACCTCGACTGGGTTCCGCAAGCTGACCGTGCATCGGCGCGGGTCAACGTAAATCCGTTTACGGACCTCGATATGGCGAATGTATCCAGCGCACTTGGACCCGGTTTCGCCAATTCCGTAAAGCCGGACATCCTTATGCCTGCGGCTCGCGAGCATCTTCGTGTCATCGGCAGTGGCGGCGGCGTTATCGTTATTCCCGCGGGTGCCGCGAGAGGTGCGGGCCTCAAGGTAGCCGCTCCACCGCGGCCCGGGATGGAGGGTGCCGAGGCTTACACGAACGGCACAAGCGCCGCTACGGCGCTAGCATCAAGGACTGCCCATCGCATCCACGACGCCCTCGAAGCTGCTTATGGCCAGGAATTCCTGCAGTTGGCTGGAACCCACCGAGCCGTGGTGATTAAAGCGCTCATGGTTCATCACGCTCGCTGGCCCGAAGAGGCCGCGGCTCTTGTGAAACGCCTGCTGGGCCCGTCTGGAAGAGGCCAGGCTTCACGTCAGAAGGATAATATCCGCAGGTTCTTCGGCTATGGTGTCTTCGACGCAGATGATGCCGTAGCCTGCGCCTCAGATCGGGCGACCTTCTGGTGCGTTGGCAACCTCGGCCGCGGACGCGTTGTCGATGTAGTTGTTCCGATCCCCGCTGCAATGGGTGGTCAGGCCCGTCCTCACGCCATTTCGGCGACATTGGCCTGGTTCACGCCGGTTTTACCCGGGAGAAAATCATACCGATCCGTGCGGATGAAGATTCTGGAACCTGAAGATCTCGAGGGTTTGGCAGTCGATGGTCATGGTCACCAGCCGGACATGAACCAGACCAACCGTGGTACCGTCTACACACGCCATTGGGCTGGCGTTCGCGCTGCCGTTGTCGCCGAGGGGAAAACGATCACCTTAAAGATCCAACGAGATCCCGACCCCGCAGCGCCAGTCGACGACGCTGTTCCCTTCGGGCTGGCCGTGACGCTCGCCATGCCCGGAGAATTGCGCCTCTACGACCAGGTTCGCTCGCGCCTTCAGCCACGGCCGCCACAGCGAGCGACGCCGTAAATGTGCTCACACCTGGTATCGATGTTTGCAGTAGGCCCCCATGTGGGCCACACTCGAGGACAAGCATCTGGCCATGAAGGGATTTTCGTGTCGAACATACCGACTTAATGACGGGGTCAGCGGTTCGAATTGGTTCAAGAGCTAGATTGCTTGAGAGATAAATCTGAACAACCTGGCACACATATATTCATTGCCTAACAGCTCGGAGAAAGAACGACACCCCCAGTCTTGGCTGTCGTCCTCTCTCGACTGCGCTGCTTGCCTCGTTGCCTAGAAACCGTCCGCTTTGCAAAGAGGTCACTGGACGACTAGCGCAGGTTTAGGGGAGGTCACGCAGCGGTGTCTGACTGTCTGAATTTCGCGGATCGGGTTAGGCTTTCTGGCCTGCAGCTTCCAGGATAAGCTCCGCGACCTCGTCCGGGTGCGAGATCAGCGAGAGATGGCTGGCTTTCAATTCGATTGCCTTTGCGTCCATGCGTTTGGCGAGAAAGCGCTGCAGGTCCGGGTTGATCGTGCGGTCCTCGCTCGACACCGCGTAATAGCTGGGCTTGTGGCGCCAAGCGGCTTCGATAACTTTGCCTGAGAGTAGCGCCTTCTGGAACGGATACTGCGTTGCATACAGCACCTTCGCGCGGGCCGTTGGAATGTCGCCGGCGAAGTCCTCGAGGAATGCCTTCTCGCTAAGTCTCCCTTCCTCACCGTCGAAAACGATCCCGGCAGAAGCGGGGGGAGTAGGGAAGGTTTTTGCCAAAGCGCCAAAATCCTCGTTTGCGTCGGGTGCACGGGCGGCGACGTACACGAGAGCCGACACATTAGGATGCATGCCGGCCTGAGTTACAATCATTCCCCCAAATGAGTGCCCTACCAATACTGTTGGCCCATCCTGCCGCGCCAGTACTCGCTCCGCAGCAGCAACCGATTCCGAGAGAGTAGTCAGAGGGTTCTGCACGGATGTGATGTTCAAGCCCTCGGGCTGCAGCCTCGATATCACTTCGCTCCAGCAGGAACCATCTGCGAATAGCCCATGGACGAAGACAACGTTACGGGCCTTTTCTGGGTGGCCGGCCGCCGATGCGGCCATGCCTTTGGTTGAAAGCATTGATGCTGCCGCGCCGGCAAGCATAGCAGTGGAAAATGTGCGCCTGTTCATGATCATTCCGGACTTCCTCTCATCGTAAAGCACATGCTTCGGAGGAGTCTTTCGTTGGGAATTCCCCAATCTTACATCGTCACGACTATGTGATCGGCGCGTAAATTCGAATAAATTCGCGATAGGTCGTAACAATGGGTTTCGTCCAACCGAAAGCATGGGTGCATGGACACACGGGAAGACAGATGGGCGAAAGCGATGCGCGCGGAACGCACTGGAGATAGCGCTGCCTACGAGGCGTTTCTCAGGGCTTTCGCCGCTTCGGTGCGGCGGATCGTCGAGGCGCATTTGCGATATATGGGTTTCAGTCTTTACGAGGCAGAGGATGTCGTCCAGGAAGTGCTCATAGCAGTGCATTCCCGTCGCCACCAATGGGATACGAAGCGGTCTCTGCTTCCGTGGCTGAACGCAATTACGCGCTACAAGATCATTGATGCCAGCCGGCGCTTGGGCCGTGACGCACGCACGCGCGTTGATTTGACCGAGGAGCAGTGGGCCGGCTTGTTCTCATTTGAGGTGTTCGATCCTGAACGCAATCCGGCAGATGTTGAAAAACTAATCTCCGCCTTGCCCCCTGGCGAACAGGCAGCTGTCCGAGCCATCGGGCTTGAGGGTGCCTCTACCAAAGAGGCCGCTGCGCGAATCGGTTCCACCGAGGGAGCGGTGCGCGTCGCTTTCCATCGCTCGTTGAAGAAACTGATGGCGGCAACACAGAGAAGAGGCCCCGGGCATGAATGACAATCGACAACCAACGGACGATCTTATTCGAGGGCTTGCAGCGCAAGCTGGTAAAGGCGCGTCACTTTCGCTCCGTCTCTCGATCGTCCTACCTGTCGCGCTGGTCTTTTCGATCCTGGCAGCGACTGGTGTCGTTGTGATGATCGCCGGACCTCGCTCCGACCTCATGCAGATACTCCCGACATGGACGTTCCTGTTCAAGGTCATCGGCATGGTTCTTGTAGCTGCCGGCGGGTTTCATCTTGTTTGGACAGTGGTCCAGCCGAGCCAGGTGCCTCGCACGGTTATCTTTCTTGCTCCGGCACTGGCCTTCCTGCTTACCGGAGCTCTGTTCGATCGGAGCGGCTTTCCCTTGCTTGGGGTTCACACCTACTCGGTGCTAAATTGTGCGGGTACTATCATCATGGCTTCCATCCCGGCGCTCGCCGCTATTCTTTCTGCGATGCGGGCCGGAACGCCCACGCGGCTCAGCCAGGCAGGCGCTATTGCAGGTTTCCTTGCAGGTTCCGTTGGTGGTCTCGCCTATACCATCGCCTGCCTCAACGATGGCGCTGCCTTTGTGGCGGTATGGTATTCGATCGCCATTGCATGTGTAGCGGCACTGGGAGCGTCAATCGGGCCCAAACTGTTGAGGTGGTAGCAAAATCAGTTTGGTAATAGGCTATTCTCCCTTCGAAGCAATGGGATACAGTCAGTCATCTGGCTGCGGACCCAAGTGCCAATCTGAAGCGATCTCATGTCTCGGGCAGAACATCTAAAATCGACAGGCCAGACCGGCGCCCGGGTTCGAGAAAAAGTCATCGTCGCTTCGTTCCATTACAGAGCAAGAAATGAGCAATTCCTCACGCAGTGCAGCCGTCCCTTCACGGATGATTCAGGCCCCACAGTCCATCAGCGTCGAAGCACAAGTGGCACTGTCGCGCCTGGTCGACAAGGACGGCAGCCCTATGAATGCGCGGTTCGAAATGCCGTCCCCAGAGGATTTTTCAGGCTGGATGATGATGAAAGCCGCAGTAGATGCGCATTACGCCGCCGCGGCCAAAGATCTTGCCGGGAGTTTGCAGTCCACAGTCAAGACAATTGTAGTCGAACAAGCAACGATCCATGTCGCGACGCCGCACGGAGCATTTCATGAGCGTGGCGCACTCATCGACCTGCATGGCGGCGCATTGGTGTTCGGAGGCGGTGAGGCCTGTCGCGTCAGTGCGCGACGCCAAGCTCACCAGCACGCCGTGCGATGCTACGGCGTCGATTACCGGATGCCGCCTGAGCATCCCTATCCGGCCGCTCTTGATGACTGCTTAGCCACGTACCGTCATGTCTTGAGAGGTCACTCCCCCGACAAGGTAATCATCCTGGGGAGATCGGCAGGCGGCAATCTCGCGACTGCCATGCTGCTGCGGGCAAGAGATGAAGGCATGCCAATGCCTGGCAGATTAGTCTTGCTCTCGCCACAGGTTGACCTCACCGAATCCGGTGACAGCTTCCAGACCAACCAGATGATTGATCTCGTTCTGCCCCGCCCGCTACGATCAAACAACCTGCTCTACGCCGGTGGTGCCGATCTCTCCAATCCCTATCTATCGCCGCTCTTCGGCGATTTGGCGGGCTTTCCGCCGACATTCCTGCAGACCGGCACGCGTGACCTGTTCCTGTCAAACACGGTGAGGATGCATCGAGCCTTGCGAAAAGCTGGCGTGGAAACCGAATTGCACGTCTTCGAAGCTATGCCCCATGGTGGCTTCATGGGTGGGACGCCGGAAGACCAGGAACTCGAAGCGGAGATCCACCGGTTCGTCATGGCAAACTGGAACTGAGGCGGGGAACTTAGACAGGTTTGGCGCAGCTTCTCTGTTGTCCTGCTACATCCCTGGCCACATTCCTCCGTCAAGTCGGAGGTTTGCTCCTGTGATATAGCCAGCACGGGGGCTCGAGAGAAACGCAATCGCATCTGCAATCTCCTCGAGGGTTCCGACCCTTCCAACGGGCACCTGAGCAAACATTGGCAGGATTTCTCTCTCTATGTCGTCCCAGGGGGCGTCAATGGCCATCCCCCTCTCAATGGCTTTCTTACGGAATGCGGTATCCAAACTGATGCTATGCACCGTTCCAGGCGAAACGGTGTTTGCGGTGATGCCGTATGCAGCAACGTCTTTTGCGAGCGACGCCGTCATCGCGATCATGGCCGCCTTGGCGGCGGAGTAGTCCGGTCGACTTGCGGGCGGCATCAGGGCCGCCAGGCTTGAGATGTTTATGATCCGACCCCACCGCGATGCTTTCATTGCGGGCAGAACTAGCGAGATGATCCTCACAGATGCGAGCACGTTCATGTCATAGACAGCGGCCCACGTTTCAGGGTTTGTCGAAGTCCAATCCTCTGCCGGGGCAGATCCGCCGGCATTATTGACCAGGATGTCGATCGACCCTGCTGCGGCCTTGGAATCCCTAACAAGACGATCGACCTGATCCGACACTGTCAGGTCGCCGAATACCGCGAATGCCCGACCTCCAGAGGATACGATGTCATGCGCGACGTCCTCTGTTTTCATTCTGTCGCGACCGTGGACAAGAACGGTTGCCCCTTCCTTCGCGAGGCCTCTGGCCACACCCTCGCCAATCCCCTTGCTGCTTCCCGTGACCAGCGCAACCTTGTTTTGGAGTTGTAAGTCCATGATATTTGATCCGTCTTACCGTCTCCAGCAGATATGAGGTTCGTCGATGAAGCAGGCAATTACGCACTTTATAGTGCCTGTCGAGGACAGGGCGACGTGCCTCGGAGCCGACGGTTCTGTCTCTCATGTCAGCAGGGTGCTTCGGATGATCACAGGACGTTGGAAACTGCCGATCCTTTTCCGATTGTTCGCCGAACCATCATTGCGGGCATCGCAGTTCATGAGAGACATACCTGGGATATCCCAGAAGATGCTAACGCAACATCTCAGGGAGCTGGAAATTGACGGCCTCATAATCCGGCACGACTTTCAAGAGCAGCCTCCTCGTGTCGAATACTCGCTGAGTTCGGCAGGCCGCGGGCTTATGCCGATTTTGATGGCCGTCAGGGAATTCTCTCGGGATTATCCCGTCGATCGGCGTCGCTAACTAAGTTGGGCACCGACGCTTGGCGCATCATCCCGAAAATATCGCTTGTATTGTGGACCGAATGGTTCCATATATTTGCCATGGTCAAGCGCAATCAAATATCCGCGTCCGTCGGTCGCCCTCGAGAATTCGAACTCGATGAAGTAGTTCGAAAAGCAATGCACGTATTTTGGAATCGTGGATATCACGATGCATCCCTTCCCGACTTGCTTGAGGGCATGGAACTTTCCAGAGGCAGCTTTTATAAGGCTTTCGTCGACAAGAGAGGCATCTATCTGCGCGCCCTCGACGCTTACATCGAGGACGCCGTTCGCTCGGTCGGTGAAACGCTGCATTCCAATCCGTCGCCCAAAGCAGCAATTCGAGACGCTTTCTCGCAACAAGTGGATCAAGCATCCGGACCGGAAGGTTTGCGTGGCTGCTTTGTCGTCTTTGCAGCCGTCGAAATGCTTCCAGAGGATAAAGAGGTCGCACCACGTATTTCCCGGCTGTTCAGACGTCTGCAAGATCTTTATGCGGCGGCGATCATAAGAGCCCAGGCCGTGGGCGAAATCGATCCAGGGCTGGATGAACGAACGCTCGCCAGGTTCCTCGTGTGTCAGATCCAAGGTATGCGGGTCCTGGCCAAGGCAGGAGCGGATCGCGCTGAGACGAGGGCCATGGTCGAACTGGCGCTGAAGGCACTTGGCTGACCCAAAATTGGAACCAAATAGTTCCAAATCATTGCCATTGCAAACCGTCGATCGATTTTTTGGTCGATGTGGAGAGACTTATGAGAGACACCAGCAATCCCAATAACAAACTCGATCCACGTCGATGGATGGCACTGGTCATCCTTTTGACCGGTGCCTTTTTGCCACCGCTCGACTTCTTCATCGTCAACGTGGCGCTGCCCTCGATCCGGGAGGATTTCGGGGCCTCTGCGTCGACGATGCAGCTGATTATCTCCGGTTACGCCACCACCTATGCTGTGATGCTGATCACTGGGGCAGGCTTGGAGATCTCTATGGTCGACGAAATGTCTTTCTGGCTGG
Source organism: Rhizobium sp. CRRU65 (assembly GCF_048551595.1). Classification (NCBI taxonomy): domain Bacteria; kingdom Pseudomonadati; phylum Pseudomonadota; class Alphaproteobacteria; order Hyphomicrobiales; family Rhizobiaceae; genus Rhizobium; species Rhizobium sp. CRRU65. The sequence continues at coordinate 506,428 of NZ_JBLYZH010000001.1, read as the reverse complement.
AATGGTCGGGTTTGCAGCCGCATCTGCCTTATGCGGGTTTGCCTGGTCTCCAGCCGCGTTGGTCGCCGGCCGTATCCTTCAGGGGTTTGCAGCGGCAATCATGGCGCCGCAAGCCTTGGCTTCCATCAACGCGATTTTCCCAGACCACGAAAAATCAAAAGCCCTCAGCTTTTATGCCCTGACATTCGGGGTGGCATCGATGGTTGGTCTGTTTCTCGGTGGTGCGTTGATTGCGCTTGATATCCTTGGTCTTGGATGGAGAGCCATCTTCCTCATCAACCTGCCGGTTATCGCGGTCGCTGCGCCGTCGGCCTTCATCATGTTGCGGGAAACCCGATCTGAGCGCCCAAGCAAATTGGACCTTGGCGGAGCATTGTTGATCGCGATTGCGCTATCTGCGCTGATTGCGCCGCTGATCGAGGGGCGGGAGCAGGGGTGGCCGATCTGGCTAATCCTGATGCTTGTCATGTCCCTCCCGTTTTTCCTCCTGTTCTGGCGGCATGAGAAACACCTGGAGTCGACGGGGAGAGATCCGATTCTTGCACCTAGCCTGCTGCAAAACCGTGGACTAATGCGCGGGCTGCTGGCTGCATTGTTCTTCTACTCGCTTGCGGCCTTCTGGCTGATATTCTCGGTCTATCAGCAGGGTGGCCTTGGTCTGACGCCTTTCGAGGCCGGGCTGGCGATCCTTCCTGCGGCCGTCGGCTTCGTCCTTGGTCCGTTCGCAAGTGAGCGCATCCTCCGCGTCTTCGGAAGATTTTCCGCCGGCGCCGGCATGGTGCTGCAAGCTGCAGGGTTGTTTGGAACGGCGGCCTTGATTTCGAATGGCCTTCCACAATTCCTTTTTGCTGCGCTTTTTCTTATCGGTGCGGGGCAGGGGATCGCCCTTCCAAACCTGGTGAAGAGCATCGTGCAAAGGGTGGACCGGGCGCAGTCAGGATTGGCCTCTGGTCTGGTCAATTCGATGTTTCAGATTGGCGGTGCGTTGGCAGCCGCAATCGTTGGCGGGTTGTTCTTCTCGATCTTGGGGCCGGCCACAGACGTTCAATCCATTGGCCGAGCATACAGCGTTGCAGCCGTTGCAATTGCCATTTGTCTTCTCATCGCGGGATGGCTTTCCGTCAGCCTTACATCGACCCAACCGTTGCGTCGATGAGCGGCGCATCATCAGCCGATCGCGCGGAAACGGCGTGAAACTCCCGAGCAAAACAGAGACATACAGAGGTACTCTCCATGAACAACATCTCCACACTACCTCTTTCCGGCAAGCGCGCGCTGGTCACCGGTGCGGCACGCGGTATCGGTGCGGCAATTGCGCTAAAACTGGCCGAGGATGGTGCCGACGTTGCGATCACCTATGAGAAGTCGGTCGAGAAAGCGGAAGCTCTCGTTGCCAAGATCCGCGCCATGGGTCGAAATGCGATCGCCATCCATGCCGATGCCGCGAGCAAAGCAGCCGCGATGGCTACCGTCGAACAAACTGTCGCTGAGCTCGGCGGCCTTGATATTCTGGTCAATAATGCCGGTGTCCTTTTCGCAGGTGATTTCTCCACGCAGCCACTGGAGGAGATTGATCTTCAGCTGAACGTCAATGTTCGCGGTGTCTTTCTGATCACTCAGGCAGCGCTGAAATATATTCCCAACGGAGGTCGCGTCATCAGTACCGGCAGCAATGCGGGTCTGGCTGTGCCGTTCGCGGGGATCGCGGTCTATGCCGCGACCAAGTCTGCGCTGGAAAGCTTCACGCGCGGCCTCGCACGTGAGTTGGGCTCTCGGGAAATTACGGTCAATCTGGTTCGACCAGGTCCGATTGATACTGACATGAACCCTGCCGATGGCGCGCTCGCAGCCGCTATCCTGCCAAACCTCTCGATTGCTCGATACGGTAAAACCAGTGAAGTCGCAGAGGCCGTCGCCTTTCTCGCGGGGCCCGGTGCAGCCTACATTACCGGCTCAGGCATTCTCGTCGACGGCGGCATCAGTGCCTGAGCATTGAGACGAGGCGGTGCCTCGCCGCTCCACCCTGTAGCTACTAGCGCGGAATAAGGGCGCGCATGGGCCGCCGCGGAGTTCCCTCCGCTGCACTGTGCGCGTATGTTCGGCGAAGCGGACGGCGGCCCTTATTCAGGCATTTCTCCACTCCGTTGGTGGTTTTCCTGACGTTGCAATCGTGCTGGGGTAGCGAATATGCGTGCCCCGGTTTCTGCTCAAGCGGCCGTTGAGCGGTAACAGACCTAACGCATGAACATGGAGAGACATTTGAAGACCATCGGCATACTTGGCGGAATGTCCGCGACATCAACCCAGATTTATTACCGAGAACTCTGCAGGCTTACCCGCGATAGCCTGGGAGGACTTCATTCTCCCGAGCTTCTCATACGGTCTGTCGACTTCGACGAAATCGAAAAGTTGCAGGCATCCTCCGATTGGGACGCGGCGGGCCGAATCCTCAATGAACATGCTATCGCGCTGCAGCGCGGAGGTGCCGACCTCCTCATCCTGGCGACGAATACCATGCACAAGGTGGCGGACAACATCGTGGGCGGGGTGTCGATCCCGTTCGTGCACATCGCGGACGCGACTGCAACCGCTATCCTCGACCGCGGTTTCCGGAGACCGGGTTTGATGGCAACGGCCTTCACCATGGAGCAGACCTTCTACACCGACCGCCTCATCGCTCAGGGGCTGTCGCCAACGATCCCTGAAGCGGATGATCGAACAGAAACCCATCGTATTATCTATGAAGAGCTGTGCCGCGACATCGTTCGCGAGGAGAGCCGCTTGACCTATGAACGGATTGCGCAGCGTCTGGTCGACAAAGGCTGCGACTGTCTTATCCTCGGCTGTACCGAGGTGGGTATGCTGTTAAACCAGGATAACGTAGGCGTTCCCGTCTTCGACACGACCCTCATTCATTGCAAAGCCGCCCTTCAAGCCGCTTTACAATGACATGTTGTGTTCTGACGGTCGATCGATCGTGATAACGGTGAGGGGCAATGGTCAAACCTGTTCGCCCAGGTGATGCCGGACCCACTTCGCTTCTTCCGATGCGGTACGCCCGAAATGCCGTCTGAAGTCGCGGCTGAATTGCGCCGGGCTGACATAGCCCACTGACGCCGCCACCTCCGCAATTGTTGCAGTCTGGCGGGCGATCATCAGTCTCGCTTCATGGAGCCGCATCGCCTTCACATATTGCATCGGACTTGAGCCGGTCAGGTTCTTGAAATGGACGTGATAGGAAGGAACGCTCATACCCACCTCTTTGGCCAGATCCGCCACGGCAATTTCGGCAGCGTAATTCTCCCGCAGCCACGTCACGCTCTCGACCAGTTTTCCCGATGTTCCTTTGCGCTGAAGGGCCGCGATCACCGTGTCACCCTGCGGCCCTGACATGATCCGATAATGCAGTTCACGCAGGATGGAGCTCCCGAGCACGGCGATTTCTACCGGGTTGCCGAGCACAGTCAGCAGGCGAAGCAGGATGTCTTCGATATCGTGACCCATTCTGCTCGAGAGGAGCCCTCTCGGTTTGGCGTCTGAAGGACCTGCGAGTTGCTCCATCTGCAGAGCAATCTCGGCCGCCATCTGCATGTCGAACTCCAGATAGACGGCAAGCAATGGCCGCTGTGGACTTGCTTTTGAAGTCATCCGGAATGGAACGGGTACTGAGACCGCGAGATAATGGTCCTCGTCATAGAGGTAGACGTCGCCCTCTAGGATGCCCTGCTTCCTCCCCTGCAACACGAACACAGCCCCCGGCTTATAGAGAACCGGAATGTCATCAAGTACCGCTTCAGTGCGCAGGATACGGACACAACTGATCCCGGTCTGATTGTAGCCGAGGAGAGGAGCCGCTTGCCCGGCTAGGACGACAAGCCGGTCATGTGCGACGGCCCGTTCTTCAGTATTCATAGGATTAGTCAAACCAATTAGAGAATTCGCAATCGAGTTCAGCTGGCCTTCAGATTATCTGTCATCCACGGTTAATCAAGGAGTTTTAGAAATGTCGAGCAAAACGTTTTTCATAACAGGGGCGAATTCGGGCTTCGGATTGGCGATCGCCACTGCCGCAATCGAAGCCGGTCACACCGTCATCGGGACCGTCCGCTCCGAAGCCTCGCGCGAAACGCTGGCAAAGAGCCTCCCGGAACTGCGCCCGGTCCTTTGCGACGTCACCGATTTCGACCGCATCCCTGACGTCGTCCAGCAAGCGGAGGACGAACACGGGCCAGTCGACGTGCTGATCAACAATGCCGGATACGGTCACGAGGGCGTGCTCGAGGAATCGCCACTTGAAGAGATGCGACGTCAGTTTGACGTGAACGTGTTCGGCGCCGTGGCTGTGGCCAAGGCATTTCTTCCGAGGTTCCGTGAGCGCCGCCGTGGTTTTATCGTGAACGTCACGTCGATGGGCGGTATGATCACCATGCCCGGCATCGCATATTACTGCGGCAGCAAGTTCGCGTTTCAGGGCATTTCCGAGGTCATGCGCTCGGAAATGGCGCCGTTTGGAGTTCACGTGACAACCATTTGCCCTGGCTCGTTCCGGACAGACTGGGCCGGGCGTTCCATGGTCCGCACAGACAGGTCGATTGCAGATTACGACAGCCTGTTCGATCCGATCCGCGAGGCGCGTCAGGCCGTAAGCGGCAAGCAACTTGGTGATCCCAAAAAACTGGCCGCCGCTGTGCTTACACTCATTGAATCGGACAATCCCCCGCCGCAACTTCTCCTTGGGAGCGATGCCCTCAGCCACGTGACGGCGCGGATCGAGCGGTTGCAGAAGGAACTCACATCGTGGAAAGCTCTTACCGTCTCCACAGACGGCTAGCAAGAAAACGAACTATTTGCTATTGACGATCTGCCTACTAGAAGGTAGACAGACCCCATGAGCAATCTTTCGAACACTTCCGACGAAATCCTGGCCTCTGCGCGCAACCTCATCATGAGTGGGGGTTACAACGGGTTTAGCTATGCAGATATCTCGGAAGTGGTCGGCATACGCAAGGCCAGCATCCACCACCACTTTCCCAGCAAGGTCGATCTGGTGCGTGAGCTGGTCAAGCGTTACCGGGAAGACGGTCAGGCGAACGTTGCGGCGCTCGAACAGAATGTTCCAGACGCTCTGGACATCCTCAAGGTTTACGCAGACCATTGGACCAAATGCATCGAGGATGCCAGCAGGCCTTACTGCGTGTGCGCCCTGCTCGCCAGTGAACTGCCATCTCTTCCGCCGGAAGTCGCAACCGAGGTGACGAATTTCTTTCGCTTTATTTCATCGTGGCTGACGACGGTGATGGAGCGTGGAAGCAAAAATGGAGCGCTCAATCTCACGAGCGAACCGCACGTTGAAGCCGAAGCATTTCTGGCGACGGTGTACGGGGCGATGCTCTCGGCGAGAGCCTACGGGAAACCGGAGGTCTTTTCGACGATACTTGCACCTGCTCTCAACCGCCTTACGCCGAATGTCTCTCACTAATCCTGCGTAGCTAGCCTGCTCAGGCCAATCGCGTCCAACGAAACTACCAACTAGTAGGAAGATCAAAGTGAAAAATGTATTCCCCGCTCTGGCCCTCGGGCTGACCAGCATCCTTTCGGTAACAGTCCTTTCGACACCCGCATTTGCCGAAGATAAGAAAGCCGCGCCGATCCATGTCCGCGGCAGCATCGTCGACTACCAGGGTTCAACGCTCAAAGTGAAGACGCGCGAAGGCGAGACAATCGATGTGGCGCTTGCCGACGACTGGAAGGTGGCGGGCGTCGCGGATGCCAAGGTCACCGACATAGAGCCGGGCGATTTCGTGGGAATCGCATCCTTGCCAAAGGCCGACGGGGGCGATGGAGCGCTTGAGGTCGTCATTTTCCCGCCGGCAATGAAAGGCCTTGGCGAAGGCAGCTACGGCTGGGATCTGAAGCCCGACAGCAGCATGACCAATGCGACGGTCGCGGATGCCGTTAAGGGCGTCGATGGCCGGACCGTCACGGTCACCTATCATGGGAAGGAAAAGAAGATCGCCATTCCGGATGGGACACCTGTCGTGACCATCGCTGGAGCCACCAAGGATGATCTCGTTCCCGGCGCCGTTGTCTTTATCACCGCCGAAAAGGCTGCAACAGGCCCGATCGCCCACCAGGTGGTCGTCGGCAAGAACGGCGTGGTTCCACCCATGTGAAGACCACGCCGTCACTGGCCGGAGCAGCCGCCATACTGCTTCGGCCGGTGACTACAGATCGAGGTTGTTCGATCTGCAGCCGTAAATGCCACAGATGAAAGACGCTGAGATGAGCGCAAACGCTTCCAATGACAATGTTCAATATCCTCGGACGATCTTCATCCGCCGCCACTCCGTTGTAACCCGGCTCACGCACTGGCTAAACGTGCTTTGCCTGAGCTTCCTTCTTTTGAGCGGGCTGCAGATCTTCAATGCCCACCCGGAGCTTTATTGGGGTCATTATGGCGCGAACGGCGACCCCGCCGTCCTGACAATTGGCTCCGACGACGATGCAGGCTTGCCAAGCGGCTTCTTGCGTGTCGCAGGGCTACAAATCCCTACAACCGGCGTCTTGGGTGTTTCCAATGTTGATGGGGAGCCGACTGCGCGAGCTTTCCCGTCCTGGGCGACAATTCCCTCGTTCCAGGATCTCGCGGCTGGACGTCGCTGGCATTTCTTCTTTGCCTGGCTGTTTGTGATCAATGGTATTCTCTACCTGGGATTCAGCCTGCTGAGCGGACACTTCAGGCGAGACCTGGCGCCGAAGCTGCACGAACTCTCGCCTCGCCATCTGGGCCGCGAGGTTCTCGACCACGCTCGTCTCCGCTTCCCCGAAGGGGAGGAGGCCAGGCATTACAATGCGCTTCAAAAGCTCACCTATCTGGCCGTCATTGTCGTCCTGCTGCCTCTGATGGTTTTGACCGGCCTGACCATGTCGCCGGGCGTCGATGCCGCTCTGCCGTCCCTTGTTGATATTTTCGGCGGACGCCAGTCCGCGCGCACGATCCATTTCATCACTGCGTCGGCGCTTGTGATCTTCGTTATCGTGCATGTGGCAATGGTGATCCTTTCCGGGCCCTGGAACAATATCCGCTCGATGATCACCGGACGCTATGCGATCCAGGAAAAAGGCCCGAAATCATGAGCAAGCTCTTTACTCGACGCCGCTTTTTGATTGGTGGCACTCTTGGCGCTAGCGCCTTGACCCTTTCCGGATGTGACCTGCTCGACCAAAACGCGAACGTCGCCAATGTTCTCCGTTCGGCCGAGGACCTAACGATGAAGGCGCAGAGACTGCTTCAGGGGCGTGATGCCCTGGCGCGTGAGTTTGATGAAAAGGATATTTCTCCGTCGTTTCGCGTAAATGGAACGAGTGCTCCCGACGGCGACGAATATGTTGAATTGGCTGAAGGTAATTTTTCCGCTTGGCGATTAAAAATTGACGGCCTTGTTGAGCGGCCGCGAGAGTTTTCGCTCGCAGATCTAAAGGCGCTCCCGGCGCGCACGCAGATCACCCGCCATGACTGTGTCGAGGGATGGAGCGCCATCGGCAAATGGACTGGCGTTCCTCTCGCCAGTCTGCTGCAGCTGACTGGGCTGAAGCCGACGGCGCGTTATGTCGTGCTGCATTGTGCCGACGAACTCGAAAAGACACTCGATGGAAGCGGCCGTTACTACGAGAGCATCGATCTTGTCGATGCGTTTCACCCGCAAACCATCCTAGCCTACCAGATGAACGGCCAGGACCTGAGCGTCGGCCACGGCGCGCCGTTGCGTCTCAGGGTAGAGCGACAGCTCGGCTACAAACAGGCGAAATACATCATGCGTATCGAACTGGTGGATAGTTTCTCCGGCCTGTGGGGCGGGAACGGCGGCTATTGGGAAGACCGCGGGTACGAATGGTACGCCGGCATCTGAGGCAGTCAAACAGCAAACCACAGGATCAAAGCTCATGAGCAGACGCCCAGTTCAAAAAGTAATGGCCATCTCAGCGATCGCTTCTTCGCCACCGGTTGAGATCGGCCAAACCAACTCGATCCTCTCTGACCCCGACGGCCGATGGGTCGCAAAGCGGCAGGGGGAGATCAACGAGGCATTCGAGAGGCGCATGCGCTTGGAGAGCGATCACGGCACTGATTTAGTGACGCCGTGGCAGGACGGCGCACAGAACGTCGAGCTCCCAGAGAAGCCAGCTGGGAAACTCTCCGGCGAAAGCGATCGGATCGGCCGTACTGAATGGGACGAGAACACCCTCTTCGGCAAACATGTCGTCTTCATCTGACGACGCTAGCGCGAACCATCAATCAACCAGTTCACAAAGTGGAAGAAAACAATGTCGAACAACCAGACCTCCCGTGCCCCGCGCGGCAACGACCAGTGGCTCAAGCAGTATTACTTTACCAGAGCGGCCTTCTCAGTGCTGTGGGTCGCGGCTGCGTTGACTGCCGGACGGCATTCCTTTGCGGTGGCTGCCGCACTGCTGATCATCTATCCCGCTTGGGATGCAATCGCGAACGTTATCGATGCCGCAAGGAGCGGTGGTCTTGCCGCCAACCGGAGCCAAGCGATCAACGTCGCAGCGAGCTCGGTTATGACGATAGCCGTGATCCTGGCGTTGACAATGAACATGAACTGGGTTCTCGGCGCCTTCGGTCTATGGGCTATCTTCTCAGGGCTGTTGCAGCTTGGAACTGCTGTGCGGCGCCGAAAAACGAGTGGAGGTCAGTGGGCGATGATTTTGAGCGGAGGCCAATCCTCTGTGGCCGGTGCTCTCTTCATCTTTCAGGCGCAAATGCCTCAGGAGCCTTCTATCGCCACGGTTGCGGGCTACGCTGGCGTCGGAGCATTCTACTTCCTGGTTTCGGCAATTTGGCTGACGATCGCCCTGTCGCGTCGCAGTATGCATCCCATCTCATAAGCTCTACCTCGCGCCTATGAAACGACTTGGAAGATATTCAAATGATGACAGATGATGTGGCACAGCAACTCGCTTCCTACCGGAGGACCATCGACAATTTGGATTCAGCTCTCCTCTATATTCTGGCCGAACGCTTTCGCTGTACCGAGCATGTCGGCCACCTGAAAGCCGAACAGGCTTTGCCGGCGATCGATAATGAGCGAGAGCGACGCCAATTGGATCGAGTGATGAGTATCGCCAATGAGGTTGGCCTCAGTCGCCACTTCGTCGAAGGGCTGATGACAATGATCGTGGGCGCTGTGGTGGAGCGGCACAGAGAGATTGCGGCCAGCAAGTAAATTGTCTGTCGCGGCTGTCCTACCGCGGCCGTGGATCGGCGGGGAAAATCGATCTTCTTCGCGCGGCTTACCATGCAGGGGCATTTGTGATGTGGTCCGAGACGGTCGAGATAAACGCCCGAAGACGCTGAAGACGTCGCAGGTCCCGATGATATCCCATCCAGATGTCTCGCGCGGGCGGGAGCTTGGGTAGTTCAAGTCTGCGGATACCCGGGATTTGGTTGCCCACTGCGCGGGGCAGGACTGCGATCCCAACACCCTGCCTGCACATTCGCCCCTGGACGTTTCGGTTGTTTGATCGCAGCACGGGTCGCGCGTTCGGAAAACTCTCGGAGAGCCAGGCTATGTCGGGGAATTGCCCTGTCGAAGTGTCGTGGGTGATCAGACGGAAACCAGTCCCGTCGCCGAATTTAGGGTCGGGCGACTCCTCGGCGATGTAGACGCCGTATTCGAGCCTAAAGAGCCGCCGTTGAATAACATCGGCAGTGTCGAACGGAACGATGCGAAAGGCAACGTCGGCCTCCCTCTGGGCGAGGTTGAACAGGCGAGTGCCGGTCAGGATCTCGACGTCTACATTGGGGTAGGCTTTCGAGAAATCCGCCACGATGGGAGGCAGGACATAAGCCCCGAACCAGTCTGCCGATGAGATGCGCAGATTGCCTTTGAGATTTTGCTCCTGCCCGGCGAGTCGGCGCTCCATTGCAAGCGCGCCTTCTTCCATCTGCTCTGCCAGGGCGATGATCCCATGGCCCTCCTCGGTCAGCACGAGACCGTCCGCGGTCCGCTGGAAGAGCGTATGGCCGATGGCATCCTCAAGGGCACGAAGCCGCCTGCCGACGGTCGGATGGCTTGTATGAAGAGCACGCGCAGCGCCGCCGAGCGTGCCGGACCGCGCAATCGCAAGGAAGATTTTTACGTCACTCCACTCCATGGCCATGCCCTTACAAAAGTGAACAATGAAAATACAAAACTGTCACTTCAAGTACAAATATAAACATCTAGATTCAAGTCATCTTCTGAATACACGCGGAGAAACGTCATGAAAACATGGTTCATCACAGGCTGCTCGAGCGGCTTCGGACAACGTCTCGCACTCGCTGCGGCACAGCGGGGCGATCAGGTTGTCGCGACTGCACGCAACCTCAACTTGATCAAAGAAATGGCTCGGCCATTCGACGGCCGCATGATCGCCTTGCCGCTCGACGTGACGGATGCGGCGGCGGCCAATACCGCGGTCGCAAAGGCCGTCGAGACATTTGGCGGTTTTGATGTGCTGGTGAACAATGCCGGCTACGGACTGTTTGGTGCGCTCGAGGAAGGCACGCCCGAAGAATATCGACCGATGTTCGAGGTGAACGTTTTCGGTCTTATCGAAACCACCAGAGCAGCGCTGCCGACCTTGCGACGTTCGGGCGGAATGATCGTCAATATGTCGTCCGGCGCAGGGATCGCGGGCAGCGGCGGGGCAGCATACTACAATGCAGCCAAGTTTGCGGTTGAAGGGGTTTCCGAGGCTCTCGCGGGTGAGCTGAAGCCGTTCGGCGTCCGCGTGCTGATCGTCGAGCCGGGGCCGTTCCGCACTGACTTCCTTGGACGCTCGATAACGATGGCGGCCAAGGAAATGCCGGAGTATGCCGCAAGTTCGCGCAGACATTATCGTGAAACCAACAACGGCAATCAAGCAGGCGATCCCGACAAGGCGGTTACAGTGATCTTGCAGGCGGTCGACGCCAATAACGCCCCGCTTCATCTGCCGCTTGGGCCCGTCGCGCATTCAATCGCCGAACGAAAGCTGGCTTCTTTCCGCAGCGATATCGACGCTTGGCGAGACATCTCGGTCGCCACCGATTTCGATCAGGCCTGAGCTGGCGCTAGCTCTGTTTAACATCAACATCGACGGGAAAGAGTTATGATCCCAACACTGGAAGATTTTACCCAGCAACTGGTGCCGGTGAACGGCATCAAGATCAATGCCGTCACGGGCGGCTCTGGCCCCCCGCTCCTTCTGCTTCACGGTTGGCCGGAAACTTGGTGGGAGTGGCACGACGTCATGCCGCTGCTGGCCGAACAGTTCAGCGTGGTGGCGATTGATCTACGCGGCGCAGGCTTTTCCGACTGCCCGCTTGACGGCTACGATAAGGCGACGATGGCGCGCGACGCGCACGAGGTCATGATCGCCCTTGGGCATGAACGCTACGCCGTATGCGGCCATGACATCGGCGGAATGGTGGCGCTTCCGCAGGCCGCTATCTATCGAGATGCCGTTACTCACCTTGCCGTCCTCGATGTTCCGCTTCCTGGCTGGAGTGAGTGGGAGGCTACGACGGCAAAGATCTGGCACTTCGCGTTCCATGCTAATCGGGATCTGCCGGAACGCCTGATTTATGGCCGCGAACATGACTATGTTTCGGCCTTCATGGCGGAGCGGTTTTACGATCACAGCACCTTTAATCCTGAAGACATCGTCATCTACGCGAAAGCAATGGCACTTCCTGGTCGCACGCGCGGTGGCATGGAATGGTACCGCACACTGACCGCCGACCATGCGGCCGCGCTCGAATACAAAAAACAACCGCTCCGAATTCCGGTTTTAGGTCTCGGCGGGGAGCAGCGTTTTGGTGCTCATATGGTCCCAATGCTCAAGGAGTTCGCCACAGATGTAACGGGCGGCTCGATTGCCCGCTGCAGTCATTATGTGGCGGACGAGCGCCCGGATGAAGTGGCCGCTGCTCTCATCGATTTCCTCAAGGCCAAGTGAACTCTGCGATCCGGGCAAATTGAGCCCTAACACGTTCATCGATTCAACAAGAAAGGAAACTGTCATGACTGCACCTCAAATTCGTGGCGTCAATCACATCGGCATCACAGTGCCCGATATCGAGGCAGCAAAATCATTCCTGGTGGAAGCCTTTGGCGGCCAGGTGATCTACCAATCGTTCGGGCCGCAGGATCCGGCCAGGGAGGGACCCGAGTTCGAGCGGGCCACTGGTGCCTACCCGGGAACGGTTGTGCGTGCGCAGGCGATGGTCAAGATCGGATCCGGGCCTGACATCGAGCTCTTCGAAATGCACGGCCCCAAACAAGCGCAGCCGGTTACACCGAGCGACTTCGGCATTACGCATTTCGGTGTCTATACCCACGACATCGACGCATCGGTAGAGCGCTTTGAGAAGGCCGGCGGAACAGCCCTCACGGCACCACGCGCTATTCCCTACGCAACCGAAAAAGGTCCTGGAAACAAGGTCTGCTATTGCCGCACGCCGTGGGGCACGATGATTGAGTTTATCACCACGCCTGATCGCATGGCCTATCATGACCAGACGGATCTGCGCAGATGGCAGGACGAGGAATGAGCGTGAGCTTTGATACCTCGTTATCTCGCCGCAGCCTTCTGTCGCTTTCGGCGATGGCTGCGGCCTCGGCCGTGGCAGGTTGCACGTCAACCTCCGGAGCCGGCCGGATGCTGGATCCGCAGCCGACGCGCCTCCTGGATCGGGTTCGCCCTGTGCAGATTGCGGCCGCGCCGACAGATTCCGAACTTGCGGTCATTTACGGCCCCATTGAAGATGGTGGTTTCCTGATACCAGCGGTTCCCTACAAACAGATTGATCCGCGCTATTACCGTCAACAGGTCATTGATCCGACTGGGGAAGCGCCTGGCACCGTCGTCGTCGATACCCCCTCACGCTTTCTCTATCTCGTCCAGCCGGGTGGGACCGCGATGCGGTATGGTGTCGGGATCGGGCGCGATGGCTTTGCCTGGCAGGGCAACGGCATCATTCAGTGGCGTCAGAAATGGCCGCGTTGGAAGCCGCCGAACGAGATGGTCGCCCGCCAGCCGGAATTGGCCAAATATTCGATCGAGAATGGCGGCATGGAGCCGGGCCTGAAAAATCCGCTCGGTGCACGAGCGCTCTACATCTTCTCCGGTGGCCACGACACACTCTATCGTCTGCACGGCAATCCGCAATGGCGCTCGATTGGCAAGGCAGTTTCGTCCGGCTGTGTGCGCCTGCTCAACCAGGACATTATCGACCTCTATGAACGCGTCCCGCTCAAGGCTCCAATTGTCGTCAAGCAGTAAGCGCAAGCGATCATGTCCATCCCTCCCTGGACCAGGGAAGACAGGTCCTTCAGCGCTTTCAAAGCCTCCGCAATTCCACGCACAGAACTCAAGGAACTACCGACCATGTCCAACTTCAGTAAAGCGGCCGTTGGCCTCATTGCAGCGCTTTTGTCTTCTGCTGTCCTAACTGCCCCAGCCTTAGCGGACGCGCGCAACATCGTGCTTGTCCATGGCGCGCTCGTGGATGGTTCGGGCTGGCGCGGCGTTTATGACATCCTGACCCGCGACGGCTATCATGTCAGCATCGTCCAGCAGCCACTGACAAGCCTGGATCAGGACGTTGCAGCCACGAAGAGCGTGCTTGATCAGCAGGACGGGGACGTCGTTCTCGTCGGCCACAGCTATGGGGGCACGATCATCACGGCAGCAGGTGATGATCCCAAGGTCAAGGCACTAGTCTATGTTGCGGCACTGCAGCCAGAAAAGGGCGAAAGCACCGCACAACTGCTCCAATCGATGCCGTCACCCACCAACGATATCAAGCCGACAAAGGATGGCTTCCTGCTTATCGACCCGGCAAAGTTCGCGGCTGATTTCGGAGCGGATCTACCCAAAGAGCAGGGCGAGTTTATGGCCCGGTCTCAGATGCCTGTCGCCATCGCGGCCACCAGTGCATCCGTGTCTATTGTCGCCTGGCACGACAAGCCTAGCTACGGGATTGTTGCGAAGGACGACATGACGATCAATCCGGACCTTGAGCGCTGGATGTACAAGCGCGCCGGTTCAACTGTGACGGAGATCGATGGTAGTCACGCTATTTATATCTCGCAGGCGGCTGCAGTTGCGAAGGTGATCGAGGAGGCCGCGGAAGCTGTCGACTGACGGAAAAGGACGGCGGTAACTCTGCAAATTCACTAGCTGCAGCGTTTTGCGAGTTTGGACTCGTGCCTTGCTAGTGATGTGATCGCTACACCAAGGATAAACGTTGTCATCAGAGAGTCCCCGCGATCCAACATCGCGCTTTGAAGCCTGATGTCGTCGCGGGCCTTCAATGTAGAGCGCCATGGAAGGTACAGCAGGAGCGCGCTCCGATGCGCGGAACGTCTCAAGTTTTCAGTCCCGTTGAAACGCAGCTCTGCATATCTGTTGCCCGGGAGCACTGTGCCCGGTAACTTCGTCTCGACTCGAACTCCTTCGTATGATGCAGGCCGAAGAACGGCCGAATGCAGTACCCCCTAATCGTGCCTAAACCGCAAGGTCGTTGCCATGTCCATCCCTCTGCATCAATACTTCATATTTATCTCTATCGTTACCATGATCGTGGTGACACCAGGACCTAACCTTGCTCTGCTCCTAGCCAATGCGCCGAGCAACGCGAAGCTAACCGGCTTCGGGATGGTATTAGGGTTCGCCGCAGCCATCGTTTCGCATGCCGCGTTGGCACTTGTTGGAGTGGGGGCGGTGATCGCAGCGTCGGCAATCTTGTTCACAGTCATGAAATTGTTGGGCGCAGCCTATCTCATCTGGCTGGGGATTAAATCTCTCTTGTCGCTGCGAAGTCTGACGGCACCTGTCCGGAATCCAAGCCGGGCGCCAGTGATCCTGACAGCTCCGAGAGCCTTCGTTCGCGGATATCTCAGCAACTTCCTCAATCCCAAACCGGCGATCTTTTACGTTGCCGTCTTCCCCCAATTCTTGGAGGGCCACCAACAGGATGTGCTTGCAAATGGCGCCGCGCTTGCTCTGACACATGCTCTGATCGCTTTAGGCTTTTACGGCGCAATTGTCCTCCTTGTCGGCAGCGTAACTGGTTTTCTCAATCGCCCGCACATCGCCAGAAGGATCAAAACGATCTCCGGGGCGGCTTTGATTTTGCTGGGCGGTCGCTTGTTATTGGCAAAGAGCCCTGCCTGATCGTCTCAACCTAATCCGGGCGAAGGCGGCTTCAACACAACGACCTCATCGCATCAGTGCATTCACTTAGCTAATTTGGTTTAGCCGATGCGGACGAAGAAAGGATCATTAGTGAAACGCGAAATTATCGTGCCGCTGGCAATGAAGCCCATTGTTGAGCGGGCAGGCTATGCCCCTGCAGTACGCTTCGAAAACCTGGTTTTCTGCGCGGGGCAGGTTGGACGTGATGCCAACATGAATGTCATCAACGACCCAGAGAAGCAATTCGAGGCGTGTTGGGACAACTTAGCTACCGTTTTGTCAGCGGCAGGTTGCAGCTTCGAAGATGTTGTCGAAATGACTACGTACCATGTCGGATTGCAGCAGCACATGCATACCTTTCGCAAGGTAAAGGACCGAATTTTCCCCCGCGGAACATGCGCGTGGACTTGCATTGGCGTCTCTGAACTTGCCCATCCCGGTCTTCTTGTGGAAATCAAAGTTGTGGCAGCTATACCTTCGCACCCGTTGGAATAGAGCGGTAGTTGATGCCCGCCGAAGTCCTAGAGTGCACAAATTGGACTGGACAGCTGGTGTAGAAGACATAACAAAACGACGCAGCTGGTGGACGACCAGCCGCGGTTTGTATCGCTAATAGCGCGGCTGCGACAGGTGTGTATGCTCACCATAATGTTCCTTGGTCGGCTGGAATTAGCGGTTCCATAATTAACGGTCACGCTCCAGCCTACGCTCCGCTTGCATGAAGCCATTGAACTTTCAAACGCTTGACGAACCAACGCGTGGGCAGATGGTTCGATTCCGCTCAAGGCGGCCAGATCATTGAAAGTCAGAATTCTATGAATTGCATTCTATGCAGCGAGTTTGGTTTTGAGTTTCGACACGGTCCGGGTCGTTTTCCGTACAAACGATGTTACAGACAGGTATGCTTGCTATTCACTTGGTTTTCGCGCGGAGGGTGATTCTGGTGAGTTCCGATGGCGCGCCGAGCCTTAGTGCGAATCCGGGCCACAGGGCTGTTCCGTTGTTTACGTACAACGTCATGGCTCCGATTTGGTATCGACCCGAAACAAAGCCTCCATTGGCGCGCGCGATCAAGCGGTCGAGGCCGAGAACCATGCCACCATGTGTATGCCCCGACAGCTGAATCGCCACACCAGAGGCGGCCGCTTTTTCGGCCATCATCGGCTGGTGATCGAGCAATAGGATGGGAGTGTTCGCAGGAGCTCCCTTGATTGCCGCCGCGAGGTCCGGCGGTGGAGCGCTGTGCCCGCGGGCGGACACGTCGGTCACACCCGCCAGTACGATCTCAGCATTGCCTCTCTTGAGGACCACGTGGCTGTTGGGCAGCATCCGCATGCCCAACATCTCGAGGTGGCGCATCCATTCTTGGTAATCGAAGAAATATTCGTGGTTCCCCGGAATTGCGTAGACACCGTCACGTGCCCTCAATCCCCAAAGCGGTGCGACATCGTCTTTGCGGTGAGCCACGTCACCGTCGATGAAGTCCCCGGTGATGACGATCAGGTCCGCATCGAGCGCATTGGTCCTCGATACGACCTCATTAGTCCATGCTGCTGGGAACAGACGGCTGATGTGAAGGTCGGTCAGCTGAATCAGCCGATAGCCATCAAATTCGGGAGACAATCCAGCGATGGCAATTTCTATGTCGTTTAGCGGTGGCACGCTGATTGCCTGGTTGACACCGTACGCTGAAAGGCCAATGGCCAAAAAGCCGATGGCATATCGCAGACCCGCCGGCGCAGAGGGGAAGCCCCCCTTGAATGGGATGATCGCGAGTGAGACCACATCCAGCGCGATCTGAAACACCGCGAGCAACACGATCGCGCCGAAAAGGACATTGAAAGCAATGGCCAAAGGGCGGGGAAACTCTGGGTCGAAGACCGAGCCGGAAGAGAGGCGACTAACCAGATGAAATTGCGAGGCTACCAACAAGAGGATCGCCAGGGATGCCTTTGCCGACCAAATCCATGGCAGTGGCTGAATGAATCGTACCACGACGACCAGCCAGGGAATTCCGAAAACGAGGTGGAACATCAGATGCTTTCATCTGGGTGGGCTGTCACCACAGCTTGTAAGGTACTGTCAGCCCTAGGGGTGGCAGGCGACGCGTTCGTCGCAATGTTCAGGCCCGATCAGCGTGGACGATACTGCTGCATGAGCTTGCCAAATTTTCGGAGGCCCATTGCGTCGGCAATGGACGGCGATATGGCGTTCGCGAGCGTAAGCATTTTGAGCGTCCCGCCGCCCATGACGTGGACTTTACGACGTTCGCGGATGGTGGCGAGGATCTCGCGCGCGACCTGGTCGGGTTCGCAGAGGTCGACGCCCAGCTTGCTCCACATGTCGAAGAAAGGCGACTCAGCCTCGGTGTTGGAGGGAACAGGCCCGAAGAAGGAAAGCATTACGTTGGTCCCGGCAAGCTCGCGGTTGGCGCTTTGCACATAGCTCGCCAGCGCGCCGCGGCTCGCGGCATAGGAGCTCATAAATGGCAGCGCCACCCGGCCGTCCATGGCACCGCCGACGTGGACAACCACTGCGTTACCGGCTTGCTTGCGCAGTCCAGGCAGGAAGGCCCGGGTCACGAACATAGGCCCCTTGACGTTGATCGCGAACAGATCGTCGATATCGGCCAAAGTGTATTCCTCAATGGCTTTGCGCGGCGAGATGCCCGCAAGGTTCACCACCGCATCGACCCGGCCGAGGTGCTCGAAGGCCGCTGCCGCCAGCTTCTCCATGCTCGCCGGATCGGTGACGTCCGCGCGCTGGTAAATCGCCGAACCGTCGTTCCGGCCGGTCAGCGCAGCGGCGTCGTTCTCGCTCCGAGCCGCGAGCACCAACCGGAAGCCCTCGGCCGCCAGGAGCTTAGCCAGCGCGTGACCAAGTCCTCCGGTCACACCGATGAGAACGGCGGCGGGCGCATCCTTGCCCTGCTTTGTAGCGGCTGGCCCGGTTCCGGTAGCGCCACCGGTAATCACAGGAGATTTTTCGTTCAGTTGCGTCATTTCGTGGTCCTTTTTTGATCGGTATTGGTTACTATGAAAGTATCTATTATGGGCAAAAAAATCAGGGCAAAAAGCTAACTGGCCTTGGCTCTGATTTTGGACACCACATCCGCCAGCGTCGTCTGTCTCAGATGCCCATGGATGGCCTCCTCAGTGCCAACCAGCACGTCGCTCATGACTTCCTTGATGTTAGAACTCACGATACACTCCTTGCTCACGGGATAAGCATGGATGGCGAAAGCATCTGGAGGGTTTACCGCAGAGTAGATATCTAAGAGCGAAATCCTATCGGGGCTTCGTGCCAGGCCATAACCGCCCGACTTACCAACCGTCGTCTTCGCCAGCTTCGCCTTCGAGAGTTTGACGAGGACTCTTTTGACGAAAACCGGATTCGCATTCACGCTGCGCGCGAGAACTTCCGATGCGAAGACCCCGTCGTGATGTGCGATTGCCGCCATCACGTGGACGGCAATCGAAAATTGAGTGTTTACTGAAGCCATTTACAGATACTATATTAGTATCCCTATGAATGCAAGAGCCGCGCGACGGCGAGGCTTTTCCATCACGACCTTATGTAGCACCATGTTGTTAATGCAACTTGCGCAAAGCAATGTCGACCATCCAGGACGAAGGCCAAACCGCCGCGTCTGTCGAGTTGGTGCCGGCCGCCCAGTCGGTGAGAACCTTCCGGTAGAGCTCGGAGAAAGGTACCGTCACAACGTTTACGTGCGCACCCGTGAGCTTCGAAGTCGGGCGCGCCGCTGCAACGGTTCGGCGATCTGGGGTCCAGTGAATGTCATGACGTTCACGGTAACGCCGTCGAACTCCCCCGCAACGGCGGCTGAGCCTAGACCCCATCCTAGGACGGTGGCTCCGAGCGCCCCTGTCAGACATTTCTTGATCGACATTTCTCCCTCCGATTTTGCTAGGGCATATACATATCTCGCAAAGCCCATCCATCGGCGACGGCTCGAAAGTATTTGAGGCCGTTGAAGAAGGTGATTGGGCCCGGCGGCTTGGCCGAGGCGTAGCCGTTCCAGCCGCCGAGCTTGGCGATGATCCAGGCGGCCCAAGCCAGCGAGGCCTTAGAGTGGGGATTGGACTGCAGCTTGGTTGTGCCCTTGAAACGGCTTTCGAGGGCGGCGAGGGTATCGATCTCGGCTGCCGTGAAGGTCAGGCTTGCCGGCTGGTGATCGCCGCCGCTGCGGGCTTGGACGAGCTGGAGGACGATTGCTGCGGCCTTGGCGGCGATGGCGACGAGCTTTTCCAGCCGTGCCGCCAGATGCAACTGGCTGTCCTCGATCTTGAAGCCTTGGTTCTTCATCACCCGAAAGAACTGCTCGATCATCCAGCGCTGCTTGTACCAGGCGACGATCTGCCAGGCATCGGCCGGGCTGCTGAGCCAATGGGTGGTCAGGAGCAGCCAGTGCAAGGGCTCGACACCGTCGGGGGCGGCCGGTTCAACGATCTCGACCCAGCTCAGCCTGACGCCATCGGGCAGGCCGGCCTCGCGCAGGTTTTGCGGCCGCCGGATCGTCGCTTCGCCGAAGCGCAGGCACACCGTCGCCTGCCGCGCCGGACGGTCGGCGCGCTCGCGCAGATCAATCGTCTGAGTATCGCAAAACGCCACCGTTTCGACCGCGCGGCGCAGTTTGGAACCGTCGATGAGCGCATGGTCATGCATGACGCGCGACAAAAGATCGAAGCGCCGATCGGGCAGGCGCGCCCACATGATGAAGAAGTCACCCTCCCGGTCGGCGATCGCCGTGACCCGGGCCGCACGCGAAAGCACCAGTTTGGCCGCCTCTGCCGTCTCCACCCAGCGCCGCGATTCCTTTTCGTTCAACGGCCGCTCGGCATGCGGCGTAAGCTCTTCGCTACCCCGCGTCCAGACCCGGCCGCCCACCAGGCCAAGGCAGCTGCCGGTGTCGGCATCGAGCGCCAGCATCGGATGCAGCAAAAGGCCAAAGCAATTGCCTTTTTTGATCTTGCCCAATTCCCGCCGGCTGTCCGGCGTCGTCGCAAACTTGATCTCGCTGGTGTCCTGCAGCGCCAGCACGTGGCGACCCTCAACCGCAGACCGGGTCTCCTGGCTCCAGCCGGCAATGATCTCTTCCACGCTCACCACACTGTTGTTGAGAAAACGCCCGAACCGGATCTCCTGCGAATGGTTGCCCTCGGCCAACTGGCGAAGGCAAACCGTCTCGCGCAGCACAATGCGACGGAGCAGCACCGCCCCCCTTTATCGAGACGACGATCTCCAAACCGGCCCAACGAAAAATCATGCCCTACATCCATCGGCGACGCTCCCAAATCAAAACGTCGCCAAAACAATCATACGGCCCGCAGTAAAGGAATCCGACCCCCGCAAACCGAGTCAATCCGTCGCACCGACTTATGTATATGCCCTAGTCCGATTTTGGGGAGCACTCCCAGCTCCCGGTTGAAAACTCTCGAAACTTTGGGCAGCCGACATCCACGCGGTTCCCTCCTCGCGGAATTTCGATCTTTCCTTTGGACAGAAGTCCGCTGACCGCCTCAGGCGGACTGCATCGACACGAGTATCTTCATTTTGCCCCCGTTCGGGTCCAGGAGTTCCCGGAAGCCCTTGTCGACGACGTCATCCATGGCGATTTCGTCATCGACGATCTTCTCGGCTGGATAGCGGCCGGTCCTCATCATCTCGAAAATTCGCGGCCAGATGGTCAGCGGGTAATTCAGCGATCCTCGCAGAGTGATGTCCCGCATCGTCAGGTCGAACGGGCTGATCTCGGCGGGGCCGCCCATTAGTCCGACCTGGACGACGGTGCCCTGGGCGCGGACGGCCTGAAGGCATGTCTGCAAGGCGCGGGGATGGCCCGCGCACTCAATGGCGGCGTCTACTCCGACGCCTTCTTCGGTTCCGTCCCTGATCGTGGACATGAAGTCCGGGGAACTAGGATCGAGCACCGTGACCTCGTTCGAAAGCGCCGCGATGCGCGCCCGACGGTTGGCACTCGGCTCGCTGACGAAAATCCGTGTCACACCTGCGGCGACATGGATGACGATGGCTGCGGGATCTGCGACGATTGCCTGGCACCATGAGTGCCGACGGCAAAACACCTCCATCGCTTCAAGCGACGTTCGAGGACGCGCTTGCGAAATTGCCGGACGGTTTCGTCGACGGATATTTTGGTAATCGATCATGGGGCGTGACCGTCAAGCGGTCGGAGGATGGGAAACGGACATGGCTCTATGGCGGAGAGCTTAGCGGAAGCGATATCGTCAGCTTTAACTTCTATCGACTGGCTGGGCCTGGTTGAAGCCGTGCGAAATGTCCTCCGCCAAGGTGATCGAATTCGTTCTCGGTTTCGAGCCCAGCGCAGCGCAATTTAGAAAATACAGGAGGGGTTTCTGCATCATGCATATTGAGAACGAACAACATGGTGAGATGTCGTGTCAAATCGATGCTAATGAGGAGATGGACCACTACGTCGGGACCTTGCGATACAGGATCTTCGAGGTTGGCCTTATCTCCGGTCCCAGTGTAGGGGCTGTGAGGGCTCAGTTTCGAGCCATCTGTGAAATGACCGATGCAGGAGGCATGGTTCGTAACGGCATCATTATGACGGGCTATCACAACCGTGCTTTCAGCGGTGACGTATTGCGTCTCGACGGCGAATTTATCGGGGAATGGGCTTCAGATGATGAAGAGTGGTGCCATTTCACCGCAGTCGACACTGTTGAGGTCACCCTCAGCGCGCCATCACCTTGGATGCTGCATGACTCGATCGCGACTTGGATGAACTGCGACGGTGACACAACTGAGGCTTACCAAACGTCTGGCTAATTCACCGGCACCCGCTCGACTACAGTAGGCTGCCCTGTTCCACCAACTCTCCGGATTTCGACACGATCGTGGATCCGTATGGTTCGCGTGAGGAAATGATCAGCGCATCATTGGGTAGCGGTCGGGCCAGTTCCTTCGCCTCTTCCCAGGGCGCCCGCATCCAGATGTCGGTCTCTTCCTTCGTCAGCAACAGGACCGGCATTGCCTTGCCATGGATCGGCTTCACCAGGTCGTTGGGATCCGTGGTCAAGAAGCCATAGAGATCATCCGTGGTCAGGCCGTCCCTGACCTTTCGGACACTCTGCCATTGCGGCACATGGAGACCGGCAAAGAACATCAGGGATTTCTCCTCGTCGCGGGCGAACCAGGCATTCGGCACGTTTCCGCCAACCACCTGGCTAGCTGGATCCGGTTCCGCGAAATTTGTGACCGGGACGAGGCATCTGTTTTCGACACCGAACCATCGTCTCCAGTGCGGAAAATTGAGCTTGCGCACATTGGTCGTGCCGCGGTCGGCCTCCATGCGGATCAGCTCTTCCAGATCGAACGGCTTGCCCTTGGCCGCAAGTTTCTCGGCCTTGGCTTTGGCCGCCTTCTCGAGCGCGAAGCGCGGCGAGGGCAGTCCCCAGCGCGCATAGACCAGTTGCTTCTTGCCGTCGGCGGTGTTGCGGACGATCGGCCCCATCTGATCTGGGTTCATCTGGTAGGCGGGCATCAGGTTGATCAGGCTTTCGGCGTCCTGGGCCCATTTGGCGACCCAGTCCTTGTCTTCCATGCGATAAAGATTGCACATTGCAGGCCATCTACTCCGCTTGAGCTCGAATGGCGGACAATCTAGCGCATGGCGCTGATTTCGCTAGTCGAGCCGGAAGACGTCGGCATTGTCCTGGCGTTCTCGCAAGCCCTTGTAGGACGGATGACGGAGTTTTCCGTCCGCCGTCCAGGCGCGAAACTCGATCTCGGCGATCAGCGTCGGTTCGACCCAGACAATATCGGCACCTCCGGAATAGGGCAGGGGCGGCTGCTTTCGCTTCCATCGCAGCGTGTCCAGCATCTTCCGCAATCGGATGGCCTCGGCTTCCTTGAAGCCCGTGCCGACACTTCCGACGTGAACGAGCTCATCACCGCGATACGCTGCGAGCACCAACGAGCCGAAGCCGGCCGGGGATGCCATCGACCTCTCATAGCCGACGATGAAGAATGCCTCGCTCTGGACGCATTTGACTTTTACCCAGTCCCCGGTCCGGCCGGAACGATAGGGCCGGTCGAGGTGCTTGCCGACGATGCCTTCCAGGCCGAGGCGGCAGACGTGCTCCAGCAGGACAGCTGGTTCGCCATCGAGTGTTTCCGATAGCCTGACGGCGCCGACTTGATCATTCCCTGGGGCGTTTAATGTATCCTCGAGAAGATGTCGTCGGGACCGGTATTCGACACCGCGCAAATCGTGGCCGTCCAGATAGATAAGATCGAAAGCGTAAAGGACGGCGTTGGAGGCACGGTTGCCAGCCTGTTTGCCGGATGCGCCCAGCGACTGCTGCAGCAGCGCGAAATCCGGCCGGCCCTCATCGTCGAGCACGACCGCCTCGCCATCGATGATCATCGTCGCCGGCCCGAGCGCTCGGGCGGCCTCTGCGATTGCCGGAAACCGATGCGTCCAGTCATGGCCGCCGCGGGTGAGGATCCGAATCCCCCGCGGTTCGATATGTATGGCAAGGCGATAGCCATCCCATTTCAGCTCCCAGCTCCACTCGCTTCCCTTTGGCGGATGAGACTTCAATTGCGCCAGCGCGGGCTCGACACGCTCGGGCATGGGATCGAACAGCAGCTGTGGCTGGGCTGGATTTCGCTTGGCCCGCGGCCGGGAACGGATCGGGTCCTCGGTGTCACGAAGGAGGGGTTTTGATTTCGGAAGCTTTGGCATCCCGACAGTTCAGCAGAAAAACCTTAAAGACACTGTGACGATGCCGACTTGTCCCCGCAATTCACACAAAGGGATTAGCGCTGGCAAACGCTCGGAAAAAAATCCGTAGGCGCCTACTGGCCTGATTCCCATGGGTATTCTGCTGATTTCTAATGTTCAGGATAATATTCCCATTCCTCCGGTTGCTTGACTCTTGTATTGGGTCGGAACAGAAAGAGAACATCCGCATTTGTTCGACATGATGTCGGCCGCCAACACGACCTTGAAGGGAGCCGTGAACGATGACTGCTGCCCGTCAAAGGGTGATTTCCGATTTGCGCGAGCGCATCGCCTCGCTGGAGGGCGTGTCAGCCAGAAAGGCTGGCTGTCTCTCCTTCGGCGTGCCGGAAATCGATTCAGTCCTGCCGGGCGGTGGCCTGGCCTATGGCGCCCTGCACGAATTTGCCGGCGGCGGCTCGGGCACCGTCGATGGTGCGGCGGCGGCGCTCTGTGCCGCAGGCATTGCGGCCCGCACCAAAGGCCCAATCGTCTGGTGCCTGACGCGGCCAGACCTGTTCTTTCCTGCGCTCGCTGAGGTCGGCCTCCATCCCGATCGGGTGATCTTTGTCGAATCCGACAAGGAAGAAGACGTGCTCGCCAATATGGAGGAGGGGCTGTCTTTTGGTGGGCTCGGCGCCGTCGTCGGTGAAGTCGTTCGCCTGCCGATGGTCAGCTCGCGCCGGCTGCAGCTGGCGGCTGAGCGAACAGGCACCATGGCGCTTGCCGTCCGACGCTGGCGGCGGCAGACGGAGGCCAATGACTTCGGCCAGCCGACGGCGTCGACCACGCGGTGGCGGGTGAGCGTCATGCCGTCGGAGGAATTGCCGGTGCCGGGTGTGGGGAGAGCCCAATGGTTGCTGGAATTGATGCGCGTGAAAGCGGGTGAATGTGCTGAGTTTCTCGTGAGGGCGTGCGATGACAAGGGTCGTCTCGATCTATCTTCCGGATCTGCCGACGGATCGCATTCGTCGCGCCGATCCGTCTATTCCGCCTGAACAGGCGATCGCCGTGATCGCCAGGAGCGGCTCGAAACGCTGGGTATCGGCCGCCGACGCCGCCGCCCGAAAGGCCGGCGTGCATGTCGGCATGCCGGCGGCGAAAGCACAGGCGCTGTTCCGCGGCCTGATGCTGGTCGATGCGGATCCTGCAATGGATGCCGCAGCACTCGAACGCATTACCCTTTGGGCGCTGACGCTCTATTCGCCGATCGTCGCGATCGATGGGATCGACGGGATCGTCATGGATACCGAGGGTGCCGATCACCTGCAGGGCGGTGAGCTCGCCATGGTGACGAAGATCGCAAATCAATTCCTGGCCAAGAAGCTAACCCCCAGAGTCGCGATCGCCGACAGCTGGGGTGCGGCCCACGCCTGTGCGCGTGCCATCAGCCGCGAAACGGTCATCGTGCCTTCAGGTGAGACTGTTCGCGCCGTCGAAAAGCTGCCGATAGCGTTGCTGCGCCTTCCCGGGAAAGTCGTCAGCGATTTGCGAACGCTCGGCTTCCAGACGATCGGCGAATTGGCCAACACGCCGCGTGCGCCGCTGACGCTTCGTTTCGGCCCAGAGATCGGCCGGCGGCTCGACCAGATGTTCGGCCGTCTCCCCGAACCGATCGATCCGATCCGCACCGCCGAGCTCGTCGAGGTCAGCCGCGCCTTCGCCGAGCCGATCGGTGCGGCCGAGACCATCAACAAATATGTCGGCCGGCTGGTCGTGCAACTGACCGAGGAGCTGCAAAGGCGCGGCCTCGGTGTTCGGCGTGCCGACCTGATCGTCGAAAAGGTCGACGGGACGCGGCAGGCAATCCGCGCCGGCACGGTGAAGCCGGTGCGCGATGTCGCGTGGCTGACGAAGCTGTTTCGCGACCGGACGGAAAAGATCGAGCCCGGCTTCGGGATCGAGAAGCTAACCCTGGTTGCGGTGATGGCCGAGCCGCTGGAGGAGCGCCAGAAATCCTCCTCGCTGGTCGAGGAGGAAGTGAAGGACGTGACGCCGCTCATCGATATTTACGGCAACCGTGGCCAGCGTGTTTATCGAGTGGCACCGGTTGCCTCCGACGTGCCCGAACGCTCCGTCCAGCGCATCAGTCCTGCTGCCGATCCGGTAGAGGTCACCTGGGTCAGTCATTGGCGCCGGCCCGTCCGGCTGCTGGCGCATCCCGAACTGATCGAGGCCATCGCCTTGCTGCCGGACCGCCCGCCGGTCTCGATCACCTGGCGCGGCAGGCGCCGGAAGGTAAAGCGGGCCGATGGGCCTGAGAGGATTTTTGGCGAGTGGTGGCAGCGTGACGCCGAGATGGAGGCGGTGCGGGATTATTTCGTCATCGAAGACGAGGCCGGCGAGCGTCTCTGGGTGTTTCGCTCCGGCGATGGCATCGATCCTGAAACCGGAAGCCACCGCTGGTTCTGCCATGGGATTTTCGCATGAGTTATGCCGAGCTGCAGGTCACGACCCATTTTTCCTTCCTGCGCGGCGCGAGTTCGGCGCAGGAACTGTTCGAAACCGCCAAGGCTCTCGGCATCGAAGCCCTCGGCGTTGTCGATCGCAATTCGCTTGCAGGAATTGTCCGGGCACTCGAAGCATCGCGCGCCACCGGTTTACGCCTCGTTGTCGGTTGCCGGCTCGATCTGCAAGACGGCATGTCGGTGCTGGTCTATCCGATAGATCGGGCGGCCTATTCCCGGCTGACCCGCCTTATCACGCTTGGCAAATCGCGCGGCGGCAAGAACAACTGTATCCTCCACTGGGACGATGTCATCGCTTACAACGACGGTATGATCGGCATTCTTGTGCCTGATCTGCCGGATGACGCCTGTGGCATCCAGCTGCGCAAGATGGCCGAGGTGTTCGGCGATCGGGCCTATGTATCGCTTTGTCTGCGGCGCCGGCAGAACGACCAGTTGCGGCTGCATGAGATTTCCAATCTCGCTGCACGCTTCAAGGTGAAGACGGTCGTCACCAATGATGTCCTCTTCCATGAGCCAGGGCGCCGACAGCTGCAGGACATTGTCACCTGCATCCGCACCCGCACGACGATCGACGATGTCGGCTTCCAGCGCGAGCGCCATGCCGACCGATATCTGAAGCCGCCGGAAGAAATGGAGCGGTTGTTTCCGCGATATTCCGAGGCGTTAGCGCGAACGATGGAGATCGTCGGGCGATGCAAATTCTCGCTGGAGGAGCTCACCTATCAATATCCCGAAGAGGCGATCGTGCCGGGCAAGGACGCCCAGTCTTCGCTGGAGCATTATGTCTGGCAATGCGTGCCCGATCGCTATCCCGAAGGTCTGCCGCCCGATGTGTTGAAGATCGTGCGCCACGAGCTCGATCTCATCCGCACCATGAAATACGCCCCGTATTTTTTGACGGTCTTCTCGATCGTTCGCTATGCGCGGTCTCAAGGCATTCTTTGCCAGGGGAGGGGTTCTGCCGCCAACAGCGCCGTCTGCTACATTCTCGGCATCACCAGTATCGACCCCTCGACCAACGATCTTCTGTTCGAGCGTTTTGTATCCCAGGAGCGCGACGAGCCGCCGGATATCGATGTGGATTTCGAGCACGAGCGGCGCGAAGAAGTGATCCAGTGGATTTACCAGACCTATACCAGAGAAAAGGCAGCGCTCTGCGCCACGGTAACTCGCTACCGGGCGCGCGGCGCGATCCGAGATGTCGGCAAGGCGCTTGGGCTTCCGGAGGACGTCATCAAGGCCTTGTCATCAGGCATGTGGTCCTGGTCGGAAGAGGTCTGCGACCGCAATGTCCGTGAACTCAATCTCAATCCCGACGACCGGCGTCTTGTGCTGACTCTGAAGCTCGCACAGCAGCTGATGGGTGCGCCACGGCATCTCGGCCAGCATCCCGGCGGGTTCGTCCTCACTCATGATCGGCTCGACGATCTCGTGCCGATCGAACCGGCGACGATGAAGGACCGTCAGATCATCGAATGGGACAAGGACGACGTCGAAGCCCTGAAATTCATGAAGGTGGACATCCTCGCGCTTGGGATGCTGACCTGCATGGCCAAGGCCTTCGATCTGATCCGCGAGCACAAGGATCGGGATCTCGACCTGTCTGACATCGAGCAGGAGGATCCTGCGACCTATGCGATGATCCGCAAGGCCGATACGCTCGGCACGTTCCAGATCGAAAGCCGCGCGCAGATGGCGATGCTGCCGCGCCTGAAACCCCGAACCTTCTACGACCTCGTGGTGCAGGTCGCCATCGTCCGGCCCGGTCCGATCCAGGGTGATATGGTGCATCCCTATCTGCGCCGGCGCGAAGGCAAAGAGGCAGTCGAATATCCGACGCCCGAGCTTGAGGCGGTGCTCGGCAAGACGCTCGGCGTGCCGCTGTTTCAAGAGTCGGCGATGAGGGTGGCGATGGTCTGTGCCGGCTTTACCGGCGGCGAGGCCGACCAGCTGCGCAAGTCGATGGCGACCTTCAAATTCACCGGCGGCGTTTCGCGCTTCAAGGACAAACTCGTCTCCGGCATGGTGAGGAACGGCTATACTCAGGAATTCGCGGAAAAGACCTTCTCGCAGCTCGAAGGCTTCGGCTCCTATGGTTTTCCGGAGAGCCATGCTGCCTCCTTCGCGCTGATCGCCTACGCATCGAGCTACATCAAATGCCATTATCCGGAAGCCTTCTGTGCGGCGCTCATCAATTCGCAGCCGATGGGTTTTTACGCGCCGGCCCAGATCGTCGGCGACGCGAGAGCCCACGGCGTCGAGGTGCGGCCGATCTGCATCAACCGGTCCCGATGGGACTGCACGCTGGAGGGGATCGGCAATTCTGGCCGCCACGCTGTCCGGCTGGGTTTCCGGCAGGTGAAAGGACTGGCGGTCGCTAACGCGGCGCGCATCGTCGCGGCACGAATGGACCATGCCTTTGTCTCGGTTGACGACATGTGGCGACGATCCGGCGTGCCGTCGGAAGCGCTCGTCCAGCTTGCCAAGGCCGATGCCTTTCTGCCGTCGCTGAAGCTTGAACGCCGAGACGCGCTCTGGGCGATCAAGGCGCTGCGCGATGAACCGCTGCCGTTGTTTGCTGCGGCTGCCGAACGGGAGATGGCGGCGATTCCCGAGCAGCAGGAGCCGGAGGTGGCACTTCGGCAGATGACGGACGGGCATAACGTCGTTGAGGACTACAGCCATACCGGGCTGACATTGCGGCAGCATCCGATCGCCTTCCTGCGCAAGGATTTATCAGTGCGCAACATCATCACCTGTGCCGCGGCGATGAATTCGAAGGACGGGCGATGGGTCTATACCGCTGGCCTTGTGTTGGTGCGGCAAATGCCAGGATCGGCCAAGGGCGTCATGTTCATCACCATCGAGGACGAAACCGGGCCGGCCAATCTGGTTGTCTGGCCGACACTGTTTGAAAAACGCCGGCGGGTCGTTCTCGGGTCATCGATGATGGCGATCAATGGCCGAATCCAGCGGGAAGGGGAGGTCGTCCACCTTGTCGCCCAGCAGCTGTTCGACTTGTCAGGCGATCTGGCCGGCCTTGCCGATCGTGATGAAGAGTTCAAGCTTCCGGCCGGCCGTGGTGATGAATTCGCCAGAGGCGGAGGGCCTGATCCACGGGACAAGCCAAAGCCGATTGTCGCCGCGCGCGACATGTTCGTTCCTGACCTTCATATCGATACGCTGCAGGTGAAGAGCAGGAATTTTCATTGACGGCCTGGTTTTTGGCCTGAACGCGCAAAAAGCAGCACCTCTTTCCCATAGTGGTGAGTGGAGACGACGAACTCATGGCGGCCGAGCGTCGTTCCCGAGAAGGCATTGACAAACGTGCCGGCATGTCGCCACCTCGTTTCAACGCATGGAGAGTTGCGACTGGCATCGTTGAGAATTACACTGAGCGTATGAGTTCCCTAGCCCCACGAGAACATGTTCCTTGCGCAGCGCTAACGGTCCTCTGGCTTTTCTAGGTCATCGTTCCGTCGCTTCGAGGTGCCCCTCTTCTTTGGCGCGAGGAACGTCATCTCGAGGAAATTGGGCGGCTCGGCTACGATAAGACATCGCACGAACTCTGCAATCACGGGAGAGGGCCAAATACGTCCTTGCGAAAAGCCAACCAAAAGTTTTCTAGCCGCCGTCGGCAGAATGCCCCGTAGTTTGACAACGCGCTATTGGACACCTTTATGACCGATATCCAATGTCCGATTCCGGCAAGGCGCTTGCGCCCACCGGAACCTTGCGAGCCACGATAAACTCCGGCAATTCGATTCTTGCAAGCCGGAGCGCTGAATCTTCCGTCATACGATAGGTACAGCGGAAGTCGCAGTGGTCTGACCGTTCGCCCGGACGGATCTACCAGCCGACCGGTTGGGCATCACCAGTCGGTCCGAATTCATGCATTCTCCAAAGCCCTTCTCGTGCTTATTGCGGTGATGTCGGCCAGAATCCCCATGAACATACGGTCTAAGGCGCCGGAGCGTCGCGGCGCGAAACTAGGATCATCATGTGGCGAAGGCAATGGTGATTGCGATGAGCCGTATAACATCGGCTGGGGCGCCGCCAGCAACTGGCTGTGAGATGGTGGTAGGCATAGACATGGCGTAGCCCCTGATGCCACGCCTTGTCAGTTCATGCGCACTCGCCGGCCAATGTGCGACAAAATCCGTAGCGTGCATTTGAACGCACAGCTTTAAATCACCCGTATTCCAAAGATCGTGGAGTGCCCGAACCAGGCCGATGTTATCTACTGGCGTGCTCCCTACAACAACTTCGATGTGCTGTCGGTTCAGGCGAGTGCGCACAGCTTTTAGCGAAAACAATGATCGCGCACGTAGCGTCGGTCTTCGGACCTTCTCCGTCAATCGCGACGGAGCCTCGGCGAGGAACGCCCGGTCTGCTCGTGCTGCCCCTTGCCCGCGAAATTATTGATGTTTCGCCGGTTATGTGCGGGGACTAACTGTTCGTCAACGTTTGCGCGTCGCCCCTGCAGACTCGGCTTGCAATGTTGCCAGCAGATGCAATGCTCGGTCAGCTAAGCCCGCCGGCACAAAAATGTGGTCGTGGTGATATGCTGCCACCATGTTGCACGGAATGCCCGCGTCTGCGAGACAGGCAGCGACCCCCGCCGTAAGGCCGACGCCATCAAGCGCAGAATTCACGTTGAGGGTGATCTGGCGCATCGCAAGCGAAGTTTCGAACCCCGCTTCGTGGGCTTCTCCTTTCTCAAGGACTAGTGTCAAGCCTTCCCTTTCTTGGAATGTCGCAATCGGATTCAGATCGTGAACTTTGCTCCCATCATAAGGTATCGAGCAGAACACATACTCGCCGTCTATGAGCGAGGGCGTCATGTTCGACAGCATTTCGAACTTGTCTCGCAAAACAGTAGTCATTTTTGGCGGCCTCCTTGTCTATCATCATGATGTCTTAGCTCTTCATTGTGTAAGGCACCAATTGAATCAGCAACATCCAGCCTCTCGATCCGAGCGGTAAAATATGCTGTTCTTGATCCATGACGATAACGGCGGCCGAACTTCCGGATGACCTGAACGCGCTGAAAGCGATGGTGCTTTCGCGCGAGGCGGAGAATGCCCGGCTGCGGCAGATCATCAAGGAATTACAGCGTCACCGCTTTGGTCGACGGGCAGAGACGCTTCCCGAGGACCAGCTTCTGCTTGGGCTTGAAGAAGCCGAACAGATCGAGGCTGCCGGGCTGGAAGAGAAGGAACAGGGCTCGACTGCTCTGCGCCAGGCGCAGGTCGCCAAACGGCGCACCAACCGGGGTTCGCTGCCAGCGCATCTGCCGCGCGTGGAGATCGTGGTCGGGACGGATTGACCCGCTTCATCGACGATGGCCGGATCGAGATCGACTCCAACGTCGTCGAACGGTCAATCAGGCCAATTGCCGGACCTGAGTCATTGTGCGCTCCTTCTCTAAGTATCTGTAAACATTGGAAGCGTCTCCGTGTCAGCAATGCGACACGGGCGGCCCTTCAGGGCTATCGCGGCTTGGACCGTCGCAGAAGCCAGGTCGCTGACCCTGATTTGATACGGCGCACCGCGAACCACCTGTTCGGCGGACAACACCTTCATCTTTATCAGATGGCGTATTCGATGGTTAGTTACGCCTAATGCCGCCGCAGCCTCAGTCATGGTCAGCCATTCGCCGTCTTTGTCGGCTGATTTGTACGCGTGGATCGCACGTACCCGCCTTACAGAAGCGACCCGATGGGCGGTCCAGGTTTTTCCTTGCCCCGTTGGCATGCCCATTCGATTCAGCGACGCGGCGATATGTTCATCGGACCAGCGACCAGCCATGCTGCGCATCACCGCCAGGGCATCCTCAGTGGTGGCACAACCGTGTTCACCGGTCTGAGGCTTACGGACCTTGAGTTCCGAATGCTGGCCGCCCTTCCAATGGATCGTCAGCACGACGTCACGCACCGCATCGTCGACATCAACGACAATGTCGGCGATGAGTGTACGCAGCAGTTGCTGGCGCACGCGCATGGTCACATCGGGCGACTCCCAGGCAGCTAAGAGATTGTCGGCCAAGTTCGCGAAAGTGCCTGGATCGACCGCTATTGTCGAAGGACTGTCGGCAGGCTTGCGCTCCTCCAGATCCCGCACGCGGCGTAATGCAGTTTCCCAATTCTTCTCAAGCTGCGCGGCGATGAGACGATTGTCGGGATCGCATGCCGCATAGCGACGCTCAGCCAGGCTGGCCTCGTAGCGAGCCTGTTGTAGCTCCAGGTCGTGAATGTGCCGCTGGTCTTCTTGCCGCTCCCGGTGCATCCGCTCTGCTTCAAAGGTCGCTTCGATCGCTAACGGTTCTACCGCGCGCAACAACTCGCGCGCAACCGCCGCATCGACCTTCGGGCCACCGAACGTCATGCACCGGGGCAAGCCCATCATTAGATTCTGCTTGTCGCAGCGATAGACAGGATTGTGTGGATTGCCCGTATAAGCAACACTCAGCCGCCGCCCACACCGTCCGCAGGTCAGGAGTCCCGATAATAACGCTTTGCCGCCACGGCCCGATTTAGTCCCGCCCGAGCGGCCATAATTATTGAGCGCCAATTGCTGTTGGTTGCGCTCGTACTCGTCCCAACTGATGTAACCTTCGTGATGATCCCGGATCATCACCTCCCAGGTGCCGACAGGCTTGCCATGCCCATAGCTGCGACGCGCTCGTCCATCAACGATGGCAGTCCGCTTCTCGCTCTTCCCATAGACGTAGACGCCGGCGTAGAAGGGGTTTTTGAGGATGCCGATTACATTGCGATAACGGACCGGCGTCCAGACGAAGTTGGTCATGCGCCTTTCATCCGAAGGCCGCGGAAAGTGGATTTGATCTTTCGTCATCGACAGCAGCACCTGACGCGCGCTTCCAAGCTCGTGGAAGCGTGCGAATATAGATCGGATTACGTCTTGCAGACGCAGATCGGGGTCCAGTCCAAGCCCCGCCTCCCGATGCCAAATGTAGCCGAACGGAACGGAAAGTCGCAATTCGCCACGGCGCGCTTTCGATCTGGCGGCATCGAGCATGCGGGCTCTCAGCACGCCAAGTTCGAACTCGCTGATACTGCCCTTCATCCCCAGCAGCAGACGATCATTGGGCCGACATGGATTGTAGACACCATCGTGATCTATGACGCGGGCTTCAACGAGGCCACATAGTTCGAGCAGATGGTGCCAGTCGCGGCCGTTACGTGCGAGCCGTGAGGCGTCGAAGCATAAAACGGCACCAACTTTGCCGGCGCACAGCAGGGCGACGAGACGATCGAAGCCGGGGCGCGCGACCGTTCCGCTGGCGGAGCGTCCGAGGTCATCGTCGATGACCTCAACGTCGAGAAAGCCGCGCTGTCGTGCGACGTCAACAAGGTCATACTGCCGTCGCTGGCTTTCCAGATTGGTCATCACCTGTGACTGAGTGGACTGCCGAACGTAAACGACGGCCTTGCGTTCAAGCAGCACTGTCGGAATCAGATCAGTGCTGATCATCGTTGAGCTCCTCGACGGCCAGACCGGCCGCCTGCATCAGCAGGCAAGCCAGTGTTGATATCGCCTTCTTGCGATCCTTGTCGCTCAGTCCGTCGAGCGTGCGGGTTTTGAATATCAGGTCGAGCTGCCGGCCCGACGCCGGCACCAGCGTGTTGCGGGATCTCATCATCTTCCTCCTGAGTGATTCTATGTTCACCTCGGAAGAGTGCCGCCTTCGCACCGCCTGAGACCAGTCTGTTCAGTTCGATCAGCGCCGCAAGATCGACGCGTGCCGTTCCCATGGTCATGCCGCTGCACACCACAGGATCTATCATCCACCCCGAAATCGCGATCACGACACCTGTCGGTCCCAAAACCTTCAAAAACCGACCTGTCGCTCGTTCTTCGACGCGCCGAACAGACACCTTTTGGCCGAAATACGGATGCCAGCGATAATGGACTTCGACTTCGTCGCCGACATGGGCAGAATGAACGGGGGATTGCCCTCAATCGGAAAAATGCACTCTTCGCAGGGTCGGATGCCGGCAAGGGGCCGGTGGTGACGGTTGGGGTGGCTGCGATATTCATGATTTGATGCTCCAAATTTCGATTGGAGAACCAGTCCTCAGCCGGAATGATGAGAAGACGCCGAAAAGGATTCCACGCGTGAATCCACTGCTTTTGAGCGCTTGCACCGTCCCTACGCCAGTATGAACTGGATCAGGTTCAACGGGTCACTGCGCGCGATAGCAGTATCTCAGCCCCTTGCCGGGACACCCCTGGTGAATGCAAAAAAGGGTAGAGGCCCTGGCCGAGGGGACTGTCAAGCGACAATCTGCGATGGCTCGGGGCCTAGTTACACTCAGGCTGCGTGGTCGCCGCGATCAAACGAATGGACAAAAGCAATCGTTCGACCGGCACGCTTCCGCAAGACAGACGCCGCTGTCGTATGCATTGGCTGTCGATTTATCCCGAGCAGTTCGCCAATTGTACCGAGATACCGAAGCGCTATTGGGAAAGCAGGCGCGGAACTGGAAAGTCTAGTATTTTGTCCGTGTAGCTTTCGACCAAGGCGCTAAACGGCGTGCCGTCTCGAAGTTTCAGTACGGCACGATGTTCGAGCAGGAACGGCGGCAGGCTAAGGGAACTTGTTTCATGCGCTATTGAGCCGTCCATGTCCCAGCCTTCAGATAGAGGAGACCAGAGCAACTTGGCAGACAGGTTTGTGCGAGTGAAATTGAGAGCCTGAACGGCTCTGCCAAACGCGATATCGCTGGTATTCAACGCCTGATTCATTTCTGCAGTTAATTTTGCAGGGACATACCAGTTGTCGGCTTCGGACAAGACGCGGTCGCCGCAGACCAGACGGACGCGGCGATAAGCGATCAACTCACCGGGTCCGACGGTCAGAAGTTCACGGATGTGCTCATCGGCCGGTTTGACTTGCCCGCCCACACGCTGAGCTACGATCTTGGAACCTTCCGGTGCGAGCTTATGCGCGGCGCACCAACGGTCAAGGGTCAACGTAGCACTGGCGTTACTCAGGAGATTGGCATTCAAGGTCTGGAGGACCGCAAGCGCTTCCACTCGAGATGCCGGAGTGTTCAGCCACTGAGATCCTGTAGACGGCTCTTGCGCAATTACGATCTTGCTGCCCAGCACGATGGCGGCCGCTGCAAGTGCGGCGATGCGAATGCGTTTCGAAGAACAAAATGACACGGAGAACGAATCCTTTCTGCAGTAAATTTGATGAGCGAACCCTGCGCGTCAAATTTCCTTGATTTTGAGGCGAGCTCGCGTTGTCAGCTTATTTGATGCAGGCCGCTAGATTTGAACTGCACCTTGCGTGTACCGCTTAACGGTTGGGTCCCTGATGGACTTTCTTACCATCTTCCGATGTTGCTGCCGTGCTAGTCCGTACCTGTTGAAGCCGTGTCCCGACCCGTCCTTTGCTTGCGTCGCATCAACGTCGTCCATGACAATCTCCATCCGCTCGCCGACCTGTTGTTGGAGTTTGCAAGCGTTGGCGACTGAGCCGGCGCTTCCATCCTGGAATATGGAAACCCGATAGACGTGGATTTCAAATGAGGAACGTGGCGGCCGGTCCGAATTCCCCTAATCATATATCGTAACTCTCGCTTAACGGTTTAGCGCCTTTGTCGCCCCCTCCCTCGTTGCGGAATGTTCATATAGCTGGAGCGGATAAAATAGCTCGCAACCGAAAGCAAACTCGAGGAGCAATTGTTGGAAAAACGTCTTCTTCGGCGACGCAGAGCCCTCCTTCAGGTCGAGTGACAATTGTAGACCAGGCAGCGACATGCCGTCGATGGTTGCCAACCGCAGATGCGAGTAGTCAAGACGCTTAGCTGATTTCTTTTGGTGATTCATGTCGTCGTGCTCCTTGTGCAAGCCTCCCGACGATGACGTCGCCGGCAAGATTTCAGGATTCATCGGAAAGAATTTGCCTGTTGCACTATCGTAACTCATAACGGGACACTTTATGAAAACGACGAACAACGCAACAGATGTGTGGGATATATGTTAAAGTATATTTCTTGAAATTTGTCAGCTCTTACTTTCCGTTTTGAAAACGCGTAAGTTACGGAATACGTTATAATATATGTTACTTATATCGCGCTTCATATCTTGGCGGCCGGATGAAATGGCAGATCTCTAAGAACCCTGACTCGAAAAGGTTTCAACGATATCGGTATCTTGCCAAGCGTCGTGTCAGGACGCGGATGTGGGCGACAGTGATCCATGCTTCGGCTGAAGCGAGGGACTTTTCCCAATCCTTGGCCAAACGTCGGCATCTGCCAAGCCACGCGAAGGTGCGCTCCACGACCCAGCGACGTGGCAGAACCTCGAAGCTTTTTGCCTTGTCGGTCCGCTTGACGATCTGGAGAGTGAACTTTGCGATTTTTTCCAGTGCGCCCTTCAGCTTCGGTCCGGCATAACCACCGTCGGCGAAGATATGTCTCAGCCACGGCCAGCGCTTGAGAATGGTTTTGAGGACCGCAGGTGCACCATCGCGATCCTGAATATCGGCGCTGTGAACCACCAGGCCGACCATCAGTCCAAGCGTGTCGACGACGATATGACGCTTGCGTCCCTTGATCTTCTTGCCCGCGTCAAATGCCGCCGCTTTCCGTGGTTTTTACCTTTGACTGTCGATCACGCCCGCAGACGGCGAGGCTTCCCGGCCTTCCAATTCACGCGCCTCCATCACAAGATGATGGTTGATCCGACCCATAACCCTGTCGCTCGCCATTCATAGAAATAGGACTGCACAGTTGTAAAAGGCGGAAAATCCTTGGGCATCATCCGCCATTGGCACCCAGTCGTGGCGATGTAAAGCAACGCATTCACGACCTCGCGAAGATCGGTGCTACGCGGCCTGCCCAGTCGCCTCGGTTCGGGCAGGCAAGGCGAGATCAATCCCCATTCCCGGTCCGTCAGATCGCTTGCATACCGCATTGCGCGTCGGGCATATTGGCGACGGGTGAAATCAGTCCAGCCCATTGTGGTCTCCGTTCGTCCTAAGCAAACAAACAGAACCACAACTGGCTGATTTCACTCAACTCTTTTTCGGTCAGGCTCTAACGGGTACGGCAAACGCTCGCTGGTCGAAACGGCACGATACAAGTCCATCATCGGGCGGCGTCTGCGGGCGAGGTCGCGGCCTGGTCAGCAGACGAAGGCGTCATCGGCTGCGCCGTTCTCAACCCATGCTTGACTGCGCACGCCCAAGTCCGTGGGCCGCAAGGCACCACGGTATGATCAGCCGTTTCAAAAGACCGGCAAGGGATATGAGCAAGGTCGTCGTGGGCGGCGTCGACGCCACGCAGGACGCGGAGTTTGCTCGCATCCTGTGTGGCGTTCGAAGTTCCACAATCTCCAAGGTGCCATGACTATGAACGACCCCTGAGCTCAGGCCGCGCTTGATCCCGATGCGCCGTTCTTCAGCAATCTCGTCAAGACGACGGCCGGTCAGCAGCGCCCGGCAAGTTTCTCACACGCTCTGGGGTGGGGAGAAAACATGGGAACCGAACAGCTGTTACGATTGATCGTCCAGTAAGCTTCTTGAAGGACTCGCTTAATAGGAATGAATGACGTGATGATAGTTGACGACTTGATCGTGATTGCCACTCGCATGGGGGCGGCCTCCGGGTAGTGTCAGCAGATGCGTGCCGCCGATGAAGACGTCGAGGCGATCGTCGAACAGACACACCCGCAGCCGGTGGCCGATCAGGCGGGAAGGCACGGTGTAGAAGACCTTGCGCAACGCGAAGCCGCCGGTGCTCAATACGGTGACGATGACCTCTTCGAAGTCGGTGGTGCGACGATCGGGAAGAGCTTGCAGATGCGTGCGCTCGGCATCGATGCGCTTGCCATGTGCGGCATTGCGACGGCTGACGATCTCATCGATGAAGGCGCGATAGGATCCGAGGTCGCCGAAGTCCCTGGTTCCGCGCATCAGCAGAGCATCGCGGATCGCATTCTTGGGATGGCCGTGGGAACTTTCGATCGAGCCGTTCTCGTGCGCGACGCCCTTGTTGTTGCGCGTCGGTGTCATGCGGCAATGAGCGCACAGTTCCTCGTAGCGCTGCGTCAGATCGACCTTGGCGTCGGCATCGAGGTTGCGGAAGGCGGCCGATAAGCTGTCGCTGCGATGATAGAGCGGCGAACCGCTAACCGACCACAGGGCGTTCTGCAGCCCCTCGGCCAGAGCGACGAAGCTCTCTCCATCCAGGATGACATAGTCATGCTCGAAGCCCGACCAGACCAGCCGGAAGTGATAAAGCAGATGATCGAGCCATTGGCCGGCGATCGTCACACCGAGGC
Organism: Rhizobium sp. CRRU65; assembly: GCF_048551595.1. Taxonomy (NCBI): domain Bacteria; kingdom Pseudomonadati; phylum Pseudomonadota; class Alphaproteobacteria; order Hyphomicrobiales; family Rhizobiaceae; genus Rhizobium; species Rhizobium sp. CRRU65. The sequence goes on along the minus strand of NZ_JBLYZH010000001.1, from coordinate 467,599 downwards.
TGCCCATGTCGGTAAAACCCGACAGTCCTAACCGACCGGGTTCGTGCATCTGACGGAAGATCACTTCCTGCTCCTGACCGTGAACAGCCCGCCATGATCGAATACGACGCTCAATCGTACGGCCAACAGCTTCTGACAACTCTGGATGACGCCGCAGCATCTCGTTGTAAACGGCAATTGCTCGGATGCCGGGCGCGGCCTTGAGAAGCGGAACAATCTCGGCGTCGAAGATGTGCTCAAGGGGATCGGGCGACGCCGGTCGCGCGGCGGCTTGGTCTGCGATGGGAGCCGCGCATCCTTCTCGATGCGGTAAGCCGTCGCCCGACTGATCGACACCTTCGCGGCAGCGACCTCAGTCGGGTTGTGTTGTCGGTACTTCATAAAAAGCCTCGTCTGATGATCGGTTAAATGGCGACCCGGCACAAAGGTGATTCTCCATTCTCAGAAAATCACCGACGCTACCGGGCCAACCGCGATCATGAGACGGCGAAAAATTGCGCCGCGGCGGGGGTGTAACTCCGGTCCGCCTACGCCCTCCCTTCGTCACACCCCGCCGCCGAGTCTCATCCTGATTGACGCTGAGTCTCAACTTGTTTGTCGCCGCGCATTCTGCTGCGCGCTAGACTGTCATGGAAGCGTTCCTGTCAAATTCCAGACCGTCCCGCTGTCCATGCTCTGACGGAGCACCGAGATGGTGCCGTTGGCCGCTCCCCTTTGATTGGCGGGATCCGTCGTCTGTTGCACGGAATTGAAGATCATTGCAGCAGCGACCGTACGTCCACCCATCTGGACTTGGATGTTCGCATCACCCGCCGCGGTTCGTCCCTGTATGTCGACACGGGCAACGCCCACGGTATGCAGTGTGCCAGCCCCACGTCCCAGATCGGCGAAAGTGATTTGTGCAATGGCAGCGCTACAGTCATTCCGCTGCTCATGGTTCGGGGTAACTCTTCTCCGAATTGCGTTGTTGGTGTTCGTCTTGGTCAACGGCATGATGAACTCCTTCGTGCTTCCTGATGATGTATGATCGCCAACGAAACGCTTAGGTTCAGTTTTGGACATCTTTAATCTCCAGATCGCCTCGAGCTCAGAAAGCCTTGGCCGTGCGTGAAGCATGATACGTCTTCGGCGCCGCTCCGACATCGACATCCTCGTCGCGGATGCCGGCGAGCACGTCCACCCCCTTTTGGAACTTGCCGACATTCTCGGCGAGTTGCCAGTCCCGCCACTTCCCGCCATAGTTTGTGTCCCTTCATGTGTTCAGCCCAATGAGGTTATCCCGCAACGCGGATGCCGCGGCCGTTCCGCTGCCTCGCAATAGCTCTCAAGATTCGTGCCAACCAAGATGATACAGCCGACGAACAATTATTTGCTGCTATTTCAACTTCCTAGCGGAAAATACGTGATTGGGCGAAGACGAATGCGTTTCGCGAAGCCGACAAAGGTGACGACAATGTCGTAAGTTGGACGTGGAGAATCTCGGTTAATCGGGCCGTCCGGGACTGCGACTTACGATCCGTGCAGAAGAAATTGAGCGGAGATCGCATTGTCTTGAATTTTCTAGGGGGAGGCCGATTGCTGATTTTGTTGCAAAGCAGGAGCATCTGACGCGGCAACCACCGGGGTGCTTCCCCAGCTTTTCTTTCAAAGATCACCCGCAAGTACCCGGATTTCCGCAAGCGGCTCGGCCGGTCGATCCGCCCGAATAAATCGCGCTCGGCGTCTGAGGATCAGAGTACGCTTGCGGATCATCGTCTGATAAATGCGCCGCGGCGTAACTCCATTCATCACATCTCTGCACGCCGTGCCACACCCTGACTGACGCTGAGGGTCACCCGTTCATCGTCGACAACGTTGGCTCCCACAAAAGCGACAGGCCAATCAATTGGTCAAAGAAAAAAAGCGCCCGGCTCCTCGTCTTGCCCGCCATTCGCCCGACCTCAATCCAATCGAAATTGGTTTTCCAAGTTCAAAGGTCTTGCTGCAACGAGTAGCCCGAATTTTTGAATCCATCACCTAAGGCCTCGGTGGGGTCGTCAGCCTCTTCTCCATGCAATCGCTCGCCATATGGGTCGTAGAGAGTTGTGCACTTCGTGCGACGAGCGCCGGGGCCGGCGAAAACGCGAAGTAGTCACAAGAATCAGTCACAATGAGCGGCGTCAACGGAACTATATCCCGACGGCTGCGATTCGATCGTTTTGTCACGGTTGCGTCCATAAGTGGTTTTCTGCGATTGGAGCCGCGTGTGAGCCGAATACTCAAAAAGGATAGACCGAATGGACCGCAGTCGTTATCTGAAGGCTTGTTGCGATGCTGAAGACGTCGCTGAAAAATTACCACAGACACCAGAGGCTTCTTTAAAGTGAAAAAAGAGCGCAGCTTTGCCGTCGAGTACAAATCAGGTCGGCGAAAACTGAATTCCAAACCGAACTCGATTTGGGGAGACACCGATCTCAAGTCCGTTGCTCAAGATCTGCAGGACGAGGCAATGCCATTTATGTCACTAGCCCCTCAGGCAAAAAGTAGCGAGATGCTTGTACCCGGAGAAGAACAGGCCGGGCCGTTATTGACACTGCCGATTGAGCAGGAGACAAATGCATCGGCTTTACAGGAGACCATAATGGCCGACGAAAACGATACGATGACCAATGCTAACACGCCGGCCGCCGCGGCGCCCGATGTACCGAAGAAGGTGCGCAAACCTCGCGCCAAGAAGGTGGTCCCTGCAACGGCCCCAGTCACCGTTTCGGCGGAACCGGCAGTTGCTTCGGGTGCCGCAGCTGGAAAACAGAAAAGAGGACGTAAGGCAAAGCCTGACGAAGGTACGCCGAGTGCCAAGCGCACGCCTGTCAAACGTGCTTCGAAGGCTGTGTCGACAGCGGCGGCACCGTCGGTGGCGGCAGTTGATGAGATCGCGGATCTTCTGCAGCTCGAAGAGGAAAACCAGAGACTGCGCAAGCTGCTGGCGGAGAAGCTCCGCGCTGAAAATGCCGATCTGCGAAAGCGACTGAACCTCGGTTGATCGGCAGCAGACGATCAAGCGCTGGCCGCATTCTCATGCTTATTGAAGTGAATATTTTGGCGGCGGATCCTTCTGCCGCCAACGTTTTTGCTCGCAGTTTGCATACGCAGTAGAATTCGAGGTCGAATAAAATGGCGTCTCCATGGAAACTTCTTGCTGGGCTGGTGTCACGGCGACGCCAGCAGAAGCAAGAACACGGCTCGACCGATGATGTGAAGCCGGACGTATCATCCATCGCCGAGCTGACTGAAACGCCGGCCGACAATCGGTTGAACGCCGTGGATCGTGCGGCCAACGAAAAGCCCTTCATTCACGAAGAACGCGAGGCGGTGTCAGCGGACCCGCATCATGCCGAGGAAGCGGTAAGCATTGTTGACGATACGGCAGATGTCGAAAGCGCCAGGCCCGTGGAAGCGGCTGACCCGGCTTTGTCCAATGAGGCCGATACAGCCGCGCATGCAGCACCAAAAGTCTTTCGAGTTAGCGAAGGTCAAACGCGAAAGCGGGGCATGCGGGGCAAGAAACCGAAAACTATTGCAGTCGTTGTCCCACCTTCTCCAAGCGCTCCCACCGCTTTTGACGATGCAATCGATCTCGACGAAGAAATCAGGCTTCTCCGGGGGCAGTTGGCACGCAAGCTTCAAATGCAAAATGCACAATTGAAGAGGATGCTGGAGCGGTTCGAACGCTGAAGCTGTCATAAACCCATGCTCCGGACCTTGGGCATGAGCGGCGTGTCAAAAGCATTTCCTAGCTTGGCCAAAAACGCACTTGGCCTGCGACCTTGGCGAGCGCCCGCTTCTCGCGGCGGCGCTGGACCGAAGAGGCGATGTTCATTGCCTCCCGGTATTTCGCAACCGTGCGGCGGGCGAGATCGACGCCGCCCTTCTTCAGCATGTTGACGATATCGTCGTCGGAAAGCACCGCCTCCGGGCTCTCCTGCAGGATCAGCGCACGGATCTTGTGACGCACAGCCTCGGCGGAATGGCTGTCGCCGCCGGCGACGGCGCTGATCGAGACGGTGAAGAAATATTTGAGTTCGAAGAGGCCGCGCGGCGTCAGCATATATTTATTCGACGTGACGCGGCTGACGGTGGATTCATGCATCTTGATCGCCTCGGCGACCGTTTTCAGGTTCAGCGGGCGCAGGTAATCGACGCCGTGCAGCAGGAAGGCGTCCTGCTGGCGGACGATTTCGCTTGCCACCTTCATGATGGTTTTTGCCCGCTGGTCGAGGCTGCGGGTCAGCCAGTTGGCGCTCTGCAGGCAATCGGAGAGGAAGGCGTGGTCCTCGCCGTTCTTCGTCACACGGGAAAAATAGGACTGGTTGACCAGCACGCGCGGCAGCGTATCCGGATTGAGCTCGACCAGCCAGCCGCCGTCCGAGGCGGATCTGACGACTACATCCGGCGTGATCGCTTCGGAAACACCCGCTTCGAAGCCGCTGCCGGGCTTGGGATTGAGCTGACGGATCTCGCCGAGCATGTCGAGAAGATCCTCCTCGTCGACGCCGCAAAGCCGCTTCAGCGAGGCAAAATCGCGCCGGGCCAGCAGTTCGAGGTTTTCGACCAGAGCCTGCATGGCCGGGTCATACCGGTCCTTCTGCCTGAGCTGGATCGCCAGGCATTCGGCGAGGCTACGGGCGAAAACACCTGGCGGATCAAGGCTCTGCAGGGTGGCAAGCACGCGCTCGGCCTGTGCGAGGCTCGTGCCCAGCCTCTCGCCCGCCTCGACGATATCGGCCTGCAGATAACCGCAGTCGTCGAGCTGGTCGACGAAATTCTGCGCGATCAGCCGGTCGGCCATGTCAGGCAGGACGAAGGGGATCTGCTGGGCGAGATGATCGCGCAGCGACACCTGACCGGCGACGAAATCGTCGAGATCATAGTCGGCGCCCTCACCGCTGCCCGGCATCGACTTCCACTGGCTGACGAGTTCCGGCGCATCGAGGCGCTGCGGGACTCCGTCATCAGGAAAGACATTGGTGTAATTGGCGTCGAGTTCGTCGTTCAGCCGGCTGGTGCTGGCGCTGCCGCCATTGTCATACCAGTCGCTGGAGAGCGCCTCGGCGCGGTTGTCATAGCCATCGTCGGAGCCGGCATCCTCGGGCTGATGAGCATACTCTCCATCTTCGGCATCGCCACGTTCGCCGCCCGCCTCGCCGTCATTCGACGGAAATTCGAGCAGCGGGTTCTTCTCCACTTCCTGGGCGATGAACTGGGTGAGTTCAAAATGCGTCATCTGCAGCAACTGGATGGATTGCATCAGTTGCGGTGTCATCACCAGGGACTGGGTCTGGCGCAGGAAAAGATTGGCGGATTGTTTCACGATAAAGTTCCACTTAATTCGCGGGGCCATGCCTGATCTTCTCAAGTCGCGACAGTTGCTTTCGGCGACGCTGAGAAATCACCTCACTTTCGGAGAAGTAGGTCGCGGCTTGATGCACACTTCAGTGCCTCCTATCTCTGGTCGTCGGTTTTCGACGTGGTGTTTCCAGTAACCACTGCCTCCGAAGCAGATTGGATGCCCAGAAAGAGCTTCGCGTCGCATTTCCGGATTTACTTTCACGCAAAGCTGCCATGCTGCCTTCTCCGCGCGTTCGACCGATGCGATTGTCTCGCACTTTGTATGTCGCCGGCGCCTTTTACCGCTCGGAACGGAATTCAAGATTCGTGCACTGGACGATGATCGACGGCGATATGAGTCTGGCAGTTCTTGGGGCAGACGCGGGCGCACGCTCCGCAGCCGATACATCGGCCGGGATAATCAATGACCATGATCACGCGACTGAGCTCACCATTAAAGTCGTCTTCGCCATCGCAAACACCGAGCATGTCACCTGCCTCATCGATGCCGTGGGGATGCATGACCTCGCGTAAGCAAACCTTGAAGCAGCGACCGCAGCCGATGCACATCGCAGGGTTGATCGAATTCAGATATTCCGGCATCCATCGGGACCCGTCGCGGGTCACGGATGAGCTTGTCATAGATTCCTCCGATTTATCGTGTTCTGCCACTGACAAAGTGGCTGAGGAAGGCCCGCCAATTGTCAGACAAACGCGAGTTGGCAGCTGTCTAACGCCGCAATCTTTACCCAGTGCGGTCCTCCACCTTCGCTTCTGTCTTCCGATCTTGTACTTTCGAACCCAGCGGCTTCCACGAAGGTCCTCGAGTCGCATGTCGCGTCAAATCGTCTGACCGATTCAAACTGCGCTGTCAGTCCCTTCATATCTTGTGTGGCGATGGCAATTCGCGAAGTGCCCACCTGCCGTTTCGTCCGCGTTGATGAAGTCCGCCATTGAAGAGCGAGACGCGACGAATTGATCTCATTATTGCGATTCCCGCCTATCGGTTGAGTCAAGTGGGCCGGGGTTCGGAGGGTGGTTAGCCTGAATGATGTTCGCGAAGTCGAAGATCACGTCGCGGGTTCCCCGGTATAATACTGTAAGCTTGTGCTGGCTGCCGAAGCGGTCGAACATGGGGAAACCCACCCGCATCAGCGGAACGCCGAGACGTCTGGCAGCTTCTCGGCCGTGCGAGTGCGTGACGATAAGATCGGCCATTGCGGCGAGACTTTCCAGATCACTGAGATCGCCGACTTTGACGGTTTTCGCCGGTACCATCTCGAGCGCCTTCGAAGTGCCGGTCGTGGTGACCGCGGCCGCAATTTCCGCACCCATGGCAGCAAAAAAGTTGGAGAGCTGGAAAAGTTGATCGGGCTCCGAAGCGATTGCGATCTTCTTGCCTGCCATATGGGAATGTCCGTCGAGCATGGCATCCTGCAACTGCATTCGGTTGCGGCGGACATTGAGCGGTGTCTGTTTGCGTGACATAGCGGCAAGCACGCGAATGAAGCGATCGACGTTTTCTAGGCCCGTCAGCGATCTAAACAGCACGTACGGCACGCCGGTCAGTCTCTGCAGCGCTTCAGCCGGTCGCCGCATATGCTCACCGATTGCGATACACTGCATCGTCGCACCGAGATCGCGGATCTCCTGCAATTTCGTGCCGCCATTCGTTATCGGCATCCATTCTTCGGGGATGGAGCCGTCGAGCGCTCCGGATACGTCGGGCAGAATAACCGGGTCGAGGCCGAAACTTACGGCCGTTTCGCGCAGATGTTCTATGTCAGCAACCGTTAAGTTCCAGCCAGGCAGTATCGCGATCTTCCTCGGATTGCGATATTGCTTGTCAGGTCGCGCTGTTGCCTCGATCACGGCGGTAACAGCTTTAGACCAACCCTCCTCTATGGCGCCGTCAAAGTCAGGCGTGTTGGCGACTACGACTTCGGTGCCCACAAGTTCTATCGCCCGCCTGCGTTTGATGTTTTCGACGTCACCGACGACATCCTCGTCGCGGGCCTCTACCGATGCGGTCGTGCATATCCCGATCAGTCGTGGCCTTGTGCGGGCTTTGAGGCTGAGAATTGCCTCTTCAAGACGATCCGCGCCGCCGACGATTATCGCGGCTTCGTTCATCGCCGTGGTTTGCAGCGGGATCGCTTCATTGAAGTGCCTCGCGAGCAGTGCGAGCGCGAAGCTCGTACATCCCTGGCTGCCATGGAGCAGAGGTATTGCGCCGTCGACGCCCAGAAAGGCGAAGGCAGCACCAAGCGGCTGAGACGACTTCAGGGGGTTGACCGCCGCCGACTTGGTTTGAGATACGACGCGTGCCATAGTACGACCTCAACATTTTTTGCGAGTGATCTCGCGGTTTTGGTTCGACGCGCTTACGCTTCCCTTTTCGCTCGCTTTTCAACGACCAATGCCGGCTCCCATGGCGCCGGCTCGCGCACCTGCGGCCACACCGGATTGTGGATTGCCAGGTCAATTTGTCGAGCAAGTTGCACGATACCCTCATAGCCAGCGTAAGCGTGATGACGCTCCTGGTTGATGTCAAGCCAGGGCAGTTTTGCCTTTAGCGCTATATACTGGGTGCGTCCGCCCGACAGCATGATGTCAGCCTTTCTCTCGAGTAGAAGCGAGAAAAGCTCGCGCGGCGACATCGACTCGAACAGGAGGTTCTCCTCCTTCAGGGTCTGTTTCACTCGCTCCCTATCTTCGAGCGTCGATTTCTTGACTGATGTGCCGACGATCTCCATGCCGATCTCCATCAAGGCATGGACGACCGACCAGGATTTCACGCCGCCTGTATTTAGAAGCACGCGCTTGCCCTCAAGGCGAGGTCGGTACGCTTCCAGCCTCTTCCACACCTTTTCCTCTTCTTCCGCTACAAGGATTTCCGTGCGATGCAAAAGCGAGGGGTCAGCACCCTTCTTTACAAGCAGATCGGCGATCCGCCGGAGCGCCTCCGAGGTGCCGGAGATGCCATAGAAGGAGCCCTCGAAAAACGGAATATCCCAGCGTTCCTGCATCTTACGTGCCAACGTAACGAACGCTGTCGAACACACCGTCATCGCCGCGCGTGAGCGGTGGGCGGAGGCGACTTGCAGATATCGCGCGTCTCCGGGAATACAGGCGCGGACGCGGATGCCGAGCCTATGCAAGAGCGGCTTCACCTGCCAGAACTCACCCGAGAGGTTAAATTCGCCGAGTATGTTGATGTCGCAAAGGCCCGGTTCATCGGGCTCAACCGTACCTATGACATGCTTGAGCAGCGCCTCGCCCGCTAGCTTGTTGCCGAGGTTTTTAGATCCGACAAAACCTGGTGCATTGACCGGCACCACCGGTAAAGCAAATTCGTCCGTCGCTCGCTTGCAAACAACGTCGATGTCGTCACCGATCATCGCTGTAACGCAGGTTGAATAGACAAAAATTGCCGCGGGCGCATACCCATCCTTGATTTCCCGGATCGCTTTAAAGAGCCTCCGTTCGCTGTGTCCCATTACAATGTCGATTTCCGTAAGATCAGTCGTGAAGCTCGTCCGCCAAAGTGTTGGACCTGACGAGGCAGCGCCACGGTTGTCCCAGGAATTTCCCTCGCAGGCGAGCGGCCCGTGAATCAGATGTGCGACATCGGTGATCGGCTGCAGTGCGACCTTGGCGCCGTCGAAAGCGCAACCGCCGACGGCCGTTCCCGGGGCCATTGGCCTCGCGCAATTTCTTCGGCGCGCCTTGGGACCCTTGCTGCCGCTCCTTTCACTCGCTAGCGCGTGGAAGGCATCTTTGTTTTTGGCGTTGAGCGAGGACATTCGTCTGCCTTCATATCTGGTTGAGAGATAGGCCGCCCGGCCGACCGTCGCTCTTAGCGAGTGAGGTCATACGAATAATCTGTCACACCCGCGTGCATTGTTTCGCGATCGAGGTTGTCGAAGATCTTGTCGAGGATCGCCGTTAGAAGACGCAGTCCGCCTTGGTACCCCATGAGGGGGAATCGATGATGATGGTGCCGGTCGAAAATTGGAAACATCAGCCGAACCAGTGGGGTACCGGTGTCCCGTTCGAGATACTTCCCATAAGAATTTCCGATCAGGAGATCCACCGGCTCTGTGAACAGTAGCGAGCGCAGTGCCCAGAGATCTTTGCCTGGCCAAACCTGTGCATTCTTCCCGAAGGGCGAGGATGCGAGGAGTTCCTTCATCTCGTCCTCCCAAGCTGAGGTGCCATTTGTGGCCAGGCAGTGGGTTGGCTCGCCGCCGGTCTCCATGATGAAGCGCGCCATCGCATAGACGAAATCTGGATCGCCGTAGATCGCGTATTTCTTTCCGTATAGCCAAGCTTGGCTGTCCGCCATCGCATCGATGAGTCGGCCGCGCTCTAGACGGATCGCCTCGGGAATTTCTCTGCTGGAAATTTCCGATATCACCATCAGAAGTTCGTCGGTAGCTTCGACGCCGAGAGGGTAGTGGAAGGAAGTCGCCGCTTGTCCAACGTCTCTGCAGTAATCTAACGTCTTGCGAGTGTTGTAATATTGCAGGGACAATGTCCACTCCGCATTCAACGCCGCCTTCACGTCATTGATGCTGGTCCCGCCGTCATACATCCGAAATTTGCCATCGGAAGGCGTATCGAACTGATCTGATGCGTCCTGGATGAACATGTAAGTCACTTGCATCAGGTCAAGCAGGCGTTTTAGTTCGCGATTGTTCCCAACGCAGAAGCCATCAAATCCAGGAATGATGTTGATAGAAGCGGTGGCTTCACTTCGCGCGGCGCCCTTCCAGAAATTCTCCAGCACACCTTTTACCATGCTGTCGTAGCCATCGACATGGCTGCCGACAAAGGCAGGCGTGTGGGCGAAGGGGACATCGAAATCGCGCGGGACCGAACCTTCACTTTTGGCGTTTTCGATAAAACCATGCAGATCATCTCCGATGACCTCGGCCATACATGTGGTCGACACCGCGATCATCTTCGGGTTATAGAGTTTGTATGTGTTGGCGAGACCGTCGACCATGTTTTTCAAGCCGCCAAATACAGCGGCGTCTTCCGTCATCGATGACGAGACCACCGATGACGGCTCCTTGAAATGGCGCGATAGGTGCGATCTGTAGTAGGCAACGCAACCTTGGCTGCCATGGACGAACGACATCGTTCGCTCGAATCCCGCCGCTGCGAAGACCGCGCCGAGGGGCTGGCAGGCTTTGGCTGGATTGACGACAAGGGCTTGGCGGGCCAAGTTTTTCTCGCGGTATTCCCAGCTCTTCGTGAATTCGCGCTGGTCCGACACGACCTGATCCGGGTGTGGGCACTCGAATTTCAGCTTTTTTTTGGCCAACATCTTCCTGTATTCCGGCTCGCAGAATAGGGGCGCGTGGTCGAGAGTTTTCTCAGCTGACTGCGGCATAGGGTCACCTCTTTCGATCTGGCCGCGGCTCAAGGGCGGTCCAGAAACATGCGTCGCTTAAGCCGTTGCGCGTTTTTTACGCGCGAACGCTATGTTCTCACCCAGCAACCGCCGCCAAAGCGCGGTCATTTTTCCAGGGCGCGTCGTAGAGACCCCAAACTGGATTGTTGATGGCCATGTCCATGTCCCGAGCGAAAATCGCGAAGCCGTCATAACCGTGATACGGACCAGAATAGTCCCATGAGTGCATCTGACGGAATGGAATGCCCATTTTCTGCACCGGGTATTTTTCTTTAACGCCGGACCCGACGAGATCGGGCCGAATTCCCTCAATGAATTTCTCAAGTTCATAGCCAGTCACATCGTCGTAGATCAGCGTGCCTTCTTTTACATAATGGCCAGTGCGCTGATAGTCGTCGCCGTGACCGAATTCGTAGCCGGTTCCTACGATTTCCATCCCGAGGTCCTCATAGGCGGTGACGACGTGACGAGGACGCAATCCCCCGACGTAGAGCATCACCCGTTTGCCGGAAAGGCGCTGCCAGTATTTGTCGATTACGGCCCAAACGAGGGGTTGGTATTTGGCTATGACCTTTTCGGCTTTTTCTTGGATCTCCGGCCCGAAGTGCTTGGCTATGTCGCGCAGCGAGGCATCGATTTGGGAGTGTCCAAAGAAATTGTACTCCATCCAAGGGATGCCATATTTTTCCTCCATGTGCCTGGAGATATAATTCATCGACCGATAGCAGTGAATGAGGTTGAGTGCCGCTCTCGGCGCGCGCTCCACTTCGGCGAGAGTTGCATCTCCGGACCAGTTGCCGACCACGCGCAATCCGATCTCCTCGAGCAGGATGCGCGAGGCCCATGCGTCGCCGCCAATGTTATAGTCGCCTATGACATTTACGTCGTAGGGACTTGGATCGAATTTTATGTCTTTCTTGTCGAAGACCCAATCTCGAATTGCGTCGTTGGCGATGTGGTGGCCAAGCGATTGCGACACGCCACGGAAGCCTTCGCAGCGTACCGGCACGACGGTCGTCGCGTGTTCTTTGGCCTTTTTTCGCGCTACGGCCTCGATATCGTCGCCAATCAGGCCGATCGGACATTCTGATTGCAGGGTGACGCCATTGCTTAGCGGAAAAAGTTCAGCGATCTCATCGATGACCTTTTCCAATTTCTTGTCACCACCGAAAACAATGTCCTTTTCCTGAAAATCGGATGTAAATTGCATCGTTACGAACGTGTCGATGCCCGTCAGGCCGACGTAATAGTTGCGACGTTGCGACCAGGAATATTGACCGCAACCCACAGGCCCGTGTGAAATGTGAACCATATCCTTGATTGGTCCCCAGACGACACCTTTCGAACCGGCATAGGCGCAGCCGCGGATCGTCATCACGCCTGGAACAGACTTGATATTCGACTTTACCTCGCATTCGCTAATCGCGTTTGGTTCCTCGCCGGCGTCCTTTTCGCTCGTTGCCAGGCTAAGGTGTTTACTTCGGCGTTTCGCTGCTTTGTCCGGATATTGCGACAGCACATCCGCTATAAGCTTCGCATGTAAATCACTGTCATTGGCGTATTTGAAGGTCATTAACCCAACCCCTTGGAAAATCCGGCTGAAGCCACATCGGCGAAACCTCCCTCACGGGATGGCGGGCGCCTTGCGTGTCGCTGCGCGTCAGTGTGATCACTGGGCAGCTATCAACTTGGCATCCCTGGCTTGAAGTTCGGCAAGCATCTGCTCATCGGTTTTCATGATCCCGAAATCGAGAAGCATGTCCTCAAGTTCTTCCATGGTGATGGGGGTCGGGATGGTGCCTTTGCCCGAATTGTCATGTATTCTTTGGGCAAGTGTCCGGTACTCGGCCGCTTGCTGAGAGTCCGGCGCATATTGGATCACCGTCATCTTTCTAAGCTCGGCGTGTTGGACAATGTTGTCGCGTGGCACGAAATGAATGAGCTTAGAATTGAGTTTGGCAGCCAGCGCTTCGGCGAGGTCGAGTTCGCGATCGGTTTGACGCTCGTTACAAATGAGGCCGCCCAGGCGTACGCTGCCGCCTGCAGCATATTTCAGGATGCCCCTGGCGATATTGTTGGCGGCATAGAGCGCCATCATCTCGCCGGACATGACGATATAAATTTCCTGAGCTTTGTTTTCACGGATCGGCATCGCGAAGCCGCCGCACACAACGTCACCGAGCACGTCATAAGACACGTAGTCGACATCGTTGTAGGCGCCGTTCTCCTCGAGAAAGTTGATCGACGTGATAACGCCGCGTCCCGCGCAGCCGACGCCTGGCTCCGGGCCGCCAGACTCCACGCATTTGATACCTTTATAGCCTACCTTGAGCACGTCTTCGAGTTCAAGATCTTCAACCGAACCTCTCGTTGCAGCGAGATCAAGAACCGTATCCTGGGCCTTCGAGTTCAAGATCAGGCGCGTAGAATCGGCCTTAGGGTCACAGCCGACGATGAGGATCTTCTGCCCATGGTCCACAAGGGCGGCTAGCGTGTTTTGGGATGTAGTGGACTTGCCAATGCCGCCCTTTCCATAGAATGCGATCTGACGCAGAGCTGCCATGTTTGGCGTTCCTTCATGTGTTCGAGGCAATGCGGTTATCCCGCAACGTGGATGCGGAGGCCGTTCCGCTGCCTCGCTATAGCTCACAAGATTCGTGCCAAGCAGGCTGATAGAGATGACGAACAATAATTTACTGCGATTCCAGTTATGTGGGCGCAAAGATGCGGGATTGAGAACAGGAACGCTTGTCACGTAACCGACAAAGGTGATGACAATGTCGAATATCTGACCAGCCGACAAGATGTCTCATTTATCCATGTGTAGCTTCTAGGACCATTGTTCGAACAGCCTGTATCCCATCACCAGACCAGCAGTAACGAATTCTGATCGCTTGCCGCAAAGGGCTGTTTCCGGCGATGATCAAGCGTCATGTCACTCGACTACGCCACGGCTAGCGATCCACTTCACGAGGAAGATGTCATTGACGCGGCGTCTGGGCGCGAGCGATGGCAAATGTTCATATAAGTCTCGCTCCAGAAGCACGACATTTCAAAGTGGCAGCGAACCCATCGGCCTCGTTCCGCGGCGATGCACGGGTTACCAATTCCAGGCGTGTTGAGGTCCCCGCTGCGTTAGCGGGTGATCTCCTTCAAGTTCCGTCAATTCGCCGAAGCATGTGTTCAACGTTAATTGCGTGGAAGATAAAGCCGAGCTCGCCAAGCGGAGAATCGTATCGGATGTCGTCTATTGTGGCGATCAGGCGGTCAGCATCGATCAGTCCCAGTTCATGCAGCAGGCAACGGCGGGATAATTGACTAGTGATCTCGCTAGCACCGATAGTCAGCGAGCCGGTCAGATAGTGTTCGAAATTTTCTCTTGTAGAAACTCCGAAGAACCGTTTTGGATATCCAAGCCGTTCCAACATCCGGCGATGCAGCGCCTTTTCGTGCCTCCAGGCCAAAGGCAAACTCCGATAAAATCGTACGGCTTCTGGCTGGGCGAATGGGCTAATTGGCCATATGCCATGGCTCGCAAACAAAGGAGCCCGCGCGGCGTGTGCCTCCAGTACCGAGATCGGCAGAATAGGAAAGGGTGCCCGATCGCAGCTTGCTGCATAGTCGGGCAATTGGTTTTTGAGCACCAGCGTCATGGCGGAGGGAAAGATCGCAGGAAGGAATGCATCGCTAACATTACGAGCGAACTGCTCGTGATTTTGCTCGAAAGCATGGGCCATTAGCAACTCATCACCGCCTGTACCGGTTGCGACCGCCCGCGGGGCTGAGGCAGTTGCGAGCGACTTCAATAGTTGATGGAGAGGCCGCTGCAGATCGGCATTGTAGGGAGCGGGGACGTAGTCGCTACTCACTTCGAACCCACACGGAACCATTGGTATCGTGTCAACACGCAGCGTTTGGTCGCGAAAGCCGAAGTGCTCGATTGCTATTTCGCGCCGCGAAGTCTGTTGACTACGAGCTGGTCCCTCGACCTCCAAGGCATAGGTTTGCAGGGCGTCAGGATGCTGCCCCGCCAAAATGGCGGCAACGACCGCCGAATCCAATCCTCCGCTGAATTCGCTAGCCGTGAGAGCGGGCGTGAGCGGCCAGCGACGCAGCAGGGTGTCGATCAAATGGCATGCTGCGGCGGCAACATCGGCCCCATCCACAAGTGGGGTCGGAATGAAATACGGTGCCGGAGGGGGATATTTCGTCTCCACGGCTCCCATCCTGTCGATGCAAAGTGACGCGCGCTCCGTCAGCATGAAAACACCGCGAAACATCGTGGTTGTTGCATAGGGGAGCGTCCCCACAAGACGCAGGCCAGCTCGGTCCGTGTCGACGTCGGCGAGAGTCATGCCCGAATAAAAGTCCGCTATCGACCAGGAGAGATCAATGCGCTCGCCGCTGACCTTCATATAAAGTGGCGCAACACCCCCATGTCCGGCGCTGAAGGTCACCGTGCCGGAATGGCGATTGATCGAAATTGTCTGATAGTCCAATGGCCATCGCCCAAAAGCACAGAAATCATGCGCTCGTTCTATCGGCCAATCCCTGAGTGCCACAACCTGCCCATTCGCTTCGGCGGAACGCTCGCGACAGATCAGGACGATTTGATCAGTGGTGTCCCACCGGAAGCTCTCGAGCAAAGGATGGTCTAGGATCTTGATAGAGATGTTGGGGTAGGGCAGCGAGTCCATCGGGGGCTCAGCCACGCACTCGAGATGACCTCGGTCAATCGTTCCCTTGAACATGAGTGATCGCTTATTTGATGAAAATCTAAAGGGGCAGTGACCGCCGCCTTGGCGACGGTCACACGGACGAAACTTAAACGTCCAGTTTGTCCATGTCGCCTGGCTTGCCCCCCTTGATCATGGCAGCAATTTCTGTAGTCGAAGGGGTCGATCCGACGCGCGGCGTCTTGGCAAAGACGCTCAACTCGCTGCCGATTGGATCAATTGGCTTGCGGGTAGTTATCGTTTCCATGTTATGACTCTCCTTTGGTTTTCCTCGCCGTCCCCCTAAGGGGCCAATGACGCGATTGACTGAGGTACACTGTCGCATGCCGTTCTAGGGTGGCATGGACTGCGAAATTATTTGGCTGCAATCGATCCGGGCGGCTACGCGGTTGGCTCTCTGACCTAAGCATTGAGCGTACGACAATCGCCCGGTAAAGAAGCGGGTCTGATTGTGATGTGGCGCCGCTTGTACAACAGAAATCCAGGCAGGGACTCGTGCTCGCTTATGAGCCGGACTGGCGGCGAATTGGTGACCAAAACTTCCTGAGCCGTAAGGTTCAAACATCGAGCGGAATTCCCTATGCTAGCTAATTGCATAAAACGTCTGCGGAGAGGACGATGGGATGACTTCGAGCGGCACGACTAATTCTTTTTCGAAAATGCTAGGCTCTGAGAGGATGTGTGTTCGCCACCCATTGGTGCGCAACGAGTTTATCAGCTTTGGGTGCGTTTCGCCGATGAGCGAGGTGATTCCGGCAGCACGGCAAAACTCCATCAACCCGATCATCAGAACACGCGATATTGGAATCCCGTCAATCTTTTCGTCACCGCTTGCAATCGCCCACCGCGTCCATTCGAAAACGTCGTGCGACCTTGGCCACTTTTGACCTCGCATGATTTGCGGGTAGACGGTTGATAGAAGATGTGGCTGCACAGTAGGAAGGAGCCGAGAATACCCGATCACCGCATCGTTCTTGAGAACGCTAAAATGAATAGCGCAATCGTGATCAAACTGATCTATTTCCCGTCTGTCACTCTTGCGTAACGCCTCCCACCCACGTCGTTCCACAAATTGCTGGTGTCGAAATCGCCAGATTTTCTCCATGATTACGGCGTTAGCCCGAGAGTGCCCAATGCAAATCTTGATCATCGCTCGCTGACCCCCGGATCACTATGCACGATCTTACTGTCCTCCAAAATGAGTAGAAATACTCATCTCTGCGCCAGGTCGCGGAACCATAGTTTGAAATCAGACAATCCGCGCGGCATGGGAAATGGCGGTAACGGAAAGATCGCCAAAACGGGCTCAAGAATGCCATCATCTCGTACCGCTAGAGTAAATTTGCAGAGCATATGGTGTGCGTCAAAGACGCCAGGGACTCGATCAAGCCGCCTCTCAGGCCGCTTTTCGTTGATGGGATCACGTTAGAAAGCCATCTCGGCCGGTGCTTATCTGCTACCGACCAAATAGACTTCGGCCGCTCTTACCGTCCCGGGTTTCGGGGGCATGCCTATGGGTTAATCGTGGTCTGTCAGGGAGTAAATCTACTCATTTACGTCACCCGGAAATGATTATAGCTGAATTGGTGTCTCCAATAACACTCGCCTCAGTTGGAGCTGGGCCAAGAAGCGGTCCAAGCGATTGGACCAGTCCTGGCGTGAAGACAGAAAATCAATGGAAAGGGAGAGTTAAATGTCCTTGCATGTCAGCTACGTAGACAAGGAAATGACGGATCATGCCCGTGCATCACAGCCGGGAAGCGCAGCGCTTGCCCAAGGAACGCAATATTCGTTATTGCTGAAGAATCAATCGGCGCAACCTTGGACCTTCTATGTCTATCAAAAGATGACTCAACCTGTTGCCAATGTCTTCTCCTTGGCATGGTTCTGCTCTCCGTATCAAATTCGGGTTGGCAATCAAATCAAGTTCACTTGGGAGCTCGCCTATAATTTCGTCTGGAGCGACACGGGACAACTGATTCCTGGCGTGGACTTTTTTGCCTCCGGGGTGGAGGACTGCAGCCCCAGCGGGAGAAACACCACTACTTTTTCATTAAGCGATGGACCTGGCCTGACCGCGCCGATCAAGGGGGATCCTGCAGGATCACTGGTCATCAACGATGCTGGCAATGTGCCAAACAACCGGTTCTCCGTGGGCATCGGCATGTCCGGAACAGGGACTTATGTTGCACAAGCGGGCACCAATCTGCTCCACACGTTCACGCCAACTCCGAGCTATTGGATTGCGGCGGGAACGAATGTCACTATCGGGTCGGTGCTCAGCATCGACACGATCACCCAGACCAGGGAAGCCAAGTTTCCCTCTGCCGTCTTCAATCTCGTAGGCGTGCTCCAAGAGGACAATACCTGGGACGTCAACCCGGCTTGATGGCAGGGTGAATTGGCTTCAGCTCCGCCCGTCAGGGCGGAACTAATACATGGGAGTGCCTGTTGTTGCTGATAATTGGCACTCCTTTCCTCACACATCAATATTGCCCGAGGAACCAACGATGTTTGCAGGGCCTCCAATCGGTGCGATTTGTCCCTTTGCAGGGCAAGTTGCCCCTATCTCGAGCTCGGTCAATACGATCTGGAGCAACACACCCTGCGCAAGCTCTGGCGTGGCTGCGGGTACAAATGCGGAAGCTCCTATCAGCTACGTCGAAGCCCAGGGATGGATACTTTGCGATGGGCGCTATCTCAAGGCAGCCGCCTATCCAGAACTCTACGCCGTTCTCGGTGGACTCTATGGAGAGCGGAATTCTACGGCCGATCTGGAATTTCGGATTCCAGACTACCGTGGACTGTTCCTGCGCGGTTTCGATGCCGGTGCCGGTATGGACCCCGACGCGAAACGACGGCTAGATCCAACTGGCAATAATGTTGCAAATGTTGTTGGATCACTCCAATGCGATGCTCTGCAAATTCATTTGCATCCCTATGAGATAACGACGCCGTCGGGAATTTCGCAACAGGGCAGTGCCGCGGGAACTTCCATTTCAAGCAAATCGACAGGCGCGCCGGAAAGTCCGGCACGCACCGCTCTTGAGACGCGTCCCAAGAACGTGGCCGTGAACTACCTGATCAAATTTCGGTAACTTGAAAGGGGCGCAGGTCCTTTCATTCGATTCAGAGACATCGGTCCGGAAGCGACATCTTGCCGGCCGGCAAAAGAGGAGAAGTTTTAATGACTGCTACTTTGAGAGCTTTCGGATGCCTAGCTGCTTTCGCTCTGACGGTCACCTTCGCGCAGGCGGCCGCGGCTGAGGAGCATCAAAAAGGCAAGGTCGCAGCGAAGCCCGTAGAAACTGGCATTGTGATCCGCGGCGTCACGCTTGCCGGCCCGGTTGGAAATCCGGGAACGTCAACCGGGAAAACATGCGACTTCAGCGGTGAGCCCGTGGATCCATCCGGACGTTTGGAGGGGGCAAGCGTCAACTGCAGACCAAATGGTAACCTGGCGAATACATTGCCAGGGCTACCCGCACGCTTTAACGCGTATTGCATGATAAATGCGCCGGTCAAAAGTGCGCGGCTAATCCAAGCTGCCCGACCAGAAAATGCCAACCACTGCGATCTGTCGGGGATCACCCCAAAAGACGCGACTGGTCAATTCGGGGGGGCCGTCTGGCGGTAGGTGGTCATTGGACGACTTCTGAGGAAACAAATTCAAAGCACGTCCTCGCAGCCACCCAATGGATGCTCTCTGCTCGAGCCACCGAAAACTGTGTTGCGCCTGTCTATCAATTCAGGCGCAAATTTAGCTCTGCATTTCAACGGGGCTACTATCTGATCATGATGGTTGTCGTGATCCAACAGGCCCGATCTTTGAAGTGCCCGAATCTGCATATGTTTCAGCGAATGATTCTGAGACGAAAGCTTTCGGCAATCATCTGAGGTGTATTAACCACATTGAGCTTTCGCTGGATGTTCAAAATGACATTTTGAATGGTTCGATGGGATCGTCCGAGAATCGTTGCGATCTCTGTTGCTGTTTTGCCTGCGGCACACCAATGGATGATTTCGCGCTCTCGCGTTGTGATCATGGGTAAGGCCTGAATCTTTCGACTGGCATCATTCCCAATTTGGGCGCGGAGCAAGCTGTGCGCGTAAGCCGCCATCAGATAGAGCGCGCTTCGGTCGCAGGTTGAGAGCTCTACCCTTTCCGCTCCAAAACTGACAATCGATTGAAACCCGGCGGCAGTGTGTAAAGGAACGCTAAAGCCGTCAATCAACCTGAATTCGCGTGCCTCATTCATGACACGACGGCTCTGCCGAGCGAGTTTTTGATCTCGCAGAGCTTCCGACCAAACAAATGCGTGATCACATGTCTTGCTAAGCTGCACTATGGGGTCGGCGTGGACATAGTTGTTTTCACGATAGCGATCAAACCACCCGGCTGACCAATTGCCCAATACGAAATAGGGATCAATTCGCTCCGGAGGCGAGGGGATGCCGGATATCGCGAAATAACTAAACCCGAAATATTGTGAAATTTTTCCAAGTAGGAGTAACACATCGTCTTTGCTCTTTGCACTGGCTGACTCTGACAGGAAATCGAACACCAGATTCGAGACCGCTGAGGATTCTTCCTTCACGACAACCTCCCGGTTCGGCGCAAGATTAACTTCGTCACATCTAAGCAGTAAGTGCCCAGTTCGGTGGGCGGCTAACTCTGAAAACCATATTAGATACCCTTGATATATACAACCAAAAAGCGCATCTTCCAGACGGGATCGTCGTCGGCAACCGTTTGGCGCCGCTCGTCTGAAAAACAATTCGAGCCGTCAATTTTAACCGAGTGCGTCAGCCCGATCGCTATAGCTTGGCATTGACTCGGAACCGTACGGCAGATGACTGACAACTTCGAAGCAGGGCCTGTGGCAAATTTGGGCGCTTAACGGTATGTGGACCATGGGACGAGAGATTGTCCCTCCAAAAGTTGTGGAGCGAGCCGACGATTCTGAATGCGATTACCGAAAAGCTGAAGCGGCAACCGATAGAAGATTTCAAGGGCCGGCATTTCGAGGCATGGCCGATCGTGCGGGCGGTTGCCTGGTGTTTGCGTTTGCTCAAGGCTTCAGACGAGTTCGTCAGAAGCGAAAGTTAAGGCCCGCCTCAATTACATTATCGTTGAGGTCGGACTTCGAGCTGATGCCTCCGCTCGTGGTCGGGACGGCGTTGTTAATGACGTAGTTGTACTCGATCTTTGCCGACACGCCGCCCGAAAACGCGTGCTCGACGCCGCCACCGAAGAGGTAGCCCTGTTTCCAGCTATCCGGCCCGGATTTCCGTTTGTCCGATCCGGATACGAGGCGGCGGCCCTCGAACTCGGTCGTTGTGACGCCCGCGGTGCCGTAGACGAAAGTGCGATCAAAGCCCAAGCCAGCCTTCGCTTTCGCGCCGCCGCGGAAGCGGCTTTCCACGTTGCCGCCGGGCACACGCACTTCGTTGTTCAAGTAAGAGCCTTCCAGTTCGGCGCCGAAAACGCCCGATCCAGCCTGGAAATTGTAACCTACCTGAGCGCCCACCGCTGGGGCGCGACCATTGTTGAACGGGTTGAATTTGGAGGCTGCGACACCTCCATGAAGACCGGCGTAAGCCCCGGCCCACGAGAAGGTTCCCGGTGCGTCATAAGAGGGGGCGCTCGGAACGCTGTGGTCAGCTAGATCGGCCGCCGACGCGCCGCATGCCATTAGCGTCAAGACACCTACGGAGAAGATTTTTCTTTTAATTAGCGACATATGTAACTCCATAACGAGCGAAACTAACATCCGGTGCTGGGCTGGACGCCCAAAGTCTGCAGGCCCCGCCTTACCCGCGGAGAGGGCATCATCAGCTTCCATGAGAAAAGCCAAATCGCTCGACTGGATCAAGTTTCGCATCGCGTCCGCTGGGTCTTGGGTCGACCCGACGCTCTTTGGGACATAGGAGGCGTTGTCCCTGCTGTGCTGGAGCCTTCCCCCTGGACCATAGCCGACGTTCCTCCCTGCGACAGCCCTTCGCCTGTTGAATATTTCAGCATTGTCAAACCTCTTTCATAAGCAGACTCTCTACAATTACCTGATTTAAGACAAGAGACGCAGAGGATATATTTAAGAATATATTCGTTTATGTTATATCAAAAACGGGAATGGATTGATACTTCACCGTTTAAAGGAAAATATACGACAATATATTTTCATATATATTATGGTTTATTTTCCAGCTGGTGGCACAAGCATTTGCCGCGCCAACAAAATTAGGCTCGCACAACGAAAGCGCGACTGTAGCTGAGCTTATGCCACGACAGAATTCACGACGCTCGTCCGGGCGGCCAGATCCGCAGAGCGTCCCTGCCACTCCTGGTCCAGGAGCCTGTAATCCGCAGCGAGTCCAGGAGCCTGTATTTCGCAGTGATATGATCGTCGGTCAGCCACTGGGTGGGGCCGAGCGGCTGCCGACCCTGCGGTGCCATGCCCGATCCCGAGGCCGGCTCTGCCGTCTGGGCAACTCGCGAGTGATGGGTGAGACGCCCGTCCGACTCCCACCCAGCCGTGTTGGGCTCACCGTGGTGGAGAAGCGTGTCATAGGGACGCGTCGGGTCGGCTTGAGGATATTCACAACATTGACGGCGTCGTCGAGACCAGTATCTCGGCGCTGTTCCTGCTGGTGATCAGCATCGCCAATTTGTTCTTCCTGAACCGTTGCGGAAGCCCAGATCGTTACCGCCGAAGCGAAGATACTCAACGCGCTCAAACTTACAGAGCACGGGCTTGATAGCCACTGGCGCAACGCCCGCACCCATACTCTGCACGACCCGGTCCGCTGGAAGTACGCCATTTTGGGTAAGTATTTCCTGAATGGCGAGAAGCCACCGCTCCATGCCTGGAGCTGACGTTTTCGACCTGCAAAGCACCCTGAGATCAGGTGCTCTGCAGATTTGTCTGCAGCGTATACGAGGGAGGAAGTTTCGCCTTCGCCACGAGGCGTCTCGGACAGTGTTGCCACTGCTTGGCCGCCGATTGTCATTGCCCCAAGTCTTTTTCATATTCCCGGCCATCCACGAAGAGCGCACCGTTCGGCCGAGATAAACATTGCGGCATCCGTCATTCAAATCGTTCATATCAAAACAATGGATTTCACTAAATCGCTCTTGGAAAAGATAAGGGGCACAGGCGGCACCCGTTGCCTCATAAGGAGTATTTGAGATGATGATCAAAGGCACTGATAACAGCCCCTTTATTAACGGATCCGATGACGACGACACAATTTATGCACGCAATCTTAATGACTGGATCAAAGCCGGTGGCGGCGATGATCGGATTGTGGCTCGAAGCGGCCACGACACGATCGAGGCCGGTGACGGCCATGACATTGTCTATGCGGGGGATGGCTCAGACATAGTCCATGCTGGTCCTGGTGACGACCTCCTGTATAGCGACGGCTCAATCGAAGCCTTCAACCCCTTCGAAGTGCGCCGCGTAATACCACATAGCGGCGAGAGCGACGACAGGCTCGACGCCGGTAAGGGAAGGGATACCCTGGTGGCCGGCGACGGCGCAGATGTTCTGACTGGCGGCGAAGACGGCGACGCCTTCGTGTTCCGGTTCCACGATCCTATGGTTGGAACAACGCACTGGTATACGACTGTGACGGATTTCGACCCGAAGCAAGACCGTTTTGTCATGGACGCCGGTGACTTCGGCAAAGGGGATCTGTTTGGCGCAAATTTCATCAACCACTCGAAGGGTTTCCCAGGCGAATTTGTGGACACTTTCTACAATGGCGAGGCCGCGAAAGCGCACGGTCAGCACGTCGTGGTAATCACGGATCGAGGGTTCACGTCTGGCTCTGCCGCCGCGACCGCTATTCACGACGAAGTCCCCGGTGACATCATTGTCTACCATGACGAAAAAACTCTCGGTCAAGATGGCAAAACTCACGGTGCGACACTAGCCTATGTCGATTCTGCGAACCACGCGCATGCCTTCGCTCATGTCGACAATCTGCACGACATGTCGGATCTTACCTCGCTTACGGCGGAAAATTTCGGCTTCATTTAATTCGAAGATCCGAGGAGCGTTCCACCCTTGGGGCGCTTCTCTTTCCCAACGTGGCGCAGGGAACTGAAAATAGAAACGACGTGATTTATTGATCGACTGCACCAGTAAAGGTACGCCATTGAAACAAGTTCTCGTCGCCGATGACGACGGCGCCATGCGCCACCTGCATCCTGGGGCGGTTGCGCAAGCTGACTTTCTTCTCGCTGGCTGAGGCCAATGCCGCTATTGGCACTTGATCGCATCAACGATCACCTCATGCGTCGATTGGGTGTTACCCGGCGGCAAGTATTTGAACGTGTCGAACGTGCTGCGCTCGCTAGCCTCCCGGGTGAAACTACGAATTCGCCGAATGGCGTCTGGTCCGTGTCTCGACCGATTATCACGTCGAGTTCAAAAGCTTCCTTTATTCCGTCCCCCATGCCCTCATTCGCCAGCAGGTCGATCTTAGAGCAACGGCGCGAACCATCGAGATCTTTTACCGCGGCAAGCGCATCGCCGTCCATCAGCGCCGCTATGGCGGCTGTCGTCATGGAACCGACCCAGATCACATGCCCAGTTCCCACCGGCGATACGCTGAGTGGATACCAGATCGCTTTCGGCGCTGGGGCGCATCCATCGGTCAAAGCATGCCGCGAGGATTTCTCCGTTGCATACCACCGCGTTCCCCGGCTGTTCGCCACGCTCGCGCTTGCAAGGGGTGACGGGCGATACGGCAGAATCCCCAAATCTATCGCTAAGACCGACCTGCTGATCCTCGATGACTGGGACCGGAAAAACTCAGCGATGATCAGCGCCGCGATCTTCTCGAGATCATCGAAGACCGCTACGAGCGTCGCTCGACGATCGTCACAAGCCAGGTGCCCCTGGATCGCTGGTGGGAAATTATTTCAAACCCAACGCCGCCGATGCGATACTGGATCGCCTCGTTCACAACGCCGAGGCATCGATCTCATTGGCGAAAGTATGCGCAAACAGCGTTCACCGATGGCGCTTGAAACACAGCAAAGCTTGACGTGGCACAAAACCCGATCCAAACATCAAACAGACCCAGGATCAGCCCGAAAAATGGCCGGCTTCAAATCGGAATCGGTGGCCGGTTTCATCGGAATACGCACCCAATGCAACATCTGAAGATCGACCTGATCGGCTTGCTTAATGCCAACGAAGCGCATCGTCGGTCGCCTTGCAGCTTCTGCGATCGCCGCAGCATCGATGATGTCATTCTTGTTCGATTTTACATAGACTTCACTGCGCCGGGATGATGCGGACGGAATGCCCCATCGTCTGCAACTTGGCGCAAGCCATTGGGAACCCGGACGGGATTCCATTCGACAAGCGTTCTGTTCGCTCGTTCGAAGAACTGCAGTAGCGTCTCGCGCCGGAACTATCCAGGCCGACCACGTGGAAGAGGTTCTTTCCGATATCGATGCCGAAGACGGCGCATTGGCGCAGTTGGTTGCGATCCATAATTTCAGCCCTCCTTTGCCCACCTCCGTTATGCTCTCGGGAGACAGGGCGGACCATCCCATTAGCTCTAAGCCCTGCTCGTAAGCGGGAGGTGGTGAAGGGCATGTGCCGCGATTGGACGACCTCCCGGCCGGCGCCAATACAACTCAGGCGCTGGCGCGCTAATGACGTGATCAGGTTAAACCATCCCGCATCCAGCGCTCGGCTATTGCGAATGTGCGGATTGGATGTTTGCATTTGCGGCTGCAACCGTCGAGGCCTCCCTGGGTGACGCGACTTTGGGAGCCGCAAAACCACCGCGGATTGCTACATTCAACCGCACGTGATCCTTGGCCAGTTGTTGGATCGCCGCAGCGAGGCTCGCCTGAGCGCTGGACACCTGCCTTTGCGCTTCGAGAACATCGAGGAGAGAAGAGGCGCCATCCATGTACGAGGCCGTCGAAAGCTTCAGTGCTTCTTCGATCGTTTCTACTTGCCTGCGACGTGAGTTCTCTGTGTGAACGTCGCGTCGGACGGCTGTCAAAGCGTCCTCGACTTCCTGCACAGCTGTCAGGACGGTTAATTTCCAGCTTATGTAGGCTGCTGCGGCGTCCGATTTAGAAGTCTCCACGTTTGCCCGCAAACGGCCGCCGTCCAGAATTGGTAGGTCGAGGCTCGGCCCGAAGGACCATTTCAAGATACCCCCGTGACGGCCGCGCTGCTTGGTATAGGAAGGGGTGATCGAGCCGGAGAGCGTTATCGCGGGGTAAAGCTGTGCTTCCGCCACGCCGATCTGTGCAGTCGCGGCGGCGAGATCCCGTTCAGCCTGGCGAATATCGAATCGATTGCGAATAAGATCGGCGGGAATGCCGGCATTGATCTTTCCGCGATAGACCGGCTGCCCTTCACTTTTCTGCAGTTGCTTGATCACTGTTTCCGACGGCAAAGCGAGGAGGGCCGCAATGTGATGCGCCGACACGCGAAAATTCAGTTCTAGCCTTGGTATTTCGGCAATCGTCGATCGGACAAGTCCTTCGGCTTGCAAGACATCCAGCCGGGAAGCCGCTCCCGCTTCGACTTGAAAATTCGTGAAATCGTAGGTCTCCTGGCGCGACTTCAGGTTCGCTCGGGAAATCGAGATGCGCCGCTGGTAGTACCGGGCGTCGATGTAGGAGGAAACAAGATCTTTGATTAGAGCTAGCTTTGCGGCGTCGACAGCCGCATGCGCAGAATCAAGAGAAGCCAGTGCGCTTTCAGTGCTGCGCCGGTACTGACCGAATACGTCCAGCAGCCAGGTCAACGATAGTTGCACGCTCGAGACATTCTGTGTGCTCGTGACATCTCCCCCTTTGCCGATCTCGCCGCTTGTCGTGTGTGATGCCTTGGGAAGGCCCCCGGCGCCAGCGATGGTGACGTCCGCGGCGGCGGCATTAACCCTTTCGAGCGCCTGCTGAACACTGAGGTTCTCATCCAGGCCGGAGGCAACGTACTGGTCGAGCGTACGATCTGAAAACGAATCCCACCACGCCGACACCGCAACATCGCCGGCGCTCTGTTTTGCACCCTCGGAAAACTTCTCCGGTAAAGGCGTTTCCGGCGGTGCATGGTCGGGCCCGAGCATGCAAGATGACAAAAGTAGCGGCAACACCGCAGCGGCCAGACGGAACGAATGCAATCAATCAGCCTCTATTACAGCGAAATTCAAGTCAAACCCGTTTCGCCTGCCCGAAGGATGATGCCAGCGCGCAATTACCGACGCAGCAGATCGAGAATTCCGGCGTGACACTACAAAATCGCGTGCAGCCAAAACAACAAGTCGACACCCGCTGGCGCGAGCTGGCGTCAAATCCCTTTAGGCCTGTCGTTCGGATCAAACTGAATGATAGTGATCCAATTAGCGGTGAGTGCCGGTCGGTTCTCGTTCTCGATCTCGACCGTCACCTCGTAAGTGGTCACCAGCATGCTTGCGCCGCGAAATTGACATTCAGAGAGAACGAAGCGACCGCGCACACGGCTGCCGGTCTTAACCGGTGACATGAAACGTACCCGGTCTAAGCCGTAGTTAAGGCCCAAGGTTTGCTCGCGGATCCTTGGCATGCCGCTGAAGTTCATCGCCGACAGAAGCGAGAGTGTCAGGAAGCCATGAGCGATGGTGCCACCAAACGGGGTTTCGACTGCCGCGCGTTCCGGGTGCACGTGGATGAATTGATGATCGTGTGTCGCATCGGCAAAGAGATCGATTGTAGTTTGATCGACGGTGATCCATTCGGACTTACCGAGTTCCTGGCCAATTCGCGACGGCACGTCGGCGAGCGAAAGTTCGTGCATACGACCTCACTTATTTGATGTCTGATCAAGTCGTGGATTTTCTCGGAGGCGATTTGCGATCTAACCAATCGTCACAATCATTCGACTGTGACTGATTTAGCGAGATTCCGCGGCTGGTCCACATCTGCCCCCATAACGACCGCGGTATGATACGCAAGAAGCTGCAGCGGCAGAGAAAAGATCATCGGCGCGATAATCTCCGCAACATCGGGTAATACGATAGTGTGCATGGTGGGAAGCTTTGACATCGAAGCTCCCGTCTCGTCGGTGATCAGAATGATGCGGCCGCCGCGCGCGGCCACTTCCTGCATATTGGAGACAGTTTTATCGAAGAACCGATCATGTGGCGCGATGACGATGACTGGCATATTTTCATCGATCAGGGCGATCGGACCGTGTTTTAATTCTCCTGCCGCATAACCTTCAGCATGAATATAGGAAACCTCCTTGAGCTTCAGCGCACCTTCCATGGCCAATGGGAAACTCGTGCCGCGGCCGAGATAGAGCACGTCGCGGTAATTCGACAATTCCCGTGACAAGAGGTCGATCCCCGGCTTGATGTCGTTCAGCACCTGTCGCATAACGCTCGGCAACGTCGCCAAACTTTGGACGAGCACTTGTTCCTCGTCGACTGTGATTGTGCCCCGCGCCTTGCCTGCGCCGATGGCTAACGCCGCGAGAACAGCAAGCTGGCAAGTGAATGCCTTGGTAGAAGCAACGCCGATCTCTGGCCCGGCGAGGATCCGAAAGATGGCATCTGCCTCGCGGGCAATAGTTGATTCTCGGGTATTGACGATAGCGCCTATTCTCAGACCCTGTGCTTTGCAATAGCGCAGCGATGCAAGCGTGTCAGCCGTCTCACCAGACTGAGAGATGAAGAGAGCTGCTGACCGCGGCGACAACGGGATTTCTCGATAACGGAATTCAGAGGCGACATCAATTTCAACCATTAAGCGTGCGTAGCGCTCGAACCAATATTTGCCAATCAACCCCGCAAGATATGCCGTGCCGCAGGCGGCGATCGCGAGGCTCTCAACCCCGGCGAAATCGATGTCGGTTGAAGGCGTTGTGACATGACTATCGTTGACATTGATGTAGTGACCAAGAGCACGGGCAATGACCTCCGGTTGCTCGTAGATTTCCTTCTCCATAAAGTGCCGGTGATTGCCCTTGCAGACCAGGTCGGCGGTAGCAATCGATCTGTGCCGCGGGCGCGTAACGACTTTGCCTTCGATATCGAAAACCTGGACACTCGTTTTGCCTACAACAGCCCAATCGCCATCGTTCAGATATGTGATGTCATTGGTGAACGGAGCAAGAGCGATCGCGTCGGAGCCTAGAAACATCTCACCATCGCCATGGCCTATCACTAATGGTGGTCCATTGCGCGCTACCATAATGGTCGCGGGATCATCCTCAAACAGGATGGCAAGAGCGAAGGCGCCCTTAACGCACTTCAGCATGGCATGCATGGCCTCAAGGCATCCCATGCCATCCCGACGGAATTTTGTCAGGAGATGCGCAATCACCTCGGTATCCGTGTCGGTCTGGAACTTGGCCCCTACCTCTGCCAATCCGTCCTTCAGCTCGGAGAAATTTTCGATGATGCCGTTATGAACAACGGCAACGCCATCGGCAAAATGCGGGTGTGCGTTGCATTCTGTCGGTGCGCCATGGGTCGCCCAGCGCGTGTGGGCGATGCCGACGGTGCCGCTCAGGGGCTCTTTTTTCAATCTCGTTTTAAGGTTCACGAGCTTGCCTTCTGCGCGGCGTCGGTGCAATTCTCTCTCGAAGATCGTAGCAACGCCGGCTGAATCATAGCCACGGTATTCCAGTCGCTCCAAGGCTTCGATCAGCCGCTCCGACACGGGCTTCCGTCCCACTATGCCAACAATCCCACACATGCTCGTCACCCAAGTCCCAAGAGCCCCCGACCGGTAATCAGGAAGGCGGACGCCGCTCGGTGCGTGTCCTCCAGCGGGTGCTATTAAATCCAACCAGATTAGTAAAATTGATTGTTGCGATAGCTATCATCCACGATATGGATGTCGCGCACTCGGGTTGCGTCGGTTAGACGCTGTGGGCAGCGAACGATGCCTTCTGCAAAGTGTCGACTGATAAGCTACGCGCGGGGTGTTGGGCGCCTGCCTCTGAAAATGTTCGCGCCAACAGGAATTGCTATTTGCCGACGACATGCCGCCAATTGTCTTTCGTCGGCGCACGGACTGAAAGGCAATTCGTCTTTCTGCAGGTGAAGCGGTATGTGTCTGCGGGCTGACCCTAAGGCGTAGTTGCCGCTTTGCATGCAAACGTGATCACGAATCGGTCAGCAGGACTGCCCAGCCGCATTTGCAAAGAGGGCGTCAGAGTGAAAGTGCCGACAGTTGGAATCGAAAGGGCCATGGCGGCCAGAAGTCCGTTCGCAGAAGCAAAGAAGCTACCCCTTTACCGCCGGATTTACCCCAACGCCTGCTTTTATGATTTCGGCAAGCGTCCACCAGCCTTGACCCGAGCTGGATTTCCCATGGCCGTGCTTCCTGCAGGAACATCTCGCGTGACCACACTACCAGCGCCAATGACAGCGTGATCGCCAATTGTCACGCCCGGGAGAATGATTGCTCCACCGCCAATCCAGGCGTGCCTGCCAATGCTGACAGGTCGTCCCAACTGCAGTCCAGCCTGGCGCTGCTCTGGATCATGTGGATGGTCCGCGGTGTAAATCTGCACAGCAGGCCCTATTGCGGTTCCGTCACCGATAGTTACCGCTGCCACGTCAAGAATGACGCAGTTGTAATTGATGTAAACCCAAGCTCCGATCCGGATGTTAAACCCGTAATCGCAGTGGAACGGAGGACGAATAACCGCTCCAAGCCCGACTGCCCCCAGTCGTTCTAAAAGGAGCCCATTCCACCGCTCGGCGGAGTCGCCCAGCGTGTCATTATACCGCTTCAACCAAGCCCCGGTGAGGAGCAGCTCGGCTTGGATCTCGGGGTCCGCTGCGTTGTACATTTCGCCTGCCAGCATCTTCTCTTTTTGGCTGCGTGTCATCGTCACTTCTCACATCTTGTTCGCGGGAGGACGGTACTTGAATGCGACTACTTCGCGATCAAGCTAGCTAGCACCTGGCACGATATCGGGCGGAGGCGGAGGTGGAATTCATAGTAACACTCCTTGTTCGTGGCAGAAAGGATGAGGCGTCAACTTTAGTCGACCGGCGAGCCGAGTGAGAACTCCCGCGACGAGAATAGTCAGGCTCCAGCTCCCCCGCGACACGTGAAAGCTGAATAACGTGGCTGAGCGGAGGACCATTTTTCAGATGCGCGAGTATCTGGGGAATTGGAGCTAGATCTTGCTGACGGGAATCGGGGGTGCCTGCTTCAAGCATGTGCCGCTGGTCTTACAACGGTTAGTCGTGACGGTCTTCACTTCATTGCACCTGCTTGAACGCAAGGACAGCATTCATGCCTCCCATGGCGAAAGCGTTGCTCATGGCCACGCGCACCCTGCGCTCCCGGGGCACATTTGGCGTGATGTCCAAATCGCAATCGGGGTCTGGTTCGCGATAGTTGGCGGTCGGCGGCACGACACCTTCTTGGATCGCCATCACGCAGGCTATCATTTCGAGCGCACTTGCTGCCCCGAGGCAGTGAGCGTGAGTGGATTTGGTAGAAGAGATGGACATCGATCGAGCATGGTCACCAAAAACGCGCTTAATCGCCGTCGTTTCGATCTGATCG
Source organism: Rhizobium sp. CRRU65 (assembly GCF_048551595.1). Classification (NCBI taxonomy): domain Bacteria; kingdom Pseudomonadati; phylum Pseudomonadota; class Alphaproteobacteria; order Hyphomicrobiales; family Rhizobiaceae; genus Rhizobium; species Rhizobium sp. CRRU65. The sequence continues at coordinate 436,518 of NZ_JBLYZH010000001.1, read as the reverse complement.
TTGGCCTTGGTGCCGGTGCCATGGGCGTTGAGGTAGTCTACATCCTCGGCATTTAAACCCCCATCGACAAGGCAGGCGCGCATCGCCGCCTCCGGCCCATGTACAGCTGGTGCAGCTATGTGGTAGGCATCGGCGGAAAGGCCGATGCCGGCGACCTCGGCAAGCATCGTTGCACCGCGGGCGGCAGCATGCTCATAGCTTTCCAGCACGGCCATGCCCGCACCCTCGCCTAAAACTAGTCCTTTCCTGTCGGCGGAGAATGGCCGGCAAGTATCTGGAGCGAGTACCCGCATTGCTTCCCATGCCTTAAGCACGATCCACACGAGTGGCGCGTCGCTTCCTCCAGCTAGCATAACGTCCGCCCTACCGAGCTTGATCTGATCTACCGCTGAAGCGATCGCATGGTTGGCCGAGGCGCAGGCAGAGGTGGCACCGAAGACTGGCCCCCGCAGCCCGAGGTTCATGCTTACCTGACAGGCAGCCGCGCTAGGCATTGCCTTTACCCCAGTGAATAGCTCAGTGCGGGTCGCGCCGCCCAACAGGAGGGTGCGGTAGGCCTTCTCGGTAGCGTCCCAGCCGCCAAAGCCAACGCCCACTGTCGCGCCGAAACGGTGGGCATTTCCTTCATCGCACGAAACGCCGGCCTGTCGCATGGCTTCTTTAGCTGCAAGCACGGCAAGCAGGCTGAAGCGGTCCATGGAGATGAGCTGCTTGCGATCAATGTCGTGTTGAGGCAGCACCTTGATCTCGGTCCCGATCATCCCCTTCAGCTCATGAATCTCTGAGTTTGAGATCGGTCCGATGGCGGAGCGGCCTTCGCGCATCTCCGTCCAGATAGAGGAAGCATCGGTGCCCAGTCCGCACAGTCCGCCCAATCCGGTGATAACGACGCGCCTGTCCATTCAGACCTCCTTGGTGAGCAAGCCACGGACGGCTTCCACCACGTCGCCGATATTGTTGAGGTTCGACCAGGCATCGGCCGTATTCATCTCGATCTTAATGCCGTAGATTTGCTCCAGATCCCAAAGGACATCGGCCAAACCCAGCGAATCGATGCCAAGCGAAGTCAACTCAGTGTCAGTCGTTATTTCGCCGAGCGCTACGGTCGTTCTCTCGCCGTTTTCAGCTTTGACGAGCTTATTGATCGCACTGATAATTTCCAGTGTGAGTTGATCAGCCATTTGTATTCCTTTCCATCATGCCTAATTTCGACAAGCCGACGGCCTTGCGAGAAGGCTCGATCTAATTTCTGCTAACATCGGAAGATGCTCCGGCTCGTCTGCGAAGTGACGAGAGATACCGATAAACTTACCGGAACGTCATCGCGCGGTTACCCTGCTATGGATCATACGGAATGATTGGTAAAATTGATTGTGTGGATCAAAAGCATCCACGCTATGGATTTAGCTCGGGCTTTGCCGCAGTTGAATTCATGCGCCAGCGCAGTTGCTAATCCTCGAGGAAAAGCGTGATTACGCGGTTCGAAAGCATTGAGCTTTGGCCGCTTTCCCGCGCCAGCGCGTTGTCAGTGCGGCGCAGGAAGCATGTGCGGGAGGTCGGGGAAGTCGCCGCGACGTGATGCTGGTTTTCAGCAATGAGCCGAACATAAGTGACAGGAATAAAGTTCTGATCACTTTTGCATTAAGCCAGGGAAAGCAGACAAATGGCAACTTCTCAGGTAGAAACGATCGCTCTCGGCACAATGGCTACGCTAGATGAGCTGAGGCAGCGGGGCCTGCCTGTAACGTGATGCCTCGTTTGGGGACCGAATGCATAGGTTCCAATGATCAGCGCCCATCTAACTGCTGCAGCTGTGAAATGACCCCGGCGGGGTCGCTTACGACGTACAACCTTTCATCTCAGATTCCATGCGCGAAGCCTCTTTAATCATAATCTCTCGCATCCATATGTTTCCAGGATCAGTGTTGTGAAGAGCCGGCCATTGGACAGCCTCAGTGAACGAAAGAAGTGGCAAAGGATGCTTGATGATCCGTAAGGGGATAGTTTGTTCGTAATGTTTGACCAGCCGGAGTGGGATGGTTGCTATTCGGTTGGTGCCTGCGAGCAACGGCGGGATCAAGTTAAACCCCGGCACGACGAGTTCAATACGCCTCTTGAAGCCGTGCTCCAGCAATAACCATTGCTCAACAGAAGGCTTAAGACCACGTCCGAACTTAGCCGCAACATGCCCCATGGACATATATTGCTCCAGGGAGAGCTTCGCTGGCAGCTGCTCGTTCGTAGGGCAGCCGACACACACCAGTTCCTCTTCGAAAAGCCTTGCCTTCGGATGGGCACCAGACATGAATAGATCCGGAAGGATCAGAAAATCAACATCCCCACGGCGGAGAAGCTCCTCAGGATCGTCGTCAAGTGGCAGCAACTCGAAGCTGACCCCCGGCGCCTCTCGAGCTAAGCGCAAGATGATCTTGTCGAAGAAGACCAGTGCCATGAAGTCTGAAAGGATAATTCTGAATCGGCGATCGGACTCAGCGGGGTTTATTGGATCCCATGCGATGACGGAGAGCTGAATATGCAAGAGAGCATCGCGAACAGCGGGGGCGAGTGCCTCCGCACGCGGGGTCGGAATTAGCTCCCGTCTCTGCATGATAAAAAGCTCGTCGTTGAAATAGGCGCGCAACCTGGAGATGGCAGCGCTCATGGCGGGTTGGCTGAGGTTGATGCTGCGTGCCGCTGCTGTGAGCTTGCGCTCGGTCATTAGAGCGTTGAGCGCTACAAGAAGGTTGAGATCAAGGCCTTTAAAACGCATAAGTGTATATCCATTCCATAGATGATTGCCATCCAAACAATCAATTTTACCAATCTTTCGGATCGCTTATAGAAAAGCCGGAACTTGATCAATATCAAGGCCGGGAACGAAAAATCGAAATGCCGGGCGAGGGCCCGTTTTCAATTCTTTACTTCTCCTAACCGCTCGATTGTCTAACCGACAATCCAATCGTCATGCGCAACAATCTCGCGCAGCTTTGATCGTGGCTGGGTGAAGAAACAACGTGGAGCTTTTGGATGTCTTCTGAAGTGCGGTGGAAAATATGCTGGGAAAATGAGCTGGAAGCTTCAGACCACGCGGAACTCGCTGATTTCTTTTGCAAGACCTATGGGCCGACGGGAGCTTTCAATGCCAAGCCGTTCGAGACTGGCCGAAGCTGGGGTGGTGCGAGACCCGAACGCCGCGCAATCGCATATGACTCCCGCGGCGTCGCTAGCCACATGGGCTTGTTACGCCGCTTCATAAGGGTCGGTACGACTGATTTGCTTGTGGCCGAGCTAGGCCTGTACGGAGTGCGACCGGATCTAGAAGGATTAGGCATCGCTCACTCGGTCCGCGCCATGTTTCCGGTTCTGCGCGAGTTGAGCGTTCCATTTGCTTTTGGAACAGTTCGCCACGCCATGCGGAATCATATGGAAAGGTACTGCCGAGACGGTACCGCCAATATCATGACCGGGCTGCGTGTGCGCTCCACGCTTCCAGACGCGCATTCCGACCTGCCAGCCACGCGCACTGAAGATGTCCTCGTATTGGTAGTTCCCGTCGACCGTCCGATGACGGAATGGCCTGCGGGCTCGTTGATTGAACGAAACGGGTCGGAACTATGAAGCGGCCTGCCTATATGAGCGAAGTACCGGTCAATCACACAAGCGGCCAGGAAGATCGCTGCGTTTACTTGACGTTCGATGATGGTCCTAACCCATTCTGCACGCCGCAAATCCTTGATGTTCTAGCTGAGCACTGCGTCCCGGCGACATTTTTTGCTATCGGTTCATACGTGAAGGATCACCCCGACCTCATTCGGCGTCTTGTGGCGGAAGGTCATGATGTCGCCAATCATACCATGACGCATCCCGACCTCGCCACCTGCGATCCCAAGGATGTCAAACGTGAAATAGACGAGGCGCATCAAGCTATTGTCTCGGCCTGTCCCCAAGCCTTGGTCCGGCACTTACGAGCGCCTTACGGGGTTTGGACTGAAGACGTGCTTTCAGCATCGATGAGGGCTGGACTTGGAGCCGTTCACTGGTCGGCCGACCCTAGAGACTGGTCTTGCCCGGGCGTCGACGTGATCGTTGATGAGGTGCTTGCTGCTGCTCGACCTGGGGCAATCGTGCTTTTGCACGACGGGTGTCCTCCCGATGAGGTTGAGCAATGCTCGCTTGCCGGACTGCGTGACCAGACGCTTTTAGCACTCTCTCGAATTATTCCGGCACTGCATAGCCGCGGATTCGAGATTCGTTCACTTCCCTGAAACACTGGACAAACGAGAAACCATGACCCTGCTCGCAACAACCAGCATCGCCGCCGTCTCGCTTTATGCAATGCTCTCCACCGTTTACAAGAGCGCGCAGGTCTTTCATGCTCGGCGGACAACGATCTCAACAACACCTGCGAAAGACATCAATGCCACCCCCGTGCCAAGCGTTGATGTCATTGTGCCGTGCTTTAACGAGGACCCAATCGTTCTTTCGGAATGCCTCGCGTCGCTTGCGGAGCAAGATTATGCCGGAAAATTGCGCATCTATGTAGTCGACGACGGTTCCAAAAATCGCGACGCGGTTGTGGCTCAGCGCGCTGTCTATGCAGACGATGAGAGATTCAAGTTCACAATTCTCCCTAAAAATGTGGGAAAGCGCAAAGCGCAAATCGCCGCTATAACCCAGTCCTCTGGGGACCTCATCTTGAATGTGGACTCAGACACCACGATCGCCCCCGACGTCGTCTCGAAGCTTGCCCATAAAATGCGCGATCCAGCAGTCGGTGCGGCGATGGGCCAAATGAAAGCCAGCAACCAGGCGGACACCTGGCTAACTCGCTTGATTGACATGGAGTACTGGCTTGCCTGCAATGAGGAGCGCGCGGCGCAAGCTCGCTTCGGTGCAGTTATGTGTTGCTGCGGCCCATGTGCGATGTACCGTCGGTCTGCTATGCTTTCGCTGCTTGATCAGTACGAGACGCAGCTTTATCGCGGCAAGCCGAGTGACTTCGGCGAAGATCGCCATTTGACGATTCTCATGCTGAGCGCAGGCTTTCGAACTGAGTATGTTCCGAGCGCCATCGCGGCGACAGTCGTTCCAGACACAATGGGAGTTTATCTGCGTCAACAACTACGGTGGGCACGCAGCACTTTTCGGGATACTTTGCTTGCGCTTCCCGTACTACCAGGTCTCGATCGATATCTCACGCTGGACGCAATCGGGCAAAATGTCGGCCTTTTACTTCTTGCGCTGTCGGTATTGACAGGAATTGGTCAGTTTGCGCTGACCGCCACAGTACCCTGGTGGACGATCCTGGTCATTGGATCCATGACCCTTGTACGGTGTAGCGTGGCTGCCTATCGTGCCCGCGAACTTAGGTTTCTGGGTTTTGCTCTCCACACGCTCCTGAACATCTTTCTCTTAATTCCCTTGAAGGCCTATGCCCTTTGTACCTTATCCAATAGCGCATGGCTGTCGCGCGGATCAGTCTCTACTGCGTCCGCTGTTGGTCAGCAGGGCGCTATTAAAATGCCAGGGCGGGCGACATCTGAAATTGCTTATAGTGGCGAGTGATGAACTCGTCACCGCAGCTCAAAATTTGGGACAAGAAATGAACGGGCAATTAGCGAATTTGAAGACGACGATCGCTGATCCGCACCAGGATCATATCATCCTATCGGAGCGGCAGGGCGGTTCGAAATGCAAGGCAGTGGATTGGCAGTCTGGCGCATTGTCCCCAGTTGCAATTGATTTGGCCGACGTTTCGAAGTCATATGGTGGTAAAGTTGTCGTCAATGACTTGTCGTTTACGATCGCCGCCGGAGAATGTTTTGGTCTTTTAGGGCCGAACGGCGCAGGTAAAAGTACGATCACCCGTATGATCCTAGGGATGACGTCGCCAAGTGCGGGCACGATCACTGTACTCGGAGTACAGGAACCGGGCCAAGTTCGCTTGGCACGAGCGAAAATCGGGATCGTGTCTCAGTTCGATAATCTCGACCTGGAATTCACGGTCCGCGAGAACCTTTTAGTATACGGCCGCTACTTCCGCATGAGCACCCGAGAAATCGAAACGGTCATCCCGTCGCTGCTTGAATTTGCGAGACTTGAGAGCAAGACGAATACGCGTGTGGCTGACCTATCTGGAGGGATGAAGCGGCGCCTCACTTTGGCGCGTGCGCTCATCAATGACCCGCAGCTACTCATTTTGGACGAGCCGACCACTGGCCTCGACCCACACGCGCGACACTTGATCTGGGAACGACTTCGATCGCTGTTGGCACAAGGCAAGACAATTCTTCTGACCACCCATATCATGGAAGAGGCTGAGCGGTTGTGCGACCGGCTGTGCGTGCTTGAAGCGGGGCGAAAGATCGCCGAAGGACGACCGCATGCCCTGATCGAGGAGCAGATTGGCTGTCCCGTGATCGAAATTTATGGTGGCGATCCGCAGGAGCTTAGTCTTTTGATCAGGCCGAATGCTAGGCGACTGGAGATCAGCGGAGAGACCCTGTTCTGCTACACGCCTGATCCAGAGCAGGTGCGCGCGCAACTGCGTAGATATTCGGGCCTGCGCTTGCTGGAGCGTCCACCAAATCTAGAGGATGTCTTCTTGCGGTTAACCGGACGCGAGATGGAGAAGTAGACGATGGGCGTAGCAACATTACCCGCCGGCGGTTTAAACTGGCTCGCAGTTTGGCGCAGAAACTATCTGGCTTGGAAAAAAGCGGCGCTGGCATCCATTCTCGGAAATCTAGCCGATCCCATAATATACCTATTCGGGCTCGGCGCTGGATTGGGAGTGATGGTAGGGCGCGTTGACGGCGTATCGTACACTGCATTTTTGGCGGCCGGAATGATCGCGACAAGCGCGATGACTGCTGCAACCTTCGAGACTATCTATGCGGCCTTTGGCCGAATGCAGGGCCAGCGCACCTGGGAAGCAATGTTGTACACACAGCTCACGCTGGGGGATATAGTCGTTGGGGAAATGGCATGGGCGGCAACTAAGGCGGCGCTGGCGGGCACCGGAATTGGTATCGTCGCCGCCACGCTGGGGTACACACACTGGTTGTGCCTTCTCTATGCGCTTCCGGTCATCGCTCTAACTGGCTTAGCCTTTGCGAGCCTTGGAATGGTCGTAACGGCCCTCGCGCCCAGCTACGATTACTTCATATTTTACCAAACCCTTGTCATCACACCGATGTTGTTTTTGTCAGGCGCAGTCTTTCCTATAGACCAATTGCCCGTAGCATTCCAACAGATAGCGGCCTTCCTGCCCTTGGCACATTCGATAGATGTTATCCGCCCGACGATGCTGGGCCAACCAATCGCCAATGTCTGCCTGCATATCGGCGTTCTCTGCATCTACATAGTCGTACCATTCCTCGTGTCGACCGCATTGCTTCGGCGGCGACTAATGCGGTGATGAATGCCACCTCACATCATCATCAGCACTCACGCCGGTTGGGGGCGAGGCCTGGCATCCCGCAAGATCGCATGGACGCTGGGCGACACGGCGCGTCTTCTGATCAACGCATGGCCTTGCGATGACGGCGAGGAATACGTGGTTGCTATCAAAGCTAGCGTCGACGCATTGAGCGGGAAGATTGCCTCGGCAACAATTCCCCGAATCGCTTCTGCGTGCGGCCAATGAGGCGGGTATCGCCCGCTCTTTCGCTCGTCCAGCAGGGAGTTGGAGAGCGACCACCGAATCTGCCTCAAGCGTGCAAAGATAGTCCGAATTTCAAGGACTATCCGCTTTTCGGCGTCATGTTTGCACCGAGAACCTGCACATCTGGCTGGACCCCGACCCGCCACTCCTTCTCATCAGGTCGCCTCGAGAACCATGTTGAGGGGCGTGGGCTGAGCGCCGGACATGAGTGAAACCGCCCGACCGGATCACCTCCGTCAATCGCTTCTCTCCCGCTTGCGCACCAAGCGCGAGCCCTGTCTCTTGTGCGATGGAGGTCGGAACGCAGATCATCGTCGAGGCTGAGTAGTAAAGCAGTAAAGCCCCTCAACCGGATTGATGTTTTCTCCGTCGGCAACCGTAGCACCGGTTTTCCACTTGTCGATCACACCATCGAGCCCCGGCAGCCACTCCAGGACGAGGGCATCGACGTAACCAGGGCGGAACAGCCGCGCGACGGCGCAGAACATGCAGCCAGCTTGGTCGCCCCAGGCAACCCCCGGCCGTTTTTGAAGGCGGCTTGCAGTTGGTTCTCGACCATCGCGGCAGCCGTATCGAACGCGCCAATCAGGTCGACCGGGCTGCCCGGCTCGGCGAACACGTGGGCCCGCTCGGGTGCCAGCGAGAACAATCCTCGCTCATGGTGCACACAGCCTGAGGCGGCCCGTGCCGCCAGCCACTCCCGCACATAACGAGTGCGCATCCGAGGCATCGGCAAGTTCGTCGGCCTTCACCGGCCCGACTGCCTTCAGCGTCCTGTATAGCCCGTGAGCATCTCCGATCCGCACCAGCGGCACGCTGACAGCTCCGCCAATATCGCTAAGGATGGGGACCACGGGGTCCTTGAGCGTTGTTTCGTTGAATTGCATCATGTCGGATTCCTGCTGATTTACGGGCGGCCCCTTGCCGATGGCCGCCCTCAAGGGATCGGGAACTCGATGCCCTCTATTTGGGTTGTATGCCCGCTTGCGCTTGGCATCGACGCTCATCTATCAACCTGCGCACGCCCTAACTGGATAGCCTCCTCGCGTCGACAGTAACGGGCAGGCGCCTGTTCTGCGATAGGTCGGGGAGGGCTATCCGCCATCCATTCTTCAGCAAAATAAAGCCGCCCCATAGGTTTTTGTGTTCAACCGAAATGATCGGTTCCTCAAGGTCTTTCTTGTGAATATAGGCCGATAAACCGACGTCAGTTCTGCTGATTGTCACTCTCATGCATGTCCCTTCTCGCTGCGGCGGCTTTGGAGCTCCGGAATTCGAGCGCTATCAAAGCCTGCTATTTTAGTACGACATATGCGCAGGCCGATATCTCCGTTGTGGCTCTGTCTTTGCGCTTTAGTCCGGTGGCGATCAGGCAGGGACGCAGGTCTTCGGCATCGGACACACCGAAGCGCATTGTTGCGTGTCAAACTCACCCCTGCACTCGGTACATTTTTTTGGATCCACAACATATCCCTCACCTTTGAAACTGATCGCATCTGAGGGACATTCAAATTCGCAAGCGCCGCACTGGGTGCATTGGGATACAATGATCTTGAAGGCCATGTTTTAGCTCCTGATTCAATTAGAGGGGCCTAAAGCCGTCGGCATTGCCGGTTTGCCGCCAAACTCGGCGGCGTATAGCGCGCCAATCGCAGTCTCGATGTAATCATAGGAAAATGCGTCACTGGCTCGCACGCCAGTTTCTGCCAACCGCTTCTTTGGGCAATCGCCGATTTTGGAAGAAAGCAGAATGTCGATGCCGTCGAGTGCAACGATGGTGTGATCGAGAGTGGCCTTCTCGCCTATACCACCGAGGCAATACTGCTCGACCTTGCGGTGTCCCACCAAGTTGATCCCCTTTCGTGAGACTGCATACACTTGGAGTTCCCTTGCCTGACCGAAATGTTCGTTGATCCTGCCGCCACCTTTAGTCGCCACGGCAACTGCAAGGGTTCCCGAAGAACCCAGTGACTTGACTGCTTTGTTCGCGTCCAATTTTGCTGCCAGTTGATCCCCTCGCTCATGCTGGACCAGCTTGCGATAGGCCTCGCGCTTGCTGGTGTCGAATTCAACTTTGGTGGAGATCTGGTCGAGGGCAAACTCTCGCTCGCGATCATCGCCCAGCAAACCGATGGCGTCGGCCCGGCACTGTTGGCAGTGTCGCATAAGCTTAACGTTGCCATCGAGACAGTCTTGAAGTGCCTTCAGTTCGAACGGCTCCGGGCAACGCTGACCCGTAAGACCGTAATAAGTACCATGTGAACGCTTGGAAATCAGGGGCACCACATTGTGCATGAAAGCCCCGCGGTCTCTAATCCATCGGTTAACTTCCACGAGGTGCGTGTCATTGACGCCTGGAATCATAACCGAATTGATCTTGGTGAGAATGCCGCGTTTGGTCAGCATTTCCAAACCCAGCATTTGGCGCTTGTGAAGGATCCTGGCACCTTCTATCCCAGTGTATCGACGATGCCTGTGGAGTATCCATGGATAGATCTTCGCCCCGACTTCCGGATCCACCATGTTGATAGTGATCGTCACGTGATCGACGTTCATGTCAGCTAGCTCATCGACATGGTCCGGAAGCGCCAACCCATTTGTCGAGATACATAGTTTGATGTCAGGAATTTCCCTGGCAACTCCTTCAAACGTCGCTACTGTTTTCCTCCAGTCGTAACAAGCGTCGCCCGGTCCGGCGACGCCGACTACCGAAAGCTCCGGCACTTTGCGGGCGACGGCAAGCACCTTGCGTAGTGCCTGGTCGGGAGTTAGCTTTACTGATGCGACCCCGGGACGGCTTTCGTTGGTGCAGTCATATTTGCGATTGCAGTAGTTGCACTGGATGTTACAGGCTGGCGCGACCGCGACATGCATGCGAGCGAAATAGTGATGGGCTTGCTCTGAAAAGCAGGGATGGTCTTTGATTCTCTCCCAGATCCGCGCATCTATGTCATCCGTCACCGAAAGGCCATGGGACGAAGATGCGCGGCCACCGGGCATAGCGGGAGCCATCGGCGCCCGGTCGAAGAGAGCACTGCTGGTCGTCCCGACCTTTATTTCCGGTTCCGACATCGCATTGTTCCATTGGTGAGGAAAGGTTAAACCTCCAAAAGCAAGATAGATTCCGGTCGACATGTCGCCTTTACCGCCCGTTTCCGCGCTCGCTGTCGTAGATGTTTTGTAGCAATCAAGGCAGGATCGCGCCCGAAGTCGCTTCTCCAGCAACCAACCAAAGCTTACGATGTTCTTGACATCGCTCACCTTCACTCTTTGATCACATCGATACCAAACCGGCGCAGCGCATAGCCGACCTGCCGCGGCGTTTTACCCAGAATACGAGCCGCTTTGGCCTGTACCCAACCAGCCTTCACCATTGCCTTGATCAGCCGATCACGCTCAGTGAGACCCGGCGCCTCGATTGTGGCTGCGGAACCGCTAGGAGTACCTGCGTTGGCCCCCAGTCCGCCTAACATTGTATCTCGCGGGTTGAGACTATGCACCGGGTAGTCGTCGGGGGCGTCTTTCCAGAGGAGCGCTGAAGAACACTGGTCTTGCTGACAGGCAAAATCTGATGAAGCGATGGTATTTGAACTGGCGAGAGTTGCGGTCCTTTGTACGCAGTTGTCCAGCTCGCGAACATTGCCGGGGAAGGCGCATTTCGACAAAATGCCTATTGCCGACGGCGCGAAGTCGAAATTTCGATCATTTGACTTGTTGAATTGCTCGAGGAACACTTGCGCTAGAAGCGAAATGTCTCCGTCGCGCTGCCGAAGTGGCGGCAAAATGATGGGCACCACATTGATCCGGTAATAGAGGTCGGCTCTGAACTCCCCTCGAAGGACGGCCACTTCAAGGTCCTTGTTGGTGGCGCATATAACTCGAACGTCTACTTTCAATGTCTTCGTTCCGCCGAGACGTTCGAATTCGCCTTCCTGTAACACGCGCAATAACTTTGCCTGGAATTGTGGTGATACATCGCCAATTTCATCAAGCAACAGCGTTCCGCCATTGGCCAGTTCGAAACGTCCAGCTCGTTGAAGCAGAGCGCCAGTGAAAGCGCCCTTCTCATGGCCAAACAATTCGGATTCCAGAACGGTCTCCGACAGCGCGGCGCAATTCAACTTAATAAACGCCTTGCTTTTCCGTATCGATAACGAATGTATTGCTCTTGCAAAGCATTCCTTGCCAGTGCCGCTCTCTCCTCTCAAGAGCACCGCGGAGTTCGTCGCGGCCACGATCTTGGCCGTCGCTAATACCCTCTTGAGCGCGGGGCTTTCCCCGACGATCCAGTCGATTTTATCGAGTTGGGTGGGATGAGGCTTCGGCCCGATTTTCGGAATCTGTCCTGCTTGTTGTTCCTCGGCGACTGAGCCGCCATCGCTGCACAATTCGCGATAGCGCTGGCAGGTTAAGCCGATCAGGACGGCAATCATTGCCAGAAGGGTTTCGTCCTGATCTCCGCTTTTCTGCGCGAAATCAATCCACAATGCGCCGATTGTCTTCCGGTTTACTTTAACGGGGAGAACGACAGAATTTTTCCCAAAGTGCTTCTCTCCGCTAGCGATGACACGATTTATTGTGTCCGCCTGTTCAATCGTAAGCGAACGTGAGCGAACGTCGTGCCCAATGGGAGCCCGTACGTTTATCCAGGGCTCTCCTCCGGAGCCGTGAATCACGATTCCGCCATCGCGCAATCGCAGATGCTCGACGAGGGCGTTCATCGCAGCCTTCAGCACGTTGTCTAGAGGAAAAGAAGAGATAAGCTCTTTGGATATGTCGTAGAGTATATGGAGCCGCGCCTCTGGTTTAATCATGCCTACAAACAGGGGAGGGTGCACTGTTTTTTTCCCTGGTGCGCGAAATATGCTAAACGCATATTCCTAAGTCAAAATCGTGTTCCCGGCGGCATAGAAAATTTGCCTTTCGAAAGGTTGAGTGGATGCACATTCAATCGCCGCCGCTAACGCAGCTGCATCGGTCGCTGCTATCCCGCCGGAGGTAGGGACTCCTCATCCGAATTTGAAGAGGACCCCGAACCCGCCCCGGGGATAATTCCACTTTATGTCCCCACTCGCTTCGCATAACACTCTGCATGTGCCGCATTCCAAGCAGCCATCGGGAACAATCGCCACCTGACCAATTTCGTTCACCTCGTAACATTTGGCCGGACAGATTTGCGTCAAGGCGAGCAGGTTCGGGCTTGGCGACCGGTGCGGTCGCACTGTTATATGCGGACGTCCAGTGTCGACGAGATATCGGTTTTGGTACAGCTTGTCCTCAATGCGCTCAATGATGGTCGCCTTCATCGAATTTTCCTTTAACGCCAAGATGCGGCGGAGCGGACCGCGTCGCTAATCAACCCCCAACGGGATCGTGCCTTGATAAAGGAGGCAGCTGTAGCCTTCTCCCTGTTGATTTTAGGTGCACCGTCGACGCGCACAAAATTTTGCGCTGCTTGAGATATAAGCGTTGGATAGGTCATGAAAAAATTGTGACTGTCGGTGTGGAGGAGGCTTGGAAGATCTTTGTGTTTGATCAGGTCTTTCATGACGAACGACTTGTCCAGTATGCCCTTATAGAGAGAGAGATTGCGTTTCGTCATCAGACCGCCACGGCTCTTTATCTGGAAGATCGCTTCACCCGCCATGAGGCCGGATGTCATCGCAAGGTTCGATCCCTCCCTATGCACGGCATTGTTTAGTTGCGCCGCGTCGCCCACGACGACCCACCCGTTGCCAAAGAGCGGAGGGATTGCCTTGAAGCCGCCCTCAGGAATAAGATGCGCGGCGTATTCTTTGATCTCTGATCCGGCCAGTAATGGTCGGATCGAGGGATGTTGCTTGAAGGCTTCAAGGATGCGGTACGGATTTTCCATGCCTTCCGCTAAACCGGAGACGAGGCAGCCGATCCCCAACGAGATTGACTCCTTGTTGGTATAAAGGAAGCCCAGTCCGGCCATTCCGCGTGAGATCGTGCCGCCGGCTTCGATCACACAGCCTTCGCTACCGCTGAGGCCGAAGCGCTCTGCGATCACCTCTTCCGGCATGAAATGCATTTCCTTGACAGCGAGGGCCACATTTTCTGGCTTCGGCATATCGCGTAAGCCGGCTCGTGTTCCAAGCAGTCCGTTCACGCCCTCGGCAAGAACGACCACGTCCGCGAGGATCACACCGCCCTCTCGGTCCGTGTGAACGCCTATTACTTTACCGCTCAGATCCCAAGCGAGTCTGGTCGCTGTCGTTTCACAAAGGACTGTGCCACCCGCCTCGCGCACCTTGCGTGAGAACCATTTGTCAAACTGGGCGCGGATGATCGTATACCGGTTTGGCTTCAGTTCATTGAAGTCATCAGAGCGATAGTGCACGCCCGTGTGCGACGAGTCATCCATTAGCCAGAATCGTTGCTCGACTAGATGCCGTTCAAGAGGAGCGTCATCGCGGAAGTTTGGGATAATCGCCTCCAACATGTTGGCGTACAATATAGCCCCTTGAACATTCTTAGAGCCCGAATGTTCTCCGCGCTCCAGCTGCAGCACTTTTAGACCGCGACTAGCCATCGAATAGGCTGCTGCGTTGCCGGACATACCGGCACCAATCACGATCGCGTCGAACTTACTCTTGGTCATCTAGCCTTCCTCGGTCCATACCCTTGATAGAGTTGTGCGGTGGCATTCGCTTGGCGAAAGCTTCTGTCAACGCCGGCAAGAACTCCAGCGCGCAAGCGACAACGCCGATGTGGGCGAAGTCAAAGATCGGAGCGTTCTGGTCGAGGTTGATAGCGACAATCAGATCGGCTCCTTCGACTCCAACGCGATGCTGGACCGCGCCAGATATTCCCGCCGCGATGTAGAGCTTGGGTCTAATGGTATGGCCGGACTGACCAATTTGTCGATCAGCAGGCATCCAGCCTTTTTGGACCAGTGGGCGCGAGCACCCGACACCCCCGCCGATCGTCGTTGCCAGGTTTCTCAAGTATTGCAGGTTTCCTGCAGCGCCGAGGCCGAGACCGCCCCCGATCACGATGTCGGAGTTGGCCAGATCGGATTGCTCAGACCCGCTGTTACAAAGGAACGCGAGCACTTTGGTGACGATCTCCTCCTCAACCATTAGGAGTTGATGTTGGATAACGCGTCCAATTGGCTTATCCGCACGTTGCGGCGTCGCCATGACCCTGGACCGCACCGTTGCCATTTGCGGCCGGCTGGTCAGCGTGTAGATCGTGCACAACAAGGACCCGCCGAAAGTTGGCCGCGTCGCTGCGAGTGAACCATCTCCATCAACATCCAGCTCGGTGCAATCAGCCGTAAGCCCTGTTTGTAAGGTCGTTGCTACAGCACCGGCGAGGTCGCGGCCGAGCGTGGTCGCGCCGAGAAGGAGAATTTCTGGTTTGTGAGTAGTGACCAGATCCGTCAAAGCCTTGGTGAAGGGTTCGTTTCGATAGTCGGCGAGGAGGGGCGACTCTACCAGATAGGCGACATCAGCTCCGTAAGCGAAGGCCTCTTCGATCGCAGGCTTGGTGCCCACGCCTTCAGACGAACCGAGGATTACCCCGGCCAGTTGGACACCCAGCTTGTCAGCTAGTCTGCGGCCTTCGCCGAGGAGTTCAATCGATACGGGATGAACATTGCCGCGCTCAAGTTCCATGAAGACCCAGACGTGCCGGTGATCTTCGAAACACTTAAGCAGCTTTTTCCCTGAGCTGGCGCGGCCGACCGCATTTGCCGGCGTTTCATTTTTTCTAGCGACCAAAATCTACTCCTCGCTGCTCACCGATTGCCATGGGACGTGAGCTTGCGTTCCAAAACAGGCTGGCAGGCAAAAATTGCAGCGACCGTGTCCGCGGCGACCTCCGCCAATGTTTTGTCGTTAATGTCCATTTGCATAGCTTTTTCGGCGCGCGGACCAGGGGCGAATACTCGCTTCACGACCGTCGGCGATCCCCTTAGGCCGCATTTGGTCAACTCCCCAATGCCGGCGTCAGCGGCCCCCCATTTAAGAACCGGGCTTCGCGCGGCACGGAAGGCGTCATCGAGAGAGCCCCGGCGGATAGCATTGACACCTTCCAGCACGGTGATGAGACATGGAAACGTGCTCTTCAGCATCTGCGTGCCGCTCTCCGCGTGCCGTTCAACCATGAGCTCGCGCGAAGTGGGATCAATGGAGACAATCTTCGTTACGTAAGTCAGTTGCTGGAGGTTCAGCCTCTTTGCAATTCCGGGTCCGACCTGGGCCGTGTCGCCGTCAATTGTCTGCTTTCCCGTAAAGACGATATCAGGCGCCCCGTAGCTCTCGCCAATCTTCCCTACTGCTTGAGAAAGAGCATACGACGTCGCCAGCGTGTCAGATCCAGCAAAGAGGCGGTCGGTCAGAAGCACTGCGCGATCTGCGCCGTGGGTAAGGGCTTTGCGTAGCGCTTGCTCAGCCATGGGGGGTCCCATCGTGAGAACGGTCACCTCGCCCCCATAGCGGTCACGAACTTGAAGTGCCTCTTCGAGAGCAAACAGGTCGTAAGGGTTAATGATAGTCGGTACGCCTTGGCGCATTATCGTATTTGTCACCGGGTGGACGCGTATCTGCGCAGAGTCCGGCACTTGTTTGATACAGACCACGATGTGCATAGTCGTTTAAGCTCCCCAATCGGATTCGGGCTTCAGGGACCCGGCTAACTCTGAGCACTGCTCGTGCCAATAAAGTTGCGCCGGTAAGCCTTCGAGATTGCACATGTTTCGTTGTCGCTATGCGAAGGGGTTTTGTAGGGTTGCCGACATGTCGTGTCGCAATCCGCCCCGGAGGGGCGGTTCGATAGCCTTCAGGTCGGACAAGTCCATGATAGCTGCGCCACGAGTTGGAAGATTTCAACGCCGAATAATCTCCCGGGAGATAGCACGGGGACTGAAGCTCTGGTGCGGTGGGCGTGTATCGCGCTTCGGTTTGCCGTTGATAATCTGACTAGCGACACCGTATGCGCGATCAGAAGCACAGCGATCGAGAAAATAACGCTGCGGGCGCCTAGTGAGGCTTGGACAAGCGGTTTAGCTGATGTTGCGGGCGTGAACAGGATGATTGCCAGAAGCGTCGAGTAACCCTTGCTGGAAATATCAATCGAAAGCCGTCCATAAAAGCTGCTGCAGCGCGTCGAGGTCTTGGCTTTTCTCCGCCTCAATCGTTACATCAACGCCGTTCTGATCGGTTGGGCGAGCTACCGCATAACCAAAGCCGAAGCCACTTGATCTGACGCGCCTTACTGCTGAGCCAGCGCCAGCTTGTGGTCCTTCAGACGCATACAACAATTTGCGACATTGTCATCACCTTTGTCGTTTACGTGACAAGCGTTCCTGTTCTCAATCGCGCATTTTGCGCCCACATAACTGGAATCGCAGTAAATTATTGTTCGTCATCTCTATCGGCCTGCTTGGCACGAATCTTGTGAGCTATTGCGAGGCAGCGGAACGGCTTTCGCATCCGCGTTGCGGGATAACCGCATCGGTTCGAACACGTGGAGGAAAATAAATGAGAAGGAGGATCGGGTGCGGCATTTAACACCCCACAGCACCTGAAACGTGTCGCAGATCAAACAACAGGAACGAAACATGCCACGCCGACCAGCCGTGAGTATCTCACAAATCGACTGTTGCACGTAAGTGCAAAATCCCTCAGGCAGAAGGGTTGCCGACATGTCTACAATGCTGACCATCAACGTGAAAAATTGCGAACCCCAGACGCAAACCTTCTACTTCTTCCAGCAGCCGGCCATTTATACCGGCGGGGGGCGAGTCTATTCGAATAGCCTTTTCTCGCAATCGCTCGGCAACTATGACAACACGGGCGCGATCCTGACCTTCCAGGTTAACCTGCAATATTATGCCGGCATCCAGCCGGCGAGCACACCGCCGCAAATCGGCGCCTCTTCCGGCTACTCGTCAGCCAGCCGCGCCATCGATCTTGCTACGAGTTCCGGTAGCAGCGGCAAACCGAACGATTGGACGACCGCGACGGTTAATCCGCTCGGACTATCCTCGCCGATCTACGGGGAGGGTGTGCAGCCTGGCGCCTTCCGCATCACCACGCCGGTCTTCAACGCGCCGCCCTATTTCAATGTCGGCTCGGCGGTTGCCGTCAATGGCGGCATCGTGCTCTCCAACTTCGTGCAGGCAAACCCTGCCAGCAATACCGATTGCCAGCCGATCCTTAAATATTATGTCCAGACCGGCGCCTACACGCCAGGTGTCGTGATGAACTTCACGCAATCGAGCGTGAACGCGGCGCTTTCCGATTTCACCGGCGGCTATTCCGTCTGCAACGTCAGCCTGAAATCTGACGGCACCTGGACCACGCAGCTCCAGTAAGCCTTGGCACCCATGCAGGTGAAGAACCGTCCCCTCTTCACCTGCGCACCATCCTCGCGGTTGCCGCCGCCGCCCGGGCGCGGACAGGCTGGATCTCTAAGGGGATTGTCACACGCAATGACCAGTTCGTCCTACCAGATCATCGTTCGGAACTTTTCGCAGACGACGCAATATTTCTATGTGTTCCAGAAGCAGGCCGCATTTCCGTTGCTGCCGAGCCCTGGTCTCGTCTTCAGCGGCAGTCTCGGCTGCCAAAGCATCGGCAATTACGCAAGTTCGGGAGCGCAAGTCAATTTCGGTTTGGACAGTCAGGTCTATGCAGGTGCATTCAGCACCAAACAGGCGGCGTCGCCCTCGCAGCTGATCGCGCTTCTCTCGCTCAATGCCGCCACACTATCCGTGGTCGGTAGCACATCGGCGTTCCGACCGGTTACGCTCACCACGGTTGACGGTTCGCCGGACAACTGCACGACCTTGACGCTCGATCCGCTCGGACTTTCCGCGCCCGCCAATCAAGCCGGAATTGCGATCGGAGGGTTTGGCATGAACGTGCCTTCCTATACCCCGTTGCCGCATCCCGAACTCTATTGCGGCGTCGTCGCCCTGAACAACAATCAGGCGGTTATACTCTCGAGCTTTGTCGCTCCTGTCCCCAACGCCGTCATGAACTGCATACCGAAGCAGATCTTTTTCGTGAAGATGGGCTACCAGCCGGTCGGAAGCACCGTCGCTTATGACGAGAGCAACTCGGCATGCTGCGATTTCACCATGGGCTACGCGGCCTACACCGTGACTTACAAAGCTGACGGAACATTTTCGGCGACAGGAGGACCATAGACCCAGAGATCCGGATCATCACTGACGCTTGAGCAAGCCAATAAACCCTTGAACAAAAGGAATATAGCAACGTTACGTATTACATTGAAATCCACTGGCCAAACAGCACGTCGCGGTAAAATCGCTGCCGGGCTGCCATTGCCACCGTCTCTATCCTCGCAACAGCGCTGCCCGACGCGGCACAACTCGTATTTTCGTCCGATTGCCGGAACTACCAGGCCATTGCGGTCGCACCGCCGAACGATGCGATCCTGTTCACCAAGCAGCCGGTGCCCCATCCGAATGGAACGGCCTCCGTCTTTGCGATCGTCGGAGCGGACACCTATGTCATTCCGGCTGGGGCCAACTCCTGCATCGTCGCCGCACCTCCCGCCGATGAATTACTGCTTCATTGTCCGTAACGACAACACGATCGACGGCGTCGGTTTTGCCGCCATTCGAAATCCGGGCGGCCTGACCGCCTGCCAGTAAGGGGTTTCCTACACCCACAATTCTCTTCTGGTCTTGCGCGAAGGTTGAGGCGGAAAGTCGAATATCCACCTCCGCCCGCTGTCGCGCGCTCGTCACCCTGAGGCCCCAATTCTGCACGCTACGAAGCAATCGGCGGATGAAAGAAACTGCAGCTAATCAGCAGTTCATAGGCGGTGGCCGGCGTGCATGTAATCTTGCCTGCTCCGAGGGTCTTGTTGACGGCGGCCGCGACAGCGGCCTCCGTCGGTCAACCAGCCCTTCGTCATGCGCGCCGCCCAGACGCTGACGATTTGCATTCCCGCCAGCATTGGGCGGCCATAAAGCTTAGAATAGAATAAAGCTGGCAGTGATTTGAGTAAAAGTTCTCATAAGAACATTGTAAGGATCTCTAAGAGCCTGACCGAAAAAGAGTTGAGTGAAATCAGCCAGTTGTGGTTCTGTTTGTTTGCTTAGGACGAACGGAGACCACAATGGGCTGGACTGATTTCACCCGTCGCCAATATGCCCGACGCGCAATGCGGTATGCAAGCGATCTGACGGACCGGGAATGGGGATTGATCTCGCCTTGCCTGCCCGAACCGAGGCGACTGGGCAGGCCGCGTAGCACCGATCTTCGCGAGGTCGTGAATGCGTTGCTTTACATCGCCACGACTGGGTGCCAATGGCGGATGATGCCCAAGGATTTTCCGCCTTTTACAACTGTGCAGTCCTATTTCTATGAATGGCGAGCGACAGGGTTATGGGGTCGGATCAACCATCATCTTGTGATGGAGGCGCGTGAATTGGAAGGCCGGGAAGCCTCGCCGTCTGCGGGCGTGATCGACAGTCAAAGCGTAAAAACCACGGAAAGCGGCGGCATTTCGGGCTATGACGCGGGCAAGAAGATTAAGGGACGCAAGCGTCATATCGTCGTCGACACGCTTGGACTGATGGTCGGCCTGGTGGTTCACAGCGCCGATATTCTAGGTGAAACATAAAGACGACCATTGTCAAATTCGGAGAGTCGAGTTTTCGAGATCTTTGTCATTACGCTCGAGTTGTTCGGCATTTAGCTGAGTTGCGGTGCAGGAAGAAATAAGATTATCGCCGTGGTCAGCGCAATGTCTGGAATGACCGACAAGCTGAAAGCAACATGCTTCCGGCAATCCAGAGAACTGATCCACCAGCAAAACGCGAGATCGAACCAAGAACACCCTGCGTGACGGTATGACAGTCGGAATGTGCCAACGACTTAAGACGCGTAGCGCTGTCCCATTTACCGACCCTCTCGTTGACGCAGATCAAGGCGCAATTTGCCGCTTCATGACAGTCCTGGCGAGAAAGACGGCCGCGACGCGGTCGTCGGCGTACTGGGGACGACATCATGAATTACACAACGGAAACGATGGTGATCGCGGTCGCGGCGTTTCTAGCGCTGCTACTAGCCGCATTCGCGCATGATCATCTCTTTGCGGTCCATATGGGGATACTTTGCTTCTGCCTTGCCGCGGGCGCTGCTGTGCTGATCAGGAATGTTGATTTTTCGCCGGCAGGCCAACGGCGGAAAGTCGACATATCAGGCTATTTCGACGAGGTGATACGGTATGGCCTGATCGCCACGGTATTCTGGGGCGTGGTCGGCTTCCTGGTTGGCGTGGTCATCGCGCTGCAACTGGCCTTTCCCGACCTCAACATCGCCCCTTATCTCAATTTCGGGAGGCTGCGGCCCGTTCACACATCGGCGGTCATCTTCGCCTTTGGCGGCAATGCGCTGATCATGACGTCGTTCTACGTGGTGCAACGCACCTGTCGCGCACGTCTTTTCGGCGGTAGCCTGGCCTGGTTCGTATTCTGGGGTTACCAGCTTTTCATCGTGATGGCTGCGACCGGATACGTTCTCGGAATCACCCAGGCCCGTGAATATGCCGAACCCGAGTGGTACGTCGATCTCTGGCTGACCATCGTCTGGGTCGCCTATCTCGCCGTGTATCTTGGAACGATCCTGAAGCGCAAAGAGCCGCACATCTACGTGGCAAACTGGTTCTATCTCAGCTTCATCGTCACCATCGCGATGCTGCACGTGGTGAACAACCTGGCGGTTCCCACCTCGTTCCTTGGCTCCAAGAGCTATTCTGTCTTCTCGGGCGTCCAGGACGCGCTGACCCAATGGTGGTACGGCCACAACGCCGTCGGCTTTTTCCTCACCGCCGGCTTCCTGGGCATGATGTACTACTTCGTGCCGAAGCAGGCCAACCGACCCGTCTATTCATACCGGCTCTCGATCATCCACTTCTGGGCGCTGATCTTCATGTACATCTGGGCCGGCCCGCATCATCTGCACTACACGGCGCTGCCCGACTGGGCCCAAACGCTCGGCATGGTTTTCTCGATCATGCTCTGGATGCCCTCCTGGGGCGGCATGATCAACGGTCTCATGACCCTTTCAGGCGCCTGGGACAAGATCCGCACCGATCCGATCATCCGGATGATGATTGTCGCCATCGCCTTTTACGGGATGTCGACCTTCGAAGGTCCGATGATGTCGGTCAAGACGGTCAACTCGCTCAGCCACTATACCGAATGGACAATCGGTCACGTTCATTCCGGCGCTCTCGGCTGGGTTGGAATGATCACCTTCGGAGCGATCTATTTCCTGACGCCGAAGCTATGGGGACGCGAGCGTCTCTACAGCCTGCGGATGGTCAACTGGCACTTCTGGCTCGCAACCCTCGGGATCGTCGTCTACGCCGCCGTGCTTTGGGTTGCCGGCATCCAGCAGGGGCTGATGTGGCGCGAGTACAATTCCCAGGGCTTCCTCGTCTATTCCTTCGCGGAGACGGTCGCGGCGATGTTCCCCTACTACGTGCTGCGTGCGGTCGGCGGAACGCTTTACCTGGCGGGTGGTCTCGTCATGGCCTGGAACGTGTTCATGACGATCCGCAGCCATCTGCGCGACGAAGCTGCAATCCCAACCACTTTCGTGCCCCAACCACAGCCTGCCGAATGAGGTGAGACATGGCATCGATACTAGATAAACATCAGATCCTCGAGAAGAACGCGACGCTTCTTCTCGTCGGCTCGCTGCTCGTCGTGAGCATCGGCGGCATTGTCGAAATCGCACCGCTGTTCTACCTGCAGAACACGATTGAAAAGGTGGAAGGCATGCGGCCGTATACGCCGCTCGAATTGGCCGGACGAAACATCTACATCCGCGAAGGCTGCTACCTCTGCCACAGCCAGATGATCAGGCCGTTCCGCGACGAGGTCGAACGTTACGGCCATTACTCGCTCGCGGCCGAGTCGATGTACGATCATCCTTTCCAGTGGGGATCCAAGCGAACCGGGCCGGATCTGGCCCGTGTCGGCGCACGCTACTCCAACGAATGGCATGTCCAGCATCTCGCGGATCCACGGGCAGTCGTGCCGGAGTCGATCATGCCGAGTTACGCCTTCCTCAAAGAACAGAGGGTGACGGTCAAGGACGTGGGAATGGACCTGAAGGCCAACGAGGATGTGGGCGTGCCTTATAACGACGACATGCTGGCGAACGCAGAGGCCGACATGAAGGCCCAAGCCGATCCGAACGCGGATACGACGGCCCTGCTTGCCCGCTATCCGAAGGCGAAGACCGGGGATTTCGACGGCGATCCTGCTGCGCTGACCGAAATGGATGCCCTGGTGTCCTACCTGCAGATGCTCGGAACGTTGGTCGATTTCTCGACCTACGACGACGCGACCGGCTACCGATGAGGTGATCCATGGAAACCTACACTGCAATGAGACACTTCGCCGACAGCTGGGGCCTCCTGGCAATGGCGGCATTCTTCGTCGGCGTCGTTGTGTTCACCCTTCGCCCGGGCAGCAAGCAAACGGCGAAAGAGGCCGCCGATATTCCTTTGAAGGATGACTGAGATGTCGGAAAAACATATCGATGAATTTAGCGGCGTCGAAACGACCGGACATGAAAGGGACGGCATCCGCGAACTCAACAATCCGATGCCCCGCTGGTGGGTGTGGACCTTCTACGCCACCATCGTCTGGGCTTTGGGCTATGCAATCGCATATCCCGCGATCCCGATGATTACCGGCGCCACGAAGGGCATGCTGGGCTATTCCAGCCGCGCCGAGTTGCAGCAGAACCTGGATCAGGCCAAAGCATCGCAGACGACGCTGGGTGATCTGATCGCCGCCAAGACGGTGCACGAGATCGATTCCAATTCAGCCCTTCGCGAATTCGCGGTCGCCGGCGGCGCATCTGCATTCAAGGTGAACTGCGCGCCGTGCCATGGCTCGGGAGCAAGCGGCGGCCCTGGATTTCCGAACCTCAACGACGACGATTGGCTGTGGGGTGGAGACCTGGATGCCATCCAGGCGACGATCGCGCATGGAATTCGCTTCGACGAGGATACGGACACTCATGCTTCCGAGATGCCGCCCTTTGCCGATGTTCTGGATCCCCTCCAGACAAGGCAGGTCGCGGCTTACGTCTGGGGACTGACCAATACACCGTCGGACCCCGGCCTCGCAGAGGCCGGAAAACAGGTCTTCGTCGATAACTGTGCCGCATGTCACGGCGACGACGCCAAAGGAAAAGCGGAAATGGGCGCGCCGGATCTCGCCGATGCGATCTGGCTGAAGGCACGCGGCGAGGATGCGATCATCCGTCAGGTGGCTGCTCCCAAGCATGGCGTCATGCCTGCCTGGACAGGGCGTCTCGGCGATACGACCGTCAAGGAACTTACCATTTTCGTGCATTCGCTTGGCGGCGGGACGTGAGGAGAAAAGCCATGGCAGTTCACGGCCACAACCCGATCCTCGATCTCTATGGCACGCCGCGCGCCACCATACGATCGCGAGTGTCGGCGCGCGCCAAGGCCACGCCGCCCCGTCCGATCAGGACGACCCGGCAAAGATCGGCAGTTCGATTGTCAGTTTGACCTGTCTCAAAGACCACGGGCAGACAAGCCGCTAGCTGTAGACTTGTCGAGGACGTCCCAGCGGTGGTTGTTCCCCCGCAGCTCCTGCAGGCCGCGCCCTCTCTCCAGGGCGTGGCCTTTTCCTTTCGCGGGAAGGCCTTGTCTCTTGATCTGCATCAAGGAACGAATGCGCGGCAGATGGGACAAGGGTGGGTGAAATCGGATAGGTCCCATGAACCTCTACACTGCACCAGATCCCGATAACATCGAGCGGCTCAATGTCGAGCCGGTCAATGCCCGTCGCAACCGGCAGCCTCTCTACGCACCTCGGAGGAAGGTTTTTCCCAAACGTGCAGAGGGACAATTCCGTCGGTTCAAGTGGATCGTCATGCTGGTTACGCTCGGCATCTACTATCTCGCGCCATGGATTCGCTGGGATCGCGGTCCTTACGCGCCTGACCAGGCAATTCTCATCGACCTTTCCTCACGGCGCTTCTTCTTTTTCTTCATCGAGATCTGGCCTCAGGAATTTTATTATGTAGCGGGTCTCCTGGTCATGGCCGGGTTCGGGCTGTTTCTCGTCACTTCCGCGGTTGGCCGTGCATGGTGCGGCTACGCTTGTCCGCAGACGGTCTGGGTTGATCTTTTTCTCGTCGTCGAACGTGCGATCGAAGGCGATCGAAACGCGCGAATGAAGCTTGACGCTAACCCCATGAGCTTGGCCAAGCTGAGGAAGCGTGTCGTCAAACACTCGATCTGGCT
This sequence comes from Rhizobium sp. CRRU65, assembly GCF_048551595.1. Taxonomy (NCBI): domain Bacteria; kingdom Pseudomonadati; phylum Pseudomonadota; class Alphaproteobacteria; order Hyphomicrobiales; family Rhizobiaceae; genus Rhizobium; species Rhizobium sp. CRRU65. The sequence goes on along the minus strand of NZ_JBLYZH010000001.1, from coordinate 411,542 downwards.
GCTGATCGGCATCGTCACAGGCGGAGCGTGGATCTTTTATTTTGCCGACGCGCCGAGCCTGCTTGTTTCGCTGTTCACCGGCCACGCTCCTGCAGCCGCCTACACCACCGTCGCCATCCTTACTGCGACGACCTATGTGCTCGGCGGTCTCATGCGCGAGCAGGTGTGCACCTATATGTGTCCGTGGCCACGCATCCAGGGTGCGATGCTCGACGAAAATTCTCTCGTCGTCACCTACAATGACTGGCGAGGCGAGCAGCGGTCGCGTCACGCCAAGAAGGCTTTGGTCAATGGCCTATCGGTCGGGGATTGCGTGGATTGCAATGCCTGCGTGGCGGTGTGTCCGATGGGAATCGACATTCGCGACGGACAGCAGATGGAGTGCATCACATGCGCGCTCTGCATCGACGCCTGCGACGGTGTCATGGACAAGCTCGGAAAGCCTCGCGGCCTGATCGCCTACGCCACGCTAAGCGAATACTCGGGCAACATGTCGCTTGCCACCGACGAAGGACGAACGGCCGTCCAACCGTCCAGCGTTCGAAACGAGGATGGGACCTTCGTTCCGGCGATCCGGCACTTCAACTGGCGGATCATCTTTCGTCCGAGAACCGTGTTTTACGCAATCGCCTGGTCGTCGGTCGGCGTGGCGATGCTCGTCCATCTCACCTTTCGGGAGCGCCTTGAACTCAACGTCGTTCACGACCGAAACCCCCAATATGTTCTGGAAAGCGACGGCTCGCTGCGGAATGGCTACACGCTTCGTGTCCTGAACATGGTGCCGGAGCCGAGGGATGTGAACATAAGCCTGGTCGGGCTGGAGGGGGCGACGATGCGCATTCCCGAGTTCGGCAAGGAAGACGCTCGCAGCTTTACGGTCCATGCCGAACCCGACGCGGCCACGACGCTGAAGGTCTTCGTTACGCGCAAGCCTACCGGAGCCGCGATCAATGAATTTCTGTTCGTGATCGAAGATACCGAACATGCCGATCGGGCAACCTACCGCGCGGCGTTCAATGCACCGGGAGACATCAAATGAAGACCTCCGCTCAAGGTTTTACAGGCCTGCACATGCTGCTTGCGACCTCGGCATTCTTTGGCGTGGTGATCGCGGTGAACGTCACCATGGCCTTCTATGCCTCCTCCAGCTGGAGCGGTCTGGTCGTGGAAAACACCTATGTCGCCAGTCAGGAGTTCAACCGCAAAGCGGCGGCGATGAAGGCAATGGCCGCTTCCGGCATCGAGGGCGAGCTCTCCATAAAGGGGCACGAGATCCGCTACGATATTCACGACAAGAGCGGATCGCCTGCGATCGTCGACGACGTCATTCTGAATTTCAAACGTCCGGTCGGAGACCACGAGGACTTCCTCCTTACGCTCATGAAGACAGCCGCGGGGCGGTTCGAAGCGGAGCATGATCTAGCCGACGGTGACTGGATCGTCGAGGCCATCTCGCGAAACGGCGGCGTGGTCGTCATGCATGAGGCAAAACGCATCGATACCGCGGAGTTAGGCCAGTGAGCTGCTGTACCATGGACGCGGAAAGCGTGCTTGCCCTCAGCACGACATCATTCAGTGCCGAAGAGGTTCGCCTTGCCAGCCAGCCGCTCGGCGAAGGATTGCGCCAGCTGGACCTGAGCGTCCCCGACGCCCACTGCGGTGGCTGCATTTCGACCATCGAAAGGGCGTTGTTGGCGCTTTCCTTCGTCAAGACAGCGCGAGTTAATCTCACGGCTCGAAGGGTGAGCTGCGTCTACCAGGAGGAGATGGAGACACGCGCAACCGATCCGTCCAAGATCCTGGCAGCGATCAACTCGTCCGGATATCGCGCGCATCTCTTCACGCCCTCAGCTCCCGAGAACGACAAGACCAGAAATCAACTTCTCCTCGCGATCGGCGTGTCCGGTTTTGCGGCCGCCAACATCATGTTGCTCTCGGTATCGGTCTGGTCGGGCGCAGATGCTGCGACGCGCGACATGTTTCATTGGATCTCGGCGATGATAGCAGCGCCCGCGCTGGTTTATGCGGGGCGCTTCTTCTTCAGATCGGCCTGGAATGCGCTGCGGCACTGGCGCACCAACATGGACGTTCCGATTTCGCTCGCCGTGACGCTCTCCTATGCCGTTTCATTGTGGGAGACCGTCCATCACCGCGAGCATGCCTGGTTCGACGCTTCGGTCTCGCTGCTCTTCTTCCTGCTGATCGGCAGAACCCTCGATCATGTCATGCGGGAAAAGGCTCGGGCGGCGATCAACGGACTCGCAAGACTGGCGCCGCGCGGAGCATTGCTGATCAATCCGGACGGGTCGCGACGCTACATTGCGGTAGAAGAGATCGCGGCGGGGGATGAAATCTCGATAGCCGCAGGCGAACGGGTTCCCGTCGATGGCATCGTCGTCAGCGGAGAAAGTGACGTGGACCTCTCCATCGTCACCGGCGAGAGCAGCCCGGTCGCCGTCGTCAGCAACAGCGAAGTGAGTTCCGGGGCGATGAATCTGACCGGCTCCCTCGTGTTGCGGGCGACGAGAATTGCCAAGAATTCGCTTCTCTCGGAGATCATCGGCCTCATGGAAGCCGCCGAGGGCGGAAGAGCTCGCTATCGCAGGATCGCCGATCGCGCTGCGACGCTCTATTCCCCGGTCGTGCATCTGCTGGCGCTGGTCTCCTTCCTTGCCTGGGGCCTCCTGGGCGGAGACTGGAAACAGGCCATGCTGGTCGCCGTAGCGGTGCTGATCATTACCTGCCCATGCGCATTGGGTCTTGCCGTACCCGTGGTCCAGGTCGTCGCCGCGGGCGAACTTTTCCGGAAGGGCATCATGGTGAAGGACGGCTCAGCACTCGAAAGACTGGCCGAGACCGACACCGTGGCCTTTGACAAGACGGGCACCTTGACGATCGGCAGTTCGCGCCTTGTCAGAGTGGACGCCATGGACGAGAGCGCCACCGCGATCGCCCGTGGATTGGCGGCGCATTCACGGCATCCCCTTTCTCGGGCCCTGGTACGAGACACCGAGACCGACCTCATGTCCTTCGACATCGTCACGGAAATCCCCGGCGGGGGACTGGAAGCCAGGAACGGAGCAGATGTCTATCGATTGGGCAACGCGGCGTTTGCCTGCGGAACCAGCGTCGTGCCCCGCACCGCCGACAGTCCGTTCTCGGAAGTGGTCCTGTCGAAGAATGGCGTCGATCTTGCTCGCTTCTTCTTCGATGACACGCTTCGTCCGGGTGCTTGCGAGGCCATCGACCGGCTCGATGCAGCCGGCCTTGAAACGCTGATCGTGTCCGGAGACAGGCAGACCGTCGTCGACAATACGGCGCATGCCCTGGGTATCGACAGGGCTTTGGGCTCTCTGACGCCGAAACAGAAGGTCGAGGAATGCCAGAGGCTGAATGGCGAAGGTCGTCGCGTGCTCATGGTTGGCGACGGGATCAACGACGCCCCGGCACTTGCTGCCGCGCATGTCTCGATGGCGCCGGCCACAGCCTCCGATATCGGCAGACAGGCGGCCGACCTGGTTTTCTTCAACGATCGCCTTGACGCTGTTCCGGAAGCGATCGCCGTTGCGCGACGATCCGCCAGCCTCATCCGGCAGAACTTCGCTCTCGCCATCGGTTACAACGTTCTAGCAGTGCCGATCGCCATCGCCGGATTGGCGACGCCGCTGATAGCGGCGGTGGCAATGTCGACATCCTCGATCATCGTCGTGACGAACGCCCTGCGCCTGAACGCCTTCGGCAAGCGTCGGGATATGCACATTCGAGGGCGGATCGGCAGGAGTGCGGAGGTCAAAGCCGCATGAACATGTTGATCTATCTCATACCGATCGCGCTGTTGATGGGAGGAATAGGGCTCCTGGCATTCCTTTGGTCGCTGAAGAGCGGCCAGTATGACGACCTTCAAGGCGCCGCCTGGCGGATCCTCGCCGAGGACGAAACCGATCAACGAGAACCCTGACCGCACAGTGGGTCCAAACACGAAAGGAAGATGGATGCTTGCGAAAAATTCTATGCTTCTGCAGTCTGACCTGTTTGCTGGTTTGGATCAGGCGACTGTGGAGCAATTCACCGCAACGGCTGAGTTTCGAGCCTTCGCCGCTGACGAGAAGATCGTAGCCGTGGGCCAGCAGGCATCGTTCGTCTACTGCGTCATGAACGGGTTTGTCCGACTTTCAAAATCGGAATCCGCCGGGCGCGAGGCGGATATCTGCGTGTGCGAGCCGGGCGACACCTTTGGTGAATATCTACTCGCGGGGGGCGGCTCCTACGCTTATAGCGCGCGGTCCGCCGACGGGGCCGAGGTCGCGCTGTTTGCGCTTGCGGAGTTGCAGGCGTTCGCCGACCAACATCCGGTCGTACACAGGAACGTCATGCGCATCATGGGCAGGCACCTGCTGGGCGCGATGGATTGTATTGCCGGAGACCGCTTGCTCACAGCCGCGCAACGGGTGGCAAACTACCTTATGAGCCGCTGCCCCGCCTCGGCGGCCACCTCGCGGGTTACGTTCCGCCTTCCTTACCGAAAGCGAATCCTGGCCGGCAAACTGGGACTGGCGCCGGAAGCCCTTTCCCGCGCGTTTGCGGCGCTCGCCCCGTCGGGGGTCGAAGTCAGAGGCAAGGTCGTCCTCGTCGATAGCGTCGACCTGCTGCGGGAGGCATGTTAACCATTGGATCACCGGGCCACATGTTGAAGTTCGCCGCGCTGTTCCTGCCATTAACTACCATGTCAATGGGGTACCTGTTCGCCGCAGACTCAAGCCTCTCAAGGCCTCCACACACTACGAGTTCATTTGCAAAGCATGGGCTTCATAACCCGAGCGCTTCACCAGATTCGCTCTATCTAATGCCAGGTCTAAACATCCAGCGCGTGCCAATCATTTTATTATCTATCGCGGAGTTCGGGGAACCGGAAGAATCCGACTAGCCCAATAGTGTCGATCCTATTAGTAACGCAATGATGCGGGCATTTATTCCGACATAGGCTTTAAATGCTCGAGCCGAGTGCTTCAGATTACGGCGATATCACAAGCTTTTCGCGTGCCCAGGAAGCCCTGTTAACCCACGTTCGTTCACCTCTTGTACGACCCTTGGGACGGCATCGCGTTCTAGGTCAAGGTGGTTCATCAACGCGGACTCCACCAAGTTTGTCGCGGCGCCTAGTTCAGACATTGCGGCAATTAATTTCTCGAGGCTTTCGACAAATGCGGGCCTAAGTTCCGACGCAGTTATTTCCATTCGTAGAGGGTGAGTGCAAAAACAGAATCGTTGAACGATTTTACATGCCTCGCAATTCGATGCTTCTTCGGCGATTCTAGTAAATATCGCTTCTGCCGTTAGGGCGAGTTCGTCGGGGGACAATTTATCTGCCACGGCCCAGCTCTCTGGGATCTGCGGCCGCTTTCGATTCAACGCCGAGATTAGCGTCTCACTTCCAACAACATAAAAATCTAACAGAGTACCCTCCAACATCGGCCTGGTGAAAAAGCCCTTCTGAGGGATGTATTGGATCTTCCCTTCAGCTGCTAGTCGCTGAAGTGCTTCGCGAATTGGTGTTCGACCAAGATCAAGATTAGACGCCAGATCCTGTTCCCTGAGATGTTGCCCCGGCACACGGCCGTTATTGTGGAGAATTCGTCGAATAGCATCGTAGGCAATATCGGCCTTTGCAGGTTCTGGTTCAGTAGAAAAGTTTGTGTCAGCCCCACGCTGTGGGGGCGCGTTCTTGCAACACCGCATTTGATGGTTTTCCTCTGTCGATGTCCTTCGGGGACCCTACAGGAGCTTATTCATTGATATCGGGCGGCGTTCCGATTCAAGGCCGAATTAATTGGCCTCACCATATCGGCACGCGTTTTAACCCAGGCGAGATTCGGGACCTTTATAACAGCCGCGGCCGCAGCTGGCCGCTATCGCACTCTCTCGCCGCTGAGTTCAACGGAATGGGGCAAGAGGAAGCTGTCACGTTCTCCATCTAGGAGGGCGATCTTCATCTCTGGCCTGTCGGATCTGATTTTGTCTGGGTGCATGTTGTCACGTCGGTTCACCTAAGCCTCCCGTCGCTGACCGGGGTAGACCCCCGTGCCGCTTGTTGACCAGATCTAGACGGCGCTCCGCGATATATCAACACATAACATTGATATTTTTTTTGATATATTTTGGCCTATCGCGCCACCTTAACGTTTTGTTTTTTCTGCTGTTGGCAAAGAACTCAGGCAGCGTCTAATTAGTGACGCATTATCCAGCCCGCTGAAAGGTTTGCGCGGATTTCCGAGTTGGCGATTCCGGTTGGCGGATCGAAAAAGCTCTGGGTGTTTAGTCCCGGCATTTGATGGTGCATTATTTTCGTTAGAATGGAGGGAGGCACTATGGGCCCTAGTAGCCGAGACGAGAGGAGCTAGCAGACTGGATGCGCGACCGACCCAGTCAGCCATTACGGATCGCGAGATGTCTATCCCTAACCGCTCGTACATCTCGGATAAGCGATAGAGGGGAATGTGATCGTCGAATTTAGCGATCATGATATGGGCGGGCAGTCCCGGCCCGGGTTTGCCGCGCTCGATCGGCAGGATCGGCATCTCGCCAGCTACCGTCGTATCGCCATCCCTGCAGATCATGCGCTTTTCGACATGGCGGACAATCTTAACCGACCCCGGCACGTGCTCCAACACCTGGACCACCCTGTCGGCCGCCTTCAGGAACGATGCGCCACCACAGGTCGGGCAGATGCCGACGTTCCGCGTCACTTCACAGCGGCGTCACCGTCGGCTTCGTTTTGTTTCTGTTGATTGAAAAAGAATCGTGATCGCCCGCACTTCCTACCAGGCAAACCGCCATGCATACCGCATTGTCGGGGGAACAACCTAGTTCCATAAATCGGTGTTATCCCACACGACAACACTGATATAGCGGGGTCAACGGTTCTAGCACGGCGCTTTCGAGGCCAGCGCCCGGCTTGTTGCTAGGATGTTGATGTTCTTGGCTAAAAAGATCGCATAATGGATCGAAGGGACCTGGCCCGACAGGCGAGCAAAGAAAGATAAGGTCGACAGGCGCATTGCTTCTTCGATGAGGGTTCGGCAGTTCATGCGTGACGACGGTGGCGCCGATCGAGCGGGCCTTCGCCCGCGCGCGCCGGCAACGCCGGAGCTCTGGATGTGCTACATAGACCGACGTCGGGGTTGCGGAAAATCTTTTAAGACTTCGACGATGCGCAACAAGGAAGCTCGCCGATAAGTCCGTGCGCCCACGTGCGACTTTTGATTCAGTACGGTTCGACTTCGCTAATGTGGCCTCACGCGGCTCAGCCCACATTTGACTAGCCATATATTCTGCCCGGAAACGATGCGGTGGATCTGATAGGAGCATGGCTATAGACGGGCAGTCCGGGAATCGTTATTCCGGACGTACCATCCCATCACCAAGTCATCCCGTGGATTTTCCAAGGCCATTTATATTGAAAAAAGTGCAACGCAGTTTTGCCGTCGAATACAAAACCGGCAGACGAAAACTCGATACCAGGTCGAACTCGATCTGGGGCAACGTGGACCTAAAGTCCGTCGCTCGCGACCTAGACGCAGAGGCAATACCTTTTCTGTCGGATAGCTCTCAGAGTGGCAAATCCTACAGCGAAATTTCTTTACCAAAACCAGATAAGGCCGAGTCGTTGTTGACACCGCCTCTCGGGCCACCGACAACTGCATCGGATACACAGGAGATAGGCATGGCCGACGAGACCGATACTGCAACCAGGGCTGATGTGCCGACCGTTGTCGAAACACCAATTGCGCCGAAGAAACAGCGCAAACCCCGGGCCAAGAAAGCCGCGGCACTCGAAACCGCGTCAGCTGATACTACGGCAGAGCCAGCAGCTGCTCTGGCCGGCGCCGGTGGTGTGAAGAGGAGAGGGCGCAGGACAAAGGTGGTCGAAGCTGCTGCGAGTGCCAAACGCGCACCTGTGCGCCGTGCTCCAAAGGCCGTGGAGCCGGCGCCGGCCGCACCGATGACGGCGATCGACGAGATGGCAGACCTTTTGCAGTTGGAAGAGGAAAATCAGCGACTGCGCAAGCTTCTGGCTGAAAAGCTTCGCGCTGAAAATGCCGATCTGCGCAAGCGGCTCAAGCTCGATTGATATAGGCAGCCGATCAACCGCCGGCCGCATTTCCATGCTTATCAAGAGATACAATTTGGCAACAGTGAATGCTGTTGCCGGAACTAAAGCTCACTGCCCGCTTGCGGGATAAAACGCGAGGTCGGATAGATGGCGTCTCCCTGGAAATTTCTTGCCCGACTGGTCTCACCGAGACTCGAACAAAAGCGAGAAAACGGCTCGACCGAAAATGTTTCGCGGGAGGCGTCGCCGAGTTCTGGTTCGACTGAAACGCCTGCCGAGGACAGCCTGAATAGCGATGGTCGGCCGGCAGGCGAGGACCAACCTCGTCACGGTCAACCCGGTGCAATTTCTCTCAAGCCTGTGCATTCCGAAGAAGCTGAAAACGACGTCCACGACAAGGTCGACGGCGAAGTCGCCAAAATCGTGGAGGCCGCTGATCTCGCTATATCCGGTGGTACTGGTATTGACGTCACCGCTGCACATGATGCCGCTAGGATCAAGCGAACTGCCGAGGTCGGACCGCGCGAGCAAAGGAGCCGCAGCAAGGAAGCGGTGGCAACTGCGAACGATCCCCAGGTTATCCACACTGCAAACGAGATGAGCCTCGATGACGAGATCAGGGTGCTCAGGGATCAGCTGGCCAGAAAGCTAACGTTGCAAAACGCGCAGTTGAGAAAAATGCTAGAGCGGTTTGAACGGTGAGCGTGGCGCGCTACCTGCCCTTTTAAGCTTGTTGTAGGTGAACAATCTCAGATTTGAATAGGGTGTCGCCGGTCGAGTCCTTTCAAACCGCCCTCACTACGACGCCAGCCTGATTTGATTCAACCACGCCGACTATAACTATATCGATGCCCCAACCACTCGATGCCTTTCCCGTCGGCCAGGGTGAAATATTGATCCTTGCTATCAGAATCCGGGCCATCGAACCGTGTCACCTGACGCATTCGCATGAGGGTCCCGGCACTTCCACCGTCGCTCCATGCGGCGATCGGGAAGAAATCCAGGTCGATCGTTTTGCCGTCACCAGCATTCCTGCTCCAGGCCGGCATCAGGCCGACCGGATCACGTGTATCGAACGAGACATATTGCCATCGGGCCTCAACGCGGTCGAAAGTAAGGAGATCGGTTCTTTTCACGCCCCGTCGCGAGATATCGTCCGCTGGCCGGATGATTTCCTGAAGCAGCGAACCCATCATGAGGCGTTCGGCGACAAGCCCTCTCGATGTCTCGGGCTCGGCGCCCGGTTTTGCCCAGCGGGTCTCGGTCAAATCCCACAGCCCAACCCGCCTCGCGAGGCTCTTGCCTTCGGATCCCAGCTCGTTCAGTTCAACGCCGTTGGTTGCTTCGGCACTCGATGCGAAGGGATACGAGGTCGTCGCCCTCGTTCGCTCCCAGGCAAAAGCCGTTGACCTCGCCGGCGCCGAGCTCGTTGAAGGCGATGCTCGCGATCCCGCCGCGCTGACCCGCGCCATCGCGGGCTGTGATGCCGTCGTCAGTTCGCTGGGCACGGCCATGAGCCCGTTCCGGGAGGTGACCCTGCTCTCCACGGCGACGCGCGCACTGGTCGGCGTTATGGAGCAGCAGAATATCCGCCGGCTGGTGTGCATCACTGGGCTGGGTGCCGGCGATCTCGCATCGAGATCTTGTTTTACGTTCATCTGCTTAAGACCAAAAGCAGGTGTCTCACTCGCTTCTAAATCGTTCTCACGTTCCTCATCATGATCCGCATTGCGCGAATAGCTGCTTCGAGGTCTTGCGGGTCAACGCCTTTTATCAGCGCGTCTTCACGCGCCAGGGCAATGCGGATGACCGTTGCGTGGAGTTCGTAGCCTTTGTCGTTAAGCCACCAGATCCGCTTACGAGGGTCCTTTTCCGACGTGACCGAACCGAGCAAGCCCATTTCATCGAGCGTCGCCAAAGCACGACTGGCTGCAGCTTTGTCCAGATTCACGACCTCACAGATCCTTGCGGCCGTGATTTCGGGTTCTATGGCAAGCATCGCGATCGTCCGCCACTCCGTAATGCCAATGCCAAATCGTTCGCGATATATAGCCGACGCACCACGCGAGAGCGCATTGTTGATGCTCGAGAGAAAGAACGGGATGTAGTTGGTGATGTCGAGAATCTCGACCCCGTCTCGTAGCGTTGTCGGGTGGGAGATCCGGGCCTCAGGGCAAATCGCATCGGGTTCGGCACCTTGAAGCTTCTCGCGCATCTCATTTCGATCCATCAGGCAGTTTCTTTCAGCGCCTTTGCTAGGCCGACAATGTCGAAGTCCCGAGCTGCGAGCGCGTCCAGCGACACACCATTCGGATGTCGAAGAAGCTGTCTTGCGGCCATATGTTCGCCCGCGGCATTGATTGTCTCAAGGCACACTAATTTGCCCATCTTGAACCGAAAAACAAGCTGTCGCCCACCTGGCCGTTCCACCGAGACGTCATCGTCCGCCGACTGACCGAGACCTGCAATCTGGAGCTTCAGGCTTCCTTGGTCGCTCCAGAACCAAGGCAAGGCGTTGTACGCCATGCTCTTGCCGGTAATCCGCATGGCAATGGTACGGGCGTGATCGGTTGCTGCCTGTACCGATTCAAGCCTTATGAGGGTCCCTGAAGTGGGGCAGGGAAAGGCTGCACAATCGCCCAAAGCCGAAATTGATGCGTCCGCCGTCATCAGCGCTCTGTCGACCACGATCCCGTTGTTAACCTGAAGACCTGCAGTTTCGGCGAGCTCAGTGTTGGGACGGACGCCTGCGGCAAGCAGGATCATGTCGCCTTTGATACTGCGACTGTCGGAAAGCCGGACGCCGCGTGCCAGACCATTGTGACCTGTTTCGACTTCGACCACGGAGGCACCCAAGATGAGTTCGGTGCCGATTTGCTCATGATATCTGCGAAATGTCTCAGACATTGCTTCCGAAACCGCTCGCGCCATAAGCCTTGATGCCGCTTCAACCACTGTGACGTGATGACCGGCAGCGACAGCGACCGCAGCAAATTCGAGGCCGATGAAGCCCCCGCCGATGACGATCACCTTCCGTGGTACGGTGAGAGCATCGCGGAGCCGGTCCGCGTCCCCTGTCGTTTTGAGACTGTAGACATTACCGGCGTCCAACGCCGGTATGGGAGGTACAAAGTTGCGCGCACCGGTGGCAAGGATCAAATCTTGATAAGGCACAGTCCTGCCTGTCGAAGTCTCAACTGTTTGGGACGATCTGTTGATGCCGATCACCCGCTCTGGCGCTATCAGCTCGATCTCGCTTCGCTCAAAGAAGCTCGCCGGTCGTAGTTGTACGAGCTCGGCACGCCCGTCCTTCAGATATGACTTGGAAAGAGGTGGTCGCTGGTAGGGGAGGGCTTCCTCATCGCCGATCATGGTGATCGGCAATCTATATCCTTCCTGCCGCAAGCTGGAAGCCAATTGGAAGCCGCCCTGGCCGGTTCCGATGATGACGACCCCATGGCTCATGTCTGGCTCTCCGGCAGGTGAATGACGAGACCATCAAGCTCCGGCCGTAGGCGGATCTGACAGGAAAGGCGGCTTGTCTGCTTCACTTCGCAGGCAGCGCTCTCCAACATATCCTCTTCACCATCGGCACGATCGCCGACTGCCTCCAACCATGCTTCATCAACATAGCAATGGCAGGTGGCGCACATCATTGATCCGCCGCATTCGGCGACGATGCCAACCACGTCATTGGCAAGTGCCGCCCGCATGACATTGTCTCCGTCGGCGGCGTCCACGGCAGTTTCCCTGCCGTCGTAGGAGATAAACAAAATCTTAGTCATGGCAGCCCTATCTAGCAATGAAACGAAGCGGCATGCGGTCGAGCGCGTGGATGGCATTGTTGGGGCGCCATACGGCCTCGCCGGCGAACTCCACGCGTGCGACCTTCTCGACGAGAACAGTGAGAACAGTTTCCAGTTCAAGACGCGCCAAGTTCTGGCCAACGCAGCCATGAATGCCTGCTCCGAAAGCCATGTGACCTACGGGCTTTCGATCGATCCGGAAGACTTCCGGATCGCCCCATTTCTGTGGGTCCAGATTTGCGGACGCTAAGACACACAGGATCTTGGTTCCCTCGCCAACAAAGTGACCCGCGACCTCGGTATCCTGATTGGCCGTGCGAGCAAACGTATGGACGGGCGACGTAAAGCGAAGAACCTCTTCGAAGCATGCACGCGCCAGAGAGTGATCTGCTTTCAGCTTTTCGTATTCGTCAAGATTGGATGCCAGACACCACAAGGCGTTGCCGATCCCCGTGACGGTCGTATCCACGCCGGCGGAGAGGAATGAGCGAACAAGCATGGCTGCTTCGTCTTCCGTCACCTCGCCATCGTCCGCTGCGCTGTAGATCAATGCGCCCAGTCCATCATTGGTCAGGCGGTCGCGAGCGCAGGCGGCCGTAATCCACGGCACGATGTCCGGAGCCATTGCCATCGCGTTGCGCCTGAACTTGTTATCGGGACCCAGCGCGTTGAATACCATGGCCCCGTAATCGACGAGCTTACGCCGATCACTGTCCAGCATGCCGACAGCTTTCGGGAATACCGCGACGGGGAAGGCTTCGGCCAAATCGGCGACGGCTTCGAAGCTATCGCGCTCGATCAAACCGTCGATGATCATCTCGGCATTCTGACGAAACTCATCCTTCAATCCGGCGATTGCCTTTGGCGACAACGCACGCGCCATGACTTTGCGGGTCTTCGTATGATCCGGCGGATCGACTTCCAATATGATCGATGGTGGTCGCCAGGGCTTGCCGCACTTGAAGTCGTTAAGACCGACGCCGCGGGACGAGACAAAACGTGTGTGATCGGAGAAGATCTCGCGCGTCTCCTCGTAACGCCCCGTTGCGAGGACCGACCACTTCGAGATGTAAACGAGCGGTCCCCGCGCACGCAACTCCGCAAAGTAGGCTGCGGGATCGAGGAGCACATCTTCAGCGTATGGATCCACGTCCCATACCGGGATGCCAGAGGATGGCTCGAATGTCATATGGCCTTCAATCATGTTCATGAGTTTACCTCCTCCGCAGGTCAGGCGTAAGCGACGCCGATGTGGCGTCCCAGTAGTTTCAATCGTCTTTTGAGCGCGTCGACTCCCCGTCGCTGTGATGACGATGGCGAGGCTTGCGATCACAACGCCGCCGCGGCGTGTTGCTCGACACCACTGTTCGTCTTCCATCCGCCGCCAGCGCTTGGAAACTTGCATCGATCGATCGCGGATGATCCCAAGCGCCTCGAGTGACTCGTCGAGAAGCACGACTTCCGGTGCCATCATCAGCGTCCGCGCAATGCCAGCATCTGCTGCTCGCTCCTTGAAAGCTGCGTGCCCCAATCTTTCGGCGATTTTTCAGTTTCGGAAAGGCTTCAACGAGCGACGTGATTCCGTGTAGGACTGAGGGGATATTTTCCTCCACCGCGAGTGACGGACAAATGTCGCGTATTTGGCGTACTTGGCCTAACCCAGATGGTCGGTCTCTTCCCGGATCAGCAGTTGCTGGTTCTCAAGGCCAAGAATGGGGCCGCCGACGTCCTTGTAGGTGACTCGGTCTTGTGCTCGCCAGCCTGCTTTCCATGCCTTGCGAGATAGGTCTCGACGGCTTCCCCGTACTGGTTGCCGTACATGGCGACGTGGCCTGAGAATTACGCAATGGCGCCAACCCCGACTGTGTCGACCGAACTAACGCTGGAACAAACCGCGGCAATAGCAGCCGCCAAGGCTGCACGCGTGAAGATTTGCATGTGATCCTCCCAAATCCATGTCTATGCGAGCATTCCTCAGGTCGCACGAGTTGTGTTCGCAACTCATCACCAATAAAGCTTAAGCTAGTTGAGTTGTCAACTGACATAATCATTGAGAAACCGAAACAGCAAACGCAGGAGCATAGATTTCGGGTCGTTATCTCAGCCTTCCCGATCAAGCTCATCTGAAGACCCTTCTGGCCCAACACTGTGGGATCGTCCGTGGGATCGAGAACAAGGAACCGGATCTTCTCCCGAGCGCTTGACTATCGCAACCTCCAATCGCTCCCGGACGAACGGGGCTTCCTCGATATCGCCGATACTGATTGGCGCCACAAAACTCCCACGTTGCGGCAAGATGTCGATAAGTCCTGGCAAGACGGATCAATGCTTTGCGCACAGGTGTCCGGCTGACGCCCAACTGGCTTGGCTCAGTTAGCCGTTTGCGAGTTTAGACAGCATAGCGTCGAGACTTGCTGGGCCGCCGCCCGAAGTAGCAAAGTAAAGAAAAACAAAACTCCAACTGGCGGCGGTGTAACCGCCGTTTTCCGTGGGGAAAAACTGACAGGAAGGTGCGCGGTGAAGTATGCGGCCGCCATGAGGCCGGAAAGAATGAAGGCGGATAGTCGGGTGAAGACCCCGATCAGGAAGCAAAGCCCAACGGTAAGTTCGATTAGGCCCGCAACCCATTCCGGTGAACCGAAAGCAGGCATGAACTCGCCAGCATGAAAATGAAATATTTTTGCGGTCCCGAAGGAGAAGGCTATAAATCCCATTACAATCCGAGTTATGCTTAATACTCCTGGTTGGAGGCCTGTGAGTTTTTTGATCATCAATAAATTACCTGCTGGAAAAGCTTAGTGCTGCTGATCATCAATGACCTCAGTTACCTGCCAGATTCACAGTCCCTTTTCGGATGATTACGTTGCCGTAAAACAGCGTCTCACCGGTGGCAATAATGGCGAAGGCTTCCTTCGCCCGCTGATAGAAGGCAAAGCGCTCAACGCGTGTAAGCTTGATGGCCGCGTCCGGAAGCGTGTCGAGCGCATTCTGGATTGCCTCATGGGCCGGGACGATAGCATCGGGCTCGCCGATCACCTCCATTCCGACAACTGGGTCAGGTTCGGATTCGTCGACCGGCATGACAGAAAGCACGGCTTTGAGCATGCGAGGAAGGTCGGCGGCCTCCATGCAAATTAGGCGCTTGGCAAGGGTCTGGGCGGGAAAGCTTCCGTCAGCAATCACTATCTCGTCGCCGTGACCCATCGCGCGAAGCGCGTGGAGTATATCTGCATTCAGGATGGGGTCGATACCAATGAGCATGGTCAATCCTCAGGTCAGGTCGTGAAGGTCTTTGGTGATGGCCGGGCCGATCTCAAATTCCGAAAAGCGGATGTTTAGGCCGCTACGCTCTGGCGTGCAGGCGGTTGGGCCGACTTGGTAGGCATCCGCGATGGGGAAGGGAGCGAGGCGAAGCAGCGGCCAGAAGCTGCCATCGCGCGACGCCTGGACGCGCATCGCGCCCTTGGCAAGCGTGATACGAATGTAAAAGTCCTCAAGCTCTTTGAAGGGCTGCGACACCGACCAGTCCGACTTGCCGTCGGTAATGACCGTGCTAAGGAAGAGCTCGCCATCGGTGAATTCGACGCCGGTCTTGACCCAGCGCTTTTCGTCGATCCGGACCATCAGGCCAGCCTGGTCGTAAAGCGTCCGGAACTCGCCCTGGATGCGGATCTTTGCCGTGAAACCGTCCGCCGAAGGGAAGCCCAGGAAATGGCCGCTGTCGCGAGTGAAACCGTAGTAGGTCTCGCGCCAGAAATCAGTCTTCTGGTCGGTTGTCATGGTCAGGCTAGTGTCAAGGGCCTCGGCGCTTGCAGGAGCGTTCAGCCATGTACCGTTTCTGAAATCGATGGTCATTTCGTTCCGTCCGTTGAAAGTTGATAAGCGTCGATTGCATTGCGCTCGAAGAAGCGATCGGCGACGCCAGGCCCCGTCGATGTCAGCCGGGAGGCAATGGCCTTGACCTCGGCATAGGAGGCGGCCAGCGTGGAAACCGGCCAGTCGGAGCCGAAGATCAGCCGGTCGGGGCCGAAGCAGTCGAGCGCGATCTGCATATAGGGATCGAAGTCCGCGGGCGCCGCGTGATGCCAGTCGGCCTCAGTCACGAGGCCGGAGACCTTGCACCAGACGTTGCCGTGTTCAGACAACTCGTTGAAGGCGGCATGCCAGAAGGTCGAGAAGCCCGACGCGATCGGCGGCTTGGCCATGTGGTCGAGAACGAAGCGTCCGTTCGGAAAATGACCGACGACATCTATGGCTGCGGGCAGCTCGCGCGCGCGTACCAGAAGATCGAAAGTGAGCCCTGCCTCGAAGACGGCGGCGATGCCCCGATGAACGGCCGGGCGGCGAAGCCAGTCGGCATCTGGTTCGTCATGGACATTGTGGCGGATGCCGACAAGACGCCTTCCGCCCGGACGCAACCGGAGCGCGGTTAGCTGCTCAGCGACATCCTCGGCCTGCAGATCCAACCAGCCAACGACACCTGCGACAAAGCTGTACTTGTCCGCTATCGCCAGGAAATCGCGCGTCTCTTCAAGATCGTGGCGGCATTGCACGAGAATGGTCGCATCGACGCCCGACGCAGCCATCAGCGACATCAGCTCGGCGGGTCCGAAGTCCCGCCGCAACGGCTTCATCTCATCGCCTGCCATCCATGGATAGGTCCCAGTCGCGAGATCCCAGAAATGCTGGTGAGCATCTATCACTCGATTCGGCATCATCGGCTCACGCTGTCGGCGCTTCGGCAGCGATAAGGCCCTCAGCCTTCAGGTCCTGCCAGAGTGCAGCCGGTACCGGCTGACGGAAATGGGCTGCATTCTCCTCCATCTCGGCGGGGCTGCGCGCGCCGGTCAGGATTGTTGAAACGGCAGGATGGGCGAGCGGAAACTGGATCGCCGCCGCCTTCAGCGGCACGCCGTGGCTCAAGCAGACCGCCTCCAGCCTCAGCGCTCTGTCGATCAGTGATTGGTCCGCATCCTGATAGTTGAACTTCGCGCCCGCTTTCGGATCGGCCAGCAATCCGCTGTTATAGACGCCGCCGATAACGACAGAGATGTTCTTCTCGAGACAAAGCGGCAGGAAATCGGCAAGTGCTCCCTGTTCCAGCAGAGTGTAGCGGCCGGCAAGCAGGAAGCAGTCGAAATTGCCGTTTCGCGCGAATTCGGCGAGCATTTCGCTCTGGTTCATGCCGGCACCAACCGCGCCGATCGTGCCTTCGCTGCGCAATCTGTCGAGTGCCTTGTAGGCGCCCTCGATAGCCTGGGCGTAATGATTATCCGGATCGTGAATATGAAGCACGTCAATGCGCTCGGCGCCGAGGCGCTTCAGGCTCTCTTCGACAGAGGTCATCACGCCGTCATAGCTGAAATCGAACACCGGGCGCTCGGGCGGCGTGCCCTTGTAATAGGCGTCTTCACCCTCCGGTTTCTCGGGCAGGCGGAGCAGGCGGCCGACCTTCGTGCAGAGCACATAGTCGTTGCGTGACTTGGTTTTGAGAAACGCGCCCAGGCGCTGTTCGGCCATGCCGTTTCCATATTGCGGCGCGCTGTCGAAAAAGCGAACGCCGAGTTGCCAGGCCGTTTCCATCGTCTCCTCAGCGGCCTTTTCGCTAGTCACTGAATAGAGGCCTCCGATTGCCGTCGTGCCGAGACCGAGCGTGGTCGCCTCCAGCTTCGTGGTGCCAAGGCGGCGTTTCTCAAATTTTTCTTTCATGAAAATTCCATCCCGAAAAGCGTTGGAAATCCAAGCTGCTTCTAATTTTCATTGTCTTTCCTTTCTGTCAATAAATTTCTTCTGAGAAAATTAACTTGCACATGTACGAAAATTTTGTCAGCTTCTGAACATCGGTTTCGAGCATAGAAGACCTCAGCCATGACTGCCGACTTCTCAAAAGGTGCTGCATTTTCTGACGGGAAATTCGTCCCGGCGGGTGAAGCTGCGATTTCGGTTCTCGACTGGGGCTTTACCCGTTCCGACGTGACCTATGACGTCGTCCATGTCCGCGACGGCGCGTTCTTTCGTCTGCAGGACCATCTCGACCGGTTCGAGCGTTCGCTGCAGGGACTGCGACTTTCGCCGCCTTATTCTATGGCCGAAATCGGCGAGATTGCCATGCAGTGCGTCGCGTTGTCCGGCCTGCGCAACTCCTATGTCGCTATGATCTGCACACGCGGCAAGCCGCGGATTTTCGGATCCCGTCGCCCGCAGGATTGCGACAACAAGCTGATCGTCTACGCGATCCCGTGGATCGACGTGATCCCGCTCGATGTGCAGGAAAGGGGAGCCCATCTGCATATTGCTTCCGTGCCGCGCATCGCGCCCGCATCGATCGATCCGACCATCAAGAACTACCATTGGGGCGATCTGACCCGCGGTCTCTTCGAAGCCCATGACGCCGGCGCGGACACGGCGTTGCTCCTCGATGCCGAGGGGTTCGTGACCGAGGGGCCGGGCTTCAACGTTTTCCTCGTCAAAGACGGCAAGGTGCTGACGCCGGACCGCGGAGTGCTCGAAGGTATCACCCGCCGCTCCGTGCTGGAACTCTGCGAAATGCTCGCCATTCCAGCCCGCATCGCACCTTTGACCAGCGATGATCTGGCATCGGCGGACGAAATGTTTTGCACGACGACGGCGGGCGGCGTCATGCCCGTATCGAGGATCGGCGACCATATCATGGGCAACGGCAGACCGGGCGTGGTCAGTCTCCGGCTCAAGTTGTCCTACTGGGAACAGCATAAAGCCGGATGGCATCAGACACCGGTCGATTATTCAATCAAAACAACTTCGTTCTAAGGGGAACGCACATGAAAAGACGTGAATTTCTGACGACCACCGCCTCTCTCGCAGTCGGCGCGCTCGCAGCCCCGGCGATTGTCCGTCCCGCCTTTGCCGCCGGCAAGGAGTTGCGCATGCTGACCTGGGAAGGTTATGCCGACGATCAATGGGTCAAGGCTTTTGAGAAAAAGACCGGCGCCAGCGTCAGCGTTAGCTACACCGGCAGCGTTGATGAAATCTTCGCGAAAATGACGGCGTCTGGAGGGGCGGATTTCGATGTAATCGCGATTGAGACCTCCTCTTATAAGCGCCTGACGCAGGAAAAGCTCATCCAGCCGCTCGATGAGGCAAAGCTGCCCAACTCCAAGAACCTTGCCGGCGCCTTCAAGAACGTTTCTGCCATCGTTATCGAGGGCAAGACCTACGCGACACCATTCGCTTGGGGCTCTATCCCGCTGATCTACAATGCCGATACATTCCAGACCCCGCCAACCAGCTGGGAAGTGCTGTGGGACGAGAAATACAAGGGCCGCATCATCGTGATGGACGACGCCAATAATGCGATCGTGACCGCAGCGCTGACGCTCGGCATTCGCGATCCCTTCAACCTTACCGACGAACAGTTCGAGCAGGTCAAGCAGAAGCTGCTCAAGCAGAAGGCCAACATCGCCAGCTACTACGCCGGCTTCGACGATGGTGTCAGCATCTTCGCTCAGGGCGGCATCGACCTGATGATGTCGATGGGCGAGCCCCAGGCGCCGATGCTGAAGAAGCAGGGCGTCAATGTCGGCCTCGTTATTCCCAAGGAAGGCGCCATCGGCTGGATCGACTGCTGGGCGATCAGCTCCAAGGCTCGCGACGTCGATCTTGCGCATGCCTGGATCGATGCGATGCTTGACCCTGCCGTCGGCACCTATATCAGCACCAAGACCGGCTATGGCAACACTACCAACCAGGCCGTCAATATCGATGCGGGTCTCACCTATGCCGACAAGCTGGTCTTCCTGCAAGCACCGGAAGACTTCGCAAAGCGCATTGAGCTCTGGAACACGATCAAGGCGACCCCGGTACAGTAAGTATGACAGCGCAAAATTCAGTTACCGCGGGTCTGATGGTCGGGACACCAAATGTCATACAGCTCGTCGGCGTTACGAAGTCCTATAAGACTGTTGAAGTGCTCAAGCCAGTCGATCTCGATATCCGGGATGGTGAGTTCCTCACCATTCTCGGGCCCTCAGGCTCTGGCAAAACGACCATCCTGCGGATGATCGGTG
Source organism: Rhizobium sp. CRRU65 (assembly GCF_048551595.1). Taxonomy (NCBI): domain Bacteria; kingdom Pseudomonadati; phylum Pseudomonadota; class Alphaproteobacteria; order Hyphomicrobiales; family Rhizobiaceae; genus Rhizobium; species Rhizobium sp. CRRU65. Next base: position 391,581 of record NZ_JBLYZH010000001.1, on the reverse strand, counting down.
GTTTCACACCCCCCTCGTCCGGCAGGATCTTACTACGCGGCACGGATATCGTCCACGTGCCGATCTACAAGCGGCCGTTCAACACGGTCTTCCAGGATTATGCGCTGTTTCCGCATATGACAGTGGCGCGCAATGTTGGCTACGGCCTGCGCATCCGCAAAACGCCGCAAGCCGAGATCAAGCGGCGCGTCGAGGCGGTGCTGGAGACCGTCAATCTCGCCGACAAGGCAGGTCGCTATCCGGCCGAGCTGTCGGGCGGCCAGCGCCAGCGTGTGGCGCTCGCGCGTGCCATCGTCTGCGAACCGCAGGTGATCCTGCTCGATGAACCGCTTGCGGCACTCGATGCCGAGCTTCGCCGTTCGATGCAGGAGTTTCTCAAGGACCTGCAGAGGCGCATCCGCACGACCTTCGTCTTCATCACCCATGACCAGGAAGAGGCGATTTCCATGTCTGACCGCATTGCGGTTATGGATCACGGTAATCTCGTGCAGGTTGGTACGCCGCAGGAGATCTATTACAAGCCGAAGAGCGAATTCGTCGCCAAGTTCTTCGGCGAGAACAACATTTTGCCCGCTAGCGCCAGTGGCTCTCCTCCTCTGGCCGTTATCGAAAGTCCGCTCGGCAAGCATTGGGCTCCGGCCGACCATCAGGGAGCGTTGCTGTTCGCGATCCGCCCAGAAAGTTTTCGCCTCCACGATGGCAGCGACCTGAGCGCCGGCGAACGAGTCGCCAAGGCGCGGCTGGATTCCGTAACCTTCCTCGGCGCGACCACGCAGCTTTCGCTCTCCGTCGGGGCGTCTGACGAACATCGGGTGAAAATCAGGATTCCGACCGCGCTATCGACGCAGAACCTCGTGGCGGGCAGTGACGTCATGCTCCGCTGGTCGGAAACCGATGTCAGCTTCCTTCCGAAAGGGTGACGCCATGAGTATCGCCACGACGCCCACCGGCATTGGGATCGCTGAAGCCGCCGCAAGGCCCAGGCGTGGTCTCGGAAAGCTCGTCGCCAGGCTTCTCGTCTATGGCTTGCCGACGGTGATGATCCTGCTGCCGCTCGTCTCGTTCCTCGCCTCAAGCTTTCTCGGGCAGGACAACGGCAAGCCTACCGGCGGCCTGACATTCGCCAATTACGCCGCTTTCTTCACAAGCAGCAGCTATCTTTACGTCTTCTTCGGCACATTGAAGCTAGCCTTCACGGTGGCGCTGATATCCCTCTTCTTCGGGTATATCCTTTCCTACCTCATCTGGAGGCTGGAAGGTTCGGCGCGTTATCTGCTGCTTCTGCTAAGTGCTTTGCCGCTGGTCATGAACTATGTCGTGAAGATCTATGCCATGCGAAGCATCCTCGGCTTCAACGGCTTTCTGAATACGATGCTGTTGTCGCTCGGCATCATCGAAGTGCCGAGCAGGCTCTTCATCTTCAACCAGACAGCCGTGATGCTGACGATGGCGGTGATCTACCTCCCCTTCGGGATCCTGCCGATCTTTCTGGCGCTGGAGCGTATTCCGCAATCGCTGATATCAGCGGCGGCCGATCTCGGCGCCAAGCCCGGCCAGATCTTCATGACGGTCGTCCTGCCGCTCAGCCTTCCCGGCTCGATCGCGGCAGCGCTCTTCGTCATGGTGATTGCGCTCGGCGATTATCTGACACCTCAAATGGTGGGCGGCAGCGAAGGCTTCACCTTCGGTCGGGCCGTCTGGAGCCAGTTCGGCATGGCCTTCAACTGGCCGTTCGGTGCCGCACTTGCCGTCATGTTGCTGCTCGCCGTCGTGGCGCTGATTGCGCTTGCTTCCCTTATCTCACGCACAGCGAGGGTCAGATGAGCTTGCCAGAACGCATCACGGTCACCCTCCTCTGGATCATCGGCACCATCACTTTCGCCGTTCTTTACGCGCCGGCTGCCATCGTGATCCTCCTCTCTTTCGTCGGCGTGAAGGACCGGAAGCTCGACTGGTCGGATCTTTCGCTGCAATGGTACGGCAAGTTTGCCAGCAACAGCCAGCTCATCGACGCGCTCTCGAATTCCCTAATCGTCGGTGTTTGCGCTGTGGTGATCGCGAGCACAATTTCCGTCGGCCTTGCCTATTACATGAAGACGGGCGCGCGTGCGGGCCGCTCCTACGTCGAGTTCGTGATCTTCCTGCCCTTCGTGCTGCCCGCGATCATCACCGGCATCTCGCTGCTGATCGCCTTTCGCCAGGTCGGCATCGAGCGGAGCCTGATCACGGTAACGGCAGGTCACGTTGTTCTGATTCTGGCGGTCATCTACCGGATGGTCACGATCAGGCTCGACGCGCTTGAAAATTCGCAGATCGAAGCCTCACTCGATCTCGGGGCAAACAGCTGGGAAACCTTTGTACATGTCGTGTTCCCCCAACTGCGCTCGGCCTTGCTTACCAGTTCGCTACTTGCATTTGCCCTCTCATTCGACGAAACATTGGTAACGTTTTTTCTCGTCGGAGGTGAAACAACGCTCCCGATGCGATTGTGGGCAATGATGCGAACGGGCTTCACCCCGGAAATAAATGCACTTGTTTCAGTAGTGCTTTGTGTGACGCTTTTGTTCGCGGCCCTGGCTGCCATGTCTCTGCGCGAGAGCATCGAGCGGAAATCATGACTTCGACAAAATGCACCGACCAGATTGGAAAACACGGCACGATATGAATGAAAAGGTAAAAAACCTCGGAAAGCTGCTGAAGGACCGGCGCTCCTATCACGGATGGACGCTTGCGGAAGTCAGCTCGATGACAGGAATTGCGACCTCCACCCTCTCGAAGGTTGAGAATGGTCACATCTCGCCGAACTTCGATACGATCCTCAAGCTCTCGCATGGGCTCGGCGTCGAAATCGGCGACCTATTGAACTCGTCGCCCAACGAGCCGACGCCGCCGCTCGTCGTGGCGCGCCGCAGCATCAACCGCAATCTCGTCGGCCAGCAGCTCGAACGGCAGTACTACCGCTACAGTTACCTCTCTTCCGACGTCGCCCACAAGCGCATCATCCCGATTCATATCGAGGTGCGGGCGCTGACGCCGGAGCAGATGGGACCGCTGACCTCGCATGTCGGCGAGGAGTTCATTCTCGTCCTCAGCGGCAAGATCAGGCTCTTCAGCGAGTATTATGAGCCGACCGATCTGGAAGAGGGCGACAGCGTTTATCTCGATAGCACCATGAAGCACGGATATATGTCTCTGCAGCCGCCGAGTAGTTCCATGATGGTCTGCTGCTCCAGCGCAACGCCGAACCTCGCCCAGACACTGCGGGAAGTGATCAAGGAGCAGATCATCTCCGAGCAGCAGGCCAAGGGGAGAAGCAATTAGCTCTCTTCGGTCAATCGAGCACATAGGATATCGGAGTGACATTTGAGATGGCGAGATAGGCCTGCAGGCGTTCGCTCGCCTTGTTGCCGGAGGCTTCGAGATGGTCGGTCAGCGCCTTCCGTGCGAGCGGATAGTCGTGCGCGGCGATCGCGTCCATGATGTCGAGATGTTCGTCCATGAAGGCGTCGATCGGCAGCGTGCCGCGCACGGCGCGCTGGATATGCTTGCCGGCGACGAGCACGCAGCGCGTGCGTTTCAGTGCTTCCAGTATCTCTCCATTGGCGCTGAATTTCAGCGTCGCGACGTGCAGGTCTTCTTCCAGCGCATCGAGTTCGGCACTGGCTATATCGGGAAACTTACCCGACACGGTGGTGAGCCGCTGCCGCATGGCGGCAAGTGTCGTTGCAGGGATATTCTGCATGGCGGTTTTCAGCGCCGCCGGCTCCAGCAACAGGCGCACCTCGTAGAGATCGCGGAAACGGTCCTCGTCGAGCGGGTTGATCCACCAGCGCGATTTGTCGTCGCGCACGACGATGCCGTTCTTTGCTGCGTGGTTGAGAATATCGCCGGCGACAGTGCGCCCGACATTATAATGACGCGCCAGCGCCAGTTCGTTGATGCGGAAGCTGCCGAAGACGGCGCGCAAGATCACCGTATTTTCGAAGTCGTAATAGAAGCTCTGCCAGGCAAACGTCTTCGGGCTGGCGCTTGCCTCCTCCTCAAGGTCCAGCATGTCGGGCGAGATCTTCAGGCGGAGCGGCTCGCCTTCTCGTCCGGCCAGCACGCCGCGCCCGTCGAAGCGCCGCACCAGCCCCTCGGTCTCAAGCGTCGCCAGCGCCTGCTTGACCGGCGAGCGGCTGGAATCGAAGAGGGTCGCGATCGGCCCTTCCAGAAGCACGGTGCCCTCCGGAATGGTCTTCGACGTCACGGCTTTGCGCAGCGCATTGGCGATGGCTTCGTAGGCGAGGGTACGGTGCGCCATAAAATCCTTTTCCGGTCTCAGGTCACCGCGCCTATTTGCCAAGGCACGAATTCGAAGTCACCATAATTGTAGCCTTCGCTGAGTGTGCGCGCGCCGGATGCGATGGCGATGATGTGCTCGAAAATGCGCTCGCCCGCCGCCTGGATGCTGTCACTGCCGTCGATGATGCCGCCGCAATTGATGTCCATGTCCTCGCTCATGTGCTCGTACATCTCGCTGTTGGTGGCAACCTTGATGCAGGGGGCGGGCTTGAAGCCGGAGACGGAGCCGCGGCCGGTCGTAAAGACGATCAGATTGCAGCCGCCGGCGACCTGGCCAGTCACCGCGACAGGATCATAGCCGGGCGTATCCATGAAGACGAAGCCGGAAGCGTCGATCGGCTCGGCATATTCATAGACTTCCATTAGCGGCATGGACCCGCCCTTGGCGACCGCCCCCAGGGATTTCTCAAGGATGGTAGTGAGGCCACCTTCCTTGTTGCCATGCGAGGGATTGTTGTTGAGCTCGGCGCCGTTCTTGGCGGTATAGTCCCGCCACCAGTCGATACGCGCCATCAGCTTCTCGGCGATGGCGGGTGTGGCCGCACGCCGGGTTAGTAGATGTTCCGCTCCATAGATTTCAGGGGTCTCGCTCAGCACCGCCGTGCCGCCGTTCTTGACCACGAGATCGGCCGCATAACCGAGTGCGGGGTTGGCGGTAATGCCGGAATAGCCGTCGGAGCCGCCGCATTGCAGCGCAACCTTCAGTCCGGAGAGCGGTTGTTCGGTGCGCTTGACGGCATCGATCTCCGGCAGCAGTTCCTGGATGATCGAGACGGCTTCCTCGATCGTCTTGCGCGTGCCGCCCATCCTCTGGATGGTCATGGTGCGCAGAAGTGGGCCTTCCTCGAGCTCGAAAGCCTTGACGAGATGGCTGATCTGGTTGGTCTCGCAGCCGAGCCCGATCATCAGGATCGCCGCGAAATTCGGATTGCGCGCATAGCCGTTCAGCGTGCGGCGCAGATAGGTATAGCCCTCGGTATTGGTGGGGATCGCGCAGCCCGTGCCATGCGTCAACGCCACCACGCCATCGACATTGGCGTAATTGCCGAAGCCGTTGGTCTTGAAGTAGTCGGCGACCGCCTTGGCGACCGTTGCCGAACAGTTCACAGAGGTGATGATGCCGACATAGTTGCGCGTGCCGACAAGGCCCGACGGACGGAGATAGCCCTTGAAGGTCCGCCGCTCGCCTTCGGGGAGCAGCGGCGTCGGGCCGCCCTCGACGGCGAATTCGTGCGAGACGGCGCTGTCGAGCATGGCGAGGTTCTGCAGGTGCACATGCTCGCCGGCCGCGATTTCGCGGCTCGCCCGGCCGATCACCTGCCCGTATTTCAGCACCATGTCGCCCTCGGCAATCGGCCGCACGGCGATCTTGTGGCCGCTCGGAACATCGCTCAGCGTCACCACCTCCCCGACATTCTCACCCTCGGCGATCGGGCGCGTGGACACGACCACATTGTCCGTCTCGTGCAGGCGGATGACTGAGGGACCGGATTGATGCGCGGGCATCGACATCTCCTACAAATGACCATTGCGTGCAAAAATCATTCGTGATACGCCTTCAGAAGTCAAGTGAAGACTTGCGTTACACGAAATTTTGCGGGGCATTTTACAAGATGGCGAGTGATCGACCCTATTCCGGGCTTTTCCCGGTGGCACCGACGCCTTTCACCGAAACGGGAGATATCGATTTCGACGGCCAGCGCCGCGTGCTCGACTGCATGATCGACCAGGCCGTCGACGGTATCTGTATTCTGGCCAACTACTCCGAACAGTTCCTGCTGTTGGACGAGGAGCGCCGCCAACTGACCGAGCTGAGCCTTGCCCATGTCGCCGGCCGCGTTCCCGTCATGGTCACCTGCAGCCACTTCAGCACGCAGATCGCCGCAGCCCGTGCCCGCCACGCCTCCGAGCACGGCGCCAGACTGATCATGCTGATGCCGCCCTATCACGGCGCGGGCATCAAGCTCGAGGAGACTTCGATCCGGGAGCACTTCGCCCGCGTCGCCGAGGCTGCCGGCATCCCGATCATGATCCAGGATGCTCCGCTGAGCGGCGTCACGCTTTCGGCCGATTTCATGGTGCGCATCGCCCGCGATCTGCCGCTGGTCCGCTATTTCAAAATTGAGGTTGCAGGCACCGCAGCCAAGTTGCGCAAGCTCATTGACCTTGGCGGCGAGGCGATCGAAGGCCCGTTCGATGGCGAAGAGGCGATCACGCTGATGGCCGATCTCGATGCCGGCGCCACCGGCGTCATGTCGAGTGCCATGCTGCCGGATCTGATCCGCCCGGTCATCGAGCATCACAAGGCGGGCGATCGCCAGCAGGCGGCAAAGGCCTACGAGCATATCTTGCCACTGATCAATTACGAGAACCGGCAATGCGGGCTCAGGGCCGCCAAGACGGTCATGATGGAAGGCGGCGTCATCAAGTCCGATCATGTCCGCCATCCGCTTGAGCCGCTGCATCCGGCGACACGCGCGGGGCTGTTGGAGCTTGCGCAGGGCGTCAATCCGCTGGCGCTCTCCTGGGGCAAGTGAGGACTCAACACTATGTCAATCATTGAAGACCCCAAGATCCTTGAAATTACCGGGCGCACCCGGGTCCTCGGGATTCTCGCGCATCCGACTGAACATGTGAAAGCCCCTCCCGGCATCAACCGGATTGCCATGATGCGCGGCAGGGATGCCGTGATGGTGCCGCTGAATGTGGCGCCCGCCGATCTCGAAAGCTTCGTTGCGAGCCTGCGTGTTCTGAAAAGCTTCGACGGCGCCATCGTTACCGTTCCGCACAAGCAGGCGATCATCCGGCTCTGCGACGAGGTGAGCCCGCAGGCGCTTGCCGTCGGCGCTGCCAATGTGCTGCGCCGCAAGCCTGATGGCCGCCTGATCGGCGACCAGCTTGACGGCATAGGTTTCGTCGAGGGCCTCGGCGATCAGGATATCGCGGTGAGCGGCCGCAGCGTCTATCTGGTCGGAGCAGGGGGAGCCGCCAACGCGATCGCTTTCGCCCTCGCAGAAGCAGGCATCACGAGATTGACGCTCGCCAACCGCACGGTGGAAAAGATCGAGACTCTTGCCGCAAAACTTAAGGGTGCCTATCCGGCACTCGATGTGGCGATCGGCACCGCCGATCCGCGCGGCCACGACCTCGTCATCAATGGCACTACGCTCGGCATGAATGCTACGGATCCGCTACCACTCGACGCATCGCTGCTCGAACAGGGCATGACGGTTGCCGAAGTCATTATGGAGCCGGAGATCACGCCGTTGCTGCAGGCTGCCCGCGAGACCGGATGCCGTTTACATTTAGGCCGCCACATGCTCGACCACCAGCTTCAGCTGATGGCCAATTTTCTCGGTCTCTGACCACCTCGGCCGCTTCGCGCGGCCTCAATTCTTATTTTCGGAGAGATGACATGCAGGATCTGGCAATCAATGGCGGACCGCGCGCGATCGACGGCACGCTGCCGAGCTTCCGCGACACCTCGGGCCGCACCTTTGGCCAGGAGGAGATCGAAGCGCTGACAGAGGTCATCAAGTCGGGACGCCTCTCGTTCCTGACGGGGCCGAAGACAGCGGAGTTCGAGCAGGCCTTCGCAGCCAAGTATGGCGTCAAGCACGCCGTCGCCGTCGCCAACGGCACGGCGGCGCTGCACACTGCCGTCATCTATCTCAATCCGGAGCCCGGCGACGAGATCATCCTTTCGCCGGTAACGGACGTGGGAACGGCTATCCCTGTCATCGCGCAGCTGGCGATCCCCGTTTTTGCCGATGTGGATCCGGTCACGCAGAATATCGATCCGGCGTCGATCGAGGCCAACATCACGCCGCGCACCCGCGCGATCATGGTCACCCATGTCTATGGTCACCCGGCCGATATGGAGGCGATCATGGCGATTGCCAAAAAGCACAAGCTCGTCGTCATCGAGGACTGCGCCCAGGCCCATCTCGCCTATTACAAGGGCAAGCTCTGCGGCACGTTCGGCGATGTCGCCTGCTTTTCTTTCCAGCAGTCCAAGCACATGACGACGGGCGATGGCGGCATGGTCATCACCAATGAGGACGGCAAGTTTGGCCGCGGCCTTCGCCATTGCTCCGACAAGGGCTGGCCGCGCGAGCGCGGCGGGCGCAATCACCTTTTCCTGGCGCCAAACTATCACATGACCGAATTGCAGGCGGCGGTCGGCCTGGAACAGCTGAAGAAGCTCGAACAGTTCGTCGGGGCGCGTGTTTCCTCCGCCGGCCGGCTTACCGAGCTTCTGGCCGGCATCGATGTGCGGCCGGTTCTGCCGCTCGAAGGCACCGTCGGCGTCTATTTCTTCTACTCGTTCCGTCTCGATCCGACAAAGCTCTCCGCCCCCGTCACCGAGGTGATGAAGGCGCTCGCGGCCGAAGGTATCGACGGTTTCATCGGCTATCCCGGCCAGATCCCGCTCTACCGCTACCCCGTCATCCGCGAGCACAAGACCTTCGGCGACTCCGGCTGGCCATTCACGCTCGAAGGAGTGCGCAAGATCGATTACGACAGCAGTCTCTGCCCCGAGGCCGAGCTTGCCTGCAAGGAAACGATCTGCATGTGGTGGACCGATCGCTTGGAGGAGCGCCATCTCTTGCAAATCGCGTCGGCGATTGAAAAGGTAATCACCCACTATTCCGCACGGACGTACGGCCGTGGCTAATCCCTTGAACCTAACCTTCGCATTGATGATGGCTGGATTGGCGGGGTGTTCGACAACGTCGACAGGAAAGGACGTTGCTGCGCGTTTTGTTGGCATGACGAGCGCGCACGCCATAGCTACCTTCGGCGCACCTGACACTGTGATAAAAATCGGCGACAGGCAAACGTTGCGCTGGGTTATTCAAAAGAGGGAATTGTACGCCGGTCCGAGCAACAAGAAGGAAGTGTTCAAGGATCAGGATGGCGTCCATGTCAGCGAGACAATGGGAATGAAGCTGAAGACTCGGTTTAGCATTTGCATGCTCACCATGCATGCAAGCGGTCCGGAAATGGTCATTCAATCCGTTGAGACATCCGGCGATATTGGCGCTTGCGAGGAGAGATGGAGCCCAGACGGTCACGCGTTCTTGACCGAAACCCCTCACGACCAACGATGGCCAGCATCTAGAGCGATTGCACTTAAACTGGCCGGACACACGACGGAATTTAACCGCATTCTCTGACCAAAGAAAAATCACGTTCGTCCGAGAGATGTCCGCACACAGTTTTTTATGGGGCAAAGGGATGCCCGCGAACGATGGATGCATTTAAGAACGCGTCGTGGCCTGCGCTCAGGCGATCGATCAAATTGGAGGAGATCTACCTCCACGCCAACAAAACCAAGATCGAGGCACGCTCTGGCCTCGGCCGATACGTGACGTTTCGCAACAGCCGACGCCCGCATTCATTCCTGGCCAGCCAGACGCCGGATCAGGCCTACGTTAACGCGCTGGCACCAATGATGGTGGCTGCAGAATCGAGGCGGAAATCCACTTAGCAAAAAGCCCGAAACAGTTCAGACAAACGAGCCACCTCTCTCCGTGGAGCCGGTTTTGGTTAGGTGCGGAATAATTTGGTATAGTTTATTTTTCTGGTTTGTTAGGCACAGGCAAGATGACCCCGCAATCGACACCGATTTGGCGATAGGTGAATGTCGTCGATGGTAGCCGGGCGATAAGGGCGTTCCCTCCAACGTTTCCAACGCGAAATGCCACAGTTTGAAAGCCGGGAATAGTTGATTGGCGATCAATTCCAGCCGAATTTACATCGGTATCGAGACATATTATCTTTGATATCAGTCGGCTTTGTGCGCTTGACGCGAACGCGATGACCAGGTCGCAGTAATCTGTTTCGTTCGAGACGAAAATCGCTGCCGTTTTATCCAAATCAACATCAAGATAGGATCTGAGCTGCGTATTATGAAAATGGAAGTGGCGTAAACTCGGGTTAGCTTTCAGCAACCTATAACGGCGCACGGCGTGCTCGTTGTGCTCTTTGCCATTCAGAAAGTATACATTGCCTGGCAATGATTTTGAGAGCGATGTTGCCAGTGCATTTATCTGCATATCTGCTCTTTCATAAACCGAGCACGCATCCTCCAACTCGACGAGTCTTAACCCTTCCAATTCAACGATGGGAATGCCAAAGGATGAAAGTATCGCCACATCCTTCTTGCGCACTTCGATACTCTGGTCGATCAGCATAGCGATGCCATCGACCCGCTGGGATAGGGATGCGATAGCCGTCTCAATTGTGGTGTGCCGCCTGAAGATATGGCTTACGGTATATCCGTGCCCTGCGGTCGATTCTAAAAATCCGGCGATGATTGCTTGCGCTCGCCGGTTAGGACGCACGCCGTCTTCTCCTTGAAGAACCACCAGGCCAAGTGTGTTGGTTTTTCCGGTTCTCAGGGAGCGGCCTGCCATTTGGGGCTGATATTGGAGGCGTTTGATCTCCTTTTCTATCACTGCACGCGTCCGATCGCTCACAAGATCCCAGCGCTCGTTTACGACATTTGAGACGCTCATCACGGAAACACCGGCCGCGGCCGCGACATCCTTCAGCGTTACTTCTTGCTTTTTGCGACGGGGCACTGCTGCATCCTGAATGAATTTCTACATTTATCTTTACACAAAAATCTGGCCGCGCTGCAATGCAGCACCTAGCACCTAGGAACCGTGCTCGAATTAACGCGCGAACAGATTGTAACGTTAAATAGTCTGCTTCGGTCCATGCAACCGTCTTGCCAGCTGCGTTTGATCTGAGGAATGATGTTATCTAATTGAAACGGAAGAATAATAAATTTCTTTGACAGATGCAGCCCGTGCCCCTTGACAGATTGCGTCGGTCGATCTTAATTTTAACGTTAAAGATAACTTAAGAAAGGGGAACGAGCATGAAAAGCGAACTGAAGACCACTAGGCGTGGGTTTATGGGCGTTACTGCGGGCATTGCTGCCGTAACTGCATTTGGTGATGCCGGCGTAGTTTTCGCCAAGGGAAGCGGGAACATCGGTTTTGCCATGGAGACATATACGGTTCCGCGGTGGAAGAATCTCGATCGCCCGAGCTTTGAAAAAGCGGTGTCGGCCGGTGGCTTCAAACCGATCACCAACCAGGCGGATTTTAAAGTCGAACAGCAGCTATCCGATGTTGAGAACCTTTTAACCGTGGGCGTAGACGCCCTTGCGATTGTTGCTGTTGTGGCTGAAGCGGGCGTCAACATGGCGCGCAAGGCAAAGCGCGCTGGCGTACCTGTGATCGCTTACAACACCGCGATTCCATCAAAGGATGTCGATGTCTATGTCGCGAGAAATAACCGTGGAGTGGGTCAAAAAGCTGCTAACGCCGCGTTGGCGGCCGGTGTGCTCAAGGGCAATTGGATTATTGTGTCCGGCCAGGCTGGCAACACGGTGGCAGAGGAAATCACCAAGGGATACTACGATATCCTGCAGCCCCTGATCGACAAGGGTGAATTGAAGATTGTCAGCCACCTTTTCCACGATGGGTGGGATCCAGATGCCGCCCGCCGTCAGGCGGAAGATTCTCTGACGTCGACGAATAACGATGTCGCAGGGTTCCTTTGCAACAATGACGGCATGGCTGGAGGTGTTATTGGTGCGCTGCAGAAGGCGGGATTAGCGGGGAAGGTCTTTGTGACTGGCCAAGATGCCACGGTCGAGGGTTGCCGACACATCCTGTTGGGTAACATGGCGCTATCAAGCTTTACTCTTTTCGACCAGATGGGAACGATCGCCGGCGAACTTGCCGTCAAACTAGCCAAGGGGCAAGATCTGGGTATTACGCAAACCTACGACGCCGGCAATGGGGTCACTATCCCTTATATGCCGGTCGAAGACCGCGACATCACCCGCGAAAATATGGTTGAGTACTTGAAGCAGTACAGCCCGGTTTATGTCGATGCCAAGGCCGTCTTGGAAGGCGTTCCAAAGGAAAAATGGCCCAAAGGCGCCGAGGCCCTTCTCTAACGAAAATTGCCTCCCCGAAAAGCCACCCGTTGCGAAACGGGTGGCTTTTTGTATCAGCGGTCGCCGGATATCTTAACTTGTAACGTTAAAGTGTTTTTGCTTCTGCGATGGATTGGCTTGTCGGCAAAAACCTCATGACTTGCCTAAGTCATTGATTCATAATAACTATACCTGATGGCAATTGCGCGGTTGTGTATTGACAAGCCCGAGCATTGTCATTTACTTTAACGTTACAAGAAAACTAAAGGGAACGCGGCATAAGCCGTTACGCCTTTCCGACAGGAAATTGCAATCACTCGTTCTGCCGCATAGCTCCGCTTGCGGCGATGGCGGCTGTTTGCCTGTGTTTTGACCGGAGATAGGATAACATGGGAACGAATTCTACAGCTGGCGTGGCCGTCGCGCCCTCGTCAGCTCCGCCCGAAGTACAAAAGCAATCCAGAGAAGCCGAGCGCGCTGAGTGGCGGCTTATCGTCCTTGTCGCTGCCACCGTGGCGATTTGGATTGGCTTTCACGTGTGGACCGGCGTCTTCATAAGCCCGCGCAACCTTTCTAATCTAGCCGTCCAGGCTACGATCACCGCTTTGATGGCCGCAGGACTGACATGGCTTCTCGTTGCGCGCGAGATTGATCTGTCCGTCGGATCATTGCTCGCTCTGTGCGGTGTCTTGTCCATGCAGTTGATGCAGAAATATGGATTAGATGCGATCACAACCATCTTGCTGGTTATCGTTGTGGGTATCGCCATTGGCCTACTTCAAGGCTCCTTGCGCGTAAAACTCGGCATTCCCTCTTTCATTATCACGTTGGCCGGTTTCTCCTGGCTTAGGGGCTTGGCATACGTTGTCTCAGGGGCAGAAACACTGTCAGGTGCTGGCGACACTTTTTACGAGATCGGTAATGGGGAATTTCCGAGCTGGGTCAGTCTGACCGCCATCTTGGCACTTAGCGCGCTTTATCTGTTCACCTGGTTGCGGACGTACACAGGTTTCTTCGGGCCGCAGAAGCGCACTTTGCGCCCGGTTAGCGTCGCGGTTCTCGGCTTGACGCTTTTAGCGGCCTGCATGTCCATCTGGGTATTTGCGTGGAACCAAGGGATTCCCTATCCATTGGCACTGCTGCTGATCATCGTCTTCTGTATGGAATTTTCCGCAAAGAACACACGCTTCGGCCGATACGTATATGCCATCGGCGGGAACCCGGTGTCGGCAAAGCGCGCCGGTATCAAAGTGAATACAATGATTTTGGCGCTCTTTGGCCTGATGGGCGCACTGTCTGCGCTAGCAGCCATCGTCCAAACTTCCAGACTGGATGCCGGCCCTCCCGGCGTCGGCCTCTTCGTGAATATGAGCGCCATCAGCGCGGCGATCATCGGAGGCACGAGCTTGTTCGGCGGTGAAGGTCGCGTCGTTGGCGCAGTTCTGGGGGCCCTTCTGATGGCAAGCATCACAAATGGGCTTAGCCTGGCGGGCGTTGATACCTTCTACCAGATGATCATCACCGGCGCATTGCTCATCGTCGCGGTCACCGCCGACCATGCCGCACAACAGAAGGCGAAGTGAGATGATCCAGACAGCAAATAATCCCGCAGTTTCGGTAAAAGACCTGCGCAAAAATTACGACGCGGTCGAGGCCACGCGTGGGGTCAGTTTCGACATCATGCCCGGCGAAATCATTGGGCTTGTCGGCGACAACGGCGCGGGCAAGTCAACATTGACGAAGATGATTGCGGGTGACGTCGCGCCATCCTCTGGCGAAATCCGGATTGGGGGTTCCCAGGTACAAAGCTCGTCAACGACTTGGGCGCGCGATCATGGAGTCGAGATGGTTTACCAGGATCTCGCCCTTTGCGACAATCTTGATATCTGCGCCAATATTTTCCTTGGCAGGGAAATCGTCCAGCGATCGGCTTTGGGCTTTCGGCGCCTGGCGCACGACGAAATGCATCGAAAGGCCGAGGGCCTGCTCAAAATGCTCGATGTCAAGTTGCCGAACCTGAGGGAGCCTGTCACCGCGCTCTCAGGCGGGCAACGCCAGATGGTCGCGATAGCTCGGTCCGTCGCTTATGATCCCAAGCTTGTGATCATGGACGAGCCGACCGCCGCACTTTCAGTTTCGGCGGGCCAACCGGTCCTCGACCTTATACGGCGCCTGCCAAAGCGGGGCGTTGCCGTTCTCTTGATCAGCCATCGTCTGAGCGACGTGTTGACCACGGCCGACCGGATTCTTGTGCTTCGGCGCGGGAGGATCGGGGCCACCGTCAAGGCAAGTGACACCAGCGAGGGCGAACTTCTTCATCTCATGGCTGGGATCAACGCACCGAATGAGGACTGATCCGAACGCACCAGCGCGCAGGCTCGAAAGAGCATCGGCAAGACCTAGAAAGTAGGAAGAGCAATGACATATATCCTTGGAATTGACGTCGGTGGTACCTTCACTGACTTCGTAGCCTATAACGAGCAAAGTCGTGAAGTAACGGTATGGAAAGACTTTTCTACGCCTGGTGACCCGTCTGACGGGATTCTCAACGGCCTGAAGCAGTTTCCAGCGGGTAAAGAGATCTCCGGCATTCGGCTTGGAACCACCATCGCAACCAACGCAATTCTTGAGCGAAATGGAGCGAAAGTTGCCTTCGTAACAACCCAGGGGTTTCGCGATGTGCCCTTCATCCAACGAGGTAATCGCCGCTTCCACTTCAATTCGCGCTGGGTCAAACCTCAGCCACTGATTGAGCGGTCGAATGCATTCGAAGTGCTTGAGCGCATTGATTGTGACGGTAATGTCGTGACCCCTCTCGACATGGCCAGCGTCGCTAAAGTCGCCGATGCGATTGCGGCGAAACCGGAAATTAAAGCGATCTCCCTTTGCTTTCTTTTTTCCTACATAAATCCGGAGCATGAAATCGCCGCCCGCGACTATCTCGCGTCGCGTTTCCCTCATCTCCCCATCTCGATTTCGTATGACGTCCTTCCCAAATGGAAGGAGTACGAGCGTGCGTCGACAACGATCGCAGATGCGTACGTGAAGCCAATCGTGACGGACCAGCTAGGCGAGCTTGAAAGCCGTATTGCGGATGCCGTTGGCGCCGCGCGCGTTGTTGTCACCAAGTCAAATGGGGGGCAGACGACTATAAGAGGGGCCTGTGACGCGCCAGTGCAGATGACTTTGTCCGGGCCGACGGGTGGTGTCGTTGCCGCCCAGTTCATCGGCAGCCTCATTGGCGAGAAGAACTTCGTTACTATTGATATGGGCGGTACATCTACCGATTGCTCGCTGATTGTGAACGGCGCTGCTTCCATCACGACAGATTTCGAAGTCGAATGGGGCATTCCGATTCAGGTGCCGATGCTCGATGTCCGCACGATCGGTGCCGGTGGCGGCTCGATCGCTTGGATCGACAAAGGTGGTCTCTTGCGCGTAGGGCCAGAGAGTGCGCGCTCCCGTCCTGGTCCCATATGCTACGGCCGTGGTGGCACTGAGCCGACTGTCACCGATGCCAACCTTGTGCTTGGCCGTATCAACCCGGACAACTTCCTCGGTGGCACGGTCAACCTTGACATGGAAGGCGCGCGCGCTGGCATTGCCCGGCTTGCGGAAAAACTACGCATGACCGTCGACGAGGCGGCTTTGGCGGTGATCAAGATCGTCAATAACAATATGGTCGGCGCTGTTCGAAGCGTCTTGATTGAGAAGGGTGAATCTCACGATAAATTCTCACTGATGTTCTTCGGCGGGGCAGGTCCGGTCCATGCGTGTGACTTGCTGAAAGATTTGTCGATGTCTAGGGCGATTATTCCGGTCCACCCCGGTCAGTTCTCCGCATTCGGGTTTACCGCAACGGACGCGCGCGTGGATCGGCAACGTACGGTCCAAATGACATCAAACCGCATGGATTTCGCGCGTGCAACCCAACTGCTCAAGGAGCTTGAGGACGATTGCCTCGCGCAAATGCACGCCCAGGGCTTTACAGGCAGCATCGATATCGAACGTCGTGTGGAAATGCGGTATCACGGCCAGAACTATGAGCTCTCCCTTCCGTTGCGCTTTACATCGTTCGACGAGGCGACAGCAAAGGAGCTTTGGACAAGTTTTGACAAAGCCCACGAAGACCGCTTTGGTTTTAGCATTCCTGGTGAGTTCATAGAGATCGTCAACTTCAATGTAACCGCATATGAAACGCTCGGGAAACCGCAAGTGCCGAAGCTCGCGCAAAGCACCAGTGCCCCAAAGCCGGTATCGATGCGTTCGGTTGGTTATGATGAAGGTCGTCACGATACGCCGGTCTACCGACGGGAAGAACTTTTCGCCGGCGACGCTGTTCAGGGACCGGCTGTAATTGAAGAAGCCGTCTCCGTTGTTGTGCTCCATCCAGATCAAGAATTGCACGTAGACGACTACGGCAATCTCCATGTTTCAGAAAGGCAAGCGCGATGAAATTCTCCGACAACGGTTATTATCTCGAAGAATATACAAAATGCGATAACTGCGGTGTCCTGCTCTATCGCTCCCCTATCCGTATTACCACCGACGGCGCGAACAAGCAGTATTGCTCCGACTGGTGCGTCGATTGGGACATGAAGCGGGAATCGGAAGTCGCGTCCCAAAGGCGCCTGGCGGAAACAGGGGGGAAGTAATATGGGAAAAAACGCTGCCAAGCATATGGTTCAAATGAGTATTCTGGACGGGCGTCTCGTCCAGATCGCGAAGGAAATGGGCATTACGCTGATGATGACGTCGTATTCGACGATTTTCAACGAAGGCCTCGACTTCACCTGCGGTCTTGCTGATGCGAAGGGTAACCTGATTGGAACCGGCGACTTTCAGCCGTCCATGATCGGTGGACTACCTCTCGTTATTCAAACGATAACGCAGGAAATTCCGGTCGAGACCCTCGAGGAAGGCGACGTGATCGTGCATAACGACCCCTACCGCGGCGGCATGCATACCCCCGAGCACACCTTCATCCAGCCGGTTTTTGTCGACAAGGTCTTTGTCGGTTACTCCGTCGCGATCGGTCACGTTGCGGAAGTGGGAGGCATGGTTCCCGGTGCGTTCGCCGGAGAGGCTACAGAGATTTTCCACGAGGGTTTACGGGTACCGCCGATCAAAATTCGGCGCAAGGGCAAGGACGTAGAGGATGTGTGGCGCCTGATGCTCGCGAACTACCGGACTCCGCGCCAGAATTTCGGCGATTTTCGTGCTATGATCAGCGCCGTCGAACTTGGTGAACAGCGTCTGAGGGGCCTGGTCGAAGAGTTTGGCCTCGAACGATTTACCGAACTGACTGACAGCCTTCTAGACTATTCGGAGGCCCGGATGCGCGCTGAACTGCGTGAGTTTCCCAATGGCGTCTACAGCTTCGAAGACTATATGGAAGACGACGGGATCGAGAAGCGTCGTTACAAAATCGCGGTCGATGTCTTCGTCCAGGACGACGAAATCGTGGTGGACTTTCGTCGATCTGACAAGCAGGCGAAAGGGCCAATCAACGGCGTGCTGTCTGTTGCGCTATCGGCGTCCTATAACGCGATCTTACACCTAACGGATCCAAGCATCCCGAAGAATTCGGGCTGCTTCAGACCTATACGGGTCGTCGCTCCTCCTGGCCTAGTGGTCAATGCCAACTACCCGGCACCTGAAGTCGGAGGAAACACCGAGACGCATATCCGGATCTGCTACACTGTTATTGGTGCTTTGGCAGTAGCTGTTCCGGAACGGGCGTTTGCAACGGATGGCGGCACGCATTCAAACTTCCTATTCGGCGGGCAAAACTCCCGGACGGATGAGTACGTCGTCTGCTATGATTTGTCGACACCCGGCTGGGGAGGGCGTAGCCATGCGGATGGGAATAGTGCTTGCAACGCCATTAACGGTAACTCGCGCCTCAATCCCGTTGAGGTATTTGAAACCCGCTTTCCCTGGCGCATTGATGCGCATGAGTTTGTTCCGGACACGGGTGGTCCCGGCGAATTTCGCGGCGGACTTGCCTTACGCAAGAAGATGACGTGCCTTGCTGATGAACTCAAACTGTCCTTCATGTCCGATCGACAGGAGCTTGCGCCGTGGGGTCTCTTCAAGGGCCAGTCCGGAGGTTGCGGTAGTCTGCATATTCGCCGCAGGGGCTCGGAGGCCTGGAAGGATTTTCACGAAGACAGCGGTAAGGTCTCAGCATCGAAATTTTCCAATGCGGTAGTTTATGAAGGGGACCAAGTTATCGTCGTCGCCCCAGGTGGGGGGGGCTACGGTGATGCGCGCAAGCGCGACCGCCAAGCACTGGCAAAAGATATTGCCGCTGGTTGGGTCACAGAAAAAGGCGCTGCAGCCTATCGTTAGAAAACTGAACCGGCTGGCTCTGACGATGTCATCAGAGCCAGCATAGCCCGGAAAATAATTCATGAATAGTCTATCATCTTCGACAGTTTTGGTTGTCGGGGCATCCAGAGGTATTGGCTTAGCGCTGGTTCACGCACTCTCCACGCAGGGTTACAACGTCATAGCAACTAGCCGCGATGGTTCCCAACGTAGCAGCGATGCCTTGTGGCTTCCGCTCGAGCTCAATGATCCTCAGTCGCGCCAATCACTCGTATCGAGCGCCCACTTAGCTGGCGTGGAAATTGTCGTTGTATCCGCCGGTGTGATGCCTAAAGATGTCGACGAGACGCTCAATAAGCAGGCGATTGTTGATTTGTTTCTAACTAATAGTGTCTCGCCTGTTGCCTTGGGGCAGGAGCTGGCTAGTGCGCATCAATATTCACTCAAGCATCTCATGTTTTTGGGGTCGGTCATGGGATCGGTCGAGCTAAACTTGGTTGGCGATCACTGGCTCTACCGGGCGAGCAAAGCAGCATTGACCTCGGCCGCGCGCAGCCTGTCCGTTCAAAACCCGAGCGTGAAAGTTACCGTTGCTCATCCAGGTTGGGTGAAGACAGATATGGGTGGAGAAGAAGCCGATATTGAGGTCGAGGTCTCCGCGGGAGGGTTGAGTGCGTTGATCGGTTCACCCGCAGATTCTTCCTTCACCTTCTGCAACTACCTGGGTGAGACAATTCCATATTAGCAATTCGGCACCACCTCGACGGCGTCGACCGTCCCGTAAGTTTAGCGTTGCGAACGCACGGGTTTGCCGGAGGCCATTTCGTTTAAGCTATGTGCCATGACTGCTTCGAGCTTCTCCAGATAAGATCGTTTTTTACGGCAAAACGGAATAGTTGCACGAGTACCTGCAGCTGTTCAACGGGCACAAGCAGTCGTGGTTTGCGTTCCGTGATATCGGCCCACGGAGAAAGAATGTAATCAACAACGCTTCATGAGCCTGCCCATTCTCTTGCTAACGGCGTTCTTGGGAGGCGAGGGCTAGTCGCATAAGACCGTCGCGATAGAGTTCAACGTCGTCGCGCGCAAAGGAGCTTGTTTGATCGCCGGGACACATCTCCATCCCAAAATCGGTTGTATCCCTCGTCAATGACCGAGCATCTTGAATGCCTTCGCGATGACGGTCACCTGTAGTCAAAAACCCTGGACCTTGGTCAGCGCATCTAGAACTACTTTGACTGCGGAAGCGTCTAGGGGTGCCTGCGGCGGTATCGGATCTCCGACGTCGTAGCGCTGTGCCCTGAGCGCTGCCTTCAAGCAGCTTGCCAACCGATATTGTGCGAAAACTTCGTTGAAAGGCCAGAGGCGCTTTTGCATTGTCATCGCGTCGTTCCAATCTCCGCGCATACAAGCATCGTACAACTCGATGCTTTGCTTGGGCAGTACACAAGCCGGCCCAGCGAACCAACCTCTGCCTCCCATCATGAGCACTGTAGTCGCGATATGGGACGAAGCTGAGTAAATAGCAAAATCGCTATCGCATCGGTTGAGGATGGATAGCAATCGACCGGTGTTCGTCGAAGCGTCCTTTAGACCAATGATGTTTGGGTGTTTTGCAATCGCGCAGATTGTCTCGATTGACAAATCCGTGCGCTGGAAATTCGGATTTGTATAAACAATCATAGGGAGATCAACGCTATCTGCCACGTCCAAAAAATACTTTCTCGCTTCATGTTCCCTTAGAGGGAAATATGAATCGAGCACGACAACAATTCCGTCTACTCCTACGCTGCGATAAGCTTTGGCTTGATCAATTGCCGATTGAGTGGAAACGCTTGCGACGCCCGGCAGTACCGGCACCCGATGACTCGCGGCCTCAACCACTACCTCAACGATGCGCATCTTTTGCGTCTCGGATAAATAGGCGTATTCTCCACTGCTTCCAAGCGGTGTTAAGCCGCTCACACCTTTTCGTATAAGGTCAGAGCAGAGATCACCCAATACTCGCTCCTTGATACCCCCGTTGGAGTTTACTGGACTTACTAGGTAAGGGATCACGCCGGAAAAAAATGTCATTGTTCCAATCTCGGTTTTGGTGTTTCAATCCGCTGTTCATCGCTTTTGTTGAGTAATCCGATGCGCTGATCCGAGCGCCTTGCAGGCAGACGCTGTTATGAGAATGCCCCCGTGAATGGGCACATTTGAGCTGGCAGAGCTGCCCAGATTCGCTTGCTCCATATACAGGGAGCCTAAGGCATCAAGAGAGGAGAACAATGGACATTTTGCCCGCGCGCATGCATTTTGTCGCAGTCATTACCGACAGGGCTACGAAAATTGCTGAAAGGGCCATTAAGGAAGCGCGCGCAAGCCGCTCTAAAACGCCAGGCATGGAGCCTTACGCATTCCATGTGACGAGATTCGAATAGAATTTCGTTCGCCCTTCCAGCCCCGCCCAAGCCGCCTCCAAAAAAATCAAGGGGGCCTTACAACTATCCCGGTGCTTGGGTTGCGATACGGCGAAACTCGATTGGTGACATCTCAGCATTTTTGGTGAAAAAGCGAGTGAAGTAGGCAGCGTCTTCGTAACCCAGTCGGTATGCAATTTCTTTAACGCTCAAGCTTGTGTTTGCAAGGTAAGCCCTGGCCTCTTCCATTATGCGAGCCCGGAGGTTGGCATGAACGCTTCCGCCCGTTGCTATGACCGCCAATTTGTTAAGGTTGGAAGCGGAAACGCCGAGCTGCTTGGCGTAAAAATTGACGTTTTTGTGGGATTTGTAGTATTTATCAATCAGCCATGAAAGCTGCTTGATCCTACCTCCGTCGGACAGATCTCTGTATTTTCCAGCATCCCGTCCTTCTTTGAAAGCGTTCCGTTCATGCAGAAGGCGAAGAAATTCAACGATGAACGCCTGCACGGAAGCTTCCCTTGCTAAGACATGGGGGTAGCGGAATTCATGATGTTCTTGAATGACTTTTTCAATTGACTCGATCAGCGTGGCGTTCTTGATTGGATCTATGCCTTCGAAGATCATGATACTATCGAGCACGTCGGCGACGAGCAGCCCCCTTTGTGCCATGCGCCCAAAGAAAAAATCGCTGATCGTGATGACGTGGCCGCGGGTTTCGATCTCGGGATATGAATTGAAGCCATGCTCGAAATTCGGAGGGACCAACAACAGTGTCCGATCCCCAAAGTCTTTCCTACCCGCAGGTGTTACAAGGGTAGATTTTCCTATTGAAATATACACGAACTGGTAAAGGTCGCGATGCAGATGCATTTCGATATTGTTGGTCAGATTTTTACTTCTGACGAAGATCGACTCCGCATTCGAGTAGATCGACTGCCCCAGTTCCGGGCCTTCGCCATAGAGTGAATAAGCAGGCGTGGCAGCGCCGCCATAAGTGGGTTGGGCGACGTTTATTCGACTCGCGTTCGGCATCCAATATTCCTTCACCGCGGGACGAAGCGTTGAGCAAAACGTCCAGCTATTTGTCAGTTTTTACCATTGTTCCCTTTGTGAGAAAATGGTTTTTTGAAATCAGACTTGACGGATTTTGTAGTCCGGCCGCTCTCGTTTTTAGATGTGCCGCGGTCGGGAACTGGCAATTATCCCACGAAATTTCGCTTGGGCGAGGCGCCGGAAATGGATCGTGCGGTGGCAGCCATCGTACGTCGGCTGGTGCAGATAATATCAATGCGAGGGACGCAGTATTATGCACATGCTAACAAAGAAGACATCGACTGAAATTCCACTCGAGGCAGTTGTGGTCCGAGCGGATGAGGGATCACCCGTAAGCCTTGGTTCAGAAGGCGGCGGGATCGCCCTGGTCAAAGTGTCGCCTGTGAGCCATCAATTCTCGCACTTTGCCGTCGTGGGCATCGACCTTCCCAAAGGAGCTTACCTTCGCCCACATGCCTATGAACTTAACGAGCGGATGGTTCTGTGCTTCGGAGGTCGAGGTCATGTCATCGTAGACGGACAAAAGCATCCGGTGTCCAAGGGAACCTTCATGTTCTGGGGGCGGGGTGTTGGCGTTGAAGTCGCGCAGGATGGTGACGAGCCTCTTCGCCTGTCGGTTATCTCTTTTCCGCCGGCACCTGACTCGCGCTTCGATCTGTTTCCACTCGGCGGCGGTACCCCTGCCGATGGTGGCGCCTCGGTTGGAGTTCGTGCGGGGAACAATCTCGTAGAGCGTGATAACGGCCATTTCATTATCGTCCAAGATGATGAAGGCGAGGAGTACTGGCAGGCTGCGCCTAGCCTGGGCTACGTGAGCATCATGATCGCAGCGCCTGTTTTGCCGGTAACCTACTTCTGTGCAGCGTCACAGCTGCTTGAACCGGGGGCCAACGTGCGCCATCACGGCCACGTGGCGTCCGAAGAGATAGTTATCGTTACCCACGGAAAAGGTATCGTGGTTCTGGGTGATGAGCAGTTTCCGATTGCAGAAGGCGACGTCATCGTCCTTCCGCCGACGCTAATGCATCATTTCATCAATAACGGAACTGAGCCTCTCAAATACGGCGGCGTATTCCTTCCACCTAGCGTGGAAGGCGCCTTACGTGAGACGGGCGTTAGGAAACTTCCGGGCGAACCCCGTCCGGCGTCAATTCCACGCAATCCGACGACGGAAAGGCTCCTCGTGGATAAATACGGTTTCATCATTCCCGGCATTTCGGATCAACGTACTGTAGGCGTCTAACAAACGTCTAAGAGGGAGCTTCAATGACACTTCCACTGGAAGGAATTCGGATCTGTGATCTGTCGCAGATCATGTTCGGCCCGTGCGGTACTCAGGTTCTGGGTGACTATGGCGCGGATATCATCAAGATCGAAAAGCCCGGCATCGGAGACATCAGTCGGGCGATTGACCGCCACCGCCCTAACAAAGGCGACGAAAGCGCGAACTTCATGGCCATGAACCGTAACAAGCGGAGTCTGGCGTTGGATATCAAATCCCAGGAAGGCCGTGATATTGTCCAGAAAATTGCCAAGAACGCCGACGTGTTTGTGCACAACTTCCGGCCGGGCGTGGTCGAGCGTCTCGGCCTCGGCTACGAAGATATCAAAGCCATAAACGAAAAGGTCATTTATGTCGAGGGATCGGGCTTTGGGGTGACGGG
This sequence comes from Rhizobium sp. CRRU65, assembly GCF_048551595.1. NCBI lineage: Bacteria > Pseudomonadati > Pseudomonadota > Alphaproteobacteria > Hyphomicrobiales > Rhizobiaceae > Rhizobium > Rhizobium sp. CRRU65. Next base: position 367,816 of record NZ_JBLYZH010000001.1, on the reverse strand, counting down.
TCCACTCGCGCACAAAGCCGGCATGGACTTCGTGGCACAGGCGATGGCGGGCGTTGCCTTTGGGAATAAGGATCCGGATGGTAAACCCCAATTGTTCCCGATCTCGACAGCGGATTTTTCGGCGGGCATGATCTTGGCTCAAGGGGTGCTCATGGCGCTTTACCACCGCGAGCGCACCGGTCAGGGACAGAAGCTTGAGATCAATCTTCTCGACGTTTTTTTGGTGATGCAGCAACAGGAAGTCACGCAAAAGCTTCGGACCGGTCACGACTTCAATCCTCTTGAGCAAGACCCAATGGACATCTTCACGACTTCAGATGGCAGCGTCGCTGTAATTGCGGTTTTGAGGCCAAATCCAGTGTCCGATATCTGTAACGCGCTTGAGATCCCCGATCTTACCAAGGATCCCGAGTTTTCTACGCTTTCCCAGCAAATGTCCAAACGCGGTGAATATCGCCGGCGGATGAGTGCCGGCTTTAGCAAGTTCACCACGGAAGAATGTGTGAGGCGGCTGGACAAGGCAGACATCTTGTGTTGCCCGGTACTCCCCTTGGGAGAGGTCCTGCAGCACCCGCAGATCGACGAGAACAAGATTATCGTCGAGATCAACCACCCAAAACACGGAAATTTCCGTACCGTCGGGAATGCGATAAAGTCTTCGGCCTTTCCCAACATTGCACTCAAAGCCCCTCCATTGCTGGGTCAACACTCCGAGGAAATCCTGACCGAGTACGGCTTCTCCCAAGACCAAATTGCCAAGCTTTTCGATAGCGACGTCATTGCTCGTTAGACGACCGAATACGGCTCAGCAAACTTGACATAGATGAAAAGGCGTCAACTCAATGACCTTACACTACAACATTCAGGGGAGCGGTGCGCGCACTGTTCTCCTTGTGACCGGACTTGGTGGGCATGCAAACTTCTGGGATGCTCATCGTTCCTATCTCGCGGAAAAATACACCGTCATAAGCTTCGATCAAAGAGGGTGTGGCGCCAACCGCGATGTGGAGGGAGTTCACACCCTGCGTGAAATTGTGTCCGATGCGGTCGGCATCCTTGACGATGCTCAAGTGACAAAGGCTACCGTGATCGGTCATTCCATGGGAGGCGTCATTACCCAGTGCTTGGTTCTCGACCATCGGCAAAGGGTCGAGGCAGCAGTGTTCAGCGGGACATTTTGCGCATTTGATCGCTATATGGAATTCATCAACAATCTACGCCAGCGCGTCCTTGATACGGCGGGGACGGAAACCTGCGGCCAGCTTTCGGCCATCCTCGCAATGCCAGGTGGGAATGTGCTCGATCCGAGCTATGACCTTATGAGCCGAATCAAGACGATCCGCCAGACCATGGCCGACGATGTCCTCGCAGCACGGATGAAAGCACCCTTCAACTTCGATCGCCGCGATGAGCTTCGGGCAATTGAAGGTTTGCCAAGCCTAGTTGTGGGAGCTTCGGATGACATGTTGGCAGCGGAATATCAATCCAGGGAAATTGCCAGCCTGGTGAGAGGTTCTCAGATTGAAATAATCGACGGAGGGCATTTCTTTCCCAATACTCGCGCTGCCCGCTATCGTGAACTGATTGGCTCCTTCCTTCAGTCCACAGACGCCCTTTAGCGCCTATTTCGTGGAGGGCGATAACTTGGGTTGTCGCTTGCCGCCGCTATGCCGAAAGTTAGAGCACACGATGTTCAGTAGATCAGTCAGGACGACTCCTCCGGGGCAGATGGAGGGCACAACAGACATCATTGTCGTTGGATCGGGAGCTGCGGCGCTCACGGCAGCGCTAACAGCCGCATCGGCTGGCAAGTCCGTTCGGGTCATCGAGAAAACCGACAAATTGGGTGGAACCAGCGCCATGTCAGGCGGAATGACCTGGCTGCCTGGCAATCACTACGCGCAGGCAGCTGGCGTTGAAGATTCATTCGACGAGGCGTTAGCCTATATGCGAGCAGCGTCTCCAATAGGGTGGCAGGAGACAGAAGACGATCTATGGAAGAGCCAGCTTAGGAACGGGCCAGAAATGCTCAAGTTGGTGGAGGCACTTAGCCCCCTTCGTTTTCGCCTCACGCCGGTTCCAGATCCGTTCCAAGAATGCGTGGGCGCAAAGTCAACCCGAATTCTCTCCGTCGAGCCACTGAGCAAGAAGATTCTCGGGCCTTTGCGTAAAAAGGTCAGGCGTTCGACGATACCGCAAAGACTGACGTATCATGAAACGGTCGCTGCTAAGCTTGATCGTCAGCCCATAAGGGGTACATTGAAATTCCTTCCTACTCTAATCCGGCGCTGGCTCACGGATTCAATGGCACAGGGCAACGGCCTTATCACCGGTCTTCTGAAGGGCTGTATCGACGCCGGGTGCATGTTTGAACTATCAACAAGGGCGATCGCCTTGAAGGTCGATGCCGCGGGTGTGGTCAAAGGGGTAGAGGTGGAGCGCGATGGACGGCGCCACACCTACAAAGCGCGGAGCGGTGTCGTTCTTGCTACGGGGGGCTTCGAGTGGGATAGCAAAATGCTGGCCACGTATTTTCCAAGCGAGATTGACTTCAAGAGCTCTCCGAGCAGCAATGAGGGTGACGGCCACAAGATGGCACAGGCTATTGGCGCCACCTTCGCACATATGGACCAGGGTAATATCGTCATCCAGCCGCCCACAAAATACGAGGGCAAACTGCACGGCTTGCCGCTCAGGATCCATGCTGAGCCGGACGCGATCATTGTCGACAAGTCTGGTAACCGGTTCGCCAGCGAGTATGAGTTTTGGGTTTACGATCGCATCATGGATCGGGATGACGACGGAGGTCTCATTCATCAACCCGCTTGGGTGATCAGCCATTGGCCGATGATCAAACGTACTCCACTGATCTGGTGGTACCGTCGGTACCAACCCGGCTGGTTACTCAAAGCAAATTCCCTGGAAGAGCTGGCGGCAAAGACGGGCCTTCCATCCGGCGCTCTGCGCAAGACAGTCGAACGCTTCAACGCCTTCGCTCGAACCGGGATCGACGAGGACTATCAGCGAGGATCCTCCTGCTTCTATGAAAAGAGCGTAGCATCGAGCGTCGGTCTTATGGCGGAGATCAAAAAGCCGCCGTATGTCGCCTATCGGTTCCGTCCGTCCCTTCTCGGAACCAAAGGCGGAGTGAGAACCAATGAGTATGGTCAGGCGCTTCGGGCGGACGGCAGCATAATTCCCGGCCTTTATTGCGCCGGCAATGTCATGGCCAGCCCCACGGGAGCACGTACGCCAAGCCAGGTTGGTACGACAATCGGACCATATATGACATGGGGTTACATTTGCGCTCGTTCAATTTTGAAGGACAACCGCCTCTAGCCTCGCGGCACGGCGCTCATTGCTTGATTGGCACGAAAAGACGCGACCCTTGGGGCAGCACGTGGCTGCATGCGTAGCAACTGGAGATAACATGAACCCGACCGAGAATTACGCCGACAAAGTCGTCCTGGAACGACCGGCAGATGGCGTTGCCCTTATTCGCTTCGACCGCCCGGATAAAAAAAATGCGTTGCACAGCTCGATGATCATTGAGCTGGGACGCTTGCTTAGCGAGCTTGATGAAGACAATGGCGTGCGTTGCGTAATTCTCGCGGGGACGGAGGCGTTTTTCGCAGCCGGGGCGGACATCAAGGAAATGGTAGCTTTAGGTCCTGTTGAAGTGTCAAATAGCCCATCCCGTGTCGCCGCTTGGGCGGCGATCGAGTCCTTTGAAAAGCCGTTGATTGGTGCCGTCAACGGCCTCGCCTTCGGGGCAGGCTGTGAACTCGCCCTGGTATGCGACTTCGTCGTCGCAGGCTCGAATGTCCAGTTTAGCCAGCCGGAGATCCGTCTGGGCGGCATGCCAGGCGACGGTGGAACGCAGCGATTGCCGCGCAAATTTTCGCCGAACCTGGCGAATTATATGCTGATGACTGGAGAAGCCATCGGTGCGGAGCGAGCGCTTCAGTTCGGCTTCGCCGTCGAGGTTTGTGATCCACCTGCTACCGTGAGACGCACTATCGAGATCGCACGCACAATAGCGGAGCGGGCTCCGGCCGCAGTGAGGTCGGCGAAAGCTTGCGTGCGCAATGCTGTCGGTGCCACGTTAGAAAACGGCTTAGCGTTCGAACGCTTTAGCGTTACTTGCCTTGCCATGACGGAAGACGCAAAGGAAGGCATGCTTGCTTTTACCGAAAAACGTCCTCCTGTGTTCACGGGACGATAGGCGATTGTAAAACGCCGATCTGCACGAGTTCGGTGTTCACGCCGTGCTCGAGCGCCAGGCGCGAGACGGAAGGGCAAGGCTCACACAATAAGCCGACCGCTCGAATGGTTAGATCAGCGACGACGTTGCGCCCACAAAGAGCATCTGCTCGCAAACTCATGCCCCTGGCGACGGACTTGTAAATGAAGCCGGCAAGCGATTGCGAGTTCATTATGGCCCTCATTCGGAACTGAACGCAGACGCTTCGGAGAATAATTCTGGATTCCGTTTGCTGTCAATCGGGGGTTGCTTGGCTCGTGATTGGTGGACCGGCGTGTCGAAACTGTCGCGATGGCCGGCAGAGATCGCGGTGCTGGTCGTCGTCGAACTACTTTGAGCCCAGCCTCGAAGGATGAGCTTGTCGCTTTGACCGGGTATTTTGAAGATATGCGATATCTGCCTTACCTGACGCCCTGAACCATCGGCTCGGGCACAATCCCGTTCATGCGGACGAGAGCGCCGCACAGATTCTGAAGGAATGCACAGGGAGGTTAACAGCAGAGCTTCTATGTGATTTCTCGGAGTCTAGAGGACAGCGCATCGCTGATTGTGCTGCTCGATTATCAGCCGACCGGCCAGGTTTATCGAAAAGTCTTCCTTGATCATTGATGCTTGGTGCACCGTCGGTTCGCCGCTTATGCAGTGTGGCCGCAAGCGAGCTAAGGTTACGATGCCGTGCGTAGCGCGACAACCACCGGCTCTTCCGCACTTTTGGTGCAGCAGCGGGATTCACGCCGGATGCGAACAAGTCCATAGTGGGGATCGCAGTCGATACAGTGATTTGCCCTTGCAGGACTTCTTTCGCCGGCTGGTTTCTTCCGAACTTTCCATAGTCCAAATTCTTCCGCAGGCCGATCGGGTTGTGCTTGTTGCGCGCCCGACGGTACAAGAAACATGCTGCCCCTGTTGCGGCTCACGAACCGGGCGTGTCCACAGCCATTTCCGGCGTCGGTTGGCAGATCTGCCGTGGCTTGGTGTCAGTACCGGAGCAATACTCCCCAATAGTGCCGTTTGCGATGCATCAATCCAGGCTGTCCGCGCAAGATCTTCACGGAGAGATTGCCAGAGACGGTGCTACCAAAAGCGCGTCGTACGGCGCGGTCATGTGAGCACCATCTTGCCATCAGCTTTGCCGCCGGCGGAGAACCTGGCTCGCGCCTGCCGAAAAAGCTAGGCATGCCGGTCAGCGGCGACACGCTACTGCGGATGGTGCGGATGGCTACGTGCGAGCCGATATCGGCGCCGCGCGTCGTGGGAATTGATGACTGGGCCTCGCGCAAAGGCCAACGCTACGGAACGATTATTTTGCGATCTGGAGCGCAACCGCGTCCTTGACCTGCTACCGGATCGGAATGCCGACACGCTCGCATCATGGCTAGGCCGCTACCAGGGCATCGAGGTGATCGCACGCGACCGCGCCGGCGTCTACGCCGAGGGCGCTCGTCGCGGCGCGCCGAATGCGGTTCAGGTCGCTGACCGCTTCCATCTTCTGCAGACTCTCGGACAGGTCTTGCGTCTTATCGTCGATCGCAATCGCGTGGCTGTCACCGCCGCCGGAAAGGCAGTGTTGCCGAAACCGTCAGTCACAATGGCGCCGAAAAAGCCGCCGTCAGTGCGCCAACCGGCTTGGAACGATTGCACCAGGATCGAAGGGATCAACGTCTCGAGCGCCATGAGGAAATCAGTCGCCTACATCGGGCCGGAAAGTCGCCCCGGCAAATCGCGCCGCGTCTTGGTCTCAACGTCAGAACCGTCGAGCGTTGGCTTGCGGCGGACGGAGAGCCGGAGCATCGACGGCCGGAAACACCGTCGGCCACCGTTGAGCCTTTCCGGCAATATCTGGAAAAACGATGGCAGGAAGGTCAGCACAACGGTGCACAGCTATGGAATGAGATCAAGCGGATGGGCTTCAGGGGCGGTACGGCGACGGTTTACAGATGGACCGCCAAGCGCAAGGAGCAGCCGAATTCCACGCCGGAGCCTGCACGCCGACGTGCGCCATCGCGCCGGGAATGCGCGCGGTTCCTCAGCCAGCGCGCCACCTCGCTCGACGAACGTGCCGGTCGCCACCTTCGTCATCTTTACGAATATGCGCCAAAGCTTGAAATAGCGTCAAAACTCGCCCGCTGCTTTGCCGCTCTTATCGGTGGCGACGTCGACGATAAAGGAGATGATCTCGAAACATGGATCGGAGACGCCAGAGACAGCGAATTGGCGACATTTGCTGCGGGGATCGAAAAGCAGCGCTCACCGAGCCCTGGAGCACCAGCCCGGTTGAAGGGCAGATCAATCGCCTCAAAATGATCAAGCGCCAGATGTATGGGTGTTCAGGCTACAGCCTCCTGAAAAGCAAAGTGCTCGCCCGGGCATGAGAGAGATCGGCAACAGCGCTGGTTCACCACCTGAGATAGGGCGACCCTGCACCAAAAGTGCGGAAGAACCCAACCAACATGAGACGTGATCTCATCCCGATTGTCGCTCAACAGTCGTGGCTTAACGAAGCCATGCGCGCAAAGGAAGGCCGCGCTTTAAACTCCCGCTTTTCCGAAGGCTTGCTGATGGTTAGGCGACCTGCTTGGCCGCGATCTTGGCGACGTGAGCGCCCTGATAACGCGCACCCTCAAGTTCTACGGATGAAGGCTGACGGGAACCGTCAGCCCCGGTGATTGTTGTCGCACCATACGGCGTCCCACCCTTGACCTCTTCCAACCCGAGCTGTCCCTGGAAGGAATAGGGAAGACCGGCCACGATCATTCCGTGATGAAGCAGTGTCGGGAGGAAGCCCAGGATGGTTGATTCCTGACCGCCATGCTGCGTTGCGGAGGCTGTAAACACCGCGCCTATTTTACCAGTGAGCTTCGAAGCGGCCCAAAGTCCCCCTGTTTGATCCCAGAAATTACGCATCTGCGATGCCACGGTGCCAAATCGCGTTCCTGCGCCCACGATAATCGCGTCATATTGATCCAGTTCGTTCGGGTCGGCGATTGGAGCTTCCTGGTCCATCTTAAAGAACGAAGCTTTGGCAACCTCGTCGGGCACCAACTCGGGGACCCGCTTGATAACAACTTCGGCGCCAGTGGAACGTGCGCCATCTGCAACCGCCTTGGCCATCGTTTCAATATGGCCATAAGCAGAATGGTAGAGAACGAGAACTTTGGTCATCTGATATAATTTCCCTGTTGGGTGTTAGAACGAGCTCATCACTTCTCGCCGTTCAGCGTCATCGTCAGGAGGCGGCACGCCCTACTGAAATCGACAATTCCCCGATGGCTTCTATCTGCACGTCGATAGTATCGCCCGGCTGAACAGGTCCCACTCCCTGAGGGGTTCCAGTCATTATGATGTCTCCCGGAAAGAGGGTGTAGAAGCTCGAGGCATACTCGATAAGGCGTGCCACGCTGAAGATGAGTTGCGACGTAGTCGCTCTCTGTTTCTCAATTCCGTTCACGCTGAGACGGAGCTCCAGAGCATCGGGAGAGGGGATTTCGTCGAAGGTTACAAGCCATGGCCCGAGGACGGTATAGGTGTCTGGGGACTTTCGAAACGATGGAAATTCCTTTCCTCTAACGGTCATGTCCAGACCGATTGTGAAGCCTAGGATATGCTCGAAAGCCCGATCCTTTTTCACAAAGCTAGCCTCTTTGCCGATAATGACCGCGAGTTCTACTTCGTGATCTGTCCGACGCTCGCTGAAGCGGGGCATGACAGTTTCGGAAGGTCCTATCAACGAACTTCCCGCCTTCAAGAACAGGCCGAACTCGTCGATATTTGTATAGGTCGTGCCGTTGTTGATCTCACTGTCGGCATTCGCTTCATCAATGTGAGCGCGATAATTGATTGGCGCGCCAATTATCTTGCCTGGATTTGCGATGGGCGATGCCAAGGAGACTTCGTGTAGCGCCAGTCGCGACGAACTTTTGGAAACAGCCGCGCGCATCTTGGGGAGATCCAGCAGCTGCCGGGCAAGCCAGTCGCCGGGCGGCAAGGGCCATGCTGGATTCAGGTCAAAGGCCGAAGTGATGTCTATGACCGTATCCCCCTCTACCACGCCGATCCGGTTGTGATTGAACCTGCAAATCTTCATGGCATCTCCCTCCGGCTAAATTGCTGCATTTGCATTTATTGCATATGCAGTATATCGCTATGCCTTGTCTGTCAACGATGATCACCATCCAGTGCAAGGAGAACTGTTAGATGACTACGGAATCCAACACGCCAAACACTATCGAGCGATCGGCCTACTACGCTGAGCTCAGCGCTCTTCAGCTGGCGCCTCTATGGGAACGCCTGAAGGGGCTTGTCCCAACCGACCCTCGCCCGAACGCGGTCCCCTATCACTGGGCATGGAATTTGGTTCGCCCTCAGTTGTTGACCGCAGGTCGCGCGATTACCGCAGAGGAGGCGGAACGTCGTGTTCTGGTTCTGGAGAACCCAGGGCTTGAGGGGAAATCTCAGATCACCGATACGCTTTACGCTGGACTGCAGTTGATCATGCCGGGTGAGGTCGCCCCAGCTCACCGGCATACTCAATCGGCGTTGAGGTTCATGCTCGAAGGCGTGGGCGGCTTTACTGCAGTATCAGGTGAGAAGACAACGATGCATCGTGGAGACCTGGTCCTCACGCCTTACTGGACTTGGCATGATCACGGGCATGACGGCGACGAGCCGGTCATATGGTTGGACGGGCTCGACGTGCCATTGGTCAATTTTCTAAAGGCAGGGTTTCGCGAAGAACATCAAGCCAACCGGCAGGTGTTGAGCAAACCGGAGGGCGACTCTCTCGCTCGCTTCGGAAGCGGCCTGCTTCCGGTGGTCATGCCCAGCATGTCCGGCACGTCGCCGGTGTTTAACTATCCCTACGCCAGAACCCGTGAGGCGCTTGACGTTTTACAGCGGTCCACTGACATCGACAAGCACCTCGGCATTTGCATGCGTTATGTGAACCCTGTGAACGGGGATTGGGCAATCCCAACGCTTGGCACGACGATCCGACTGCTCCCTAAAGGTTTTAACTCGACATTCTACCGGTCGACCGAAAGCGCTGTATTCGTGGTCATCGAAGGGGAGCCGGCCGTGATTGTGGAGGGATCGGCGCCAGTCGTATTGGGCCCGAACGACGTGTTCGCTGTTCCCGGTTGGTTGCGCCATCGATTTGAAAGCTCCAGTTCGGATTCCCTCCTCTTCTCATTTTCCGATCGGCCGGTGCATGAAAAGTTGGGCCTCCTGCGCGAGGAACGCAGCTGACCCTTTTACTGTAGCGGGCGGCGGCCAGTAGGCCGCCGCTCCGAAATCATAATTATCCACTTTTGACCGAGACGCGCCTCAATCTCGGTTATCTCGATCTTTTTTCGGATCGGATTCCAAACAGGTTTGTGGTATTCGACCTCGCTGCACGATGAACTTCGACAAAAATGAAGAGACGCATGGGTGAAGAAAACTACAAGCTCGAGGACCGTCTCTCTTTTCTCACGAACCGGGTTGCCTCTGCAATAAACGAGCGGTTCGTTTTGAAGCTGCAGATCCACTCGTTAACGATACCGATGTGGCGCGTTCTCGTTGTGCTTCATGATTTCGGAGAGTCAAAACTGGTTGATCTCTCCTCGCTGACATCAATCGATGCTTCAACGCTGTCGCGGCTCACCGAGGGGATGCATGAACGCAAACTTATCCGGAAAGTCCGCTCGACAAAGAGCAAGAGAGAGATCGTTGTATCGTTGCGATCTGAAGGCAAGGGGTTGGTGGACGCCTTGATTCCGGAGGCGATCGAACTCGATACATTTATGCTGGCTGGCCTCAGCGAGAGCGACATGGCCGTGACACGGCGCGCATTGCGAAGTATGTACGAACAATTGACCGCAGCCGGGCAGACTGTTGTGCCATCTGCTGGCGCTGCCACGAAGGACGCTCGGAAGGAAAAGTACTATGTCCAATCCAAATCCGACCGAGTTGAGTGAGCTTGGGATCAGACATCGTAGACGTGAGTGCGATGGATCGGCTTGACGCGACGGGCTAGAAGCAAGGTTCCACGTCAGCAAGCCCCTCCAATCCCTCCAGGCGACAGCGCCAAAGTCGCGGGAATTGCCACGCTGCCCCGTTTCATAAATCTTGCTGTCGGCAGGTGCGATCGTCTAAGATCATTGACACTCGAGCATGGGCGTTGGCCGTCGGCTTGAGAGCCCTGCTTCATCATCGGTGCTAAGGTATAATGCGGCCACGCAGGCAGTCCGGGATTGATCCTGATCAACCCACGAACGAAGTCCTTATTTCATTTCCAGTCAAATTGGCTCGGTGTGTAGAGCATCAAAAATTCTCGGCCATAGTGAGATAGGACCCCGCTGCGGGGAACAGCTTGGGGCGTAGTTCCCAGTCCGTCTTCGTGAGCTGCGGACAAAGAAGATCTGAACCTGCGAAACCGAGGAGCGACGGCTCCTGCGTGTAGAGGACCGTCCGGTGCTAGTCTCGGCTGGGTTACACGTGTCGCGCTCGTCGTTGCCGCCTCGACTTGATGCGGTACCTACAGACCTCGGCCGGCTATAAGATGCCGAACATGCAGGGCAGTCATCGTGGAATTGAGCAATTTGTCCAATATTTTGGGGTACTTTACCATTGTCCCTGAAGCCGCCACATGGTTACTGGACTCCAAGCTTCGGCGACCTTTCAGGTTAGCCATAACAGGAGCATGGGAACCGCCGTATCAGCGGCTCCGAAGTTCAAGTGGAAGCCGCGGAAGACGGACCCTCTTAGCTGACAACGCAACGTTGCCAAGTCGTAAACCATACGGGAACAATGGTGGAGGCCTACATGACCATAGTAAAAAATCATCGTGAAATGAGCCGCAGAACGGCATTGAAAGCAGCAGCGGCGTTGCTTGCTGCCTACAACCTTCGTTCAACGCGTGCACTTGCCGCCGGTGAAAGTCTTAACATTCTGAATATGAACCTCCTATTCGGCGAAACGCTGGGTAACCAAATTTCAAAATCCTATACCGCTGCCGAAATCAGCGCTGACCCCGTTCCGCAAAATGAGCATTACGAAAAGCTCCTTGTAGAAATGTCTCAAGGATCTTCCACTTATGACCTTTTGACCTTGGACGCATTGTTCATCAATCAGGTTTTAGGCAATCAGTGGGTGAAGGCCGTGGAGGATATCCAGGCTGAGGATGCATCGCTGCAGCCTTTGCAATATCAGAATGTAATTCCGGAATCCCTGAAATTTGTGCAGCGCGACGGGAAGCATTACGGAATACCGCTGACGCTCGCCACCCCTATTTTTGTTTACCGAAAGGATCTGTTCGAAGCAAAGGGTCTTTCGGTGCCCACGAACTGGGACGATTACCGGAAGTGTGCCGAAGCGCTTCATACAAATGAGGTGGCTGGCAACATCCTGCTACTAGGTGGTCAGGATGCTCACATGTCAGGCGACTGGGCTACCCGGTTGATGAGCATGACAAAGTTGGGGCCCACCGACGATGGCGTGTTGGATGGCTCAAATCAGCCTGCCTTCAATACTGAGGGACAGGGTGTGAAGGCGATTGAACGGATCAAGGAGGTGCTTCCTTTTGCACCCAAGGGCGCTGAAGGTCTCGACTATCCAGACGGTCTGTCCCTTTTCTCCCAAGGAAAAGCCGCGATGTTTATCAGTTGGTCGGATGTGTTTTCCGGCCTGGAGAATGGACCACTGAAGGGCAAGTTCGGCTATGCCGCCGTTCCAAGCGAAAAATATCAGCAGCAAATGACCGGTGGCTTTTCAATCGGCGTCAGCGCTTTTTCACAAAAGTCAATCGAAAGCTATAAATTCCTCGATTGGATGCTTAAGGGAGAGGGGTACAAGCTGTTTCTCGATAACGGCGAAATGAATCTGGTGTTCAAATCGCAGCTAGAAGATCCGGCGGTGCAAGCAAGAATCCCCTCGCTGGCCGTCTATCAGGATTTCAAGAAGCGGGGAACCACCACGATCGCACTACCCCCTTACCGCGTTCCGAACTCGGTGGAAGTGCAACGGGTCCTATATGAGGAAATTCTGGCCGCCGTTCTCGGCAGAAAATCGCCTGACCTAGCGATGAAAGACGCCGAAACGCGCGTCAAAGCCATCATTCGTTAAGGCCGCTTGAACTGACGTGAAGGAACGGCCCGCGGCCGTTCCTATCATGCAATGGGAAATTACTATGGCTATGACGCGTTCAATCTCTACGCCAGTTGTCACTGGCACCCATAAAGCGGAACGGGCGGGAGAGCGCCGGACAGGCGTACTTCTCCTCACACCGGCGTTTGTCCTTATGAACCTCGTCGGCTTTTTTCCGATGATCTATTCTCTTTACATCTCGTTGACGAACTACAACCCGACCCATGGCGGAGCCTCTCAATTCATCGGTTTGAAAAACTATGCCAACGCCCTTTTAGATCCACAATTTTGGCATGCCATTGGCCTCACCTGTGTTTTTGTAACCTTAAGTGTGACGTCGTCATTGGTTCTTGCAGTACTTTTGTCGCTTCTATTCAACTTGCGGTACCCTGGATTTTTCCTACTGCGGACGATCATCCTGGTGCCAATGTTGATTACGCCGATCGCTGTTGGCATCGTGTGGCGGGTCATGATGATGCCCGACCTCGGCGTCCTCAATTACCTGCTAACCGTGTTAGGCTTTCAACCCCAGCTCTGGACATCATCGGCAAGCACCGCGCTGCTATCGATTGTACTTGTCGATATTTGGCAGTGGACTCCCTTCATGTTTCTTATTGTCTTTGCGGGCATTTCATCGCTCCCACGCAGCCCATTCGAAGCCGCTGCCATTGACGGGGCTGGGCCAATACGTGTGTTTTTCTCCGTCACTTTGCCGCTACTTCGGCCGGTCATCGTTATCGCCACGCTTCTGCGCATCGTAGATGCCTTCCGAACCTACGACACGGCGTTCATCATGACGCGAGGTGGGCCAGATTTTTCCACTGATCTCGTCAGCGTCTACCTGCAGAGGATAAATTTCCGCTTTTTTGATCTCGGCTACGGATCGGCGTTGTCGTGGGTTACCCTGCTGATCGTGACCGCTATAATTTTGATTTTCACCAAGCTCTCTGGCTTTACGCGAATTATTTCTGAAAAAGAAAGCCGATAGGAGCTCACCATGTCTATGAAAAGGCCCGCTATTCGCCGGTATTCTCAAATCTCGCTGGCTTACTTTCTTGCACTCTTTGCAACAACGTTTTTTGCCTTTCCGATATTTTGGATGGTCACAGCATCTTTGAAGAGCGACCAGGCAATTACAGCCTACCCACCTGTGTGGGTTTTCACCCCGAGCTTGCAAAACTACGCCAAGCTGATCACGGACATTGGCATCGCCAAGATGTTTATCAACAGCGTCGTCATCGTCGGATTGTCCACGAGCCTGGCGATGGTTTGCGGAACTTTGGGCGCCTACGCGCTGGCTCGGTTCGATATAAAAGGCAAGCAGATGATTGCCTTCGAGATTTTATCGATCCGTATGCTGCCACCAATCGTCAGTGTCGTTCCAATGTTTATCCTCGCGAGGTGGCTGGGAATATTCGATACCTACTGGTTGCTGACCGCGGCCTACGCTCTTTCCGGTCTACCGTTTGTGGTCTGGGTAATGCGCGTCTTCATACAGGATATCCCACAATCTATCGAGGAGGCCGCGCTGATTGACGGCTGTTCTCGGCTTGAAACTTTTTGGCGGGTGACGCTCCCGCTCTTGTTGCCCGGCCTAGCCGCAACAATGGTCATCGTGTTCATGTTTGCCTGGAACGAATTTCTTTTGGCTTCCATGCTGACGTCGAACGCTGCCAAAACGCTACCGGTCATCGCTGCGAATACCCTGAGCGCAAGGTCAATTGCTTGGGGTCTGGCTTCGGCGGCCGGTGTCGTCATGTCGCTGCCTGTCGTCATCCTCGTTCTACTTATGCAACGCTATCTTGTTCGCGGCCTGACATTGGGCGCAGTAAAAGGCTAAGGAGGCTATCGTGGGCATTCAAATTAGAAACGTGCAAAAGCGTTTTGGCGAGATCACTGTTGTTAACCGCGTGTCGGTTGACATAGCCGAAGGCGAGTTTTTCGTCATGCTGGGGGAATCTGGCTGCGGAAAGACGACAACACTCCGTATGGTCGCCGGGCTCGAACTACCAACCTCGGGATCCGTGCACATCAACGGCAGGGACGTGACCTTCGCGGAGCCGCGCCATCGCGACATCGCCATGGCGTTCCAAGACTATGGGCTCTATCCCAACATGACAGTCTTTGAAAACATTGCCTTTCCGCTCAAGATCAGAAAGGTGCCTCAGTCCGATCGCAAGAGGAAGGTTGAGGAAACAGCCGGCAAGCTCGGTATCGCGGACTATCTTGGCCGCAAGCCGTTTCAACTGTCCGGCGGTCAGCGGCAGCGAGTTTCGCTAGCGCGCGCCTTAGTACGAAACCCTAAAGTCTTCCTGATGGACGAACCGCTCTCGAACCTTGATGCGAAGCTTCGTGCCGTCATGAGGACCGAAATCAAAAAGCTCGTGTCCGAACTGGGAATCACCACGATTTATGTCACGCACGACCAGATCGAGGCAATGTCTATGGCAGACCGAATTGCCGTCATGCGTCGAGGCGACATGGTTCAGATTGGGTCGCCCATGGAAATCTATGACCGGCCCCTGACGCGCTTTGTCGCTGATTTCATGGGATCACCGCCCATGAACCTCTTCCCTGCTGTCATGAAGACGCCGGGTCAGCCGACCTGCCAGATCCAGGAGTTTGTAGATACGCTTCCAATTACTGAGCGCGAGTTGATTGCCGCGAGACTGGATCCAGCACACCAATTTACACTCGGTATTCGGCCTGAACACCTGAAGCTCGTCCAACCTGGTTCGCCCGGATCGGTCCGTGCAGTTGTCGACTTCGTCGAACCATTGGGCCAGACCACCAATGTCTATCTCGCAATCGGGGACACGCGGCTGATTGCGGTTACCGATCGATGCGCCAGCCACGTGGGTGATGTTGTTGGTGTGTATGCGCCACCGGAAAGCGTGCGTGTCGTTGCGAATTGAGACTGTTTCGGCGTCCCCCGCATGATGAGTGGTGACGTCGAGACTTGTATCGACATCCCAACACCTAGCAAAATTTGATGGAGGCTCAATTGTTGCAAACGCAACCCGTTCACTCGCACCGTACTTACGGCCATTTCATCGACGGGAGTTTGTCTGACGCTTCCGTCACGTTGATCGACCGCCACTCGCCGGCCGACGGTAGGTTACTCGCGCGCTTCTCAGCAGGTACATCGCAAGACGCCGACGCTGCTGTGGCGGCGGCGTTAAAGGCATTTAACCGAGAGAATTGGCGGGATCTAAGCGGCTCGGCCCGCGCTGGACTGCTTAACAAACTTGCCGACTTGATAGCAGACAACGCGGACTATCTCGTTCGACTTGAAGCGGAGGAATCCGCCAAAGCAACGAAGATGTCTGTGTACGAACTTGCGATGGTTGTCGAAATGACGCGCTTTGCAGCATCACTTGCGGTGACCGAAAAAGGAGAAACCCATACACAGCTCGGGCCTCTGTCGCTGGGGCTTGTAACGAAAGAACCATGTGGGGTCGTCGGCATGATCGTGCCGTGGAATTTCCCTTTGATCTGCCTTTTTCAGAAGCTCCCGTATGCGCTCGCGGCTGGATGCACGGTGGTGATCAAACCCTCCGAGCTAACGTCCAGTACCGCCCTTGAGATTGCGAGGTTGGCGAGCACAGCGGGCTTTCCTCAAGGTGTTATTAATGTCGTGACTGGCACAGGGACTGCCGTGGGCGAGGCTCTGACCAGTCACCCCGATGTATCACTGATATCCTTCACGGGCTCCACTGGTGTTGGTCGGCACATCGCTGGAAAATGTGGGGAGGCCGTTAAGCGCGTAGCATTGGAACTCGGAGGTAAAGGCGCCAACATCGTTTTTGCCGACGCGGACCTTGATGCCGCATTGGATGGCGTTCTCTTTGGGTTCGTTTTCAATCAGGGCGAAGTTTGCGCGGCCGGATCGCGCCTGCTGATCGAAGAGAGTGTTGCCGACGCATTTGTGTCAAAACTTGCCGAACGCGCAAAGCGGATCGTTGTTGGCCACCCCATGGACAAAAATGCGGACATGAGTGCGCTGATCCATGAGGGGCACATGAACAAGGTCCTCGGGTACGTCGCCGACGGACAGAAAGAAGGTGCCATCCTCACGTGTGGCGGAGAGCGTCTCCAGGGCCAAGCTTACGATAATGGCTTTTTCGTGGGTCCGACGATCCTTACTGAAGTTACCTCTAGCATGCGCGTTTTCCGGGAGGAAATATTCGGGCCTGTTCTTTGTGTGACAAAATTCAAAACACAGGAAGAAGCAATACATTTGGCTAATAGTACCGATTTCGGTCTTGCAAACGGGGTGTGGAGCAAAGACATCGACAAAATCTTTACGGTAGCCCGCCAGTTGAAGTCTGGAACCGTATTTGCGAACACGTTTCTGGAGGCGGCGCCGCAGCTTCCCCAAGGCGGTGTCAAGAAAAGTGGCTTTGGTCGTGAAAACGGTTTGGATGCACTTAATGAGTATCTGGATACCAAGCAGACCTACGTGAAGTTGGGTGCCCGTCAGCCGATTCTTGCTCATACAATCAGCTAAATCAAAGGAAGGGAGTTTGCTTTGGCAGACGAGAGCAAGCGCATTGCGTTGATTGGATATGGTGCGATGGCCCGCAGCTTGCAGGCTTCGCTTCTTCGGTCCGAAGCCGGTGTGGCCGTGGCAGCGGTACTCGTACCAGCTGAGTTCGCGCCGCCGGCGAGTGAAATTGCTGGTTTAGAGCTATTTCACGATGTTGCGGATCTTGTCGCCTGGCGTCCTTCACTGGTCGTTGAGTGCGCAAGCCACGATGCTGTGCGCGATTTTGTTCCGACTTTGCTGCGGAACGGGATCGACACAATCATTGTCTCAACCGGGAGCTTGGCTGACAAATCGTTATTCGATGATCTTGAGGTTGCCGCAAAAGTCGGACGCTGCCGTCTAACGGTCGTGTCAGGCGCTATTGGAGGACTTGATGTTTTGAGATCGGCAAGAAGCGCAGGCTTGAGTAAAGTAGCCTATACTGGCATCAAGCCACCAATCGCTTGGGCGGGCACTCCGGCTGCGGATAGGATGGACTTGGCGTCGCTTCTTGAGCCGACGGTCATCTTCGAAGGCAACGCACGACAAGCCGCGCAGCTTTATCCAAAAAACGCAAATGTAACCGCCGCGGTGGCGCTCGCAGGTGTCGGGTTTGACGCAACCAGCGTAGCACTTTTGGCAGACCCCGGGACAGCGACGAACGGACATCGCGTGGAGGCGACGGGAGCCTTTGGCAGTTTTTCAATCGAGCTACAGAACCAACCTTTACCGGACAACCCGAAAACATCTTGGTTGGCCGCTTTGAGTATCCAAGAGGCGATTGTACGGCACTTCAGCTCCGTCGTCGTTTGAAAGTTTGCGTTAGTTCGGCTTGGACCGCGTCCAATCGGCAGGTTTGAATACATAGGTGTAGGTAAGAGCGCATGAAAATTCTCGTCCCAGTCAAGCGGGTGGTTGATTACAACGTGAAGATCCGCGTCAAGCCGGATGGATCGGGCGTCGACCTTGCCAACGTCAAGATGTCGATGAACCCGTTCGACGAGATTTCGGTTGAGGAGGCCCTTCGCCTGAAGGAAGCCGGCAAGGCCGAGGAAGTGGTCGTCGTCTCGATCGGCCCGGCCAAGGCCGAGGAAACTTTGCGCACCGCGCTCGCCATGGGCGCCGACCGCGCCATCCTCGTCGAAACCGATGACGCCGTCGAGCCGCTCGCAGTCGCAAAGATCCTCAAAGGTGTTGCCGACGCTGAAAAGCCGGGCCTCATCATTGTCGGCAAGCAGGCAATCGACGATGATTCCAACCAGACCGGCCAGATGCTTGCAGCCCTTCTCGGCTCCGCCCAGGCAACCTTCGCCTCCAAGGTCGAAATCGCCGGCGACAGCGCCACTGTCACTCGTGAGATCGATGGCGGCCTGCAGACCATCAAGGTCAAGCTTCCGGCTGTCGTCACCACCGACCTTCGCCTCAACGAGCCGCGCTATGCTTCGCTGCCGAACATCATGAAGGCAAAGAAGAAGCCGCTTGACAAAAAGAGCCCGGCTGATTTCGGCGTCTCCACCGCGCCGCGCCTCAAGATGCTGAAGACGGAAGAACCATCCGGCCGCAAGGCAGGCGTGAAGGTGAAATCGGTCGCCGAGCTTGTCGACAAGCTCAAGAACGAAGCCGGCGTACTCTGAGATATGGAAAGGGAGAACACGATAATGGCCATTCTTCTTCTGGCTGACCACAACAATGCGACCCTTTCCGACCAGACCGGCAAGGCACTCACGGCTGCTTCCAAGATTGGCGGCGACGTTCATGTGCTGGTCGCAGGCAAAGGCGCCAAGCCTGCTGCCGATGCCGCCGCAAAGCTCTCGGGCGTCTCCAAGGTCCTGCTCGTCGAAAGCGACGAGCTCGCCAACAATCTGGCAGAGCCGCTGGCCGACCTGATTGTGTCGCTGGCAGCGAGCTACGACACCATCATCTCGGCCGCCACCTCGGTCGGCAAGAACGTCCTGCCGCGCGTCGCAGCCCTTCTCGACGTCGCCCAGATCTCGGAAATCATCGAAGTCGTCTCGGCCGACACCTTCAAGCGGCCGATCTATGCCGGCAACGCCATTCAGACCGTGCAGTCGACCGACGCCAAGAAGGTGATCACGGTGCGCACTGCATCCTTCGGTTCTGCCGCAGAAGGCGGTTCGGCTTCGGTCGAGGCGATCCCCGCCGTGTCCGATCCGGGTCTGTCGACCTTCGTCAAGGATGCGCTGTCGACCTCCGACCGTCCGGAACTGACATCCGCCAAGATCATCATCTCCGGTGGCCGTGCGCTCGGTTCAGCCGAAAAGTTTAAGGAAGTCATCCTGCCGGTCGCCGATAAGCTCGGTGCTGCCGTCGGTGCCTCGCGCGCGGCCGTCGATGCAGGTTACGCTCCGAACGACTGGCAGGTCGGACAGACCGGCAAGGTCGTCGCTCCGCAGCTCTACATCGCCTGCGGCATTTCGGGTGCGATCCAGCATCTCGCCGGCATGAAAGACTCGAAGGTCATCGTCGCCATCAACAAGGACGAGGAAGCGCCGATCTTCCAGGTCGCCGACTATGGCCTCGTGGCAGATCTCTTCGAGGTGCTGCCTGAGCTACCAAAGGCCATCTAACGCGATAGCCGAATTTTTACGCGCCGGGAATTGGGATTCAGATCCTTATCGAAGCGGCGGGAAACGATAGCGATATACAGAGGGATGGATGACGGATATGAATGAAATGACAGGGCAAGAAGATATCTACGATGCCGTAATTATCGGCTCAGGACCATCGGGGGCCATAACCGCTCACACCCTCGCGCTTGCAGGACTCCGTGTCGTATGTTTGGAACAGGGCGACTACGCGCTCCCTTCCGATTATGCCGCGAACTTCGATATGTGGGAGCTCGTGGCCCGGGGGCATTGGCAAGCAGAACCCAATCGTCGGCGCAATCCCGCAGATTATCCCTTGGATGTTTCCGACACAGACTTGGCGCCTTCGATGTACAGCGCGGTTGGAGGATCGACCATCCACTTCAGCGCTTTGTGGTCTCGCCTAGCACCTTCCGACTTCCGTGTACGCACAACGGATGGCGTGGCTGACGATTGGCCTCTCAGCTACGCCGAATTGGCCCCCTTCTATGATGAAATCGACGACTTCATCGGAGTTTCCGGGCTTGAGGGAGATCCTGCCTATCCCGAGGGTTATGCTCCAAAAATGCCGCCGATGCCCCTTGGCAAACATGGCATGAAGGCCGCGCAATCGATGAACGCTCTTGGCTGGCACTGGTGGCCCCATTCAAATGCGATACCAAGCCAGAAGATAGGGTCCCTTGCAGCATGCGCACGATGGGCCACATGTACGCAGGGCTGTCCAGAGGGAGCCAAAGCTTCTTTTGACCTAGCCTATTGGCCGGCGGCGATTAAAGCCGGAGCGAAATTGATTACCGGCGCAAGGGTGTCCAAAATAACGACGGACGAGAACGGCCGGGCCACGGGTGCAAGCTGGATCTCGAATGGCACTAGCTATCACACATCAGCGAAAACAGTCGTTGTTTGCGCGAATGGTATTGGAACCCCCCGGCTTCTTCTGCTTTCGCCAAGCGACAGACATCCCTTGGGGCTGGCCAATTCCTCTGGTTTAGTGGGTAAGAACCTGATGCTGCACCCCAATTGCGCGGTCATCGGCTATTATGACGATGAACTGGAGTCCTGGCGCGGTCCGGCCGGATCTGCGGCAAGTTCGATGCAGTTTTACGAAACCGATCTCTCGCGGGGGTTTGTTCGCGGTTCGAAATTGCACGCCTGTCCCACGCCGGGCCTACTATTCAACGGCGTAGACCCACACAGGTTGTTACCGTTTGATGAGCTCTGGGGCAAGAGTTTCCATCGCGTCATCAGGGATGCACGCAACGCGATATTCTGGGCAGCCAACATTGACGACCTGCCCGAAGAAACGAACCGCATGACGCTTGATCCTATTTTGACAGATGGCGATGGCATCCCGGCACCGAAGATCAGTTATCGCTACAGTGAGAATACCCTGAAGATTAGGGACTTCACGGTTAAAAGGCTCAGTGAAATCCATGCGGCAGCTGGCGCGAAGAAGACAATCGAGATCGCCGATCTCCAGGGCGAGCCGGGGCACCTGCTTGGAACAGCAAGAATGGGAAAAGACCCAAAATCGTCTGTTGTAGACGAATACGGTCGCAGCCACGACGTTCCGAACTTGGTCATTTCCGATGGGAGCATTTTTGTCACCGGCGGAGCCGCGAACCCAACCAGTACAATAGCCGCGCTTGCACTCCGGAATGCCAAAGAACTCGTTCGCAACCTCAAAGGTGGTGCTTCACAATGACGAACAGCAGTAAGTTGAACAGCGACAAGCGCCTGTCTGTTTCGAAGCCCGCCTCCGCTCCGCCACGAGCGTTCACGCAACGGGAACTGCAGACGTTGCGCATCATCGCGGATACCTTAATTCCACAAGAAGGTGATTTTCGCTCTGGCAGTTCCGTTGCCGAATTCAACGAACTCGTGACGAAGGCCGCGGCGATACTCGACAAACACTTCGAAATGCTGACAGCTCTTCTAGAGGTGTTGGGCTTCGCGCCTGCGACAGAGATGTGGGCCAGGCTGAGAAGGCTGGCGGACGAGGACGGAGATGGATTTTATATTCTCTCCACCTTGATCGTCGGTGCGTACATCTATTCCGATGAAATGAAGGCAGAACTGAATTACCCGATTCCTCATCGCAATCCACCAGGTTTATTTGATGCCGCAGACGAACTCTCAAATGGAATTCTCGATCCAGTCATAGAGCGCGGCCCGATCTATAGAGTGGTTAAATGATCACTATGACTGAAGCGGCTTGCCCGGCTTAAACCGGTATCACCTGTGCTCCATAATGAACGTTGAGTAAAGCAGTGCGCGAAAGCATGGAATTCGACGTGGTAATCGTCGGCGCCGGTCCTGCCGGTCTTGCGGCGGCGATCCGCCTGAAGCAGGTCAATCCGGAACTGTCGGTCGTGGTATTGGAGAAGGGTTCCGAAGTCGGCGCCCATATCCTCTCTGGCGCGGTGGTCGATCCGATCGGTATCGACCGCCTGCTGCCCGGCTGGCGCGCGGAGGCTGACCACCCCTTCAAGACCGAGGTCAATGCCGATCACATCCTGCTGCTCGGCCCCGCCGGCTCGCTGCGTCTGCCGAATATCATGATGCCGCCGCTGATGAGCAATCACGGCAATTACATCGTCTCGCTCGGAAATGTCTGTCGCTGGCTGGCGACGAAGGCCGAAGAACTCGGCGTCGAGATCTATCCGGGCTTTGCCGCGACCGAAGTGCTCTACAATGATGAGGGCTCCGTCATCGGTGTCGCTACCGGTGACATGGGTATCGAGAAGAACGGCGAGCCCGGCCCGAACTATGCGCGCGGCATGGCGCTCATGGGCAAATATGTGCTTGTTGGAGAGGGCGTGCGCGGTTCGCTTGCCAAGCAGCTGATCGCCAAGTTCGATCTCTCGAGCGGCCGCCAACCCCAGAAATTCGGCATCGGCATCAAGGAGCTCTGGGAGGTTAAGCCGGAAAACCACCGCCGCGGCCTGGTGCAGCACTCTTTCGGCTGGCCGCTTGATATGTCCACCGGCGGCGGCTCGTTCCTGTATCACCTGGAAGACAATCTCGTCGCCGTCGGCTTCGTCATCCACCTGAATTACAAAAATCCCTGTCTCTATCCCTTCGAGGAATTCCAGCGCTTCAAGACGCATCCGGCAATCCGCGGCACTTTCGAGGGCGGCAAGCGCCTCTCCTATGGCGCGCGTGCCATTACCGAGGGCGGCTACCAGTCGGTGCCGAAGCTGTCCTTCCCCGGCGGGGCGCTGATCGGCTGTTCGGCGGGGCTCGTCAACGTGCCGCGCATCAAGGGCAGCCACAATGCCGTGCTCTCGGGCATGCTGGCGGCCGACCGCCTCGCCGAGGCGATTGCTGCCGGCCGCGCCAATGACGAAGTAGCCGAGATCGAAACCGATTGGCGCAAGAGCGATATCGGCAAGGACCTGAAGCGCGTGCGCAACGTCAAGCCGCTCTGGTCGAAATTCGGCACGGCCTTGGGCGTCGCTCTTGGCGGTCTCGACATGTGGACCAACCAGCTCTTCGGCTTCTCCTTCTTCGGCACGCTTGGTCACGGCAAGACCGACGCCGCCTCGCTGGAACCGGCTTCGCAGCACAAGAAGATCGACTATCCAAAGCCCGACGGTGTGCTCACCTTCGACCGCCTGTCCTCCGTCTTCCTGTCCAACACCAACCATGAAGAGGACCAGCCGGTCCACCTTCAGGTGAAGGACATGGCTCTGCAGAAATCGTCTGAGCACGATATCTATGCCGGCCCGTCGACGCGCTACTGTCCGGCCGGCGTCTATGAATGGGTGGAGAAGGACGGCGAAGAGACCTTCGTCATCAACGCCCAGAACTGCGTCCACTGCAAGACCTGCGACATCAAGGATCCCAACCAGAACATTAACTGGGTGCCACCGCAGGGTGGCGAGGGGCCAGTCTATCCGAATATGTGAGGTGCTGCGCGGACTTTCCTGGCAGATTTGCTGATGTAAAAATTTCCACTGACCCACTGGCGCAAGAGATCAAGCACGTACTTATTGAGACTGCCTTTCTGCCGAAGGCAAAGCGGCAAACCTCGATGGGAGTGTTGCCAGTCGAAATGCGAGGCGTCGCGACGGACGCCTCTTCGCAATTATCGGGGCCACGAATGCAGCAACTACTTCGCAGCGTCCGAAAGCCATTCAAGAGCACCAGCTTCTGCAGGGAATAGCCAACCGATCACCAAAATAATCCAAAACTTCCGTGTTTCTGTCCATTGCCTCGACATCGCGATCCTTTCAACCTGCTTGCAGATACATCGAAGGTGGAGAGCCATGATGAGCACGCTGATCTACATGACGGATATCTCGAATATCGTTTTATCCCTTGGAGAGAGTGTACGGAGCTATTTGTATCAACTAGGAAGAGACAGCAAGCGCAACGGTTGAGTACTGTTTCTCGACGTGGCCTGCTGCAGGCGACGCATGAGGTCGCGGCCTTCGCCGGATGTATATACAGCCATACTGGCTTGACCCTGCGCGAACACCCGATCGCTTTCTTGCGCAAGGATCTCGCCGCTCGAAGCCTCGTCACACCTGCGGTGAAGCCATGTCTGCCCGCGATGGCCGGTGGTTGATGACCGGGGGCCTCGTTCGGGTCCGTCAAATGCCAGGATCGGCAAAAGGCGTGATGTTCCTGACGATCGAGGACGAGACCGGTCCGGCAAACGTCGTCGTCTGGCCGAAGCTTCGCGCGACGCCGACGCGTTGTGCTCGGATCAAGCATGATGGCGATCAACGGCCGCATCCAGCGGGAAGGGGACGTCGTGCACTTCGTCGCCCAGCAACTGTTCGATCTCTCGGGCGACCTATCCGCCTTGGCGGATCGTGATGGGGAGTTCAAACTGCCGACGGGCCGGGGCGACGAGTTCGCCCACGGATCGCCGGGAATTCCGGATTCGCGGGATCGAGCGCCGGCGGTCCAGCCAAGGGATATTTTCGTTCCCGCCCTTCCTATCGATACGCTGAAGGTGAAGATTCGGAATTTTCACTGATGATTTCAGAATGATAGCTTGTTCAAAGGACGCACTCCTTGACCGGAATCGGACCGCGGCACCCCTCATCCTTCAAAGGCAGTGATTTAAAGAAGTTCCATAAATCTGCTTACGCCGCGAAAGGCAACTTTCGCAGCAGGTTAGGGCGGCGATCGCGGTGAGAATACCAAGGTCGCCGCGCGGTTGCTCGCTATTCCTTGGCTGACTTTTTAAGTAGGTCAGCAGGTTCAACACGTAGCACGGCAGCCAGTCGATCTAGCACCTCAATACTTGGGCTGTAGACGCATCGTTCCAGAGAGCTGATGTATGTCCGATCAATGCCGGCACGATGAGCAAGCTCCTCCTGCGACATTTTCCTCGCCTGTCGAAGAGTTCTCAAATTTCGAGCGAAGGTCTCGCGTATCTCCATGACAGCGAGAGAACCTCTTGTAGAGTATTCCGCTACGGAGTATACTCTACAAAAGCGAGAAAGCGTCATGCCTGCGCTATCCGCCTCGCTTCGTCGAAGGACCCTATGGAACTACGCCAGCTCTCCTACTTCGTCGCGGTGGCCGAGGAACTGCATTTCGGTCGGGCGGCAGCCAAGGTGCGCATCGCCCAGCCTGCGCTTTCCAATCATGTGCAGGCGCTTGAACGGGAGCTCGGCTGCGCGCTGTTCATCCGCTCGACCAGACGGGTGGAACTGACCAGGGCAGGGGAGATCTTCCACGAGCGCTGCGTCGGGATCCTCAGCGAAGTCGATCTGTCTGCCGAGATCACCAGGGCGGTGGCCGGCAAGACGATAAGGCAGATCAGGATCGGCACCGTCTATCCCGCCACCACCGGCGTGCTGCCGGCGTTTCTGGCAAAGATCGCCCGCAAGTACCCGGATATCCGCATCCATATATCCAGCGGCAATACCGGCGACATCATCCGCGGCCTGGAGAACGGCCAGATCAATCTCGGCTTCATCAGACCGGTGGAAAACATCGGCTCGTTGCGCTTCTCCTCGATCGCCCATGAGCGTTATCTGTTGGCGGTGGCGAGGACCAACCGGCTGGCGGAGCAGGCGGAGATCGCCATCGACGATCTGCGCTCGGAAAGGATCATCGCCTTCAATCGCAAGAACCTCTCCTACACAGAGCGGTACTTCAACGAGAAGTTCGAGGAATACGACCTGACCCGCAACATCGCTTACAGCTGCGACGACACCTATTCGCTGGTGTCGCTGGTCTCGGCCGGGCTTGGCATCGGCTTTGCGCCGGAATGGACCGAGGGCCTGCCGAACCGGGCCTTCGAGCTGAAGGCGGTGAGGGGCATCGACTTCAGGATCGGGCTCGGTGTTGCCTGGAACAAGGAGGATCCAACCGCCTCGCGCGACGACATCGTCGATATCGCCCGGTCATTGGCACGGCCGGGCAGGTGAGGCGAGGGGGCGCCACGGGTACACCCCAAGCGGAACGGCTTGCCGGGGGCAGTCGGTCCTGGGTTCCGCTCGTTCCCGAGCGGCGCTCCGCTAACCCTCCTGCGGCTGCCCTTTTAACCGGTCAAGCCGTGCGCGAACTGGCGCCGGCGCGGACGCGCCTTTCCTGGTATGCTCATTGTTTGGAGGAGCCTCCTTGCCGTGGCGTCGGCGCAAGAGGGCCGGCGGCCAAGCCGTCCGTCAGAATTCCGGCGACTGATCTTACAGATCGAGGCCGGGCTTGCCAAAACGAGCGACTCTCGGCCGGAACGAGATGTCCACAGGCGCGACCCGGTCCCCACCGCCGGCTCTCTGATTGCACCGACTCCCGTTCCTGCGCCGGCCGCCCCGCAGCATCCATCTGAGATACTAGCGCCGTGTTTTTGCTGCGACGATCGCTTCCGCCAGTATGATACATAGCTGTAGTTCTTCGAGCGTCATGCCGTTCGCGGCATTTGCAAAGCGTTCCAGGAGATCTGTCGTTTCAGCAACTGCGTCGGCGTGTCCTGCGACGCCCAGCAGCCAATTTGGTGTTGTGCCCAGCGACAACGCTATTCTTACCAGTATCGCTAAGTCGGGCTCTCTTCGGCCGGCCACATAGTGCGCATATCGGCGCTCATCGAGGCCTACCCGCCTCGCGGCCTCGGCGTTCGAAATGCCTAGCTGTTCAGCTCTTTCACGAAGCCGCTTTGAAAGAATATCCATGGGAACGATTTGTTCCTCATTGATAACGATCTGGCCACGAACGATATGGAGTGTTATTACTACAAACTGTAGTTTTAGAAATTGAAAGGTCGGGTTCATGGAACTACGCCAGCTCTCCTACTTCGTCGCGGTGGCCGAGGAACTGCATTTCGGCCGGGCGGCCGCCAAGGTGCGCATCGCCCAGCCGGCGCTCTCCAATCACGTACAGGCGCTTGAACGGGAGCTCGGCTGCGCGCTGTTCATCCGCTCGACCAGACGGGTGGAACTGACGCGGGCAGGGGAGATCTTCCACGAGCGCTGCGTCGGGATCCTCAGCGAGGTCGATCTGTCCGCCGAGATCACCAGGGCGGTGGCCGGCAAGACGATCCGGCAGATCAGGATCGGCACCGTCTATCCGGCGACCACCGGCGTGCTGCCGGCGTTTCTGGCAAAGATCGCCCGCAAGTACCCGGATATCCGCATCCATATCTCAAGCGGCAATACCGGCGACATCATCCGCGGCCTGGAAAACGGCCAGATCAATCTCGGCTTCATTAGACCGGTGGAAAACATCGGCTCGTTGCGCTTCTCCTCGATCGCCCATGAGCGCTATCTGCTGGCGGTGGCCAGGACCAACCGGCTGGCGGAGCGGACGGAGATTGGCATCGACGATCTGCGCGGGGAGAAGATCATCGCCTTCAATCGCAAGAACCTCTCCTACACAGAGCGGTACTTCAACGAGAAGTTCGAGGAATACGATCTGACCCGCAACATCGCCTATAGCTGCGACGACACCTATTCACTGGTGTCGCTGGTCTCGGCCGGCCTTGGCATCGGCTTTGCGCCGGAATGGACCGAGGGCCTGCCGAACCGGGCCTTCGAACTGAAGGCGGTCAGAGGCATCGACTTCAGGATCGGGCTTGGTGTTGCCTGGAACAAGGAGGATCCAACCGCCTCGCGCGACGACATTGTCGATATCGCCCGCTCATTGGCACGGCCGGCCAGGTAAACGGTCTCCGCTGCGGTTCATCTGTGACGCGAGCGACATGAAGCCGCTTCGCGGATCTGCCACGTCTGCCTCCGTCTAAACCCCCCACTAGACTTCGGCCATCGCGTCCTGCCCCGGCTTGGGTCCTGCCAGGCTCGCGCCGCCGGCAACGGCTTTGCCGTCCTCCACTGCGTTGCGGCCCCGCGGGGTGCAGGCAACGCTTGCAGCCCGGCTTTCGGACCGCCGTAGCAGGTCGCGATGGCCGCGACCTCGAAACGGAGGTTCCAACATGAGCAGGCAGCAGTCCAATCAACGATCCGATATCCACAGCCGCATCACCAACACGATCATCGCCGATCTCAAACAGGGCGTGCGGCCATGGACCAAACCCTGGACGACGGGACATGCGGCAAGTGAGGTCAGCCGGCCACTGCGCCACAACGGCCAACCCTACACCGGGATCAACGTCCTGCTGCTGTGGTCCGAAGCTATCGCCCGTGGCTTTGCCTCATCACGCTGGATGACGTTTCGCCAGGCCATCGAACTCGGCGGCGCCGTTCGCAAGGGCGAAACCGGCACAACCGTCGTCTTTGCCAGTTCGTTCGTCCGCACCGAGACGACCGAGACGGGCAGCGAGATCGAACAGGATGTTCCATTCCTCAAAGCCTACACGGTGTTCAACACCGACCAGATCGCCGGTCTTAATGGCCGCTTTGACGACACCGCACCTCACCAGGATCCGATGAGCCGCATCGGCAATGCCGGCCGCTTCTTTGCCAATACCGGCGCGCTGATCCGGCACGGAGGATCGGCTGCCTATTATGCCGCTCAGCGTGATTACATCCAGATGCCATGCCTGGATGCCTTCAGGGACGATGCTTCCTATGTCGCCGTCCTCAGCCACGAGATCACGCACTGGACCGCCGCACCGCGACGGCTTGATCGCGATCTCAGCCGCTACGCGAAAGACCGGAGCGAACGCGCCCGCGAGGAGCTCATTGCCGAACTCGGCAGCGCGTTTCTCTGCGCCGATCTCGGCATCGTCCCCGAGCTCGAACCACGCCCCGACCACGCAAGCTATCTCGATGGCTGGCTGAAGGTTCTGGCCAACGACAAGCGCGCCATCTTCTCGGCGGCGGCACATGCGCAGCGCGCCGTCGATTACCTGCATTCCTTGCAGCCGGAACTCGACGAGGAGGCGGCGGCGTGAGCCGTCTCCTCCTTCACTCAACTGACTCTTCCTTCACTCAGGCATGCGAGACGCGGATGCCGATCACCGCAGGACCCGATAGCCTCTCGACCGCTTCCTGCGCAAAAGGCTGAGCAGGAGATCGACGGCTTTTGCCTCGCTGTCGAAGACATGGATCTTCTGCTGCCCGCGGCTGCCGATGCGTCCCCAGCTGCGCACAAGCGAGGTCTCGCCGAAGAGGTTCGGCTCGATCGACAGCGCATAAAAGCGAGCCATGTTCTTCGATGGATCGATGCGTTCAATGTAGAGACGATAGGGCTGAACTGTCATGCTGGCAGAATCGCAAGGACCAGGCGGCGGCGTCCAACGACATTTGTGAATCGATGAGGCCCGATCGATTCATCGGGGTGATGTGAACCGTCTGGCTCATCGCTCCTGCCTCATCGCTCCTGGTTCATCTCTCCTGGCTTATCTCTCCTGGTTGGCAAACAATCCGGCAAATTCCGGATCGGCATAATAGCGCAACTTTGTCGCAACGATCGGCCGCTGGCCGGCGATGAACAGCAGCTCGGTTTCGGCATGCATGTTGCGCACTTCGTCGGGCGTCAGCAGAGGGCGACCGACATGCTGCTCGGCAAAGGAGAGGCCGGTCTTTTCCGAATCGAGCGCGCGTGCCGCCGTGTTGAAGACGACCGTCTCCTGGCCAAGCAGATCGGAGACCAGACGGGCGCTGTCGTGATCATTGACGCCGAACACCTGCAGCACGCCGGCGTTGGATAAAAACGTGCCGGCACGCTGGCCATAGGTGGCGCGCAGCTGATGAATGTCCTGGATGATCGGCCAGAGTTGCACACCGTAGCCTGCCATCAATCCCATGGCCCGTTCGATCGGTGCCAGATGACCAAGGGCGGCGAACTCGTCGAGCAGATAGAGAACCGGCGGCGCAGATGGATGCGACGAGGGTGGCGTTCGCGCCATCTCCGTCAGGCTCTGGGCCACCAGCAAGCGCAGCCAACGCGAGTAGGCCGCAAGCCGGTCTGGCGGCAAGACCAGGAATACGGACGCCTTGTTTTTCTTGAGGTCACCGAACCGAAAATCCGAGCGTGACAGCACCCCGGTCATGCGCGGACTGTCGAGGAAATGCGTGTGTCGCTGGGCCGCCGACAGCACGCCGCTGGCTTCGCGATCCGACTTGCCAAGATGACGGTTGGCGGCCCGCGCAATCAGTCCGTTCACCGCGTCGCTTCTCTGCATCTCGCCCAGCAAGGCACGGAAGGCTTCCGGTGCCAGCGTCAGGAAGTGCCTCAGCATCGTCAGCGTGCGCCTGTCGTCTGGCTGGCTGGCGAGCACATGCAGCAGCAATCCAGCGATCAGCGCCTTGGCTTCCTCGTTCCAATGGGCGTCACCCGAAAGACCGGGTTCGTCGAACACCAGTGCGTCGGCCAAGGTGGAAACGTCTTCGGCGACATCGATGCCGGCGGGATTAAAATCCTCCATCGGATTGAAGGCTGCCGTTGGTCTGCCGGTGATGCCGAACGGATCAAGGATATGAACCGGCCCGAACTTCTCTCGTGCATCACCGGCGATGATCGCGTTCTCGCCCTTCGGATCGATGCAGATGATCGAGCGGTCGGCGGTCAGAAGGTTCGGGATGATGGTGCCGACACCCTTGCCGCTGCGCGTCGGCGCCATGGTCAGAAGATGAGCAGGCCCGTCATATCGCAGCAAGCGAGCCGAACCCGGCGCGCGGCCGATCAGCAATCCGCCTTCTGCCTTTGTCAGAGGCGCGATCTCTCGTGTACCTGCGAACCGAGCCGTGCCGTGCGTGTCGGCGTCGCTCGCAGTGCCAAAATGCGTGATCAACGGAACCGACAACAATCGAATGAGCAGCACGACCGCAAAGGCCATCACCACCCAGTCGCCGATATGCCAGATGACGTCACCCCTGTGGCCGCCGAGCATCACGCGTCTGAGGTAGTCGATCCCGAAGTAGCCGGTGAACACGACAAGCAAGTAGCCAGATGCACCCATGACAAACGACCTGGCATATCGCAGCGGAAACGTGATCAGGGCGACGATGGCCCAGAGCGGATCGCGGGCCGCCATGCGCATCATGTTTGCGAAGGCAGTTTTGATCTCGTTGGCATGGATCATGATGCCGCACTCCCGTTGCCGATATCGCCGACAGTCGGCTCGTTTGCCTGCGGCTTTAGCAGATCGTCGAACAGATCCCGGTCGCCATCGCGGGTGAGAAACTTTGGCAGTTCGGATCTGAGCCAGGCTGCCAGTCCTCCGCCGATCTGCACATCGCGATCATTCTCCAGCCGATGCAGCACAAGTGCGCCGATCAACACCTTGCGGCGCGTATCGATGGCGCGTTCCTGTTTGCCGAGCCGGATCTGCAATGTCTTTCGCTGGGCTTCCAGCTGCGCCAGCCGTTCGCCGATGGATTTACGTGCCACTGTCATTGTCTCCCTTCTCGTCGATGAGCGATTGAACCCGCGGCATCAGGACAATGACCGCACGGGATCGCATGCGCAGATGCTGCGACGATGGGTGGCATGTCGGCTACCCGCAAATCTGCGCGTGGAAGCGACGGGCTGAACGGCTTACGAGGTCATCGGGCGATTGCCGCGTGCTCCCACCAGTGCCCGAAGGCGCGAAGCGACGAAGGCACAAGGGCGCACTTACGAGTTGCCGGGCAACTCAAGGCGCGGGCCGGCAGCCCGCTAACAAGGGGGACAAGCGATGGCGATCTATCATCTCAGCATGAAGCCGATCGCCCGCAGCGGTGGCCGCAGCGCTGTCGCGTCCGCCGCCTATCGTGCGGCCGAGCGGCTGACCAACGAGCGTGATGGGCTAACCCATGATTTTAGCAACAGGAAAGGTGTCGAGCATGCCGAGATCGTCTTGCCGACTGGGTCTTCCGCCTATTGGGCGATGAAGCGATCGGCCTTGTGGAATGCCGCCGAGCGTGCCGAGAAACGCAGCGACGCCCGGATTGCCCGGGAATTCGAAATCGCGCTGCCGCACGAACTGACGCCGGATCAACGCCTAGCGCTGACGCGGGCCTTTGCCGAAGATCTCGCCAATCGCTATGGCGCCGCCGTCGACTTCGCGATCCATCGGCCGGGTGGGGCAAGCGATATCAGAAACAGCCACGCGCATCTGATGATGACGACGCGTGAGGTGAGGGAAACCGGTCTTGGCGACAAGACGCTGCTCGAGCGGGAGAACAGATGGCTTCTCGCCAATCACCTGCCGCCATCGCAACTGCAGCTGAAGGACCTGCGCCAGGCCTGGGAGCATCTTGCCAACACGCACCTTGAGAGGGCCGGCCACGATATCCGCATCGATCATCGCTCGCATCTGGAGGCCGGGATCACGATCGAGCCGAGCGAACATGTCGGTGTGCATGCCACTCAGATCAATAGGCAGGGTGGGGCAGTCTCGCGCGTGCGCATCTCACCGCAATCGGCCGATCGCAATGCCGAGACCATTCGCCGGCGACCCGAAGAGATATTGAAGCTGATTACCAACGAGAAAAGCGTCTTCAGCCGCTATGACATTGCCAGGGCTTTGCATCGCACTATCAACGACGATCCGCAGACCTTCCAGAATGCTTTTGCATCGGTCATGGCGTCGAAGGCTCTCGTCGAGTTGAGGCCCGAAAGCACGGGCCGTCGGGGTCGCGATGGCGAGGCACGTTATTCGACGGTCGAGATGGTGGCGATCGAGGGCGTGATCGCCAGCAATGTCATGGCGATGAAGGCGCGCCAAAACCACGGTGTGGCGAAGCGCTATGTCGATGCGGCAATCGCCGAACAGGACAGATCGATCCAGGCGGGAAATTCTTCACCGGGGCAGGGGCTGTCGGCGGAACAGCGCCAGGCGATCGAGCATGTCACCGGCGCCTCGCAGATCGCCGTGGTGATCGGCTTTGCCGGTGCCGGCAAGAGCACGATGCTGGCAGCTGCCCGCCAGGCCTGGGAAGCGCAAGGTTATCGCGTTCATGGCGCGGCGTTGGCCGGCAAGGCCGCGGAAGGCCTGGAGCAATCGTCGGGGATCGCCAGCCGCACATTGGCGTCGTGGGAATACAGCTGGCAGACTGATCGGGGTCGGCTGAATGCTCGTGACGTCTTCGTCATCGACGAGGGCGGCATGGTCGGAAGTCGTCAGCTCGCCCGCTTCGTCGACGAGGTCAAACGGGCCGGCGCCAAGCTCGTCCTGGTCGGAGATCATGAACAGCTTCAGGCGATCGGAGCGGGCGCGCCGTTTCGGGCGATCGCGGAAGCCGTGGGCCATGCGCAGCTTTCGGAAGTGCGACGGCAAAAAGCCGATTGGCAAAAGCAGGCCTCGATCGACTTCGCATCTCACCGGACCGCAGCCGGGCTGTCGGCCTATGCTGCACGGGAAAACCTTCATCTGAAGACGGATCGCGCTGAAACGCTGAAGGCGATCATTGCCGATTACGTCGCTGACCGATCGGCCAATCCCAACGACACGCGCATTGCGATGGCCCATCGACGCGACGACGTCCGTGCCATCAATGCCGGCATTCGCGCTCGGTTGCAGGAGCGCGGTGAGCTGGCAACGGGCAGCAACCCGTCTGACGATAAAGGTGAGGAACTCACCTACCAGACCAACAATGGGAAGCGATCCTTTGCGCGTGGCGATCGCATCGTCTTCCTGGAGAACGATCGTGATCTCGGCGTCAAGAATGGCATGCTGGGCGAGGTGATCGCCGTCCAACCGGACGCAATACAGGTTCGGCTTGACGGCAAGGCGCAGACGCAAGATGGGCAACGCCAGGTGACCGTACCGGTCAATCGTTACCAAGCCTTTGATCACGGCTACGCCACGACGATCCACAAGACGCAAGGGGCTACCGTCGACCGGAGTTTTGTCCTGGCGTCGACGACGATGGACCGGCATCTGACCTACGTGGCGATGACCCGTCATCGCGAGGCGGTACAGCTTTATGCGGGGCTCGATGCGTTCAAGACGGAGCGATCCCTGACAGAGACACTGAGCCGCTCAGGCGTCAAGGAGACGACGCTCGACTATACGCATGACTTTGCCAATCGGCGCGGCATGGAGGATCGCCGGGGGCAGGGCGAGAGTGATGTCGCCCCGGCTGCGATCACCAGGGAGGCAGAGCGCATCCCGGACACGGCGGTTCCCAAGCCAACGCAGGAACCGCGGCCGCCGACACCGCTCGCAGCCCGCAGCATCGCCGATGGCGGCTCTTCGCACCAGGATCCCAATGTCGATGAACGTGACGATGAACGCCGCGTCCTCGTTGCGGCCGTGAAGACTTATGCGATGAGCGTCGAAGAGGTTGGACGGTCAAGGGCAATGCCGGCATTCGACCGAGATTGGGCCGCGGCAAAGCAGCTCGCGCCGCAGGTGTTCAAAGACGCGCCAGCGGCCATGGACGTGTTGCGCGGCCGCATCCTGGATGAGAATGCAGATCCGGTCGCGCTTGCCAGTCAACTCAGCACTTTGCCCGAGACGATCGGCGCGCTCGCCGGCAAGACCGGCCTGTTCGGAGACAACGCCGATCGCAAACACGCGCTTTCCCGGATCGATGCGCTGGCTTCACA
This sequence comes from Rhizobium sp. CRRU65, assembly GCF_048551595.1. NCBI lineage: Bacteria > Pseudomonadati > Pseudomonadota > Alphaproteobacteria > Hyphomicrobiales > Rhizobiaceae > Rhizobium > Rhizobium sp. CRRU65. Next base: position 333,399 of record NZ_JBLYZH010000001.1, on the reverse strand, counting down.
TGTTCGCCAATCCGCCAACACCTGGCAGCGTCGCCTTGCGGCTGAATGCGGCTCGGAGCGCTGGAAGCGGGATAAGCAGGACGTGGTCGAGGTTCTGGGGCCGAGCCGCCGGAGCGAGGCGCTGCTGCGCCAGCTCGACGATCTCCCCTATAGCGACAAGGCCAAGTTCGTCGAACGACTGGCGGGGACACCGGAGGGTCGTCGAGCGCTTGCCGAGGCAAAGGACATCGTGACTGCGATCGAAACGCGCTTCGGTCGCGCCGATCCCGCAGATCTCGCGGATCAGCTGAAGCGCGTCGGGCCCGATCGGGATGGTGACGTCGAGCGTATCCGCCAGGTTGCTCGCCTTGCCGATCGTAGTCATCGTGCCGAACTCACGCAACAGATGGAGTTGAAGCGCTCACTGAAGCGCGGCAAGTCCTTGGGGCTTGGGATGTAGGGCGTTGGCTCAAACCAGGGATTTCGAGGAGGCTCAGGCTACCTCTTAGAGACTCTGGGCTTACATCCTGAGCGTTGGGGTTTGAGCTTCATCGCTCACCTGCCAGAGCGCTTCTGCTGGTCCACACCGCGACGTCCGACGAATTGGCGGGCGATCCCGAAGCCTATTGCTTGAATTGGCTGCTGGAGGAGGTGTCGACGTCGAGCAACATGGTGGCTGCCCGCGGCAATGCAAGCCTTATAGCCATCAGCTGAGTGACAAGACGAGGGCGCAGAAAATGCGCCCTCGTCCGCACATGGCATGCGCCGGCGCCAAACTCGACACCATTGATCATTTTTTTAACAGTTGTGACTACTGTGATGGTCTGGCGCGATCGCTGCTACCGGCGGTCATCATGAAATGACCCATGCCACTGCAAGTCGAGGCGAGGGATCGCGCCGGAAGAAGAGCCAATTTTCCTGGGGTGGGGGCCATCTATGGCGCTGATTGATCGACTGTTGCAACGCATGCGGATCGTTACGAAGGTTCTGGTCTTCGTGGTGCCGCTGATCGTCCTGATAGCCGGGATCGGCCTGTTCGGCTATTTCACTGCCGGTACGCTCAACGGCCAGATGACCCTGACCCGGCAGACGATCGAAACCCTTTCCAGTTTTCAGCTACTGCGATCCTCGCTGACGGCGTTTACCGATCTGCCGAGTGCGGCCACGCGCGATCGGTTGATCGTCAGCATTTCGGATCAGGAAAAGGGCGCGGCGACGCTTGATGCGATGTTGGCCGATCCGGCGCAGAAGCAGCAGATCTCCGCCGTGCGCGAACTCGGGACCAAGATGCAGGGCGGCGCCGACGCGTTATGGGCGGTGTCACAGGAGCGCGCCAATACCGAACAGGCGATCGACGACGAGGTGGCCGGGTTGTTCAAGGAAAGTCAGAGCGCCCGTCAGCAACTCGACGTGCTTCAGGATCAGGCGAACGGAAAAGAGGCCTTCGTCCGGGCCCTTCTCCTCGATGCCTCGGCCTATAAAGGCCTCGGAGAGCGCATTGCGAAATTGCACAAGGCAACCACACGCGCTGCCACTCCTGAGGATCTCGTCAAGGCCCTCGGCAGCCTGCTGCCGCCGCTCGTCAAAGAAGCGGGGGCGAGTGAGGCGCTTGCGTCGGAGAAGGCCCAAACCCAGATCGCCTTGCTGAAGCCGCTATTGGACAGGCTCGCTGCTATGGCCAAGGAAGGCAGCAATCTGTCGCTCGACAGTTACGCTCCCGTCGACCAGGAACTGCAACGCCTCGAGGAGCAGTTTGCAAAGCTCGCCGCTGCCAATGCGGACACGGCAATCGAGCGTTTTGCCGGCATGGACGCGAGTATATCAACGCTTCGCTCGATGGTGGCGATCGTCAATGCCGCTTTCAAATCTATTGACGATCTGCGCTTGCACTTGAGCGAATTGAACAGGCGGGTCGATGCTAAGGCGAGGGATGCTATTCTTGCCGACCTCAAGGTACTGCGTGAAAACGCTGCAAAGCTTGTACCCTTGAGCGGGAGGAACGCCGCATTGGAGGATCTTGCCAAGAAAATCGAGCCGTCGCTTGCTGCAATTGAAAAGCACACGTCGCTTCTGATATCGATCGCCGATCGCTGGCAGGCCAACAAGCAGGCTGCGACAGAGTTGGTGGCGACGGCAAGTCATACACTCGAGCAGTTCGTCAGTGCGGCGCAGGAGAGCGGCAAGGAAATCAGCCAGCGCTCGGCGACGATGTCGCTGTCGGCGATGATTGCGGGCACCGTGCTTGCGATCATTGGTGGTCTCATGCTGATCGAAACTCTGCGCGGACCGCTGAAGCGGATCACCCAGACGATGATGCGACTGGCCGACGGCGATCTGAACGTCCCGATCGGCGACGGCAAGCGCGGCGACGAGATCGGCGACATGATCCGGTCCGTCACCGTCTTTCGCGATCATGCGCTTGAGAAGACCAGGCTGGAAGAGCTTGCCGAAACAAACAGGGGGCGAGACGAACTGGAGCAGACCCGCCGCGCGGCGGAGCAGGCGCGCATCGAGGCCGAACAGAGCGAGGCGCTCACCGCTCTGTCTGATATGCTCGGCAAACTTGCCGATGGCAACCTCGCAGCCGTGATGAGCGAGGATCTGGCCGCCGATTACGTCGCCATGGCCCGCACCTATAATCACGCCATCGATGCGCTCCGCCTGACGCTCTCCGAGGTGCGCAACACCACCTACGAAATCGCCGAGGGCAGCACCAACCTTTCTGGCGCCGCCGACGATCTGGCCCGCCGCACGGAACAGCAGGCAGCGTCCCTCGAGGAGAGTTCGCGGGTGCTGGGCGAACTCACCGCCAGCGTGCGGACGACGGCCGAAAATGCCCGTCAGACGTCGCTGTCGGTCGCCGAGGCGCACCGCCAGGCGGAGCACTCCGCGGCCGTTGTCGCCAAGGCCATCGACGCGATGGGCGCCATCAACCGGTCATCCGAAAAAGTCACCAGCATCATCGGCGTGATCGACGAGTTTGCCTTCCAGACCAATCTCCTCGCGCTCAACGCGGGTGTGGAAGCGGCGCGGGCAGGAGAGGCGGGCAGAGGTTTTGCCGTCGTAGCCCAGGAGGTGCGTGAGCTTGCGCAACGTTGCGCCACGGCTGCCCGCGAGATCAAGGGTCTGATTTCCACCAGCGCATCGCAGGTCGGCACAGGCGTCCAACTCGTCGAGGAGACCGGCCAGGCGCTTTCATCCATCATGGAACACTTCACCTCGATCAATGGGCTGGTGCAAGTCATCTCGTCTTCGACGACCACGCAATACAAGGGGATCGACGAGGTCAACAATGCCGTTCGTGATGTCGAACACATCACCCAGCACAATGCCGCCATGGTGGAGGAAAACACCGCGGAGATTCATCGGCTCCGGCATCAGGTGGAAGTGTTGAACGAAAGAATCTCCCACTTTCAGACCACCGATATCCGCAAGGCATCGCCCGCCGCCCGCCCGCCGATGTCCCTGGTTTCCTGACGGGATGTCTCCTGAGCGGGCGCCTTCGGAAATCTCTTCGATGTGCAAGGGAATCGGGGCGCTCGATGAGAGCAGGCAGAAGGTGATTGCTCAGGCGTAAGGCGTGGCCTGCCAGTGCGGCGTTCAGCCCGATGGTTCCCTGATCGACCGCGGCGAGAATCGGTTGGTATTCATGCCGCCGCGTGCCATCCATCGCGGATATGGCGGTAGCCTTCGCGATAGACCGCTTCCGGTGTCTCGGAAAAGTCGCGCCAGACCTTTGTCGCGGCGGCGAGTTCCTTGAGCGCCCGACCGAAGGCCTCGATTGTCAGCCACCCATCATAGCCGCTCGCGCGTAGCGCCTGGAACGTCTCCGCCCAGGGAATGTTGCCGCGCCCGGGTACGCCGCGGTCGTTCTCCGAAATGTGGACATGCACGATGCGGTCACTGTTTCGCGTGAACGCGCCAATGGGATCGGCTTCTTCGATATTGCTGTGGAACGTGTCGTACATGGCGCGGATATGCGGATGTCCGACCGCGTCGATATGGGCCGCAAGATCGTCCATCGTGTTGAACAGGTAGCATTCGAAGCGGTTCAGCGCCTCAAGCCCGATCGTGATGCCATGCTTTGCTGCATGATCGCCGATCGCGCGTTGCGAGGAAACCGAGCGCTTGAGTTCGGCCCCGCTCGGCCCGCTTCCCGAAAATTTGCCGAGCGTCGAATGCAGCGGGCCGCTCAGCATCGTCGCGCCGAGCGCATCGCTGCAGTCGATGGCCCATTTCATGTAGTCGATGCCGCGCCTGCGGGTCGCGTTGTCGGCGGCGATCAGGTTCATCTGCGGATCGCCCATGGCGGAAACGGCGGTCCGTTCCAGGCCGATCCGGTCAAGCATGTCTGCCAGCCGATGGTAGTCGTCGGGTGTGCCCGAAAAGATCGGGATCTCGACACCGTCAAACCCCGTGTCCTTGATATCGCGTAACAGTGCCTCGTGTTTCCGGCCGACACTTGTCGTCCACAGGAACATGCACATGCCGATCTTCATCTCCCCTCCACTTGGCCTGCGGCCACTCCGAGATGGTTTCAACGTCCTATCACTTCCAGATCTGGTCATACCAAATCTTGGAATCTGGTCAAGCCAGTTTATTACACGCTTGGGATGCCGGATTCGCGCCTAGGTGAGAAAATCAGTCTTAAATATCGACCGGCTAACGAAATATCGACCTTTAAGCCCCGCCTTGCAGAGGGTCAAGAATTGAGCTAGAGCTTTCAAATAACGAGAATTGGCCAAACCAGATTGCCAGGATGGCGAGAGCGGCCAACGATAACACAATTTTTGCCGCCCGATTGGCGGTGGACCGTGCTGCAACTGTCTGGGAGGACCTCATGCATCTTTCGACACATAACTGGATGCGGGCCGAGCCGCTCGCCGTCACGCTGAAGCGCATCAAGAAATATGGCTACGAAAGCATCGAGATATCCGGCGAGCCGGCGCAGTACGACGTCAACGAGACGCGGGCGCTGCTGAAAGAGCATGGCATCCGCTGCTGGGGCGCCGTTACGCTGACGCTCGGCGAGCGCAATCTTGCCGCCAGGGATGAAGGCCAGCGCGCCAGGTCGGTGGACTATGTCAAGAGCGTCATCACCATGGTCAGCGAACTCGAGGGCGAGATCGTCACCCTCGTGCCGGCGACCGTCGGCAAGGTGGTGCCGGATGGCACCGAGGAGGAAGAGTGGACATGGGTGGTGGACGCTACCAAGGAGTGTTTTGCCCATGCTCAGAAGAGGGGCGTGCGCATTGCCGTCGAGCCACTCAACCGTTTCGAGACCTATTTCTTCAACCGTGCCGCCCAAGCGCTGGCGCTCGCCGATGCCGTCAGCCCCGAATGCGGGGTTTGCCTTGATGCCTTCCACCTGAACATCGAGGAGGAAGACATGTATGAAGCGATCCGGCTCGCTGGAAAGCGCCTGTTCGATTTCCACGTCGCCGATAACAATCGTTTTGCCGCCGGCCTCGGACAGCTCGACTGGCCGAAGATCATCGGCACGCTGAAGGAGATCGGGTACGACGGCGCCGTCACCAACGAATTCGTCGCTCCGGTCGACCGCACGCCGGCCTCAAAATATCCGGACATGGTCGAGCGCAACCCCGTCGATATTCCCCCGGAGCAACTGAAATTTATCCAGGACCACGGCTCGAGTCTTCTCACTGAGAAGTTCTACGACGATCAGATGCGGATAACCGCCGAGACGATCCTGCCGCTGATCAAGTAACGAACGGAAAGACAAATGCCCTGCGGCTCGCGGGCCGTGAGGGGCAGGGGATCCGAGACATGCGCATCAAGACCGTAGAGGCCTGGTGGATTAAAATTCCCATCGAGGCGAGCCGTCAGCACCGCAGCGACTTCGGCCGTCTGACGACCTTCGATAGTGCGATCCTGCGGATCGAAACGGACGACGGCATCGTTGGCTGGGGAGAGGGCAAGAATGCCGCGGGCAGTTCGGGCACCTATGGCACGCTGGTCCACATGCTCAATCACGAGATTGGGCCGAAGCTCATCGACCGCGATCCCGCCGACATCTCCACCATTTGGGAGATGCTCTATAACGGCGTACGCCACGAGACGGCGGCGAGTTCGGGTCACGCCATGCCCGAGATCGCGCGGCGCGGCCTTTCCGTCGCGGCGATCAGCGCGGTCGACATAGCGCTCTGGGACATTCTCGGCAAGTCGCTCGGCGTCCCCGTCTGGAAGCTGCTGGGTGGGCGCAAGGCGGACAGGTTGCCCGCCTATGCCTCGGGCGGTTGGGAGAGCGTGGACCGGATCGGCGAACAGCTCCGGTCCTATGTCGCGGCCGGTGGTTTCAAGTCGGTCAAGATGCGTGTCGGTGCGATGGATCGTGCGCTGCATGTCTCGGCATCGCGCGTGCGGGCGGCTCGCAAGGCAATCGGCCCCGACGTCGACCTGATGGTCGATGCGCACGGCACCTATACTGTTGCGGAGGCAAAGCGCTTCATCCAGATGGTCGCCGATTGCGACCTCGCCTGGTTCGAGGAGCCGGTGATAGCGGATGACAAGCCGGGCATGGCGGAGGTGCGCGCGGCTGGGAACGTGCCGATCGCTGCGGGCGAGAGCGAGGCGACGCGTTTCGCTTTCCGAGATCTTGCCATGCTTCGGGCCGCCGACATATTCCAGCCGGATCCCGCCTTCTGCGGCGGCATTACGGAGGCGATGCGCATCAGTTCGCTCGCCAGCGCCTTCAACCTCCGTTTCGCGCCGCATCTTTGGGCCGGCGCGCCCTGCTTCTTCTCCGGCCTGCACTTGTGCGCGGCCTCCCCGGCAAGCTTCATCATCGAATATTCGCTCGGCGCCAATCCGATGATCCACGATCTTGTCGAGGACACTGTGTCGGTGAAGGACGGTATGGTAGAGATCCCGGACAGGCCTGGCCTGGGCTTCACGATCAATCAGCGGGTCCTGGAGACTCACGCGCAAAGACAGTGACGATGAAAGAAAACTCCCTCCTCTCCGATCTCGCAGCCCACCTGTTCTCGAACTCGAGCGGCAACGGCCGTACGCCTTCGGAGCGAGAGCTTGCGGAGCATTTCGGCGTCAGCCGGGGCCAGGTTCGCGAGGCACTGGCCATTCTTGAGGCAATGCGCATCGTCGAGCGCCGGGCCAAGTCGGGTATTTATCTGACGACCACGGAGGCGAGCGTGGAGGCAATGGCACTCTTTGCCCGCGCCGGCGTGCCACTTGACCCTATCCTGATCTACGAGACCGTGGAGCTTCGCAAGATCCATGAGATCAAGGCCGCGGAACTCGCATGCAATCGGGCGACGGAGGAGAATTACCAGCACTTGCGCGATATCCTCGCCGCGTCGGAGGCGAAGCTTGCCGCCGGCGAGGGGCTGGCGCGCGAGGACCGGGATTTTCATTTGGAGATCGTCCGGGCCACCAAAAATAGCGTCTTCCATCGGGTGTGCAGCGTCTATTACGTCATGGGCGAGCACCGCCTGCCGATCTACTTTGCCGACGCCGCCCGCAGCCGCCGCTCGCATGAGGAACATATCCGCATCTACGAGGCGCTGCTTGCCCGAGACGGCAATCTCGCCCAGGCGCTGATGAGCGCGCATCTTCAAGGTGCGGAAAGCTATTGGAAGGGCCTTATCGGCGGTCCAGCGACGGCAGCCTGATAGGCGTAACCGGCGGGGAGGGCCGATGAGCTTCATCTTTTCCACACATCCCCTGCACCCTGCGGCCAGGTCCATGCTCGAGGCTGCGGGTGATCTGCGCGTCGCTTCCGCGCCCGATCCTGAAACATTGCTGCGGGAAGGCCGCGGCGCGGGCATCCTCGTCATACGAGCGCCGATCCCGCCGGCCTTCTTCGAGGATGCGCCGGCACTTCGCGCGGCGATCCGCCATGGTGCCGGGCTCGACATGGTGCCGATGGATGCGGCGACCCGCGCCGGCGTGCTTGTCGCCAACGTCCCGGGCGCCAATGCCTCGACTGTCGCCGAGCACGTCTTCCTCGTGACACTGGCCCTGCTTCGGCGCTTCCGCCTGATGGACCGCGAACTGCGTCAGAACGCCTGGGTGGCGGGCCGCGCCCAATCGGACGCGGCCGTCGACCTCGCCGGCCGCACCATGGGCATCGTCGGCATGGGCAATGTCGGCAAGGCGATCTTCAAGATCGCGAAGTTCGGTTTCGGCCTGGAGGTGGTGGCCACGAGCCGGTCGCCGGAAAGCGTGCCGGACGGCGTGCGTTTCCTGACGATCGATGAGCTTGTTGCGACGGCCGACATCGTGGTGCTTTGCTGCCCGCTGACGCCGGAGACGACCGGCTTGCTCAACGCCGGTCGCATCGGGCGCATGAAGCCCGCGGCCATTCTGGTCAACGTCTCGCGCGGCCCGGTGATCGATGATGCGGCGTTGGTCGAGGCGCTGCGCGATGGTCGCGTCGGCGGAGCCGCGCTCGACGTCTTCGCAACGCAGCCGCTGCCGCTCGACCATCCCTATTTCGGCTTTGACAACGTCATCGTCACGCCGCATCTGGCTGGTCTGACGGAAGAGAGCATGATGCGCATGGGAACAGGCGCGGCGAGCGAAGCCCTGCGCGTCATCAAGGGCGACTTGCCCGTCAATTTGTGCAATCCCGAAGTGGTAGAACACTACCGCCGGCGCTTTCCCGCATAGCGCCTCGTCGCGACAACTCGAAACGCTCGCTGCCCCTGCCGTGCCGCCGAGGCCGCTGGCATCCTTCGGACCGATCAGGTCAGCCCGCGTGCCGCAGGCTTACACCGCTTCCGGCGTCAAACAGCACGACCTTTTCCGGATTCCACGAAAAGCGAACCTCATCCTCGATCCGAAGCGCCGTCTGTGTCGGCACGGTCGCGTGGATGAACCTCTCGCCGGTGCGCAGCGTCACGATCTTTTCGACACCGTGATTTTCCACGTCGTGGACCCGTGCTTCGCCGGGCGCGCCGCTGTCGAGAAAAATGTCCTCGGGACGGATGCCGAAGGTGAGCGGGCGACCGTCTGTCGCGATCCCGTGTCCTTTCCCGAGGGGCAGCCGGTAGCCCTCGCTCGCCACTGCTTCGCCGCCGGCAAGCGTGCCGGCGATCAGGTTCATCGGCGGCGAGCCGACCGCGCGCGCGACGAAGGTGTTGACCGGGTTTCCGTAGATCTCCTGCGGCGTACCCGTCTGCACCAGTTGACCATTGTTCAGGACGCCGATCTTGTCGCCCATCGACATGGCCTCTATCTGGTCGTGAGTGACGAAGAGGAAGGTCGCGCCGAGGTTCATCTGCAGGTTTTTCAGCTCGGTGCGAAGTGCTTCGCGAAGCTTCGCGTCGAGCGCCGAAAGCGGTTCGTCCATCAAGAAGACCCGCGGTTTGCGCACGATGGCCCGGCCGATCGATACGCGCTGCATCTCGCCTCCCGACAGCCGGTCCGTCTTGCGGTCGAGCAGATGCTCGATGCGCAGGGTCTTCGCAACGCGGTCGACGCGCTCCTTGATTTCTCCGGGCTCAACGCGACGGATACGGGATTTCAATGGAAATTCCAGGTTCTCCCGTACCGTATAGCGCGGGTAAAGTGAATATTGCTGGAGCACAAGGGCCACATCGCGCTCCGCGGCACCCCAGTCGGCAACGTCCTGCCCGTCGATGAAGACCTGGCCTGCGGTCGGCTTTTCGAGACCGGCGATCAGGCGCAGCGTCGTCGTCTTGCCGGCGCCGGTCTGCCCGAGCAGCACGAAGAACTCGCCGTCAGCAATGTCGATGTTCAGGTTTTTCAGCGCCGTGTGGTTGCCGAAGGTCTTGGTGATGCCCTTGAGTTCGATATGCGCCATCAGAGTCTGATCCCCAGCGACGAGCCGGTCGCGGTGTTGAAGAAATGTGCCTGGGCGGGGTCGATGCGTGCCCAGACGGCTTCGCCGGGACCAGGCACGAAACCGCTCTTGGTGCGTGCCCTGATCATCTGGCGACCGACCTTCAGGTCCACGATGTCGTGCGAGCCGAGAGGCTCGATGATATGCGCCTCGACCGGCATGAAGCCCTCGCGGGCCTCCCGTGAAACAAGCACGCCCTCAGGCCGGACCCCGAGTGTCAGCTTGCCGTTCTCGGCTCTTGCGTCAGAGAGGCGGTTGGCCAGCACGGCGGGGAACTCGAAGCCAGTCGTCCCGTCGCCAATCTGCACGCTGGTATGGCTGCCCGTTTCGCTTATAGTCGCCGGCGCCATGTTCATGACCGGGCTTCCGACGAACTGGGCGACGAACGTGTTGGCGGGTTGCGCGTAAACCTCTTCCGGCGTGCCGACCTGCTGAAGGATGCCCTCGTGCATGATGACGATGCGGTCGGCGAGCGACATGGCCTCCACCTGGTCATGCGTCACGTAGATGGTGGTTGAACCCTGCTTGATATGCAAACGCTTGATTTCCGCCCGCATCTCCTCGCGCAGCTTCGCGTCGAGCGCACCGATCGGCTCGTCCATCAGCATGGCCTTTGGCCGCCGCACCAGCGCACGGCCGATTGCGACCCGCTGCATGTCGCCGCCTGACAGCGCCGAAGGCTTGCGGGCCAGCAGACCGGCGATGCGCAGCACACCGGCGATCTCGCGGACCGACGCATCGACATCGGCACGGCTCATCCGGGTAGCGCGGAGCGGGAAGGCGATGTTCTCGTAGACCGTCATGTGCGGATAGAGCGAGAAGGATTGGAACACCATGGCGATGTCCCTGCCGGACGCCTTGATATGCTGCACCGGCTGCCCGTCGATCAGAATGTCGCCTTCGTCGATCGTTTCCAGCCCCGCGACGGCGCGCAATGTCGTCGTCTTTCCGCAGCCCGATTGTCCAAGGAGCACGATGAATTCATTGTCGGCGATGGCGAGATTAAGGTCTTTGATGACCTGGACGGCACCGAAATATTTCTGAATTCCGCGAAGTTCGATCTGCGTCATGAATGGTTGCCTTCGTCTGGTTGCGCGTCCCGCGGGATTTTGGTCGTCACCATGAAGGCGATCAGTCCGACGAGCGTCATCGTCATGCCGTAGCGATGCAGAAACAGGTTCCAGGGCTGGCAGAGCGCGATAATGCCGAGGATCATCAGATACTGTGAAGCGGGTTCGAGATATTTCTGGTTCAAGGCGCGGAAAGTCATTTGCGGATCGCTCCGAAGCTCATGCCGCGCAGGAGATGGTTCCTGAGCAGGAAGGTGAAGATGGCGACCGGTAGCAGGAACAGGAACGTGCCGGCCGCAATGACCGTCCAATCCGGCAGGCCTGAGCCGACCTGGCTCGGGATGAAGGGTGGAGCCGTTTGCGCGCGTCGGTTGGTCATAATTAGCGCAAATGCATATTCGTTCCAGGCCGTGATGAAGCAGAAGACCGCGGTCGCGGCGATTCCGGTCGCTGCTTCCGGGATGACGATCTTGAAAAAGGCCTCCATCCGCGTGTAGCCGTCGACGAGCGCGGCCTCCTCGTATTCCTTCGGGATCTCGTCGATGAAGCCCTTCATCAGCCAGACGGAAAAGGAAAGGTTGAAGGCGGTGTAGAGGATGATGAGGCCCCAATGCGTGTCGTTGAGGCCGACGACGCGGTACATGAGGAACATCGGGATTGCCACGACGACGGGCGGCAGCATGCGCGTCGACAGGATGAAGAAGAGAAGGTCTGCCTCCCCCTTCACTTTGAAGCGCGAGAAGCCGTAGGCTGTGAAGGTTCCCATGCCGACGGCCAGCACCGTGGACGTGATGGCGACGATCAGCGAGTTCATGAAGCGGTTCGGATAGCCTGAGGGCTGCACCTCGCCGCGGCCGGAGCGAACGATCTTCTCGCCGCCGTCGAACACCATCCGCTCCCACCAGGGGGCGGCGGCATATTCTTCAGGGCTCGGCGCCCCGCGCAGTTGCGAGCGCTTGGTGAAGAGCTTCACGAAGGGCGAGAGTTCCGGCTCGAAGAGCACCGTCGGCGGAATGGTGGTGGCAAGGTTGCGCGGCTTGAAGGCCGTCGAGGTGATCCAATAGATCGGCGCCAGGAAGATCAGCGTGATGACCAGTACGGCGGCGATCGCCACCCGGTTCAGCGCGCGTTCGGAGCGGGTTTGGACGGCAGCCATCTCAGCGCTCCTTCACTTTGTTGAGGTACTTGACGTAGATGTTGGTGATGGCGAGAACCATGATCAGGACGATGTAGGCGAGTGCGCAGGAGCGCCCCGTCTGCCATTCCTGGAAGGCCATCTTGTAGAGCCGGATGGAGATCACCTCGGTCGTCGGTTGGCTGGTCAGGATGTACGCGAGGTCGAAGGTCTTGAAGGCCTCCATCGTGCGGAAGATGATTGCGATCATCAGGATCGGCGCCACCAGCGGCAGCGTGATGCGGAAGAATGTATAAAACGGCCCCGCCCGGTCGATCGCCGCTGCCTCGTAGAGATGCTTTGGCACGGCCGAAAGGCCGGCAAGCGACAGCAGCATCACGAAGGGCGACCACATCCAGATGTCCGTGATTGCGACCGCATAGAGCGCCATGTCCGGATTCGACAGCCACTCGAAGGAGCCGAGGCCGAGTGCGTAGTTGATGATGCCGAAGGACGGGTCGTAGAGCAGCTTCCAGAAGAGGCCGACCACTGCCATCGAGAGCATCATCGGCAGCAGCAGCAGCGTCGTCAGAAGACCCTTCAGCGGGATATCGCGGTTGAGCAGCATCGCGGTGCCGAAGCCGACGATCACCTGCCCCGTCACAGAGACGATCACATATTTCGCGGTGATGGCGAAATTCGACCAGATGAAAGGATCGTTCAGCAACTCGCGGTAGTTCTGCAGGCCGACGAAGTTGGCCGGCGCGTTCGACGAAGCGCGAAAGTCGGTGAAGGAATAGCCGAGCGAATAGATCAGCGGAAAGATGTTGAAGACGATCAGGAACAGGATCGTCGGAATGATGAAGAGATTGCGAATCCGGATGTCGCTCATGCCGCGGGATGCGGCACGCGATTTCGTGTCCAGCGATGTCATGACTGCGGTGGCCAATCCTCTCCTCCTCCGAGAGTTCGGCGCCGGATGCCGGAACGGCATCACGATGCGCGAAGTGAATTCCGGGCGCCGCGCCCTCTTGAGCCGCGCCTTCAACGCGGAGATGCAGAATGAAATGGGAGGGGCCGCGGCCCCTCCGCTGAGCGCGCTTGCTACTTGTGGCGTCCGTATTTCGCGAACGTCGCGTTCCAGTCCGCTGCCAGGGATTCGAGCGCTTCCTTCGCCGTGCCTTGGCCGGCAGTGACGAAGGGATAAATGCGCTGGTTCATCTGGATCAGCAGTTCGGCATATTCAGGCGTTGCCCAGAAGTCCTTCACCTTGAACATCGTCTCGTAGAAGGCCTTGTTATAGGGTGTCGCGTTCTGAAACTCCGGCGATTCAAGCACCTTGGCGCTTGCCGTATAGCCGCCGAGTTCGGCCCAGCGCTTCTGGGTCTCGTCCTTGATGAACCATTCGAGGAATTTCATCGCCTCTTCCTGGTTTTTTGAGTAGGAGATGACCGATATGCCTTGGCCGCCGAGCGCTGCGAATTGCTCGCCGTTCGGGCCCGCCGGATTGGCAAAGAAGCCGGTAACCTTGGCGTTCGGGTTGGACGCCTCGTTCACCAGGGCCGGGAAGAAGGCGAAGTAGTTCATGCTCATCGCCGCCAGGTTCTCAGTGATCGCCTGGTTGTTCTCGACGAAGAAGGACTTGGCCCAGCCCGGTGGCGTAAAGCCGTAGAGCTCGCGATAAAGCTCGAGCGCCTTGACGTTCTTCTCGGAATTGATGATGCCGTCGACCTTGTAGCTCTGGTAGTCGCCGAGTTCGCCTCCAAACGAGAAGATCGCGTTCTCGACACCCATGACGAGACCGTCATAAGAGTTGTCGGTGTAGATGGCGATTCCGTATCGCTTCTGGTCTGGACGGTGGAAGAACTCGGCGATGTCACGCATCTCGGCCCATGTCTTCGGCGGTGCGAGATCGTAGCCGTATTTGGCCTTGAACGCCTCCATCTCCTTGGGGTCTTCGAACCAGTCCTTGCGGTAGGACCAGCCGACGGCGTCGCCTTCGGCCGGAACCGACCAGTACTTTTTCGAGTTCGACGGATATTCGGCGTAGTATTTCACCGTTGCCGGGGCCATCACCTGGGTCAGATTGTGCTTGGTGAAGAAGTCGGTCAGATCGACGTAATGGCCGGCTTCTGACGCTGCCCCGATCCACTGACTGTCGCCGACGACCATGTCATAGGCTGAACCCTTGGCGTTGAACTCGGTGAAGGCCTTGGTCTGGAAGTCGGCCCACGGTGTGGTCTCGACCGTGACCTTGACGCCGGTTTGAGCCTCGTATTCGTTGACGAGTTCCTGAAGGTAGTTTGCCGGATCCCACTCGGCCCAGAAGATGGTCAGTTCCTGGGCCTGTGCGGATGTTCCGCACGCCCACATCAATCCGACACCGGCCAACAGACCGGTCATAGTTTTGCGCATAACGTTTCCTCCCATTTATGCACGCCTCCCGCTTCATCGCGGGCCTCCCGATCTGGCTTCCCGATCCTCCTGGGTGGTGTTCGTGCTAGGGGTCCTCCTCGACCCCTAGCTCGTTTCAGATCTCAAGCCTGAATGTCATTAACTTGATCTGGTATTACCAAATGCCATTATCGTCAAGCGCAACCTGGGAGACCTCTCGTCAAAGGCTCGTCTTCAGGATTTCGCTGTCATTCCCCTGTAATTCCGGGCCTGCCGACGCAGTCGTGGCGGGCCGCCTCACATTCATCATCGCCGATCCGGACCACAATACAAGAACATATTACTGCCACTGGTCTAACCAGTTGTGCGCCAAGTCTGGGCGCGCCACGTTATGCCCCGCTCTCTGCCTGCCGTAATGCGGTATCGACAAGAGCCCTGGCGGCCCACTCGGCAACAGACTGCGCGCCTTCCGAGGTCAGGCCCCATATATCCTTCAATACGATCAGCACCTCGACGCCGAAGACAAGCGAAAGCGCCTGTGCAAGGCGTTCCCGGGATTCGGGCGGCACAGTGCCCTGCAGGGGGGCCGTGACGCTCTTCAGCAGGTCGACCCGGTGGCCGCGCTTGAACAGCGGCTCGTTGCCGAGCGTGCCCGCCTGGCGCTGCGCCCACTGGTCCAGCGAAAGTTTCAGCGCCGCCTTGAAGGTGGCCTCGAACTCGTCGATGCGCGGCATTGCAGTCGCCAAGAGGTCGGCAACGCGAGTGCGTGCGTCCGGACTATCCGATGACCAACTGAGTATCGGCCCCAGAGCCTCATCCACCACGGCATGCACGAGCACGGCCTGGCTCGGAAAGTAACGGTAGGCCGTCGCACGCGAGACTTCGGCTGCCTCGGCGACTTCACTTACCGACGGCGTGATGCCGGACTGCATGAGCCGCGTAGCCGTTTCAAGCATCAGTTTTCGCGTTCGGGCACGCGGGCCTCGCTCGGTCCTGGCTGTTTCGTTCTGTTGACGTGAGACATCCATGTCTTTATGATACGCACGTCTCACAAATTTGCAAGGGCCCGTCGCTTTGTCCCAACGTGAGATATGCCGGGAGGAAATCCACCCGGTCTCGGAGGGGAAATGAAGCAGATCTACGTGGTCGGCACGGCCGACACGAAGGGCGAGGAGCTTGCCTATCTTGCCGCTTGCATCGAAGCGGCGGGCGGCGGTGTTGTCCGCGTTGACGTCGGCATAGGCGAGCCTGCGACCGCCGTCGATGTGAAGGCCGACGCAGTGGCGGCGTGCCATCCGGACGGGGCTGGAGCCGTTCTTGCCAGCGGGGACCGCGGAAGTGCGGTCGCGGCGATGGGCATTGCTTTCGCGCGCTTCCTTGTGGAGCGCCAGGACATCGCCGGCGTCATCGGTATAGGTGGAGGCGGAGGCACTTCGATCATTACCGCAGGCATGCGCCAATTGCCGCTCGGTCTGCCAAAGATCATGGTCTCGACGCTCGCATCCGGCGATGTGGCTCCCTTTGTCGATGTTTCAGACATCGTGATGATGCCTTCGGTCACGGACATGGCGGGCCTGAACCGGCTGAGCCGCGTCATCCTTCACAACGCCGCTCAGGCGATCACCGCCATGACCCACCGCCCGGCTGAGGTGACTGCATCCAAACCGGCCCTCGGGCTTACCATGTTCGGCGTTACCACACCTGCCGTATCGGCCATGGTCGAGCGCCTCCGAGCAGATTATGATTGCCTGGTCTTCCACGCCACAGGCACGGGCGGGCGGGCGATGGAGAAGCTTGCCGACAGCGAGCTCATCTCTGGCGTGCTCGACATCACGACGACCGAGGTCTGCGACCTGCTTTTCGGCGGCGTCCTGCCGGCCACCTCGGACCGTTTCGGCGCCATTGCTCGCAAAGGCTTGCCCTATATCGGTTCGGTTGGTGCGCTCGACATGGTGAACTTCTGGGCGCCGGCGACCGTTCCGGAGCGTTATTCCGGTCGGCTGTTTTACCAGCACAACCCGAACGTCACCTTGATGCGCACGACGCTGGCCGAATGCGCGCAGATTGGTCGCTGGATCGGCGACAAGCTCAATCTCTGCCACGGCCCCCTACGCTTCCTCATTCCCGAAAAGGGTGTTTCGGCCCTCGACATCGAAGGCGGTGCGTTCTTCGATCCGCAAGCCGACGCCGCGCTTTTCGCCGCGCTCGAGGCGACGGTGAAGCCGACGGCGTCGCGACGTATTATTCGCCTGCCGCTCCATATCAACGACCCAGATTTCGCCGAGGCCGCCGTCGCGGCCTATCGTGACATCGCCAACCCCTGAGAGACAAATCGATGCCAGTCATACCGCGCAACACCATCCTCGAAAAATTTCACGGCATGATCGCAGCCGGCGTGCCGATCGTCGGGGGCGGGGCCGGCACGGGCATCTCCGCCAAGGCCGAGGAGGCAGGCGGCATCGATCTCATCATTATCTACAATTCCGGGCGCTACCGCATGGCGGGGCGCGGTTCGGCGGCCGGACTGCTCGCCTATGGCAATGCCAACGAGATCGTCAGGGACATGGCGCTCGAAGTGTTGCCGGTCGTGAAAAAGACGCCGGTACTCGCCGGCGTCAATGGCACGGACCCCTTCGTGCTGATGCCGCGCTTCCTCGCCGACCTCAAGGCAATGGGCTTTTCCGGCGTACAGAACTTCCCCACAATCGGCCTCTTCGACGGCCGGATGCGGCAGAGTTTCGAGGAGACAGGCATGAGCTACAATCTGGAGGTCGAGATGATCGCCACCGCCCACGGGCTCGACCTGCTGACGACGCCCTATGTCTTCAACGAGAGCGAGGCTGTCGCCATGACGGTCGCCGGCGCCGACATCATTGTGGCGCATATGGGCGTGACAACCGGCGGCACGATCGGCGCCACCTCCGGCAAGTCGCTCGATGACTGCATCGATGAGATCACCGCGATCGCCAAGGCAGCGCGTTCCGTGCGCGACGATGTCATTGTGCTCTGCCATGGCGGGCCGATCTCCATGCCGGAGGATGCGCGCTACGTTCTCGAGCGTTGCCCTGGCTGCCACGGCTTTTATGGCGCAAGCTCGATGGAGCGCCTGCCGGCAGAGGCGGCAATTCGTAAGCAGACGGAAGATTTCAAGGCGCTCGCCATCGGCGCGGTCGTCTGAGCAAGGACGTGGAGGAGGCCGTTTCATGGTAAAGGACAAGTACTTCATCTATCCTAAGGATGTGAGCGCCTTCGGCTTCGACTGGGGCAAGCTGTCACTGACCGTGGCGCCCGAGGTC
Organism: Rhizobium sp. CRRU65; assembly: GCF_048551595.1. Classification (NCBI taxonomy): domain Bacteria; kingdom Pseudomonadati; phylum Pseudomonadota; class Alphaproteobacteria; order Hyphomicrobiales; family Rhizobiaceae; genus Rhizobium; species Rhizobium sp. CRRU65. Next base: position 315,702 of record NZ_JBLYZH010000001.1, on the reverse strand, counting down.
AACGGCGCCAGTCGCTTTTCGGGCGGTGTCGTCGAACTGCCAAGCGGCGAAGGCCATTCCCGCCACAATCATCCTGGCGCGGAGGAAATCATTTTTGTGATTTCCGGCGAGGGCGAGCAAATGGTCGAGGACGAGACGGGTAATCCGATCACGAGGAAGGTCGCCAGCGGCTGCACGATCTATGTTCCCGAAAGTCGCTTCCATTCGACGAAGAACACTGGCGGCGGGCCAATGCTCCTCTTCGTGGTCTACTCACCGGCGGGGCCGGAGCTTGCGCTTCGCGACTTGCCGGACTTCCGCCTGCTGCCGCCGGGCTTTTGAGGCGTCGCATCCATTTTCTGGGAGGAAAGACAATGAACGACAATGCAGGGCAAACAAGGCAGGCCGCCGTGACGCCGTTCGATACGGCCAAGCTCGACCGTCTCATGGGGGAAGCCGGTATCGACGTCATTGTCGCCACCTCCAAACACAACACGCAATATCTCATGGGCGGCTACAAGTTCATCTTCTTCGCGGCCATGGATGCGATCGGGCATAGCCGGTATCTGCCGATGGTGATTTATGAGAAAGGCGCGCCCGATCACTCCGCCTATGTGGGCAACCGCATGGAGGGCGCAGAACACCAGAATAATCCGTTCTGGACGCCCGCCGTGCATACGGCGACCTGGGGCACTCAGGATGCCGCCGGGCTCGCCGTCGAGCACCTGAAGAAAATCGGCAAGACCGGTGGGCGCATTGGCATCGAGCCAGCCTTCCTGCCATCCGACGCCCGCGACCTGCTTGCCGATCGGCTGGATGGCGCCCGATTTGTCGATGCCACGCATGTGTTGGAGCGGTTAAGGGCGGTCAAGACGCCGGATGAACTGGCAAAGCTGAGACGCGCCTCCGAACTGATCACCGACTCGATGCTGGCGACGGTCGCGGCGGCCCGCGCCGGTTCGACGAAGATGGAGATCATCGAGCAGCTGCGCCGGGAGGAAACGAACCGCGGCCTGCACTTCGAATATTGCCTGCTGACGCTCGGCTCCAGCCACAACCGCGCGGGCTCGCCGCAAGCCTGGGTCGAGGGTGAGATCCTGTCGATCGATTCCGGCGGCAACTATCACGGATATATCGGTGACCTGTGCCGCATGGGTGTGCTCGGCGAGCCGGATGCGGAGCTGGAGGATCTTCTGGCCGAAGTCGAATGCATCCAGCAAGCGGCCTTCGCCAAGGTCAGGGCAGGGGCTGCGGGCAGGGAGATGATCGTGGCAGCGGAGGCCGAGCTCAAGGCCTCGCCGTCAGCGGCCTTCACCGACTTTTTCTGCCATGGCATGGGCCTCATCGCCCACGAAGCGCCATTCCTCATGACGAACCACCCCGTCACCTATGATGGCATCGATGCCGACAAGCCGCTGGAAGCCGGGAGCGTGATCTCGGTCGAGACGACGATGCTTCACCCAAAGCGCGGATTCATCAAGTTGGAGGATACGCTCGCCATCACCGATGGCGGCTATGAAATGTTCGGCGAGCGTGGCCGCGGCTGGAACCGCGGCGGAGCGTGATTGCTGGCCCAACCGCAAACAAGGTCCGGCAGATGTCACCTGCCGGGCCTTCTGTTATTTGGTCCGTCGTCTCAGGTGTGGTGAATCTCCGTTCCCAGCACATTCAGGCATTCGCGGATAAAGGCGGCGAGCGCCGTCCAGCCCTTGGCCGAAACCATCGTGCCATCGACATAGGCTTCGGTTGGCGAGAGGTCGATATAGGTCCCGCCCGCCAGGGTGACTTCGGGTTCGCAGGCCCCAAGTGCACCCACCTTCTTGCCGCGAACGACACCGTCGACCGCGATCAGGATCTGGACCCCGTGGCAGATGGTGAAGATCGGCTTCTTCTGCTCGTGGAAATGACGCACCATTGCCTGCACCCGCTTGTCGGTGCGGATATATTCCGGTCCGCGCCCGCCGGCGCAGTAGACGGCATGATACTGGTCGAGCTGGTTCTCGGCCTCGGAAAACGTCTTGTTGATGGTGACGTTGTGCCCGAGTTTTTCGGTGTAGGTCTGGTCTCCCTCGAAATCGTGCAGCGACGTCCTGAGGATGTCGCCGGCCTTCTTGTCCGGGCACACGACGTGCACCGTGTGGCCGACCGCCTCCATCGCCTGCTGATAGACGAAGATTTCGTACTCCTCGGTGAAATCGCCGGTGAGCATCAGGATTTTCTTGCCTGGCATGGGTTCTCCTCCTCGTTGTCAGGTCGGGCAGGCTCGTCCTTGCCCGGCGCGGTTGCTCAGATTTCGTCGAATGCCGGCAACAGCCGGTCGCGCGAATGTTCGATATGAATGCGCATTGCGTTCGCAGCCGCGCCCGGGTCGCGCGCCGCAAAGGCATCGAGCAGCGTCTGATGCTCGGCGAGCGCCTCCTCCGTGACGCGGCGATGGAACATCAGGCGGAAGATATGGAAATGCGTGTGCTGGAATGTCAGCATCTCGCGGATCAACTCGTTGCCGGCAAATTCCATGATCCGGTCGTGAAAGATGGCGTCCTGGCGCGCGAAGGCCGAATAGTTCGCTCGTTCGTCCCTGTCGTCGCTGCGGGTCATCACGCCCGCGGCCTCGGTGAGAATGGCCAGCTTTTCGTCGTTCATCGCCTCGGCTGCCTTCGCAGCGCCGGCGGGTTCCAACAGCAGACGCAGTTCATAGAGCTCGTCGAAGCGGTGGCGCGTGATCTGCGGCGCGGCACGATAGCCAACGAGATGCTGCTTGACGACGAGGCCTTCGCCTTCAAGCCGGCCGAGGGCTTCGCGGATCGGCGTATGGGAGACGTTGAACTCCTTGACCAGGTTGTCGACCGTGATGCGCGTCCCCGGCGCAATCTTCAACGACATGAGCTGGTTGAAGATTGCCTCGTAGACGTCGCCCGCCAGGCTGTTGGCGCGCGGTATCTGGCTTGTGCCCGTTGGGGGTTCCTTCGGTCTCGTCGAAATCATCTGCTGCCTTGCCTCTTGACAGGTTCAATCGCTAGCACGATGCTGCGGCCAAGACAATCCTATATCCTATACGATTTAATATAGGGAGGAGAAATCATGCGCATATCCGAAGCGGCAGCGCTTGCGCTTGCCACCCGCCTGCTGGATGAGCATGGCGCACCGCGTGACCATGCGGCCCTGCAGGCTCGCGTTCTGGTGACGGCGGAGATGAAGGGGCACCCGTCGCATGGCCTGTACCGGCTTCCGCGGCTGGTCGAACGGATCGAGGCCGGGGTCATTGACCCGCAGACGAAAGGCACACAGCGCTGGCGCGCGGACGCGGTGCTGGAGGTGGAGGGGGCGTCGGGACTTGGCCCCGTCGTCGCCATGGCCGCGATCGAGCGGCTATCGCCTCACATTGCGGATCTTGGCATCGGCCTTGTCGCCGTGCGCAACGCCAACCATCTCGGCATGCTCGCGCATTATGTGGAGGCCATCGCCGCAATGGGTTTCGTCGGCATCGCGCTCTCGTCGAGCGAGGCGCTGGTCCATCCCTTCGGCGGTACCCGGGCCATGCTCGGCACCAATCCCATCGCTATCGCCGTGCCGACGGCCGAGGAACCGCTCGTGCTTGACCTGGCCACCAGCCTCGTGCCGATGGGCAGCATCCATCATCACGCGGCGACCGGCAGGCCCATTCCCGAGGGATGGGCGCGCGATGCGGCCGGTAACCCGACGACCGATCCGGGGCGTGCGAAGGCCGGCGCGATTGCGCCCTTCGGCGACGCGAAGGGTTACGGGCTCGGCATCGCCATGGAGCTGCTGGTGGCAGCTCTTGCCGGCTCGGCGCTCGCGCCGGATGCGCGCGGCACGCTCGACAGCCAGTCGCCATGCAACAAGGGCGACGTCTTCATCTTGATCGAGCCCAGTCTGGCGCCGGGATTGCCGGCGCGACTGTCGACCTATCTCGATGCCGTGCGCGCTTCACCACCCGCCAGCGCCGGCAAACCGGTTCTCGTCCCGGGCGACCGTGCCCGCCGGCGGCGAGCGGCGGCAAGCCGCAACGGGTTCGAGATCGACCAGCGCCTGTGGGAAGACCTCAACGCGCTTTCGCACCCCCGCATTCTGGCCTTCGAGGGACAAAGATCATGAGCCTGTTTGCCGCCTTGAGGCTGCCGCGGGAAATTCTGTTTGGCGTCGGCCAGCGCCATGCGCTCGCGAGCGTCGCCAGCAGAACCGGCCGGCGCGCACTCGTCTGCACGGATGCGCGTTTTTCCGCAACACCGGTCTTCGCGGAAATGATCGCCGCGCTTGAAGCAGCCGGCATTGTCGTGCTGGTTCATGACCAGACGCTGCCGGACGTGCCGCAAGAAACTGTCGCGGTTTGCGTTGAGGCCGCGCGCGGCTTTGAGCCCGATATGGTGATCGGCATCGGTGGCGGCAGCTGCCTCGACATGGCGAAATGCGCTTCGCTCCTGCTCGCGCACGGCGGCGCGCTCGCCGATTACTACGGTGAGTTCAAGGTGCCGGCGCCCGTCCTGCCGGTCATCGCCGTGCCGACGACGGCAGGCACAGGCTCAGAGGCGACGCCGGTCGCGGTTGTTTCCGATCCTGACCGTACCCTGAAGGTTGGCATTTCCAGCCCATATCTCATCGCCGCAGCGGCGATCTGCGACCCGGAACTGACCTTATCCTGCCCGCCCGGGCTTACGGCGATTGCCGGTGCGGATGCGTTGACGCATGCCATCGAAGCCTTCACCGCCATGCGCCGCCCCGGCGATCCAGAACTCGCGCAACAGCATGTCTTCATCGGCAAGAGCGATCTCTCCGACCAGTTCGCGCTGCATGCCATCCGGCTCCTCAGCCGGAGCCTGGAAAAGGCCTTCGTCGACGGCGCCGACATCGATGCGCGCGCCGATGTGATGATGGGCGCGCTCGCAGCCGGCTGCGCCTTCGGAACGGCGGGTACTGCTGCGGCCCATGCCGTGCAATATCCGGTCGGCGCCTTGACCCATACGCCGCACGGCCTCGGGGTTGCGACCATGCTGCCCTATGTGATGACATATAATCGCCGCGTCGCGGGCGCGGACATCGCCATTGTCGGTAGGGCGCTCGGCCTCGATCCCACCGGTGTGGAGGACGACGAGACGCTCGCCGATGCCGCGATCGGCGAGGTGAGCCGCCTCTTCGCCGCGATCGGCATCGCGCCGACGCTTGCTGGGCTCGGACTGCCGGAAGACCGGATCGACTGGGCCGCAGAGCAGGCGCTCGGCATCGGCCGGCTGATCAAGAATAATCCACGCTCCTTCGATGCGGCCGCCATGCGCGGCCTGGTGCGGGCCGCCTATGACGGCGACCTGGCCGCTTCCGCCCTCTGACCTGGGAAACCATCATGAACGTCAACCAGCATTCTGCGCATCCAGACCACGATCCCTTCGGGCTCCACTCGTTCTCCCGCGGCCTCTATATTGGCGGCGCCTGGCGGCCTGCGGCGGGCGAGGGTCGGATCGAGGTGATCGACCCCTCGACCGAGGCCGTCATTGCCGCCGTGCCGGATGCGACCCTTGCGGATGCGGCAGCGGCCGTGGAGGCCGCCGCAAGCGCCGCGGAAAGCTGGCGCGAGACGCCGCCGAGAAAGCGTTCCGAGATCCTGCGCCGCTGCTTCGAACTTATGGTGGAGCGCTCCGAAACGCTTGCCAGGCTCATTTCGCTCGAGAACGGGAAGGCGTTGCGCGACGCGCGCGGCGAGGTGGCCTATGCGGCGGAGTTCTTTCGGTGGAACGCCGAGGAGGCGGTGCGCATTTCTGGTGAGTTCGGCATTGCCCCGGCCGGTGGAAACCGCATCGTCGTCGATTACCAGCCTATCGGCATCTGCGTTCTCATCACACCGTGGAACTTCCCGGCCGCGATGGCGACCCGCAAGATCGCGCCTGCCCTTGCCGCAGGTTGCACCGTCATCTTGAAGCCGGCGAGCGAGACGCCGCTGACGGCCTATGCGCTTGCGGCTCTCTACGAGGAGGCTGGCGTGCCGCCGGGCGTCGTGAACGTGATGACAACATCGACGCCGGGCCCCGTCATCGCCGCCATGCTGGCCGACCCGCGCGTGCGAAAACTTTCCTTCACAGGCTCGACGGGTGTCGGCCGTACCCTTCTGGCGGAAGCGGCGAAAAATGTCATCTCCTGCTCCATGGAACTTGGCGGCAACGCGCCGTTCATCGTTTTCGACGATGCGGACATCGACGCGGCGATCGAGGGTCTGATGGTCGCGAAAATGCGCAATGCGGGTGAGGCCTGCACGGCGGCAAACCGCATTTATATCCAGTCCGGTATCCACGATGCCTTCGCCGAAAAATTTACCCAACGCATGGCCGCCCTCAACGTAGGCTCGGGTGTGGATGCGGATACGGAATGCGGTCCGATGATCACGCGCAAGGCGGTGGGCAAGATCGAGCGCCTTGTTGAGGACGCCATTTCGCGGGGAGCGCGTGTCCTCTGCGGCGGACGATCATTGGCAGGCCGCGGCTTTTTTTATCGGCCGACGGTGCTTGTCGATGTTTCCCCGGCCTCCGATATGGGCTGCGAGGAGATTTTCGGTCCCGTCGCGCCGCTCTACCGTTTCGAGAGCGAGGCAGAAGTCATCGCTGCCGCCAACGATACGGAATATGGCCTCGCCGCCTACATCTATACCCGCGACATTGGCCGCGGCATGCGCGTCGCCTCCAAGATCGAGGCCGGCATGATCGCGCTCAATCGTGGACTGGTCTCCGATCCCGCCGCTCCCTTTGGCGGTGTGAAACAGAGCGGCCTTGGACGTGAAGGAGGGCAGCATCACGGTATCGCCGAGTTCATGGAAGCCAAGTACATTGCGACAAGTTTCTGAGGGAGGAACCTGTGGCCGCCGATCCGTTCCGCATTCGTGACCATGTCGCAGATTTCGACGCGATCGTTGACGATATCCGAGCTCGCAGCCTTGCAACGCGGCGCACTGTCGCCATGGAGGCCAACATCGCCTACGGGGATAGGCCTGGCGAGACGCTCGATATCTTCCTGCCAAACAGCGCCGGCTCGGACATGCCGATCCACATGTTCATCCATGGCGGCTATTGGCGGATGTTTTCCAAGGAGGACTATTCCTGCGTCGCTGAAACGATCACCGGCGCCGGCGCGGTCGCAGCCATCGTCGATTATTCGTTGATGCCCACGGCGAGAATGGACGCCCTGGTTGGTCAGGTCCTGAAGGCCAAGGCTTTTCTGCTGGCGCATGCCGATCGTTTTGGCGCCACGTCAAAGCGGTTTTCCGTCAGCGGCCACTCCGCCGGTGCACATCTTGCAACCTTTCTCTTTCATCGCTCAGCGCCTTCGGGGGTCGTCGCTGCTTTCCTGCTTGGCGGGCTATACGATCTGGAACCCCTGCAGACGTCTTTCCTGCGGGACGAGATCGCCCTGAGCGACGAGGAGGTGCGACGGTTTACGCCCATGCGTCATGAGCACGATCCTGCAACGCGTGTCGCCATCATGACCGGCGAACAGGAAACTGGTCCGTTCAAAATTCAGGCAAATGCCTTCAGGGGCATTCTTGCCGCCCAAGGGCTTGACGTGCGGGCATCGCAGGTCGCAGACGGCAATCACATGAGCACGGTGCGCGATCTCGCTGTCCTCGGCACGCCTGTGGCGGCAGCATTGCGCGCCTTGATTGCTAATAATGCCAGTGAGGAACCGAAGCGGACACACCTTCCCTTGACCGCCGGTTTTTCGTGATCGTGGCGATCGAAGCGCGACGCATCGGCTCCTATGGCCGGTACCAAAGTCGTGCCGATCCGCGTCGTCGAACGCCGCGCAAAGGCCGACCGTGTCCTAAAAATCGGCCACTTTGCCCCAGGCGGATCCACCGAAGCGGTCGGGGTGGTAGGGTCTCGGATCAACGATCGGCTCATCGCCGGTGACGATATCGGCAATCAGATGACCGGCGCCAGGCCCGATGCCGAAGCCGTGGCCGCTGAAGCCGGCAGCGAGGATGAAACCGGGCAAGGTGGCGATCTCGCCGATCCCTGGTACGCCGTCGGGCGTGCTGTCGACATAGCCGGCCCAAGTCGCGCTGATGGCGGTTTTCTTCAAGGCAGGGAGAAGCTCGAGCGCCCGCGAATGCGTAAGCGCGATGGTGGCCTCGTCGACCGTCGGGTCGAGGATTCGCATGCGCTCCATTGGCGTCGGTCTGTCGAGCCGCCAGCGGGCCAGAGATTCGTGGCCGGAGCGAAAGCCCTCCAGCCCGCCTGGTGCGAGACTGCGCCAGCGCCGGGCGAACATCGGCAGGAATTGCCGCGCGAAGCGGAACTGCTGTGGCGTCGGATCGACACGGGCGCGGCCGCTGATCGCGAGCGTGTGACCACCATCGCGGCGCCGCGTTACCGAAACGGCTGATGTATGCAGCGCATCCGGCAGGCCGCTCGCGCCTGGAGATACGGCGAGGATCGAGGAGCGTATCGAGGCTTGCGGAAATCGAATGCCGAGCTGACGACAGAAGGAGGAGGCCCAGGCACCACCGGCGAGGACGGCGATCTTTGTCCGGATCGTGCCATGCTCGGTGACGACGCCCGAGAGCCGGCCGCCTTCGACGTCGAGGCCTCTGGCCGCGCAGGACTGATGCACCGTGCCGCCGAGTTTCAGGATCGCACGCGCGACGGCCGGTGCAGCGCTCGCCGGATCGGCGGTGCCGTCGGTCGGCGAAAACACCCCGCCTTTCCATGAAGTGCCGGTGGCATGCCCGCGTTCGGTTGCCTCGGCGCTGTTCAGCATATGCGTCGTGACGCCGACCGAGCGGGCGAAATCGCGCCAGCGGGCCCAACCGGACAGTTCCTCGTCGCTATTGCTGAGATAGAAGAGGCCGCAACGATGGAAGCCGGTGTCCTCCCCGGTCTCAGTGGCGAAGCGCTCCCACAGGTCGAGGCTCTTCGTCGACATCGGCAGTTCGCGGGCGTCGCGGTTCTGCTGGCGGCACCAGCCCCAGTTGCGGCTCGATTGTTCGGCGCCGATCAGACCCTTCTCGACGAGGGCCACCTTCAATCCGCGCCGGGCGAGATAATAGGCCGTGAAAACGCCGACGATGCCGCCGCCGATGACCACGACATCAGCGGTGGAAGGCAGTTCCGGCGTGGTGTCGACGCGATTGAGCGGTGCGGGCATGGGAGAGTCTCCGTTTTAAGCGTAGTGTAGCGGATCCGACGCCACGGCTTTGCCGGAGATCGGTTGGTGGCAGCAGAAGATTCCGTGTCGGGAGCATGCCAGCAGTCGTTTGTGCTTCGGCCTGTCCTGCAACGCGATCGACAGGCCAACGTCATGTGTTAAGGTTGGTGCCGGCAAGCAGCAGCATAATCTGCTGCGTGATTGGCGATCTCGAGCAAATGAGGGCGTGTGAGATGAAACTCGACCGGATCGACGTAAAAATTCTCTACGAACTGCAGAAGAACGGCCGCGTCACCAATGTGGAACTCGCCGAACTGGTCAATCTTTCGCCAAGCCCCTGCCTGATGCGGGTGAAGAAGCTGCAGTCGGAGGGATATATCGAAGGTTATTCGGCTCAGATCAACGTCAGCAAACTGGGGCAGACGCTGACCGTGTTCACCGAGATCACCCTGAAAAACCACCGGCAGATCGACTTCGCCCGCTTCCTGGCGGCGATCGAGAAGGTCGACCAGGTGATCGAATGTCATCTGGTTTCGGGCGGCTACGATTATATGCTGAAATTCGTCACTGCCGGGATAGACGAATACCAGACGATCATGGAGCGGCTGACCGACCTGGACGTCGGCATCGACAAATATTTCAGCTTCGTTGTCCTGAAATCGCCGATTATCAAGGCCCACATGCCGCTGACCACCCTATTTCCGCATTAGAGCTATTTCAGCAAAACTGCGCATTTTTTTCGCGTCTCTCACCAGTCCTGCGCGGATACAGGTTCTCTCTGTCGTAGGTTGTTCTCGCTATAACTATCAGCTTCTACTGGTTGGAAGGACTTGCGACAAAATTTTCGGCCTTACCTTCCAAAGCCATGTTCGCTGCCACTTGCCGGGCTCCTGCCGTGGAGTCGAGGCTTTCCAGCACGACCCTGACCCGGTGCGCGCTTGATCGAGTAAGCGCCCAACTCTTGGTTCGAGGAGGGGAGTGCAGTTTGCCGCACAATTTCTTGAAGCAAATCCGACCTGAGAAATTTTGCAGTAGAATCGGCGCTCAATGCCGGCAGTAGGCCCGCACCAGTTCCGGATCCTGCTGGAGCCCGTCGAGCCAGGCCGGATCGAGCGTCGGCACCGACGAGAAGAGCAGTTGCGAATAGGGGTGTTGCGGTGCCTTCACCGTCAGGGATGTGATTTCCTCGACCTTGCGGCCGCCATACATCACGACGATCTCGTCGCAGATCGCCTCCACCACCGAGAGGTCGTGGCTGATGAAGATGTAGGAGAGGCCGAGTTCGCGCTGCAATTCCTTGAGCAGGTCGATGACCGCGGCGGCGACCACCGTGTCGAGCGCCGAGGTGATCTCATCGCAGAGGATCAGCTTCGGATCGGCGGCGAGTGCCCGGGCGAAGTTGACGCGCTGCTTCTGCCCGCCCGAGAGTTCGCCCGGCCGGCGATGGCGCAGGTTGCGGGGCAGACGTACCATGTCGAGCAGCTGATCGATCCGGGCGTTCCGCGCCTTTCGATCCATGCGGTGGTAAAAGACCAAAGGTCTGTCGAGGATGTCCTCTACCGATTTTGCCGGGTTGAGTGCGGTATCGGCATATTGGAAGACGATCTGCATCTCGCGCAACTCATCACGCGAGCGCTCGCGCGCGTTGCGATGCAGTTCCGTGCCGTCGAAGACGATCTTGCCGACCGCCGCCGGCAGGATGCCGGCGATTGTGCGGGCGAGCGTCGACTTGCCGCAACCGGATTCGCCGATAATACCGAGATTGCGGCCTCTTTCCACCTTCAGGCTCACATGCTCGACCGCGCGAACGAGCGGCAGGCCATCGGCCTGGCGCTGCCCATAGCCCGCGACAAGACCTTCGATGCTCAGCAGGGGAGCCGTCGCGGGTTCGGCGGGGCCAGTTGCGCCACGCGGTTTCGGTTCGAAGGCTGCGAGCAGCTCCCTGGTATAGGGATGCTTGGCATTGTTGAGGATTTCGTCTGTGGTGCCAGTTTCCTGGGTCTCTCCGCCTTTCAAGACCACGATGCGGTCGGCGATCTGGGCGACGACGGCAAGGTCGTGCGAGACATAAACGCCAGCGATGCCGCCCTTTTTCATGACCGATTTGAAAGCGCGCAGCACTTCGATCTGGGTCGTGACGTCGAGCGCCGTCGTCGGCTCGTCGAAGATGACGAGGGTCGGGTCGCCGATCAGCGCCATGGCGGCCGCCAGACGTTGCAGCTGGCCGCCGGAAACCTGGTGCGGATAACGGTTGCCGATCGTCTCGGGCTCCGGCAGGGACAGCGCCCGGAAGAGCTCGACGGCCCGGGCCCGCGCATCATCAGGCGACATCAGCTGGTGAATACGCGTGACTTCGATCACTTGGTCCATGATCGATGTGGCCGGGTTGAACGCGGCAGCCGCCGATTGCGGGACATAGGCGACTTCGGTGCCGCGCACCTTGGCGCGCTGCTTCTCGCTGAGCGTGACCATGTCCTTGCCGCCGACCGAAACGCTGCCGCCGGAGATACGACAGCCCGCACGGGTATGGCCCATCAGGGTCAGGGCGATGGTTGTCTTGCCCGAGCCGCTCTCGCCGATCAGCGCAACGATCTCGCCCTCGGCAACATCGAGGCTGACACCCTTGATGATTTCGACGCGTCGGCCGGAATCGGTGGTGGCCTCGACCTTCAGGTCACGGATTTCGATGAAATTGCTCATGACGTGCTCCGGTCGCGAATTTTCTGCGGCAGGTTGTCGATCAGCAGGTTGACGCTGATCGTCAGGCTGGCGATGGCAAGCGAGGGAAACATCACCGCCGGCGCACCGAATGGCAGGCCGCCGATGTTCTCACGTACGAGCGCACCCCAATCGGCATAGGGCGGCTGGACGCCAAGGCCGAGGAAGGAAAGCCCGGAGAGCAGCAGAACGATGAAGACGAAGCGGATGCCGAGATCGGCAAGCACCGGCCCGACGATGTTGGGCAGGATTTCCGAGCGAATGAGATAGAGGGTGCTTTCGCCGCGGATGCGCGCGACCGTGATAAAATCCATCGCATTGATGTTGACGGCGAGCGCCCGGGCGAAGCGATAAGCGCCTGGGATGTAGATCACCGACAGCGTCATGATCAGCACCGGGACCGACGAGCCGACGGCAGCGACGACCACCAGGCCGAACAACTTGCTCGGGATGGAGTTGAGGGCGTCGAGGAAGCGGCTGAGGATCGTGTCCAGCCAGCCGCCGGCGACCGCTGCGATCATGCCGAGCACGACGCCGCTGAAGCAGGCGATCGTTACCGCAGCGAGCGAGATACCGACTGTATAGCGCGCGCCCATCAGAATCCGCGAGAGCATGTCGCGGCCGAGATAATCGGAGCCGAGCCAGAGTTCCCGACTCATCGGGCCGAAATAGTCGAGATCGATAATCTCGCCGACGGGGTAGGGGATGACCCATGGCGCGAAGATCGCAACGAGCGCCCATGAGAGGATCACAGTGAAGCCAATCGCGCCGACGATGTTGAAGCGATAGCCAAACCGGGTTCCGGACAGCCGGCCGGAGGTGGTTTCGGAACTGGTCATGGTCATCGGAGCCTCGGATTGGAAAGGATGGCGATGATATCGGCGATGGTGATCAGGAGCAGATAACCCAGGCAGAAAATCATCGCGCAGCTCTGGATCAGCGGCAGGTCGCGGGTGGCGACGGCATCCAGCATCAGCTTGGCGATACCGGGATAGTTGAAAATGGTCTCGACGATGATGACGCCTCCAAGCAAATAGGACAGCGAAAGCGCAACGGCATTGACGATCGGGCCGAGCGCATTCGGCAGTGCATGGCGAAAAACGATGCGCGGGCGGGAAGCGCCCTTGAGCAATGCCATCTCGACATAGGGTGTGTTGAGCGTCTCGATTACAGCCGCGCGCGTCATGCGGATCATCTGGGCCGAGACGACGAAGGTGAGGGTGATCACCGGCATGGCATAGACGCGCAACAGATCGGTCAGACTGTGCACCTCATTGGCGAAAGACAGCGCCGGCAGCCATTTCAGATAGACGGCGAAGATGAGCGCGGCGGAGGTCGCGACCATGAACTCCGGCACGGAGATGACGCCGATGGTGATCACGGTGACGATCCGGTCGTAAAGGGTGCCGCGCAGCATCGCCGCGGTGATCCCGAGCGTCAGCGCAATCGGCACGGAGAACAGCGCGGTGACGCCGGCAAGTTTCAGCGTATTGACGAAGCGGCCCGCAATGAGAGCGGCGACCGGCATTTCGTTGGCATAGGACGTGCCGAGATCGCCCTGCAGCAACCCGACGATCCAGCGCAGGAAACGAAAGAGCGCTGGTTCGTCGAGATGCATGGCCTTGCGCAGGCCTTCGACGGCTTCCGGCGTGGCGGCTTGGCCGAGCAGGATCGTCGCCGTATCTCCCGGCAACAGCGTTGTCGCGAAGAAGACGGCGAAGGAGACGATCACCAGGGTGATCACGGCGACGAACAATCTGCTCAGTACAAGGGATAAGACCTGGCGGTTCACGGGCGTCTTCCCTTTGCGTTCGAGTTAAGTTCCATCAATGCAGATGGAGGAACTGGGGCGCGGCTGCAGCCCCAGTCTCCTTTGCCGTATCAGGCTTCAAGCCAGACATATTCCGCAAAAGCATATCCCATCTGGCCGCCAAGCGGGTTGGCTTCCAGGCCCTTGAGCTTGGCTGTCGTGGCATCGACGTTCGAGATATAGGCCGGAATGATAGTGCCGGCTTCCTGGGCGACCATGCCCTGCATCTCGTTATAGATCGTCTTGCGCTTGTGTTGATCGAGAGAGCCGCGCGCCTCGATCAGCATCTTGTCGAACTTCTCCGACTTGTACTGGCTTTCGTTCCACGGAGCGTCCGAGGTGTAGAGCAGGGAGAAGAGGATATCAGGGGTCGGACGCGGGTTGATATTGCCGAAGTGGATCGGCGCCTTGAGCCAGTAATTGTCCCAGTAACCGTCGGAAGGTACCCGCTGGACGTCGAGCTTCATGCCGATTTCGGCGCCGGCCGCCTGGATGATCATGGCCATGTCGATCGAGGAAGCCGCCGCATCGGAGGCGATGATCGGGATGGATTGGCCAAGCACACCGGCCTTGTCGAAGTGGAACTTCGCCTTGTCGGGATCGAAGGCCCGCGCTTTCAGCTCTGCGTCATGATAGAAATTCGCAGGCGAAACGGGTTGGTCGTTGCCAACTTCGCCGAGACCGCGCAGCGCCGCTTTGACGATCTGTTCGCGGTTGACGAGATACTTCATGCCCTCGACGAAATCCCGCTTGTTGCCGGGCTCCATATCGAGTCGCATGTTGAGATTGGTGTAGTTGCCGGAGGTGGTCTTCGACAAGGTGAAGCCGTCGCCCTGGGTCTCGACGAGGCGCATCGAGCGCGGATTGATCGAGGCTGCGAGGTGGATGTCGCCCGAAAGCAGCGCGTTAACGCGGGCATTGTCGTCGCTGATGGCGAAATATTCGAAGGAATCGACGTTCGGGCCGGATTTCCAGTAATTCTTGTTCTTGATCCCGACCGAGCGAACGCCCGGCTCGAAGACTTCCTTGACGAAGGCGCCGGTGCCGTTGGCCTTGGTGAAATCGGTCGTGCCGTCGGCGACGATCATGAAGTGATGCATCGACAGAATGGTCGGCAGGTCGGCATTCGGGCTGGCGAGCGTGATCTCGACGGTTTGTTTGTCGACCGCCTTGAAGCCGGTCATCTGGGCGGCGATCTTGGCGACCTTCGAGCCGACGGATGGGTCGAGATGGCGCTTCAGCGAGAAAACTACGTCATCGGCGGTCAGCGGCTTGCCGTCATGGAAAGTAACGCCGTTCTTCAGCTTGACCGTCCAGGTCTTCGCATCCTTGGACTCGATCGCGTCGGCAAGCTCCATCTGCGGCGTGCCTGATTTGTCGAGGAAGGTAAGGCGGTTATAGAAGGAGCAGCACCGGACATAGTCGGTGGAGAGCGACGCCTTGGCGGGGTCGAGCGTATCGGCCGTCGAGGACGACCAGCCGGCCGCCTTGAGCGAGCCGCCGGAAACGGGCGTGGCGGCGAGCGCCTTGCCGGCACGGCCAAGCACGAGCCCGCCGGCAGACAGGGCCACGCCGCCCGCGAGCATCATATGCAACAACTCGCGACGAGTGGCGCCACGACGGATGGCGCTTTCGACCATGGAGTCGTCGGATCTGGTCCAATTGGTGATCTTGTCGTTCATCTCATTCCCCTTTTCTTGTGTGGCGGGCTGCCCGTTGCGGGCAGGCCCGATCTGCTTTCAAAGTCAGGCGCGCGCGGCGGCCACGGCATCGGCAAGGCCGGCCATGGAGGTGAAATGGTAATCGGGTTTGGTGAACTCGGCCGGTTCGATCGTGCCGCCGTAACCCTTCTCGGCATGTCGCCGCTCGATCCAGCAATTGGTCAGCCCGAGTTTCCGGGAAATCCCGATATCGTGGTACTGGCTCTGGGCGACATGCAGGATGTCGTCCTTCGAATGCCCTTGCGAGGCGACGTAGTCGAATACCGTCTCGAAGAAGGCGGGATCGGGTTTCTCAGTCCCGGTATCATCCGCGGTGAAGGCGGCATAAAAGGGATTGCCAAGCTCTTTCTCGAAGAAATCGAATGCCCAGCGGCGGGCATTGGTCATCGCAACGAGGCGGTAATGCCTAGCAAGACTGGCCAGCGCTGCGGCGCTGTCTGCAAAACCCTTCCAGCTCTTCGCCGAGTCCCGCAGCCGTTCGCCATATTTTTGCTCAGTGGGCAGGCCGAGCTTCGGCGCGATCGCGAGGTAGACGCGCGCAAGGTCGTCGGGAAAAAGATCGGCGTCTTCGGAGTAGCGGGCTGCCCGGTAGAGGCTAAGGGCCTGCTCACCGTTGATTTCAGTCCCCGCCTCGGTGGCAATCTCGGCAAGGCAGGCCTTGAGACCGCCCTCGAAGTCGATAAGCGTGCCGACGACGTCGAAGGTCATGTATTTGAATTCCGAAAGGCTCTTGCTCACGTGAATTCCCCAGTGTTTCGGCTCCTGTCGGAGCGCGGCTTCTCGAAGAAGAAAATTCTGTTCCGCTGGCGGGGTCATTGTCCCGCTCTTGTATGGGAAGGCCGCATCTGCCGGGATCCAGGCCTTTCGTTGACTTCAGTTTGTCACCTGCACTGCGCCGGATTCGCCGAATAGACGTCACAAGGCGGCACAAAATACCGAATCTGACCGTTTCCCGATATTCTCAGGCCTGCAGCGCCCGCCGCACGTCCGGGTCCTCCAGCGTCTCGTCCAGCGTGATGCGGGTGCGCTCGACGATCGCGTCTATCTCCGTTTCGGTGCAGCAGAGCGGCGGCGCATAGCCGAGCACACCATTGCCGAACGCGCGGATGACGAGGCCGTTTTCCCAGGCGCGATCGAAGATGCGGCGGGCGGGTTCGGCGGATGCCGGCAACGGCGTCTTGTTCACCTTGTCGACCACGAGCTCGACGGCGGCCAGCATGCCGCGGCCGCGGACATCGCCGACGAGCGGATGATCCCTCAGCGACTCCAGTCCCCGCATCAGCCGCGCGCCGGCCCTGACGCCGTTTTCGAGAAGGCCATTTTCGTAAAGCCTCAGGACTTCGAGGCCGACCGCGGCGCTGACGGGATGGGCCGAATAGGTGTAGCCATGGCCGACGGCGGCAGCACCGGCGCCCTCGGCAATCGTTTGATAGACGTGATCGGCCATCAAGACGGCGCCCATGGGGACGTAGCCGGAGGTGAGGCCCTTGGCGGTCGTCATGAAATCGGGCACGATCTCATCCTCGGTGCAGGCAAAAAGCGGGCCGGTGCGGCCAAAGCCGGTGATCACTTCGTCCGCGACGAAAAGGATGTCGTGCGCGCGGCAGAATTCGCGCATGGCTTTCATCCAGCCTTTCGGCGGCACCAGAACGCCGCCCGAGCCCTGGATCGGCTCGACATAGAAGGCGGCAACGCGTTCCGGCCCGATCGCCTCGACCTTGCTTTTCAGCGCCGCAAGCGAGGCGTCGATGATCGCCTGCGGATTGTCGCCCACCGGGTTGCGATAGGCGTAGTGAGACGGAATCTTATGCTGCCAATCGAATGGAACGCCGAAGCCGGCATGGAAGGCAGGCAGCGCGGTCAGACCCGCGCCGACCGTCGAGGAACCATGATAGCCCTGTTCGACGGAGATGAACTGATCGCGCTGAGGCTGTCCACGGGCATGCCAATAGTAGCGGATGAAGCGGACCGTGCTGTCCACCGCATCGGAGCCGCCGAGCGTGAAATAGACATGGTTGAGATCGCCAGGCGCGCGGTCGGCGAGTTCGCCGGCAAGCCGGATCGCGGGCTCGGAGCCGAGGCCGAAATAGGCCGTCGCATAGGGAAGCTCGCGCATCTGCCGGGCCGCTGCCTCGACGATGCTCTCGTGGCCGTAACCGGCATTGACGCACCAGAGGCCGGCGAAGCCGTCGATCAGCTGCTTGCCAGAGGCGTCGGTGACCGTCGCGCCCTTGGCCGAGGCCAGCACACGCACGCCGAGCTTTTCGTGGCCGCGGTAGGAGGCGACCGGATGGATGAGGTGAGCGCGATCGAGTTCGATGAGGGAATTGCTGTACATGGAGATCTCCGGATCAGCCGAGCGCCTGGCTGGCGAGGGCAAAGGTGGTGACGGCAGGGTCGGCAGCTTGGCGAACCAACGGCTTTTCCATCGTGATCCCACCGCCGACATGGGCGAGCCCGTGTTCGGCGAGCCATCGGGAAAGCCTGGTCTCATCAGTGGTGTCGACCCTGAGGAACCGTCCGGACCGTCTGGCGATGAAATGTTCGATGAGTTTTCGGGCCTCGCCGAGGTTGGCGGCCACCACGGGTCCGATCACTTCGCCGCGGCCGAAGGGACGCAGGCAAGCGAAGCCGGAGACGCGGCCATCGCGACGAATGACGGCGAATTCGCCGATCCCGGCGAAATAAGAGAGCAACCCTTCGCGGTCGGCGCCGAAGGCACGGCGATCGAGTGCCGCGATAGCCGGGAGGTCGGCGTCGGTGGCGGCTTGCGTTTCCGCCGGCGCGGCGATGTCGCCGGCAAGGCCCTGATGTTGCGCCACGGGTCCCGTCTCGTGGAAACCAAGCTTCTGGTAGAGCGGCAGACCTGCCGTCGTCGCCACCAGCCTCAGCGGCCGGTCTCCGGCGGCCAGCAATGCGGCGTCCATGAGCTTGCGGCCGAGACCCCTGCCGCGCATCGTCTCGTCGACGATGACCATATTGATCGTCGCACAATCTCCCTTGTACGGCGTGACGAGGACGGTGCCGACGACCCTGCCATCCTCGACCGCAACCATCCCGTCGCTCAAGGCGAGCGCCAGCTGCCAGTCTTCCGTCCGATGCGGCCAGCCCGCCTGTCTTGAGAGCGCGACGGCGGCTTCCAGATGATCGGGGCCGAACGGGACGATTTCGATCTGACTTGTTTGCATGGGGCCGTCCTTCATGTCGTGCCCGCCAGTCTGCCGGAGCGCCGGCGGGCAGATCGTCTGAAGGCCATGGTTCAAGCAGTATCTTATGGCGTTGCTGTCATGGGGCGCCGCATCTTATGCTAGAACCGACCGATATTCATCGGATCCCAGGTCTGTCAGCGCATCATCGCCAGCGCTGCCGTAAAGAAATCCTCGCCTCCGAAGTTTCCTGATTTCAGCGCCAGAAGCATGTCGCCCTGCGCATTGCCGATCGTGCGCAGCACCGGCACGCCGGGCGCAATCTCCGGGCCGATCAGAAATGCCGGAATGGCGAGCCTGTCGACGGCCGCGCCCGAGGTTTCGCCGCCGGCGACCACCAGGCGCCGCACGCCTCTCTCCACCAGTTCGGCTGTGATGATCGACGTCGCGGTCTCGATCGCGTGGCCGGATGCCTCTCGTCCATGGAGCGATTGCAGCCGGGACACGGTTTCAGGCGCAGCACTCGCGGCGATGACGACGGGGCCGGCGGAGATGCGGTCTCCGGCCCAGGAAATCGCCGCGGCGATTTCATCGGGACCGGCAAGCAGCCGCTCCGGGTCGAGCCGCAGGACGGGCATCGACCGTTCGGCGATGTCGAGCTGGCGGAGCGTCGCCTTGGAGCAACTGCCGGCAACGATCGCGGAAAGCCCGCCCACCGGGCGAATGGCGTCCGTCGTCGTTGCACCGCCGGAGGAAATCCGACCGGAGCGGACGAGCGCGCGGGCAAGGCCGAGGCCGAGGCCGGACGCACCGGTGGACACTGGCGTTTCCAGAGCGATCTCGCCGAGCGTTTCAAGATCCCGTTCGAAAACTGCATCGGCGATCACAGCAGTGCAACCTGCCATGCGCAGGTCATCGAGCCTCGCCTTGACGGCGCCGGGTCCGGCCGCGATGGTCGTGAGATCGACCAGTCCGACAGCGTTGCGCGATTGTCGGGTGAGAACCCGCACGAGATTGGCGTCATGCATCGGATTGAGGGGGTGGTCCTTGAGCGGGCTTTCGTTCAGCGGCTGTCCACCGACGAAGAGATGGCCAAGATAGACGGTGCGTCCCGTTTCCGGAAAGGCGGGTGTTACCAGCACGACGCCGCCGCCCGCCGCCTCCCTCAAGGCTTCGGTGACCGGACCGATATTGCCGGCATCGGTGGAATCGAATGTCGAGCAGATCTTGTAGAGCACATGGCCGGCACCCCGCTGGCGCAGCCATCGCTCAGCGCTGATGGCAGCCGTCACGGCGTCCGAGGCCGAGACGGAGCGGATCTTCAGGGAAACGACCACGGCGTCGACATCCGGTAGTGCCAGCGACGGGTCGGGAATGCCGACCGTCTGTACCGTGCGCAGACCGTTCTTCGTCAGGGTGTTGGCGAGGTCGGATGCGCCCGTATAGTCGTCAGCGATTGATCCGAGGAAAATAGCCATCGTCTAGCTCCGTGCAAAAGGTTTGAACCAGCCAAGACCGTCGAGAGTGTGGTCGCGCGGAATGTATTCGCAGCCGACGAAACCGTCGTAAGCCAGGCGGTCGATTTCGCCGAACAGATAGGGATAGTTCAACTCCTCCCCATCCGGCTCATTGCGTGACGGCACACTGGCGATCTGGATATGGCCGGTGATCGGCAGCAGGCGTCGCAATGCCATGGTGACGTCGCCATGGATGATCTGACGGTGATAGATGTCGAACTGCAGCTTCAGGTTCGGCAGACCGGATTCGGCAATCAGCCGTTCGGC
The DNA here is from genome assembly GCF_048551595.1 of Rhizobium sp. CRRU65. Classification (NCBI taxonomy): domain Bacteria; kingdom Pseudomonadati; phylum Pseudomonadota; class Alphaproteobacteria; order Hyphomicrobiales; family Rhizobiaceae; genus Rhizobium; species Rhizobium sp. CRRU65. The sequence continues at coordinate 295,400 of NZ_JBLYZH010000001.1, read as the reverse complement.
GGCGCCGAAGTCGTTGAGGAAATATCCAGGCATGTTTCGCCCGTTGATCGGCTCGAGCAGCAGATCGATGCCTTTTTCCGCAAGCCGCTCTGCAGCATAGGTGACGGAGCGCCGATAACAGGAGGAGGCGCCTTCGTCATGATGGTCGGCGATGCCTGCCATCAGGTGCAACCGTCTGACCCCGGTCGCCTCCGCATAGTCCAATGCCCGCTCGACATCGGCTTTCAGCGCATCGAAGCGTCCGGGAAGGGCCGCGATGCCCCGCTCGCCGGATGCCCAGTCGCCTGGCGGCAGATTGAAGAGGGCCTGCTGCAGATTGTTGCGGTCAAGCCGTTCGGCGATCGCCTCGGGCGCGGCTTCATAGGGAAAGAGGTATTCGACGGCGGCAAAGCCTGCATCGGCTGCGGCGTCGAAGCGGTCGAGGAACGCCCATTCGTTGAACATCATCGTCAGGTTGGCGGCGAAAACCGGCATGTCGAGCGTTCCTTTTACAGGCTCTGCAGCCCTTTGGTGGAACCGGGCAATTCAGCGCCCGAAAGCTTGGCGTAGAGCCGCGCGAGCGAGGAATCGTCGTCACGGCCCATGCCCGCCCCGGAGGCGGCAAGATACATCTGCAAGGCTGCTGCCGCGAGCGGTACCGGGTAACGCTCAGAGCGGGCCATGTCTTGGACGATACCGAGATCCTTGACGAAAATCTCGATGCTGCTGAGCGGAGTATAGTCTCCGGCCAGCACATGCGGCACGCGGTTTTCGAACATCCAGGAATTGCCGGCCGACGCGGTGATCACCTCATAGACCTTGTCGAGGTCGAGGCCCTGCTTGGCGGCAAAGGTTATCGCCTCACAGGCGGCCGCGATGTGGACGCCGGCGAGAAGCTGGTTGATCATCTTGAAGGCAGCACCTTTTCCGGCCTCGTCGCCAAGCTCGTAGACCTTGGCGGCCATGGCATCGAGACCCGGACGCGCGGTGTCGAAGGCCTGTCTGGAGCCGGAGGCCATGATCGTCAGTTCGCCCCGCGCCGCCTTGGCCGCGCCGCCTGAAATCGGCGCGTCGAGGTAATGCAGGCCGAGAGCCTCCACCCGCCCGGCCAGATCGCGCGCGACGGCGGGATCCATGGTGGCCGACGAGATGAAGACGGCGCTGGGCTTCATTGTGCTCGCGACGCCTTGAGGCCCGAACATCACGGCCTCGGTCTGCGCGCCGTTGACGACCACGGAGACGACAATGTCGGCGTCCTTTGCCGCAGCGGCAGGGGTCGCCGCCCCACGTCCGCCGTCGGCGATGAAGCGGTCTACTGCCGCCGGCATGATGTCATATCCAACGACGTCGAGACCTGCGCGCTTCATCGACCGGGCCATTCCAAGCCCCATGGAGCCAAGACCGATGACGGCTGCGAGAACGGCCGAGCCCGAGTTTTCAGCAAGCGGTGGCATGAGCAGGTTCTCCAGTCTTGTGAGAAAAGGTCTGCGCCTCCGGGTGTCAGGTCTGGGAGGCAGAAGGTACGTCAGTCGCACGTTGGCAGCGCTGCCAATTTCATTAGAGCATTTTGGCAGCGTTGCCAACTCCAAATGGTAGCGCTGCCAAAAAAGTCTTGCTTCTTGTCGGGAGCGATGAAACAGGTGATGGGGAAGTGGCCATCGGCGGACAGGCCGGGCAACCAGGCCGCAAGCTGGGTCAGACGTAGTGATGGAATTCAAACATCAGCCGACGGTAACGCTTGCCGAAGTCGCGGAAACCGCCGGTGTCGGCGAGAGCACGGTGTCGCGCGTGCTGCGCAACCATGGTTCGTTTTCCGACAAGACGCGCGAGCGGGTGATGGCCGCCGTCGAGCAACTGGGCTATGTGCCGAACCGGATCGCGGGAACGCTTGCCTCCACCGGTTCGCGTCTTGTCGCCTTCGTCATTCCCTCTTTGTCCAACATCGTCTTTCCCGATGTGCTGCGCGGTGCCAGTGCCGTTCTGGAGGAAAACCGGTATCAGGCGGTTTTCTCGGTGACCGACTATGATCCGGGCAAGGAAGAAGCGCTCGCCGCTGCGATGCTTGCCTGGCGGCCGGCGGCGGTCATGCTGGCGGGGTGCGAGCATAGCGAGGGCACGGTGAAGATGCTGCGCGCCAGCGGGTGCCGGGTCGTCGAACTGCTGGATCTGGACGGTGATGCTCTCGATATCGCCGTCGGCTTCTCGAACCGCGCGGCCGGGCGGGAGAGCGCTGCCTTCCTGCTCAAGCGGGGGTATCGCCGGATCGGCTATGTCGGTCACGACCTGAACCGCGATACCCGTGCCGGCAAGCGTTTTTCCAGCTTTTGTGAAACGCTCGGCGCGCATGACGCCCCGCTCGTCGCCCGTGAAATTCTCGCCGGCGCTTCATCCGTGGAAAACGGCAGGCTGGGGCTGGAGCGGCTGCTTGCCCGGACGAGGGATCTCGATGCGGTTTATTTCTCCAACGACGACATGGCGCTGGGCGGCTATTTTCATTGTCTGGCCGAGGGGATAGCGATCCCCTCGAAGCTCGCCATTTTCGGCTATAACGGCCTCGATATCGGCCGGGCAACACCGCAACCCTTATCGACCATCCGAACGCCGCGTGTCGCGACCGGACAGATGGCCGCGCAGTTGGTCGTCACGAATGCGCCGCCGCAGGCCGTCGATCTCGGCTTTGAACTGATCGAAGGGGCAACCGCGTAATATTGGAGGAACTGTCATGTCCGACGCGCGCCTGCGTGAGGAAATCTGCCGATACGGCCGCTCGCTGTTCGAGCGCGGGCTGACGCCTGGTTCATCGGGCAACATATCGTTGCGGCTGGAGGATGGCGACTGGCTGGTCACGCCGACCAACGCCTCGCTCGGCTTTCTCGACCCGGCACGGATCTCCAGGCTCGATGCCGAAGGCAGGCTCCTGTCCGGCGACAAGCCGACCAAGGAGATCCCGCTACACACTGCCCTCTATGATACGCGCGGCAGTGCCCGCGCCATCGTCCATCTTCACTCCACCCACGCGGTGGCACTGACCATGCTGCCGGAGATCGATCCGCGCGCCGCCCTGCCGCCGATGACGCCGTATTATCTGATGCGCGCCGGCGAAACCGCGCTGGTGCCCTATTATCGTCCCGGCGATCCGGCGGTGGCCGACGCGATCCGCGGACTGGCGGGCAAGTATTCGTCAGTGCTTCTGGCCAATCACGGACCTGTTGTTGCCGGCGACAGCCTGGAAGCGGCGGTCTTTGCGACCGAGGAACTGGAGGAAACGGCGAAGCTCTATCTGCTGTTGCGCAACCTCAATCCCCGTTTCCTCAGCCCGGCGCAGGTGGCCGATCTCGTCACCACCTTCGGCCTCGACCTTCCGTCGCATCACGATGATGATCACGACGGCGATTGAAGGCGTCACTCCGCCGGCCGTTGACGGCGGGCAGGCGCACAACCTTCTGCCAAACCCTGCTTTCGATACGATAGATTCTGCTTCCGATGGCGGCAATTCAGGCGAGCTGTGGGTGAAGCGGTCCCTATGATTGTGACACGTCCCCAGTTCCGATCGCTCAAGGATACTCAAATGACGACGTTCCGTCCGAAATACATCACCTTCGACTGCTACGGCACGCTGACCAACTTTCAGATGGCGGAGGCGGCACGCGATCTCTACGGCGAAGAGCTCGACGAGCCACGCATGGCGGAGTTCATCAAGAATTTCGCTGCCTATCGCCTCGACGAGATCATGGGCGACTGGAAACCCTATGCCGAGGTGGTGCACAATTCGCTCGAGCGGACATGCAAGCGCAACGGCGTGACATTTCGCGACGAAGCCGCCCGGATGGTCTATGAGCGGGTTCCGACCTGGGGGCCACATTCAGACGTCCCGGCCGGTCTCGCCAAGGTCGCCAAGGAAATCCCCTTGGTCATCCTCTCCAACGCCATGAATTCGCAGATCATGTCGAACGTTGAAAAACTGGGCGCGCCCTTCCACGCGGTCTATACCGCCGAGCAGGCGCAGTCCTACAAGCCACGCTTCAAGGGCTTCGAATATATGCTCGATATGCTGGGCTGCGGGCCGGAAGACGTGCTGCATTGCTCGTCCTCCTTCCGCTATGACCTGATGTCGGCCCACGACCTCGGCATCAAGAACAAGGTTTGGGTCAATCGTGGCCACGAGCCGGCCAATCCCTATTACGGCTATGTCGAAATTCCCGATATCTCGGGCCTGCCTGGCGTCGTCGGGCTCTGACGGAGAGACGCGGATGTGGTTCGAATCCTACTGGCACGACACGGCACCAGCCTTTGCCGGCGGCGCTCAGGGCCCCGTCGAAGGACATTATGACGTCGCCATCATCGGCGCCGGCTTCACCGGGCTTGCCGCGGCGCGCCAGCTTGCAAAGGCCGGCGTCAAGGTCGTCGTGCTGGAGGCTGAACGGGTCGGCTGGGGGGCATCGGGGCGCAATGGCGGCCATCTCAACAACGGGCTCGCCCACAGTTTCCTGTCTGCCAAATCAGCACTCGGCGTGGAGCGGGCCGTCGCCCTCTACAAGGCGTTCGACGATTCCATCGACACGATCGAGGCGATTATCGCCGAAGAGGAGATCGACTGCAGTTTCCGCCGCGCCGGCAAGCTGAAGCTTGCCTCCAAGCCGCAGCATTTCGACGCCATTGCCCGCAATTTCGAGGCTGTTCACAGAGAAGTCGATCCCGACACGGCACTTCTGACGGCGAGTGACCTGAAAAGCGAGGTTGGGTCGCCCTTCCATGGCGCCATGCTCTCGAAGAAAAGCGCGATGATGCATATGGGCTGCTATGTCGTGGGGCTCGCCACGGCGGCCGCGCGTCACGGCGCGACCATCTTCGAAAAGGCGGCCGTGACCGCCCACCGGCAGGGCAACGGCCGCCACAGCCTGACGACGGCACGCGGTACCGTCACCGCAGACCACGTGCTGGTCGCGACAGGCGCCTATACGCCGTCGCTTTTTAATTATTTCCGCCGCCGGATTATTTCCGTCGGCAGCTTTCTGATCGCCACCCGTCCGCTGACCGACGCCGAAATCGCCGCTACGATGCCGGGCAACCGGACCTGCGTGACGTCGATGAACATCGGTAATTATTTCCGGCTATCGCCGGACAAACGGCTGATCTTCGGCGGCCGTGCGCGATTTTCCGCCACGTCGGATCAGCGCTCGGACGCAAGGAGCGGCGATATTCTGCGCGCCAGCCTTGCTGAAATCTTCCCGCAGCTTGCCGGCGTCGAAATCGACTATTGCTGGGGCGGGCTCGTCGACATGACGAAGGACCGCTATCCGCGCGCCGGCTATGTCGACGGTGTCTGGTATGCCATGGGCTATTCCGGCCACGGCGCCCAGCTCTCCACCCATCTCGGCATGATCATGGCCGACGCCATCCTCGGCAAGGCCGACCTTAATCCGATCAAGGGGCTCGACTGGCCCGCCGTCCCCGGCCATTTCGGCAAGCCGTGGTTCCTGCCGCTCGTCGGGCTCTATTACAAGACGCTCGATCGCTTCCAGTAACGGGCCGGATCAGTCCGATTGCCACTGTTCTAGGATTGCGATGAGCGCCCGCGCGGCGGTTAACTACCTGGCCTCGCTGACGGGATAAATCCTGAAAATCCCAAGGCGGTTATCAGTCGTGATCGCTGCAATACCCGCCTCATATGCGGCGCGGACGATTGCCTCATGCAATTTCTCAGGCTCGCTCTCTCCGGTAAGGACCTCCAAACAGATGCTCACCGCCGTGAGAAATTCCTCACCGTCGTCGGTGGGCCATTCCTTCAGCAACAGTTGGGCAGCCTCGCGAGCGGTATGGATCACCTTGCGATCTTTCCCTTCCGCAAAAACCAGAATTATCGTTGGGAAACTTTTGAACATATCGAATCTCATTGCCCCCTGAACTCCGCGGGACGGCCAGTGCCAATGCCGGGCCATGGTTTCGGACCGGGATTGGCCACACATGCTCGTCAACCATCTTCGGTGTCGTTTCGACAATCACGTCGCCTTTCTTCCCTTTGGTGGGAAGCAAGCTTGGCTTTTAGCTCGCGGGCTGCCGCCTCAAGAAGTCGCTTGAATTCTTCGGAGGTTACGCCATCCGCGCGCATCACCATGGCGATCAGTGGATCACCAAGAGCTTCGGTTATCGTCAGCTCATCGTTCGTTCCGGCAGTTGCCCCAACGGAGCAATGATATTCCGAGGAAAATAGCGCGATCATGGACATACCTTACATTCGGGTTCTTTGGAGAGAGCGCAGCTTGGCCTGGTCGCCTTTGAGGTCCAATATCCATTGGCGTCCCCGGGCGAGCGAGTGTCTCGAAAGGCATTTTTGGACAATCTGCGACACGGCAAGGCCGGCGACCAATGGGCTGTCGACGGTAGCCTGCGGCGCGCGTAAGCCGTCGTCGGCCGTGACTTGGGTAGCGCAATGGCAGACGGAACATGCGTCCTCATGCACCAAGGCCAAAGGCCCTGCCATGCAATAGTTTGCAGAGCGGCCCAGATGCAGATGAGGCGGCAGGCCGGCTTCCAATGCCAGGCAGGCTGACAGGAGATCTTGGGTTGGACGAGAATCGCCGCCGGCGAGGATGAGGAACGGGTTATTGGCGTAGTTTGCGATTAACCGCAGCGCCGAGGCGCCTTCCGCAAATTCCGGCAGCGCGAAGACAGTGGCCGAGAAACCCGCGGCCAGATGGGTCGCCAGCCTGTCCGTCTTCAGCCGGCCGAGATCAGCCTCGCATGCCCATGGGAGATGGTTCAAGTCGTTCTCATCGATACGATCCGCATCCACGAGAAGGAAACGACGCGCGCCAAGGGCCGCGAGCTGGATGGCGATCTGCGAGCCCAAGCCGCCGCATCCGATGATGACGAAGTCGATGTCGCCAAACAGTGCGATGTCGCGTTGCCGATGGCAAAGAGGCGCCAGGAAGGGGTCGTGATGATCGACTGCGGCGGGATCATATTCGTCCGTCGCCGGCATATCTGGAGCCTCCAACGAGACGACGAATGCAGGCCTGGTAACATGGGGGCTCTGTTCCTCGACAGAATCAGCACTATTGCCGGTGAACAGAGCCCCCCGGCCGCCCCGCCCCAGGCTGTGGGTGACAAGGTTCGGGAAGTCGACGGATACGCTGGCAGCCGCCGATAATCGTTTGGACCGATAATTGACCATCACATCGCCTCCATCTCGCGGGGCGCAACTCCGCGGATCGTCGCGGCGTAGTGACCGTAATCCTCGCCCATCGCATAATCGGGTGTCTTCACAATCACGTGGAATTTGCCGTCGTACCACAGGCTGACATTGTCGCCGCTGTCATCGATCTCTCGCCGGCCCATCCGAGGATCGATCGGCTCCTTGCCGCGCAGCAGCATCTGTCCGATATCCCAGGCTTGGCGATCGAGAACTCGCTGGCGCTCGGCAAGATGCGCCTGCCGGTGCGCAATGGGTTCTTCGGCAAGCAACTGGCTGACGAGGAACAAGATCCGACTACTCCAGGAAGGAATGGCGGCGATGTCTGGGAGGTCGAGGAGGACATCGCCGCCGAGACGTTCGATCCCTTTCCGAGCGATGTCGATAAGCGGGACTTGCCGCGCGGCATAGGCGATTATGAATGCCGCTTTCCGGGAGCGGCGCTTAGGATCCGCCTCGGTGGATAGGCATGCCATGCGCAAGGCGCACTCCCAGGGAATGGTGTAGGCCGTATGCAGGATGCTCTCGAGCGTCTGTAGGTCCTTCTTGTATGGGGAAACATATTGGAACTCGCCGGGCAGGGATGCCGCCGCCGAGGTCGTATAGAACCCGAGCAGGATATTCCCCGCCTCATGAAGCAGTTGGGCCGCTGTCGCGGCATGATCGCCGGCGCGTAATCTCTCGCTGGAAAGGACGATGAGCGCGCTGCCCGGCAATTCGTTCGAACTCGAAAAGGAGCACTGCGGTTCGCGCCGCACGCCAACGTAAAGCGTGTGCAGGCCGGCGATCAGACGCTGATGGCCATACTCGTCCAAGTCCGCGATCAATGCGAAGGCCTTCTCCAGATGGTCGGCGATTCGATCCAATTGCGCATCGTCGGAGATCGGAAAGCCGGGCCGGGGATAGTCCGGCATGCATCGGCGCAGGAGGGCTTGCATGATACGGCTACGCGCCGGACTTTCGATGTGCATGAGGCCGATGCCGCAAGAGAGCCGGCACGCTGTCTGACGTTCGAGTTCAAGATCCGATGCGATCAGATCCGGCTGCAGATAGCGGCCGACAACCTGCACATCGGGGCGGGCTGCCTGCCATTCCAGACTGCGCGCGAGCGCATCCATCCAGGCCGCAAGTACGGATGAACGGTAAGGGTCGGCGCGGACCGGTCCGGCAACCGCTGGCGGAAGCTCCGGCAGGCGAGTGTATCGGCCATCTGCAAGGTCGGGGAAATAGCCTGACAGTGCCTCTACCCCAGCCGAACAACCGGCGAGCTTCGAAGCCGCCGCAAGCGTGCGGCCATATTGGAAGCGTCGCTTCAAAAGGTTGCGTGTTGCCACGCGCTGGAGGGAGACGGAACTTGCCATCAGGGGATTGCGCTTGAGCAGGAGGCGCGCCTCATCTGCCAACTGTTGTATGCGGGACGCGGACATCGGCAGCCTCCGAGAGTTTGTCTTCGGGCGGATCAAGGTTGCATCTCGGGCAAAAATGCCGGAGTTCGGGACGGCTTTGCCCGGCATCGGAACGTTGCGCGTCGTCGGTTGAGAGGCACTATTCCCCAAGGGCGTCATTGGCCCGCCAGTTTGGCGTTAAAAATCCGTAAAAATGACGTAAACAAAGAAAAAGCCTCCAAGATCGAGGAGGCTTAGAATTCTGGATAACGCAGCCGCAGCAGTCAGATCGCCAGAGCGGCCTCAACCGCCGCCCGCGCATTCGGCAGGCCCGACCCGAAGAAATAGACCGCGTCGAGAGCGTCCTCGCTTTCGGCGTTCATGCAATCTGCCGTCAGTTGTCTCGTTCCGGGTGCGACAATGGCGTCCAGGCGAGAGGCGGCTTTCAGAATTGACTTGACTTGAGGCCCCGAGAGGCGGTCACCGGGATTGTGGCGGCTTTTGTGGGCCCGCTGTATCAGAGCGCATAACCCGCCCACCTGCGCCGACGCGCCTGATGTGCCCCCGAAGGGGGTGTAGTATCCGCCCCCGATGCCCGGATTGGTACCGAACGGCACGATGGCCGACCACGGATCGGAGCCATGATTATAACCGAAAATCCCCGGCAGGTCCGTCGTCAGCAGCGAGAAGTGCGAATAGTAGTATTCCCGCGTTCGAAAAGCGCTGTAGTCGTGCTGCGCGGCAAATGGAGAAAGCCGGTCGAGGCGCAACTGATGCCTGTTGAAGACCTCCCCGTCGTCAGAGGGGGAGACAACCGTCAATCCTTCGCCGTAATTGCTGTAGCCCGAACGGAAACCTTCGACGGTAACGGCTCCAACTGCAATGATGCCGTTGTTGTCGGCGGCAAGACTAGCCGGATAGATCAGCTGGCTCTCGCCACTGTTTCCTGCGGCGCAGACGATCGGGATGTGCCGGCTGATGGCGAGGATGAGTTGTTTGAGGACATGCCATGGGCGATCGGGATTAGAGCCTTTCTGCGCTGCCTTCGGCTCCAGTTCAGGCCCACCCTGATCCGCAACGGCAATGCGCGTGAACAGATTGGCGGCATCCTGGTTTTTCCATAATTCCAGGTCGGCCTTCAGTTCGTTCTTCGGGTCAACGATACTGTGTTTCGGGTCAGGCAGACCGCGCGGCAAGACGATCACGTCTGCTTTCTGAAGATAGGCATAAAGGAAGGCAGCAATGAACTGCCTGACATCGTCTTCGAAGGAGGTTCTGATCGAGATGAGCCTTGAGAAAGGATCAACGCCGAAATAGGGGATGACGTTGCGATTGCCGCTCGTGCGCAGCTCGTCGCCATTCCCGTAGAAGGCTCCTTCCGGCGGAAGGCTTGGCGTGCCTTCTTCCGCAACAACGGCGGGTTCGCCGACGATCAGCCCAGCGCAACAAGTACCATGCGACGCAAACAGCGATTCCGGATTGTAGAGCCGCCGGAGAACCCCCTCCGACGCGGCGTATTCGGCAACCAGATCACCGAGATAGTCCCGGTCGTCGTTCGAAAGGCCGATATTGCCGAGCGGAGCGATGTCGAGCCCGGCAAAGAAGGCATGCCTTTCCTCGCGGTCGAAGGATGTGGTCGTCTCGAGAATTTCGAGCACGCGTGCGCCGTAACGATGGGTCGTCAAATCGATTGACGCCTCCCGGTCAAGCCGGGTTGCCAGATTGGGATGATCCGGAGATACGCCGACATCGATCAGCGCGACCCGCGCGGGTCGCAGCGGGCCGGCGGAAGCGATGGCATCCCAGACCGTGCCGGTGATGAGGGGATCGGAGAGCGCGCGTGCGGAGCTCGCATCGGGCGCTGGAGGCGCCGGTGGAGCCGATCCGTATTCCGCGTCGACTACGCCAAGAGCAGTCAGGTGCCAGAGGTAATAGTAGTTGATCGGCGAGGGCTCAGGCATTTGTGTTTGATCCGTCATGGTTGTCACCCTGTTGAGCAGCAGCTGGAGAATTCAGACCCATTCGTCGTGTACGGCCGCGAACAAAGGACCGAACGCGTCGTGGAGGTAGGGAGCGAAGCGTCGGGCGAGATCTCGCCCCGCCTGCGTGTCGCTCGGATAGTGCAGGCCGGCCCATTCGCGATTTTCGGCGACGTTCTGGGCGATGCGGGCAAGCTCGTCGGTGGCCGGATGTTCCGGCAGGATTGTTGAGAACGCGAAGGCGATCGAAAAGCACTGGAACGAATGGTTGCTGGGATAGGACTCGTGGACGGGCACGGCCAGCAACGGCCGCAGCAGGGGCTCGAACTGGTTTGGCCGCTGCCGGTTGAACTGGCTCTTGTAGATCAGTCCGACATATTCGCAGGCCGTCAGGATCGCCTGAAAAAGGCCTTCCGTCTGCTCGAAACCGCCGAGATCCTCGATATACAATGCACGGGTGAATTCCCCCACGGAGATGGTCGACTCGATTTGAATATCGGGCAGGCGCCGCATGCGTTCGCGGTCGCGGCGTTGCATAGAGAGCAGTACCGTCGTTTCGAGGCGGGTATAATCCGGGCCGGGTGGCGGAAGTATATCCAGCATTTCCCAGGTGAAGCGCCGCGCCGCGGTATAGGCGTTGCGTGACGGCTGCTGGTGCAGCCTGCGCAGCTCGAAGGAGGGGATAAGCTGCGACACGCCGAGGCTGCCGCCGTCCATCGTCGACTTGTTCTTGTTCTTGTTCTTATTTTTGTTCTTGTTTTTGTTCAGCGACGCCTTGTTGAGCACCGACTTGTTCGCCACGCTCTTGTTGAGAACCGAGGCTACGGCCATCGTCGCCATCATCGGCCCGGCCAGAAGCGCTGCATCTTCACCGGTGCCGGGGAGCAGCGCAGGTTCGGAGGCTGCATCCGGTGCAGCCGGCGACGCACCGGCGAGAGGATCAGCACCGGTATCGTCCCTGGGTTCGCATGGAAGGACCGTATCCGGCTCAATCCTGAATTTATAACTGTTTAGAAATAAAACTAATTTTGATTGCGATTCGTGGGCAGTGTCCGCTTCCATGGCAGCCTCCTTGCGCGATGATGTGAAGAATTGTCCGGGGTTCAGCGCAGCTTGGCGCCGGCCTTGAGCAGGCCGTCGATCAGGATCTGCCCGCCGCCTGTGTCAAGCAGCGGATAGCCGCTGCCGCGGAAGGCGTCGATGGAGAAACCGCCCTCGACTGCCTCAAGACGCTGCAGGTAATGCCGCGCGCCGCCGAGATCGTTGGAATGGGCATGACTGGAGGCAAGATAGCGCAGCAGGCTGTTGAAGTTCGGCCGTGCCCGCAGGGCTTCTTCGCCTGCAGATATGGCTGCGGCATGATCGCCTGCAAGCGCTGCCGCAATGCATTTGGTCGTATCGAAGTAATATTTATGCGGGCTGTAGACGCCGAGCTCTTGTACCCAACGCGCCATCGCCACCGCCTTGTCGGGCTGGCCTGCATAGCAGTGCAGCATCGCGTAGAGGTCCCAACCGAGCGGCAGGGCCGGATTCAGGCGGATCGATTTTTCGAACAGGTTGGCCGCATAGTCGTATTCGCCGAACAGGAACGAATGGACGTGGCCGACGAGCGCGAGCGACACGGAATTCTGCGGATCGAGTTCCAGCGCCTTGCGTGCATAGGCCTGGGCTTCCTCGATCAGATGGGCATCCAGCGCGTTGAAACGCTGGCCGACCTGGAAAGTCCGAATGAATGACAGCCAGGCAAAAGTCGATGATCGCGGCTGATACTGGATCTGTTCTTCCAGGCGCCGTTCCGCGTTGTCGAGGTCGTCGCGCGACAGCCGAAAGATCGCATTGACGGCGTCGATCAGGAGACCGTCTTGCGACAATCTGCTGTCGGTTGCCTGGATCTCCTCGAAATAGGCCAGTTGATCGACTGCCTGGCTGATCAGCGCAGCGGCGATGCCGAACTCGCCGCGCTCGAACTGCGTGCGGTTGATTGCCTGACTTCCCAGCCAATGAATGCGGTTGTTGATCAGGTGCTTCATCACCAGTTCGATCAGCACCATGTCACCATCAAACGTCAGGCGAAGCTGAAGGCATAGGGGAAGGCTGATTTGCTGTTCACTCTCTTCAATATGCGGCGAGGTGAACGAGAGGTCGGTGACGCCAAAGCCCAGCCCATCGATGATGGCTTTTGCAATGAGGTTTTGGAACCGTGTCGCAGCAATTTGCCCGCCCTCGCCGGCACCCACCACGATGGGGGACAGAAGAGCCATCATCCATCGCCAGTCACCGCCAACCCGCCGCCCAGAGGGACCGCTGCTGGCGATATCCACGGGTGGTTTGCCTGTTCTCGACGTATCCGGGGCGCCAGTTAACGGCAGCAGGGCGGAATGTTTGGCGATATCGCGGCTCGGCTGCTGTCGCGGCTCGAAGACGTCGTGGACTTGTCCTTCATCGAGACGGCGATACCAGTTTTGCCTTTCCAGCGCCAACCAGTCCTCGAATTCAGGATCGCGGATGTCGATACCTTCGAGCAATTCGTCGGTGACTTGATCCGCAGACCGCTCCGTCCGAACCACCAGGTCGGTATCGAGCGCCAGTCGGTCCATATCCAGCCAAACGGTATTCTTATCCGCAATCAAGAGATCACGTGCCGGCCCCAGACTCTTATGAATGTCCAAAAGCGCCTGGCGTAGACTGGCTGCCGCCTGGTCGTCGGAGCGATCGCTCCATAACTTGTCCCTAAGCCAGATTCTCGAGCGCGAGCCCCGGGTGGACAATGCAAGCATTGCCAAAAGTGCCTGTGCCTTTTTGGATTTCGGAGCAACCGACCGCCCCCCGGCGTCCACAAGGGCAAAGGGCCCGAGCAGGAACATCCGAAACGGATATTGCTCCTTGTTCATGCGATCCACCGGCCCCGCCCCCGCTGCCTCCGATACGCTCGTTTGGCGGCCGGAAAACCTGGCATCCAGGGGCCAGTCTGCCACAACTTCGGCTCCTGGCAAGCAACCGGGAAGGGAAACCGGGATTGCGAAATGTAAATCTATGCTATGGCGATGATCGAACTGAAGCATAACCGGTTGAAATCCCTCTGCGTAACTTCGCAAACCGGCCGTAGCATCCTGCCGTCAAAGCAGCGTCAAAGAAATGTTGTTTGGGCACCGTAATTTTGCGGGCATCCGCCAAAGGCTGCGGAGTACTTAGAACGATGTGTCGGTGTTGCTCCAGCGGGAGCATCGACCGTGGCTCCCGATCATCCAGCGCCGGGATGATGTCCCGGCGCTCTTTTGTTTTCCTTTAGTTAGGCGAGACCGCCGATGTGGAAGCTCTTCATTTCGAGATATTCCTCGATGCCGCACTGCGCGCCCTCGCGGCCAAGACCGGATTGTTTGACGCCGCCGAAGGGAGCCACCTCGGTCGAGATCGCCCCTGTGTTCAGGCCGACCATCCCGAATTCGAGGGCTTCGGCGACACGCCAGGAGCGTTTCAGGCTCCCGGTGTAGAAATAGGCCGCAAGCCCGAAGGGCGTGGCGTTGGCAATGCGGATCGCCTCTTCCTCGTGGTCGAAACGGAAAAGCGGGGCAACGGGTCCGAAGGTCTCTTCGCTGGCAAGCTGCATCTCGGTCGTCGCACCGCCGAGCACCATCGGCACCGCATATTGGTCGCCTTCAGGCACGGAATCTGCGGTGGCGAGGATGCTTGCTCCCTTTTCCACCGCATCGTCGACATGACGCTTGATCTTGTCGATCGCCGCCTTGTTGATCATCGGCCCGATATCCGTGCCTGCATCCGTGCCGGCCCCGACCTTCATGGCCGATACGCGCGCGGAAAGTTTGGCGGCAAAGGCCTCATAGACGCCCGACTGGACGAGAAGCCGGTTGGCGCAGACGCAGGTCTGCCCGCCATTGCGGAATTTCGAGGCAATTGCGCCTTCCACGGCCAGATCAAGATCGGCATCGTCGAAGACGATGAAGGGCGCGTTGCCGCCGAGTTCGAGGCTGAGCCGCTTGATGCTGTCGGCCGCGCCGCGCATCAGCAGCGAGCCGACGCGGGTCGAGCCGGTGAAAGAGATCTTGCGAACGGTCTGGTTCGCCATCAGTTCGTCGCCGATGCCGGCCGGCATGCCGGTGACGATATTGATCACGCCCTTGGGGATGCCGGCGCGCTCCGCCAATACGCCGAGCGCCAGCGCCGAATAAGGGGTGAGGTCCGATGGCTTGACGACGACGGTGCAGCCTGCTGCGAGCGCCGGCCCGACCTTGCGGGTGATCATCGCATTCGGAAAATTCCACGGCGTGATGATCGCCGATACGCCGACGGGCTCCTTCAGAACGACGATCCGCCGGTCCGCTGTCGGCGAGGGAATGGTCGTCCCGCCGATACGGCGCGCCTCCTCGGAGAACCACTTGATGAAGGAGGCGCCGTAGCGGATTTCGCCGCGCGCTTCCGTCAGTGGCTTGCCCTGCTCTCGGGTGAGGATCAGCGCCAGATCCTCGATATTGTCGAGCATCAGATCATGCCAGGCTTCCAGCAATGCGCCGCGCTCGGCATTGGTCTTTGCGCGCCATGGACCGAAGGCCTTTTCCGCCGCCGCGATTGCCGCCCTCGTATCGGCTCCATCCATGTCGGGCACCGTGCCCAGCACATGTTGCGTCGCCGGATCGATGACCTCGATCGTGCGCCCGGTTTCAGCTCCGTGCCATTCTCCGTCGATCAGCCCCTGCTGACGAAGCAGGTTGCTATCCCTTAATCCGTTCATTCTGTTCTCCATTGATCAACCAAGTGCCGAAAGCACCGATGCCGTGATCGCGTCGGTCTTGTCCTTGCCGGGAATTGCGCCGATGCAGCGTGCCGTCGTCGCCTCGATAGCGGCCATCACCTTTGCTGCGGCAGCCGCTTCTCCCAAATGCTCCAGCATCATCGCGCCCGACCAGATGGCGGCGATCGGATTGGCGATGCCGAGATCAGCGATATCGGGCGCGGAGCCGTGGACGGGTTCGAACATCGACGGCGCCGAGCGATCGGGATTGATGTTGGCGGAGGCGGCAAAGCCAAGCCCGCCCTGGATGGCGGCGCCGAGGTCGGTCAGGATATCGCCGAACAGGTTGGAGGCGACCACGACGTCGAGACTATCAGGCGCCATGACCATACGCGCAGCCATGGCGTCGATATGGTAGCTGGTCACCTCGATATCGGGATATTCCGCTGAAAGCTTCTGGGTGATTTCGTCCCAGAAGACCATCGAATATTTCTGGGCGTTGGACTTCGTCACCGAGGCAAGCTTGCCGCGTCGCGTCCGCGCCTGCTCGAAGCCGAAACGCAGGATGCGCTCGACCCCCGTGCGGGTGAAGATCGAGGTCTCGACCGCCACTTCATTGTCGGTGCCCTGGTGGACGCGGCCACCGGCGCCGGAATATTCGCCTTCGGTATTTTCACGAATGCAGAGGATGTCGAAACCATCGGACCGCAACGGCCCCTGCACACCCGGCAGCAGCCGGTGCGGGCGGATATTGGCATACTGCACGAAAGCCTTGCGGATCGGCAGCAGAAGCCCATGCAGCGACACCGAATCCGGCACTTTACGAGGCCAGCCGACGGCGCCGAGCAGGATGGCATCGAAGGACCGGAGCGTCTCGATGCCATCGGCGGGCATCATGCTGCCGTTCTCCAGATAGTAGTCGCAGGACCAGGGATAGCTGGTTGCATCAAGAGAAAATCCGTTCAGGCGAGCTGTTTTTTCAAGCACGGCCCAGGCTGCTGCCGTCACGTCGCGGCCGATGCCGTCTCCGGGCAGAAGAGCGATCTTGTAGGTTTTCATCGCAGGTCCTCACAGGCTGATGAGCACACTCTTGCTCTTGCGGTTGGCGAGATAGGCGTCGCGGCCGAGATCCTTGCCGATGCCGGACTGCTTGTAGCCGCCGGTCGGCAGGATATGGTCGCGTGAACGGCCGTAGCGGTTGACCCAGACGGTGCCGGCCTGCAGGCGGCGGGTCACGCGGATGGCACGCGAGAGATCGCGGGTGAAGAGGCCGGCGGCGAGCCCATAGGCCGGATGGTCGGCGAGCCCCAGCGCTTCCTCCTCGTCCTCGAAGGTCTGAATGGTCAGCACCGGTCCAAAAATTTCCTCAAGAACCGCCGGCGATGTTGCCGTCACGCCCGAAATCAGGGTCGGTGCGTAGAAATAACCTTCGCGGTCGAGCCGGCGGCCACCGGTGAGGCATTCGGCGCCGTCGTCGATAGCGGCACGGATGATGCCGTCCATGCGGGCGATCTGTCGTTCGGAGATGACCGGCGAATAATCGGTCGCCTCGTCCCAGGTGGGGCCGGGGCGGATGGCCGCCAGCCTCTCGATAAGCGCAGCTGCCAGCGCGTCCGCCACCTTCGCCTCGACGATGAGGCGGGATCCGCAAACGCAGGCCTGACCGGCGTTGGAGAGAATGCTGCCGGCGATTGCGCCCGCCGCAAGCTCGAGATCGGCATCGGCGAAAACCAGTTGCGGGCTCTTGCCGCCGAGTTCGAGCGTCATCGGCTTGACGCCGGTGCGGGCGATGTTGGTCATGATCGCCGCGCCGGCCGCGGTCGAACCGGTGAAACTGACCTTGGAGATGCCTGGATGTCCGGTGATCGCATTTCCGGTGGTCGGGCCGTCGCCGAGCACGATGTTGACGAGACCGGCCGGCAGGCCGGCCCGCACCGAAAGTTCGGCGAGATAGAGTGTGGAAAACGGCGTCATTTCCGATGGCTTCAACACCACCGCATTGCCTGCCGCCAGCGCCGGGCCGAGCTTCCAGCCGGCCATGGACACGGGATAATTCCAGGGCGTGATGGCGCCGACGACGCCATAGGGTTCCGTCATGATCATGCCGAAATTCGCATTGTCAGTCGGGACGAGGTCGCCGCCTTCCTTGTCGGCGAATTCAGCAAAGAAACGGATCTGTTCGGCGGTGACGGCGATATCGCCGGCGACGAGATGGCCGACTGGCCGCGTCGAGGAAAGCGCTTCGAGCCTGGCGAGGGTCTCCGCCTCGGCTTCGATCAAGTCCGCCCAGCGCTGCAGCGCCACGGTGCGCTCGCGTGGCCGTATGCCACCCCAATTGCTCGTCTTCAATGCGGTCC
Organism: Rhizobium sp. CRRU65; assembly: GCF_048551595.1. Lineage (NCBI taxonomy): Bacteria > Pseudomonadati > Pseudomonadota > Alphaproteobacteria > Hyphomicrobiales > Rhizobiaceae > Rhizobium > Rhizobium sp. CRRU65. Next base: position 277,761 of record NZ_JBLYZH010000001.1, on the reverse strand, counting down.
TGGCGGTTTCGACAGCCTGATCGACAAGGGCCTCGTCGGCCAGCGGGCAGCCGGCATAGGCCTTGCCGTCGGATGGACGATGCATGTCGATGACGGCTTCGGCCGGAACCAGCCGGCCGCCGATGAAATGTCCGACGGGCAGGGAAATCGTGTTCGGATCGAAGCTGAGTGTCATCGCATGTCCTCGGGGTGGGCTGAGACAAGCCTAACTGGCGAAGGCGAGCAGCATGCGTCGACCGGGGATGCCGCAGCGGCGAAAAATTGCGTTTTCGTCGCTGCGGCAGTCAAATCTACGGCGTCGGCATCACGACACGGTGACGTAGATCTTGCGCACCGTCTCGATCGTCTTCCAGACGCCAACGAAGCCCGGCTTCATGACGAAGCTGTCGCCGGCCTTGTAGACCACCGGTTCACCGCCTTCCGGAGTGAGTTCGACCAGGCCGGAAAGGATATGGCAGAACTCGAAGGTCTCGCCCTTGATCGAGCGCGTCTCGCCGGGTGTCGCTTCCCAGACGCCGCTATGAACGGTCTCGCCGCGGGCAGCGTCCTGCGCCCAGGTCTTGAAGGCAGGACTGCCCGAGATCAACCGTTCGGGGAGGGGGCCGGATTCGCGCGGCGCGAAGGATGGGTCGGTGTCGATCGTCTTGAGGAGGAACATGATTTTGCTTTCCTAGGTTGAGAACTCAGTAGCCGCGGTTGCGATCGACCAGGCCGATCGGATCGAGGCCCGCTTGGTGCCGTTTGATGTTGCCGATGACGGCCACTGCCGCGGTTTCAGGCTGGGTGACGCTCGCAATGTGCGGCGTCAGCAGGATCTTCGGATGGTTCCAGAAGGCGTGATCCGCGGGAAGCGGTTCCGGATCGGTGACGTCGACGACGGCGCCGGAGAGATGCTCAGCATCGAGCGCGTCAATGAGCGCCTGATGGTCGAGCTGAGGGCCGCGGCCGACATGGACGAGTGCGGCGCCGGCCGGCAGTCCGGCGAAGAGTTCGGCATTCAGGAAGCCCCGCGTCTCAACCGTCAGCGGCAGCAGGCAGACGAGAATGTCGGTGGTTGCAAGCAGAATATCGAGGCCGTCGCGGCCGCTCAGGCATCGGATGCCGTCGATCTCGCGGGGGCTGCGGCTCCATCCCGAAAGCGGAAAGCCGAAGGGCTGCAACCGTTCGAGCACGGCGCTGCCAAGCATGCCGAGGCCAAGCACGCCGATGCGGCGTTCCGAGGCCTGCCTGGAAGCGATCGTCTGCCAGGTCCGGCGCCGCTGCTGGTCGAGATAGGCCGGCAAGTCGCGATGGAGCGCAAGCACCGCCAGCGTCACATATTCCTGCATCATCCTGACGATGCCGTCTTCGACCATGCGCACCACCTTCACCGACGCCGGCACCGCATCGATATGGAACTGGTCGATGCCGGCGCCGATCGAAAACAGGATTTCGAGATTGCGATAGCGGGCGAGATCCTCCGGTACGGTCCAGGTGATGAGGAAGCGTACGGCGTCGGGTTTGACCGACTTGGGATCCATGGAGAAGGCAATGTCGGGCAGTTCGCGCGCGAAGGCTTCGGCGAATATGGCGCCGCGCTTCGCATCGGAATTGAAGAGGAAGGTCATGGCGTCGGCTCCTTGATCCGATGTCATCAGGCGCAGCGGCGGCCAAGCGCCTCGACCATCGCCTGGCAGGCGAGCAGTTCGCCGGTGAGGATGAATTCGTCCGGCTTGTGGGCGCGGCCGATGTCGCCCGGTCCGCAGATGATCGCATCGATGCCGGCGCGCTGGAAAAGTCCGGCCTCGGTGCCGTAGCTGACGGCGGCGAGCGGCTCGATGCCGGTCAGTTCGCTAAGCAGGACCGCAAGCGGCGCATCGGCGGCAAGCGAAAGCGCCGGATAGGCGCTGAGTTCGCGCCAGTCTATCTGGAAGCCAAACTGCGATAGCCCCTCGGCCGATGCTCGCAGTGGCGCCAGCAACGTGATCGGATCGACGCCGGAAATAGCCCGCGCTTCGAACTCGGCCTCGCAGCTGTCGGGAATGATGTTGACCGCCTGGCCGCCCTTCAGCGTGCCGACCTGAAGCGAGGAGTAGGGCGGTTCGAAGACAGGCTCATACGGGCCGCGCGTGAGCCGTTCGGCTTCGGCGCGAGCGCAAGCCAGAATATCGGTGATGGCATGGATTGCGTTCAGTCCCTGGTCCGGACGCGAGGAATGGCCGGACCGGCCCCTGACCGTCAGTCGGGCGGCGGCCTTGCCCTTGTGGGCGCGGATTGCCCGCATGCCGCTCGGCTCGCCGATGATCGCGCCAAGCGGGGTTGCACAGAGCTCCGGCAGGCGCGCGATCATGTGCGGCACGCCGCGGCAGCCGGCCTCCTCGTCATAGGAAAAGGCAAGGTGGACGGGCTGGCGAAGCGGTGAGGCCACCAGCGCCGGAACGGCTGCGAGAGCCGCGGCAAGGAAGCCTTTCATGTCGGTAGCGCCGCGACCGTAGAGGATGTCTGCTTCAGCCCGCAATCGGAACGGATCGCTGGTCCAGCCGCCTCCAGCGGCGGGAACCACGTCCATATGGCCGGAGAGAATATAGCCCGGCGTTTCCTTCGGGCCGATCGTGGCGAAGAGGTTCGACCGGTCGCCCTCCGGGCCGGGAAGCTCGGTGACGACGGCGCCGTGGCTTTGCAGGTAGTGCCGGATCCACGCCACGATCTCGCCGTTCGGCGTGCCGACGACGGAGGGGAAGCCGACGAGCCTTTCGAGAATTTCAATGGCTTGCACCGGCGACCTCACAAACATGCTGCTTGCCGAGACGGCGGCCATACCGCCGGCGGAAACGACAATTCGGCCCAGCGAGATGTTAGAGGTGTTTGCAACTGGACTGAGGGGGGTGACATTTCCGGGCTCTCACAGTGAACAGCGACTCCGGCCGCTGGATCTGTCAATGAGTCTAGAGGGAGACGCAGGCGTTACTTGCCGAAAGCGCATCGGGATTTGGTCGATTGTTGTGTTTGCGCAGGCTTCACCAGTGAATTGTATCGAACGATCTGTTCTAGTCTGGGCGGAGAAGTTTCCGGGCGCAGACTTGGCCAATGCGGCAGGAGGGCGGGAGTGAGTGAACTGATATCCGAATCCAGGTTCGTCGATAGTTTCGAGACGCATATCGCCGGGATCGACAGCGTTGCTCTCGACCAGTTGCACGCACTTTCGATGACCGTCGCCTGGCCGCATCGCGGCGAAGACTGGCAGTTCCTGCGGGAGTTCGGCCAGGGCATCGTGGCGATCGATGAAATCGGCCGTATCCTGGGCTCTGCCATGTGGTTTCCCTATGACGCGCAATTTGCCACGGTCGGTATGGTCATCACCTCGCCGCGTCTTCAAACCAATGGCGCCGGGCAATGGCTGATGGGACACGCGCTTACTCAGGTCGCCGGGCGGAACCTCGGGCTGAATGCGACGCGCGCAGCGCGCCGTCTTTATCGGTCCTTGAACTTTGTTCGGGAGGCGCTGGTCTTTCAATGCCAAGGCGAAGCGATGGCGCCGCCGGATGTAGAGCTGCCGTCCGGTGCCGCAATACGGGCAGTGGAGGCGGGCGATCTGGAAGCGATCGCCGAATTGGATTGTGTGGCCTTCGGTACGGATCGCAAACTGCTGCTGGCCCGGCTCATGGCGAATTCCAAGGGCATCGTGTTGAGCCGCGCCGGCCGGATCGAGGCCTTCTCGCTTTGCCGGCGGTTCGGGCGTGGCCATGTCATCGGTCCTGTTGTGGCGCGCAGTGACGCCGACGCGATCGCCGTCGTCCGCCCGCATGCGGCCGAGCACGCAGGGGCGTTCCTGCGCCTCGACACACGCGAGCAGGGCGGAGCCTTTTCCGATTTCCTCTCCCGCTGCGGTCTTCCTGTCTACGATATCGTGACGACCATGTCGCTCGGTGGCGCTTGGCTTCCGGTTGCCGGACGCGCAACTGCGCCCGAGCCGAAGACCTATGCACTCGTCAGCCAGGCACTCGGTTGACGCAAACCCGCACGGGCGCCCGACGCAAACCGGCCTTCGCGTGGATTAGGCGCCGGGACAGACGCGGAGGCAGGTCAGAGCCTGCTGGCGTTCGAGTTCGGGCCGGAACGAGCGGTATTGCCAGAAACCCTCCGGGCTTTCCCGCCGATACACTGTCTCGAGCCAGAACACCGAGTCATCGATCGGCAAGACAGGATGCCACGCATACCACTGCGACCAGATCTTTCGTGCCGGTTTCCCGTCCATGATCATCGCTCATCTCCTCATCATCGGCTAACCCTGGAACATCCGCGCGGCAACGGAGCCGTTGCCTTTGCGAAAGCGGATTTCGCCGTCGGTTACGATCGCATCCATCGGGATGTCATGGTCCTGAGGACGGATGGTCTCGATCTCCTGGAAGTCGAAACCAACGCCGATCGCGAAAGGCCGGGGATGGAGAGCGGCCAGCGTTCGATCGAAATAACCGCCTCCGAAACCGAGCCGGTAACATTGCGCATCGAATCCGACGACCGGGGCGATGACGATATCGGGCCGGCGCTCTTCGCCTTGAAGCGGAACCGGGATGTTCAGGATGCCCCGTGTCAGTTCTTCGCCGACGCACCACGAGCGGAAGCTGAGGGGCTTCCTTTTTTCCGTCACCACCGGCAACAGGCAAGTGGCGCCGCAAGCTGCCGCAGACTGCATCCAGCCGCGGAGGTCCGGCTCGCCCAGAAACGGCCAGTAGAGGCTTACACTGCGGCCGGCGATCTTCGGCAGCAGCCGATCCAGATGATGACGGATAAGAGATGTTCGTTGCTCGCGCTCATTCGCGCCGAGCAGCGTCCGGCAGTCTATCAGGCGACGGCGTTGTTCCTTCCGCCACTCCCGGACGACTTCGGGCTCCGGTTCGAGCCCCATGTAAGCCGGATCAACCTCATGCATGAAGCAGGCCGGTGAGGAAAAGCCATCGGCATTGTTTTTCATGGCATCGTCACTCATGGAGCGTTTCTTTTCTGTTCGTTGCCCCTCAATCCGTGTTCAACGTTAGAGAATAACAGTGCGGTACTATTCTTCAATAGAGATTGTTTTTCGCGTGGCCTGAAATCTCTCTCGCCAGAGGGAGGGCTTCAGCCGCCGTGGCGGAAATCCAGGAATATTGCTCTCTCTGCGCCAAGCCGTGACGCTCTCACTCAGGTTATCTTGATAATATGTCGTAATACGATATTATCAAGATCGCCCGATTGTCGAGGAGCGAGCTTTATGGAAAACCGACTTCATCCCGCAACGCGCTGCCCCACGCCCTTCCCTCGTGATGAGCTTTCGAAAAACTGCGGCAAAGAGTTCACGCCTTGCTCGAGAATGCGGAAGCAAGTCGTTGGGAGCTTTTGCGCACGGAATGGCTGTACGATGTGGTGCTGCTGACGAATGACTTTCGTCTCTGGATGCAGCGTCTCGATAAGGGCTTCGGTACCGCCAACAGGACTGCATTATCCCGTGAAAGCGGGATGCCTCAGGTGATCGCACGTAGCCCGAGATAGGCCGCCAAACTGACGGCGGAGAGGGCGATTGTCAGCCTGGGTCTCGCATCGTCGAACATCGCCGCCAGCGCAAGGCCGAGCATCAGGATGACGGATTTTGCCCAAAGCTCCTGATCGGAGACGGTGAAAGCGATTGCTGCCAGAAAGACGGCGTTGGCGACGATGGTCACGGGGGCGGATTTCTGGGCGAGATCGCCGCCTGGGAAATACGGCATTAAAAAACGACGCATGCTCAAGCCTGAAGCGACGCTCAGAAGAAGACAGGTCAAGACAAGTTGCAACATAGGACGTCGCCGATCGATCCGCAGATAGCCCTATGCATGCAAACCTTATGCCAGCCTCAAACCCTCAAAACGTCGTCCGATAGAGGCAATGTCGCGGCTTGCATGGCTATTTCCTCGGCGTCGCGACCCTTTTTTCGGCAATCGCTCGTCTGCTTGGGCTCATGTTTCTCGTCCAATGCCGAAACCGGCTTGAGCTGGAGCAATGATTTTTATATAGAGAATTATCTGTCGTCTTAATTCCGGAAACGAGATCTTTTCATTGGACCTTTCATCGATCGAGATATTCCTCGCCGTTGTCAGCGACCGCAGCGTGACGAAGGCTGCCAAGGCCGTAGGGCGGGTGCCATCGAATGTGACGACGCGCATCCAGCAACTGGAGGAGGACCTCGGCGTTTCCCTCTTCAGCCGTGATGGCAAGAAGATGACGTTGACGCGGGAGGGGGAGACGTTTTTCGCCTATGCCAACCGGCTTATGGCGCTTGCGCTCGAAGCGCGCCAGGCCGTGCGGCCTCTCGCCCCATCGGGGACGTTGCGGGTCGGCACTATGGAGAGCACGGCGGCAAGCAGGCTGCCGGCGGCGCTGATGCAATTCAATCAGATGTGGCCCGATGTGTCGCTTCAGCTGACGATGGGGGCGTCCCGCGATCTGACCCGCGATGTTCTCTCTGATGCGCTGGATTGTGCGCTGATTGCCCGCCTGCCGAAGACGATGCGCGAGGAAGACTCGAGCTTCGATGCCGAACTCAAGGCGCTCGAAATGGAGCTGACCTTCGTCGAAGACCTGTTGATCGTGTTGCCATCCGGGCATCCCTCCATCAAATCCGCCGCCGACCTGCGTGTCGGGTCGCTCGCCGCTTTGGAGCCTGGCTGCACCTATCGCAGGATCGCTGAAAACTGGGCGCGTAAATCGAGCGCGCTGCCGACGAGCGAACTCGGTTCCTACCACGCGATCCTGGCGAGCGTTGCGACCGGGAACACGGCGGGTGTCATGCCCCGATCGGTCCTTGACCTCATGCACTGGCCGACACCGGTCCAGACCCATCAGCTCGGTGCTGTCGAGACGCTGCTCGTCTATCGCAAGAATGATCGCCCCAGCGCGTTCAACGCGTTCCACGAAGTTCTCAGCGCGACAAAGGGCAGAGATGTCAGGCTGACAACAAACTAGTTCGCACGCCCCTCTCCTTCGCCGCCAGATAATCCTCGCTTAAAATTGGTCTTGTCATGCAGTATCCCGTTTCCCCGAAGGTGGGATCGAGCCGCCTCCGCCGCTTCCGTTTGTTCTCACCCATATTGGCGGGAGCGACTCTACGAGAGCGATTGATTGCATGTCTCGGCGCTTTGCTGGCCATTGGTTTCACCGGCGTCATCAGCGGCTATCTGTTCGGGCAGGGGCCGCATCTTCCCTTGATTGTCGCGCCGATGGGGGCGTCCGCAGTGCTTCTTTTCGCGGTGCCTGCAAGCCCGCTGGCGCAGCCATGGTCGATCATCGGCGGCAATACGATTTCCGCTCTGATGGGGATCATTGCCGCCTATTTCATTCGTGATCCGATCATCGCGACCGGTGTCGGCGTTTCGCTTGCCATCGGCGCGATGTCCTTCACGCGGTGCCTTCATCCGCCAGGAGGAGCCGCCGCACTGACCGCCGTGCTCGGCGGCCCTGTCGTTGCCGGTTGGGGATTTCTCTTTCCCTTCGTGCCCGTCGCCTTGAACTCCTGCATTCTCGTCGGCCTTGGCCTGCTGTTCCACAAGCTTTCCAAGCGGAATTATCCGCACGTCGTTCCGAAACCCGTGGAGAACACCCATCAGACGATCGACCTGCCATCGGCGGTGCGGGTGGGTTTTCGCGAGGAGGATGTCGACGCGGCCCTCGAAGCGCTTGACGAAACCTTCGATATCGACCGGGCAGACCTCGGCCGGCTGCTGCAGCAGGTTGAGTTGCAAGCGGCGATCCGCTCAACCGACAAGATCAGCTGTGCCGATATCATGTCGCGTGACGTGATCGCCATTGGCGAAGCTTCGGAACCGGATGCCGCACGGCATCTGCTCTTGAAGCATAATATCCGCACGCTGCCGGTTAAGGACCCCGAAGGCCGCCTCGTCGGCGCTGTCGGCTTGCGGGAATTGTCGATGAGCACCGAGACCATCGCGCATGCGATCTCGAGGCCGGCGGTGGCCAGACCTTCCGATGCCGCTCTGTCGCTATTGCCCGTTCTGACGGACGGCCGCACGCATGCCGTCATCATCGTCGACGACGATTTTCGCATCCTCGGCCTGATATCGCAAACGGATCTGCTGAGCGCAGTAGCGCGGCTGCTGCCAAAGGAAGACAATGCAATTCCGGCGGTGGCCTGAGCGGTCGGCGTGGGACGAAGCTGGAGAAAAAGTCGGTGCTGATCGAGCGCGATTCAAATGGTGATTTCATCCTGGAATCATCCGAACTGGCGCAGCGGTTTGGGCTGTCGCTCGCCGATCTTCGCCGCCACATTCGCCATGGCTCCGTCGTCAGCTCCGTGGAAATCGGCACGGCTGAACACGAGGGGACGAAACGGGTGTCGCTTCGCCTCGGCAACAGGCTTTGGCGAGCCATTTTGAACGATGAAAATGAAGTGCAGCAGGAGCAGATGACCGTTCTTCGGGGTAAATCCTCCGGAGGGCATCCGCGCTAACACCATCACATCTCTGTTCGGCGCGGCTTACTACGCGCAGGCGCGGCATTTCCTACCGTTCGCTCGTTTCGAAGAGGCCGCGGGCCGCCTCGACCATCGACTGCAGGTGATCGGGGTCACGCACGCCCTGCCGGTAAAGCTCGATGATTATGCTCGCCGTTCGTTCGGCTTCGTCGCTGTCCTTTTCCACCTGGTACTCGGATCTGATCTTGTCGAAGACCCGCTGGCAGATTTCGAGATCGCGGGAGTCCAGCGGTGCCTGCGATCGGGTTTTGATCGTTTGAACCATCTCTATTCCCTCAGATAAGGCCCGCCCAGCGAGGCCGGCGGGCCGGCAAGCGCCTTAGAAGTCCATACCGGGGCCGGCGGGCATTGGCGGTGGCGCGTCCTTCTTGGGTTTCTCGGCGATCATAGCTTCCGTCGTGACGAGAAGACCGGCGATGGAGGCCGCATCCTGCAGCGCGGTGCGAACCACCTTGGCCGGATCGATGACGCCCTGCGCATAGAGGTCGCCATATTCGCCCGTCTGAGCGTTCCAGCCGTAGGAGAACTCGCTTTTCTCGCGCAGCTTACCGACGATGACCGAGCCTTCCGCTCCGGCGTTTTCGGCGATCTGGCGAGCCGGTGCCTCGACCGCGCGGCGAACGATGTCGACGCCGACGCGCTGGTCGCCATTGGCGGTTTTGACATTGTCGAGCGCCTTGACGGCGCGCAGCAGCGCCACGCCGCCACCAGGCAGAATGCCTTCCTGAACGGCAGCGCGGGTTGCATGAAGCGCGTCGTCGACGCGGTCCTTCTTTTCCTTCACTTCGACTTCCGTCGAGCCGCCGACACGGATGACGGCAACGCCGCCGGCGAGCTTGGCAAGACGTTCCTGCAGCTTCTCGCGGTCATAGTCCGACGTGGTTTCTTCGATCTGGGCCTTGATCTGGGCAACGCGGCCTTCGATGTCGGACTTGGCGCCTGACCCATCGACGATCGTGGTGTTTTCCTTTTCAATCGAAACCTTCTTGGCCCGGCCGAGCATATCGAGCGTGACGGATTCGAGCTTGATGCCGAGATCTTCGGAGATGACGGTGCCGGCGGTCAGGATGGCGATGTCTTCGAGCATGGCCTTGCGGCGGTCACCGAAGCCAGGAGCCTTGACGGCGGCGATCTTCAGGCCGCCGCGCAGCTTGTTGACGACGAGCGTTGCCAGGGCTTCGCCTTCGACGTCTTCAGCGATGATGAGCAGCGGCTTGCTGGATTGGACGACAGCTTCGAGAACCGGCAGCATCGACTGCAGGTTCGAGAGCTTCTTCTCATGGATGAGGATATAAGGGTCTTCAAACTCGACCCGCATCTTGTCGGCATTGGTGACGAAGTAGGGGCTGAGATAGCCGCGGTCGAACTGCATGCCTTCGACGACTTCGAGTTCGGTTTCGGCGGTCTTGGCTTCTTCAACGGTGATGACGCCATCATTGCCGACCCTTTCCATGGCTTCCGCCAAAAAGCGGCCGATTTCGGCATCGCCATTGGCGGAGATCGTGCCGACCTGGGCGATTTCGGAATTGTTGGAGATCTTTCGGGCATTGGCCTTCAGTTCCGCAACGATGGCGCCGACCGCAAGATCGATGCCGCGTTTCAGGTCCATCGGGTTCATGCCTGAGGTAACCGCCTTGGCGCCCTCCTTGACGATCGCCTGGGCCAGTACCGTTGCCGTCGTGGTGCCGTCGCCGGCGATGTCGCTGGTCTTCGAGGCGACTTCGCGGACCATCTGGGCGCCCATGTTCTCGAACTTGTCTTCGAGTTCGATTTCCTTGGCGACGGAAACGCCGTCCTTGGTGATGCGCGGGGCGCCGAAAGATCGTTCGATCACGACGTTGCGGCCTTTCGGGCCGAGGGTCGCCTTCACGGCGTTGGCCAGGATGTCGACGCCACGCAGCATCTTCTCGCGGGCTTCGGTGCTGAATTTGATTTCTTTAGCAGCCATGTCCTCACTCCTTCATAGGCGGCCAGAGTAATTCCAGGAAAAGTACGACGCGTATTCCTTTCGGATTGCGTCAGAAATTAAAGGTTGGAGCGGTTCTGCGTTTCCATGAAAAGCTGAAGCGCTCCGGCCTTGACTGATGTCCGCAGATCTCAGGCGGCCTGCTTCTTTTCACCTTGCGGTTCGATGATGCCCATCACGTCGCTTTCCTTCATGATCAGCATGTCTTCGCCATTGATCTTGATCTCGGTGCCCGACCATTTGCCGAACAGGATGCGATCGCCGGGCTTGACGTCGAGCGCCTGGATCTGGCCGGCGTCGTTGCGCGCGCCAGGGCCAACGGCGATGACCTCGCCTTCCTGCGGTTTTTCCTTGGCGGTGTCGGGAATGATGATGCCGCCCTTGGTCTTTTCCTCTGAATCGACCCGGTGGACGAGAATGCGGTCATGAAGCGGTCGGAACGACATGTCTTTCCTCCATCGACAAACAGTGATGACGTTGTTCCCTTGGAGAATGATGCCGAAAAGTGTGCGCGGTTTTCGGACGACATCAAGCTCTAACTCTTAGATTAGAACAGGATTCAGATTTTAGGCCGAGCAGGCCTAAAGTCATCCTGTTCTAACCGGACCGAATGACCAATCCGGGCGGGTGCTCGCGCGCGCGCCTTGCGAGAATGATTTGGTTCGATGGTTCTACAATTCAAGAGGTGATGGAAGAAAAATTGGCACTCTCTGCCGGTGAGTGCCAACGCTCGGCAGGGAACAGAAAATCGGCTCCCGCGTTCGAATAATGAAGGCGACGGCGTGGTGCCGGAGGCGAGTTCGAGCAGGATTGAGGCTTGAATCCGGATTTCGGCATTCCCAAATCTTTGGTGATCGAGGCTTTCTTAAGCTCGGTCATCGTCCCACGTCTTTTTGGAGTGAGTGACATGGAAGAGAAGACCAATATCATCAAAGACCTCAGTATCGAGGAACGCGAGGAAATCCTCGTCGATATCGCTCGTACGCTGGAGGACACGGCGCGCGAGGCCTTTGTCGAAGGAAATACGCATTTTGCGGCACTCTCCAACAACATGGCTGAAGCGATCCGCGTCAATGCCGATGAACTCGCCCGTGACGATCCTGAGAATGCCGAGTTGGTATTGCAGCAGGCAGCGGCGATGATCTCGCAATTCGAAGCCGTGCACCCCTATCGGATGGTGAGCATGGCTGTCCATTGACTGCCGGCGGCGTGGCCCCGCCTGGATCGCCCGCTCAAATCAATCACCACTCACGCGGAACTCTCACTGCCTGCGAAGGTTATTGGATCACAATATCGAAAGGTGATCCATGACGACTTTCAAATCCAGCGTGCCGCCTGAGAGCGGCACAGACGACGCGCGGTCCGCCGATACAGAACGGGCCGAGACCGATCGCAAAAGGGCATTGGAAACTGCCCGGCGCAACGCGAGGACGGCATTAGATCGCAATAGCGGCACGGAAACCCCAAGCCTGAAGCTTGCAAGGGAATATCTCAGCCTCGGCGGCCACCGCCGCTCCAAGATCGACGACAATATCACCGATGTCCGCCAATGGGATGAGGACCCGCCGGAGGCCGAACGGTTCTGGAAGGAACGGGTGGAGACGCTTCCAAAGGATCAACGCAAACAGGTGGAGGATTTTCTTCCAACCATCAACACGCCCTGAAAGGCGGCCGGGCCGCTCTTCGGAGGGCTCATCCTAATGCGCTTGGAGGAGATCATGGCCATAGACAAGCACGAGCAGATACGCCAGCGCGCCTACGAAATCTGGGAGGCCGAGGGCCACCCCGATGGCGCTGACGAGCGCCATTGGCTGCAAGCCTGCGACGAACTGGCCGGCGAGGATGAGCATGAGACGCTGCAGGACCTGCTCGATGAAGACGACAGGGACGATGCGGCGCTGCTTCAAGGCGCCGGTGAGAGCGGCGACTTCGATCGGCCACGAGCGAGGCCGGTTCAAACAGCCGTGGCTCCGGTCCCTGACGTCGAGATGACGACGGGCGAAAAGCCTTTCCGGCGGAAAGTGAAGAAGACCGAAGGGCCGTGATCGCCATGCAGCATCTCGACCATGCCATCCAGATCGCTCTTACGGCCCATAAAGGCCAGGCGGACAAGACCGGCCGGCCATTCTTCGAGCACTGCCAGCGGGTAGCGCTTCTGGTTTCCGGCGACGAGACACGAACGGTCGCCTACATTCATGATGTGGTCGAGAAGGGCAGCGGGTGGACGCTCGACAGGCTGAGAGAAGAAGGCTTTCCGCCGGCGATCATCTCCGCGGTGAATGCTTTGACACGGCGGCCAGATGAGCCGGATGACGACTTCGTCAGACGTGCGGCATCAAACCCGCTGGCCCTGTCCGTCAAACAGGCCGATCTTGAAGACAATCTCCGGCAGGCCGAACAGAGCGGCAAGAAAACGGAAAAATACCAGCGCGGCCTGGATCTCTTGCGCGACATCAGGAGCGGATAATAGGAACTCGGACAAATTTGCAGTCGCTAGCCATTGCCATCAAGGTCGGCAATCGGCCGAGCGCACACTACCCGCCTGCATGTCATGCACTGAGAGCGGTCACGCCTTGTTGGTAAACCACACCGTCGGCGCGCCGAGCACGCCTCCCGTGCGCATCGCCGTCTTCAATTCGTCCAGCTTGCTGAATGCTTGCGCCGCTTCAAGCGTGGCGAACTCGTGGGTGACGGTAATATCGTTCGGGTTGTCGATTGCTCGATAAACGGCCTGCGCCGTCACCCCATTGGCCTTCTGCACCGGCGAAAAGGTATCATATATCTTGCGCCAAGCGGCGTAGTCGGAGACCTCGTGCCGCACGAATAATGTCGTCATGTCATCCTCCCGCGTTGCATTTCCAAGACTCGTTAAGACGTGTGTTACGATTGAACGAGGAACATCATGGTTTCGGGCAAGACGCCATCACTCGCCATCGCATCTGCCGCTGCCTTGGTCTGCATGAAGGCCATCAACTTTTCCATGTCTGCAACGTCCATGACCAAGCCGACGCGGTTGGAGTTTTGAGGGTCCGTAAACGTGCGAATGTTCGTGACGCCGTTGGGTTCCAATACTTGTTTGCGGATTGGTGAAGCGAGCCAGTGTTTCGTGTCGTTAACGTCGTGACAGATCATTATGGTAGGCATTGCGTCCTCCTCCCAAGATTTCGGAAACTGAAAGCTGAGTATGCTGCTGCGCTTTGCCGGATTTCATTACAGCAATGTTGTGAAGAGTGGGTCTTTCTTATTCATTAGTTGAAGATGTAAATATAACTATTGAGTAATCCGAAAATATTATGTTCTTCAGCCGGGTTGCCGCGCCAAAATTCCGGAAGTTTGCGACCGCCATTGGAGAGGTTCAGAATCATCGAACGCCAACCATTTGATCTCGAGGCCTATGTGCACGACATCGGAACAACACCATGCTTTATCTGCAGCTTGGTCAGGAACGACCCGGCCTTCTATCATCATCGCGTTTTTGAAGACCACGAGACGATCATTTTCCTGAGCAAATATCCCACTCTACCGGGCTATTGCCTCGTCTGTCCGAAGGAGCACCGTGAGGATCTGGCGCGGGACATGTCGACGGATGAATATCTTCGACTTCAGGAGAAGGTGCATGTCTTGTCGCGCGCCCTCAAAAGTGTGTTCGACGCCGAGCGAATTTATGTGCTTTCGCTCGGCAGCCAACAAGCCAACAGCCACCTGCATTTTCATGTCGTTCCCTTGCCCTCAGGTGTGCCTCTTGAAAAGCAGCAATACCATGCACTGATGGCGGAGCACGGGGTTCTGCAGATCCCTGACGATCAAATGGCCCAGCTGGCGCAGCGCATTGGTGAAGCATACCGGTTCGAGTTCACCGCACGATAATCAACCGTCTGGCCCGCGGTCGAAACCCGGAAGCCGGTGCCTCCAAGCTACATCCCGAGGGCGAATGCCGGCACCTGTACGCCTTTCTCGCGGAAGAGCCGCTCTACCTCGTCGAGGCGGGGACGGGCTGGCGGATTATCGAGCGCTTTTGCCCAGTTCTCACGGCTGGGCAGGGCCATCGCGGCGGTCACCAGCACGATGGTGCCTGCGCCGATGTTGCCGCGCAGCTGCGGCAGTAGGGTCTTGGCGTGGATGAGATTGGTGTTCGGGATCGGGCTCATCGCATGGCCGGCCCTTGGATTGGGCGATAGATCGACGATGGCGCTGACGTCGGTCTGCCCGTACCAGACAGCCCGGCCATCCCTTGCATCGGAGCGGTCGGCATTGAAATCCGCGCGCTCGATCGCAAAACCGCCCTCGATGGTGCTGAGTGTGCGTGGCGTGGCGATGCGGTGAATGCGGATGTGCCACGGATTTTCAGGAAGCAGCCAGGTTTCGATAGTGACATCGCTCCAGGGGCGCCAGCGCGAATAGAGCAGGTCGCCTGCGATCAACGCCTCTTCGAGGGTTTCGCGCATGCGGAAATGGACGCCGTCGTCGGAGAGGCCGAGCATGCCGTCGAAGCTTGCGGCGGAGAAATTCCGGTCGTCGGCTTCGACGTTGAAGGCGTAGCGGGTGGAATAGACGAATTTCGAATATTTCTCGTTTGCACCGAGCATCTTGTCGTGCTGCTGCCCTGAGGAGAGCACGACCACGTTTCCCGGCGTGTGCATGGCGACCATTCCCGCCGGCTTCAACGCAACCGGCTCCGGAAATTCCGGCTGCGACGCCTCCTCGGCCGCCCAGAAGGGATGATCCCCCGGAAGGGCGAGCGGCAGGAAGAATTTCAGCGCCCAATAGGGCGAGCCGGGAGAGTTGTAGCTCTCGCTCATGAAGAGGTTCGGATAGCCATAGCCGACCGAAAGAACGCCGTCGCGATCGGCAATCGGCATCGCCGCCCACCAGCGGATATGGCGCATGTAATAGCCCTTGATCTCGGCCCAGGGCAGGGCTTCGACACCGGCAAAGGCAAGCGCGCCCCAGAAACCTCCCGCCGCGAAGCGGTAGGTCTGGCTGCGGCCGAAGGCAAGGGCTGCCCCATCCGGGCCGAACCAGTGGCGGATATCGCTGGCGAAGATCTCGGCGCGATCGCGGAAGCGATCCTTGCGCGCCTCGTCGCCCTTGGCCAGGACGGCATAGATCATTCCGTAGAAATGCATGGCAAAGGGAATGTAATGATCGACCCGCCGAACCGGCCCGTCGCGATACCAGCCTTCTCCGAGGTCGAAGGCCTCCAGTTCGTCGAGATAGGCGAGGGTTTTCCAGTGATCGAACGCCACGCCCACGCGTTCCAACCCGAGATCGATGAGCACACGGAAGAATTTCCAGTTATTGTCGATGAATTCCAACTCGCGCGCTCGAAGAAGATAGGCAGCGACCGTCTTCTTCTCGCTGTCGTTGAGCGGTTCCCAGATGTGCTCTGGCACAAGCGCCAGGGCGAAGCCGACCGCGGCGAGCTCGACCAGCCGCTGATTGCGATCGGCAAGATCGCCCCAATATTCGGGATGAGCAGGATTGGTGCCGTTTGCCAGCCCGCGGCGATAGAGATCCCAATGCGGGAACGCGCCGCCGCCGGCAACGAGCGGAACGATCCCCCAGAGCGGCCGCGCAAATCCCTCCAGATCCGCCGCCGCCCGATCGAAGATCGCGCCGGCTGCGCCGAGGCGCACACGGGCGCCGCCTTCGGAAAAATACGGCAGCAGCGGCTCGAAGAGATCGGTGACGGCCTTGGCGAGGTCGTCGCGTGTCTTCAGGGGATTGCCGAAAAGCGGATTGGCCCGGGCGGGATCATATATCATTGTCAGGCTCGAAATTCATGAAAAACAGGATCGGCCGCGGGCAGATATTGCCCGCGGCCGTCGACATTTCTGGACGCCTACTTGATCGCCTTCACGCCTTCGGTCATTTCCTTCAGCCCGTCATCGACGGAGGTGCTGTCAGTCATGATCGCGTCATGCACCCGGTTGAGCACGACCTCGATCTTGGCGGCGTTCGGGTTGACCGCCATCTCCAGATAGGTTTTCGACGGCTTCAGCGCCTCCTTGCTGGCCGCATCCTCAGGAAATCCGGGTGTTGCCGCGATCTTGGCGCTGACATCATCCGTCTTGAGCGCAGGGAAGGTGCCCGTCGACGCGATAACTGCTGCGCCCTCAGGACCGGTGACAAACTTGATGAAATCGAGCGCGGCATCCTTGTGGTCGGAATTGGCGTTGACCGCCAGGCCGGAAATCTGCGCAGCGGTCGTGCCGGTTGCCACACCGTCGGGATGCGGGAACTTGACGATGCCCCAGTTCCTGCTCTTCGATTCACCCGATTTCACCTTGGTGATCTGGGTGCCGACGAACCAGGTTCCCATCGGCAGCATGCCGATCGTGCCATTGAAGAAGAGCGCCGAATAATGTGTGTTCGACGTCTTCAGGAAGGCATAGGAGGGAATCGCGCCATCCTTCTGCAGGTTCAGCGCCCTCTCGTACCATGGCTTCAGGAAGCCGTAGTCGCCGTCAACAAGCGTGTGTTTTCCGTCGAGGATGGCAGGCAATTGAACGGTTGACCGCCAGGTATGCAGAAGCGCGCCATAGGTCTTGTTGGTGCCCATGCCGCCCGAAAGCTTCTCGGCGGTCTCGTCGAACTGCGCCCAGGTCATGTCATTGGTGGGGTAGGGGACGCCTGCTTTGTCGAATATATCCTTGTTGTAATAGACGACCCAGAAGTCGGAGCGGAACGGCAGGGAGTAGATCTTGCCATCGATGGTCAGTTCCTCGATCAGGCCGCCAAAGGGAGCCGAGTCGATCTTCTGATCCTTAACGAAGCCGCTGAGATCGGCGATGTTACCGGCGCGCACCAGATTGGTGTAGCCCGGCACATCCTTGATGGTGACGATGTCGATGTCCTTGGAGCCGCCGGTCAGCTGCGTCGAGATCATCTGCTGATAGTCTTGCGAGCCGAGGTCCATCGGCTCGAACTTCACGTTGGGGTGTTTGGCCTGATAGGCCTCGATCAGAGGCTTGTAATAGGCGGTCTTGTCCCAATCCCACAAAGCCCATTTGAGCGTCACGGCGTCCTGGGCAAACGCTGCCCCGGTCGTCATCGCCGCCAAGGTGAATCCTGCCACGGCAAGTTTCACCGTCCCCCCGAATTTATCCAAATACATTCCCGTTCTCCTTCCCTGGATCATCTCTGGATCAGTTATTTTATGAAGCGTCTCGTCTATGCGGTTCGCTGTGCGGCTGTGTTGCGTTTGGCAGGTCTAGAACCGTCACCGCCGCCCGATGGACGCCGAATGCGACGGCGAACATTCCGAGTGAAAAATTGAAGGTTGCCGGCATGAACACCGAAACCGGATAGAAGAGGACATGCGCCAGCCAGAGGCCGGCGGTAAAGGCGAGTGCGGCGAGCGCCGGGAGCGGACGGATGACGGAGGCGAGCGCGGCGAGGCGCAGCAACCTCAGAGCCGGTAGATCGCGCATCACCATCAGAACGATGAGATGGCAGGCGAGAACCGCGATGAAAGCGGTGGCGACGAGGGCGATCGTCAGCGGTGCGCTGAGCAACAGATTGTTGCGCGCGCCTGCGGCATAGGTGACGATCGCATAGATGCCGATCGCGAGGGCGCCGCCCAACGCCAGGCCCCAGCCGGTGGCGCGCCAGAAGTAGCGCAGAAAAGCTTCCGTGAAGTCCCTGAGCAGATAGGTGTTGCGATCTTCCACCACGGCGACCGAGACCCGGGCCATGGCGGCGAGCGCTGCCGGCAGCGTCACGACGAAGAGGGCGGACAGGATGAAGAGGATGTTCAGCTTAACCATCTCCCACCACTCGCGGACGAGGATCTCGGCGAACAGGGCAAGGCCGGTCCTCTTCGGCGCATCCTTCGGAATGCCCGGTCCCTCCCTCGTCCACATGTCCCGCAACCACTGCATTGCCGTCTCCCGCAGGCGTCTCAGTATAGAATCGAGCGTTCCGTTTCCTTGTCGAACAGCTGCGCATTGGTCATATCGGCGACCAGCACCGCCTCCTCGCCGATATCAGGCCGGTAGCGCGGCGAGACGCGGGCGATCAGATTGCGACCGCCTGCTACCATGTTCAGGTGCACTTCCGATCCCATCGGTTCGGCAAGTTCCACGACCGCCTTGAGAGGCGCCAGGTTCTCGGGCGCGATGTCGGCCGGCGGCAGCTCGTGGAAATTCTCCGGACGGATGCCAAGCACCAGTTCGCGGCCCTCGTAGGGGGCGATCCTGCTTTTGTCGAAATGGGCAGGCAGCGGCAGTTCCCGGCCGTCGAAGACGGCGACGTAGCCGTCGCCCCGGCGCAGAATGGTCGAGGGCAGCATGTTCATCTGCGGCGCGCCGATGAAGCCGGCAACGAACATGTTGACGGGGCGGTCATAGAGGTTCTGCGGCGTATCCACCTGCTGGATGTGCCCGTCCTTCATGACGACGATCCGGTCCGCCATGGTCATAGCCTCGACCTGGTCATGGGTGACGTAGATGAAGGTGGCGTTGAGGCGCTTGTGCAGCTTGGTGATTTCCGAGCGCATCGTGCCGCGCAGCTTGGCGTCGAGATTGGAAAGTGGCTCGTCGAGAAGGAAGACGGCCGGATTGCGCACCATGGCGCGGCCGAGCGCGACGCGCTGGCGCTGCCCGCCCGAAAGCGCCTTCGGCTTGCGGTTCAGGAGATGGCTGATGTCGAGGATCCTGGCGGCGTCCTGCACCTGGGCATCGATGAAGTCGCGCGACACCTTCCTGAGCTGCAACCCAAAAGCCATGTTCTTGTAGACGGTCATATGCGGATAGAGCGCATAATTCTGGAACACCATGGCGATATCCCGATCCTTGGAAGGGACGTCGTTCATGACGTCGCCGCCGATCTTGAGCTCTCCTCCCGATATTTCCTCGAGGCCGGCGATCATCCGTAGCGTCGTCGATTTGCCGCAGCCCGACGGGCCGACCAGAATGATGAATTCCTTGTCTGCGATCTCAAGGTCGATGTCGTGGACGACGGTGAGCGCACCGTAGCTCTTGTTCAGCTCTTTAAGCGAAATGCTGGCCATCGAGTTCTCCTGAATTCACCAATAGGAAGACCAGTTGCGCGAAAGGCGCGTCAGAGCTTCCATGTAATAATAGTCTCCCCAGGAGACGCATTCATCGACGCCCTCGCCGCGGCAGGTGTTGAACGGCGATTTCTTCGAATAGGTGGCGTGCAGCACCAGGCCGTTGGAGACGGTGGGATCCTTGACCGCATAATGATCCGCAAGGCTCTTCATCATGCGGCGCGCCAGCGTGCGATAGCGTGAGGCCGGTTCCGGTTCGACGAGATCGGCCATCTCCAGAAGGCCGCAGGCGGCGATCGAGGCCGACGAGCTGTCGCGCGGCTCGCCATCGCCATCCGAAAAGACGAGATCCCAATAGGGCACCATGTCGGCCGGCAGCCGGTTGAGATAGAAGGCAAGCAACCTGTCGAAGGTTTGGCGATATTCCTCGATCCGCTCATAGCGATAGGAGAGCGCCATGCCAGCGATTGCCCAGGCCTGTCCGCGCGCCCAGGCGCTATCGTCTTTGTAACCCTGTTTGGTGGCGCCGCGCACCGGCGCTCCGGTGACCGGGTCCAGATAGAAGGTGTGATAGGTGGAATCATCCGGCCGAACCGAGTTGGCGAGCGTGGTGCGGGCGTGAATGAGCGCGATCTCGCGGTATTTCGGATCGCCGGTCTCGCGGCTTGCCCAGTAGAGAAGCGGCAGGTTCAGCAGGCAGTCGATGATGTAGCGGTATTCCTCCGCCTTGCCCTTGCGGCCCCAGGCCTGGATGAACTGACCGACGGGCTGGAAGCGCTCGATCAGCTGGTCGGCGGCCAGGATGGCGGCCCTGCGGCCATCCTCGTCTCCGACGAGCTTCCAGGCGGCGATGCAAGAGGGCGAATAGAGAAAGCCCATGTCGTGATGATCGGTCTCGATGCGGTTCACGATCCGATGCAGGAATGACTGGACTTGGACCTGCGCGGCATCGCGGAAAACCGCCTCGCCGCTGTGCTCGAAAGCGAGCCACAGCTCGCCGGGCCAGAAGCCCGCTGTCCATTGGTCGTTCGCCACCGCGGGATAGAAATTTCCGACGCTCGAATGGTTCTGCGAGGCATGGGTGAATTGGGGGAGGTTGCGCCTGATCTGCTCGACGGCAAGATCGAGCGCGGCTTTGACCTCCGGATCGGTGATCGGCTGTGGGGCGACGGACGAGACGGCGTTCATGGATTTAACCCTTCAGTCCCGTCGAGGCTATGCCCTCGACGAAGAAACGCTGGAGAGAGAGGAATACGACGAGAACCGGAATGAGGGCGACAACGGAGGCAGCCATGATGAGCCCGTATTCGGCCGAATATTGCGAGATGAACATACGCAGGCCGATCTGGACGGTCTTCAGCTCGGTCTTGGTCAGGTAGATCATCGGCCCGAGAAAATCGTTCCAGGTGGTGACGAAAGTGAAGATCGTCAGCGTCGAGAGTGCGGGCTTCGACAGCGGCAGCATGATACGCGCCCAGATCTGGTACTCGTTCATGCCGTCGATGCGAGCCGCCTCGCAGAGCTCGGTCGGGATCGACATGTAGAACTGCCGCATCAGGAAGACACCGAAGGCGGTGAAGGCCTGCAGGCAGATCAGCGCCAGATGGGTGTTGTTGAGGCCGAATTCACGCATCAGCAGGAATTGCGGCACCATATAGACCTGCCAGGGCATGGCGATGGTGGCGATGTAACCGAGAAACAGGGTGTTCTTGTAGGGGAAACTCAGCTTGGCAAACGCGTAAGCCGCAAAGCTGGAGGTCAAAAGCTGCAGCAGCGTGACGATGATCGTCAGCTTCGACGTGTTGTAGATGAAGAGCGCGAGCGGGATCTTCGTCCAGATATCGACGTAGTTATGCCATTGCGGCTCGGACGGTATCCACTCGATCGGGAAGGCGAACACGTCGCGGCTGAGCTTCAGCGATGCCGAAAGCATCCAGGCAAACGGCATCAGCATGATGAGCGTGACGGCGATGACGATGGCGTAGATCGCGACCGATCTGACGGTCACCTTGCGTCCTGCGATCCTCATTCACCATCCTCCCTCTGGCGCCGGAACTGGAAGACGGTGACCGCGAGCACGAGGAAGAACAGAACGAGCGCAACCATGCTGGAATAGCCGAGATCCCAGGAAATGAAGGCCTCGTTGTAGATGTGGTAGACGAGGACGAGCGTCGAGGTGCCAGGCCCGCCCTGGGTGATCATGTAGATCTGGTCGAACACCTTGAAGGACTGAATCGTCAGCATCACGGTGACGAAGAAGGTCGTCGGCCCGAGCTGCGGCACGGTGACATGGATGAACTTCTGCCAGGAATTGGCGCCATCGAGATCGGCGGCCTCATAGAGCTCCGAATTAATGCCCTGCAGGCCGGCCAGATAGATGACCATGTAATAGCCCATGTTCTTCCAAATGCCGAAGAGGATCACCGTCACCATCGCCCAGTGGCGATCGGCCGCCCATCCCGGCATGTTCTTGGGATCGAGGCCGAGCGTGTAGAGGATCATGTTCACCGGTCCCATCTCGGGATTGAAGATCATGTTCCAGACGACCGCGACGGCCACCAGCGAGGCGACATAAGGGAAGAACATCGCCGTGCGGAAGAAATCGCGCCCCGCGATCTTTTGATTGAGGAGAACGGCGAGGCCGAGCGCGCAGATGAGCGTCGCCGGCACGGAAGCGACCGTATAGATCACCGTGTTCCAGAACGCCGCGATAAAGGCCTTGTCCTCGAAGAGCCGCCAGAAATTATCCAGCCCGGCGAATGTGATCGCATTCGAGCCGTCCCAATGCATGAAGGCGAGCACGAAGGCGAACAGGATCGGGCCGAGCGTGAAGACGGCAAAGCCGATGAAATTCGGCGCAATGAAGGAATAGGCGACGAGCGCGCTGCGGATCCTGCGCTGCCGCTTGGACAAGGCCGCGACTTTTCGGCTTGGGATTGCCGGAGCGCCATCCGTCGCGATGACCGAATTCGATAGGGACACCGATGCCTCCTCTTCCTCCCGCAACCACATAGCACATATCGGGTATTGGTCAAACAAGTTCTGGATAGGTCATACGAATGTTATAGAAAGCGCGAAATACATATGATAGGTGAGCATGCAGAGACCAAACGACCATCGATGCTTTTCCGGTACGGGGAGGGACATGTTCAGCGAGATTTCAGGGGAGCTGCCGGATGTGCTGGGCGATTTTACGCCCGGGGCGGTCGGCTCCGATCGCCTCAGATGGAGCACTGTGCCGCAAGCGCTACGGGAACTGGTCATTGGCGAGGCCGAAGAGACGGTTGCGCGCGCCTGGCCGCTGATTGCGGCCTCGGATTACCGGGAGTTCACCGAAACCGGCAACCGCGCGCGCTTCGAGGAGCTTTATTTCACGCGGCGGCGGATGCTGAACAATCTGGTGCTCGGTGAACTCATTGAAGGCAAGGCGCGGTTCCTGCCGAAGATCGTCGACGGTATCTTCCTGATCGCGGAGGAGAGCGGCTGGCAGCTGCCGGCGCATAACGCCTATGAACGAAGCGGCGCGCGCCTGCCGCTTCCCGACAATTCGCAGCCTGTCGTCGATCTCTTCGCCGCCGAAACAGCCGCCCTGCTTGCCACCGTCGTCGCATTGTTTCGCGACGAACTCGACGGCATCAGCCCCGAGATTACGGCACGCGTGGAGCGCGAGATCGAGATCCGAATCCTCTCGCCCTATCTCGGCCGGCATTTCTGGTGGATGGGCCGCGGCGAAGAGCGGATGAACAACTGGACGGCATGGATAAGCCAGAACGTCCTGTTGACGGTTTTCTCGCTGAAAACAGATCAGCCCACGCGTCACGCCGTCGTCAAAAAGGCGCTCGGCAGCCTCGACGCCTTCCTGAAGGACTATGCCGAGGACGGCGCCTGCGAGGAGGGCGTGCTCTATTACCGCCACGCCGCGCTCTGCCTGCATGGTGCGTTGACCATCCTGGACGCCGTGGCGCCCGGCCTGTTCGCCGGGGTCTGGCAGCAGCCGAAGATCCGCAACATGGCCGAATATATTGCCCATATGCATGTGGCCGGCCGCTACTATTTCAATTTCGCGGATTCCTCCGCGGTGGTTGAACCCTGCAGCGCGCGGGAATACCTGTTCGGACAGGCGGTCGGCTCTGAGATGCTGGCTGAGTTCGCCGCAGCCGACAGAGCCGCTTCCAACAATTCGCATATACCCCGGGAATGGAACCTCTGGTATCGCGTGCAGGAACTGCTGGCCGGCCCGACGCTTCCCGCTGCCGCCCCGCCGCATCCTGCATCCCGGCGCGATATCTTCTATCCCGGCATCGGCCTGTTCATCGCCCGCGACGAGCAGTTTTCGCTTGCCGTCAAGGGCGGCAACAATGGCGAGGGCCACAATCACAACGATGTCGGGAGCGTGACGCTCTACAAGAGGGGACGTCCGTTCCTGATCGATGTCGGCGTCGAGACCTATACCGCAAAAACCTTTTCGGCGCGGCGCTACGAGATATGGACGATGCAGTCGGCGTTCCACAACCTGCCGACATTTGCAGGCGTCATGCAGTCGGCCGGCGAAGCTTTTGGCGCGCGCGATGTCGAGGTCGGGTTTGACGAAGGGAGCGCGCGCATAGCGCTCGATATTTCAGACGCCTATCCCCCTGAAGCGCAGTTGCACAGCTATCGGCGCGTTGTTTCCCTGCTGCGCGGCCGCCATGTCGAGATCGTCGACACCTATGACGGCGGCAAGCCGGCGGTCCTGTCGCTGATGACATGCCTGGCGCCGACCGTCGGCCCGGACAGGATCGATCTCGCCGATCTCGGCAGCATTTTCGTCGAGGGCGCCGGCGAGATCGAAATCGACGAGATCGTCGTGGAGGACGCCCGGCTGAGATCGGCCTGGCCCGAGAAAATCTACCGGTTGCGCCTGCCGTTTGCCGGCAGGCTGCTGAGATTGCGGATCGTCTAGAACAGGATGATTTCAGGCCGGGTCGGCTTAAAAATCTGAATCCTGTTCTAAAATTAAAGAGTTAGAGCATGATGTCGTCCGAAAATCGCTCACGCTTTTCGGCATCATGCTCTGGGGAGGGCGAGCATGGAATTGACGCTGAAGATCGTGGATGCCGGTGGGGCGGTGCTGGCGAGTTCCATCGGCCGGGACGAGACGTTCCTGGTCTATCGCCAGAGCTATCGCGAAGGCGATCGCGTGGTCGTGGAGGTCTCCGAGCCCGGACATGTCTTCCTCTCCCTTGATGGCGCGGTCCAGCCCGGCCTGGTCTATATGAAGGAATGCGCCTATTCGCTCGCCGTGCCCTTCGGCGATAAGCGCAAGCCCTATTCGCCGAATGCCTTCAGGGGCGATATCCACCGGCTTTCAGCGCGAAGCACACGCCCTGACGAGATCGTCCATCGGCGCAATCTCGCCCTCAACCCCTGGGACGATCACGCCAATCGGGCTCTGTTTCCGCATGCGCGCGCCAACGTCGAGACCCGCGGCGAAGCGGTCTTTGCCGCGCGCAACGCGATCGATGGCGAGAAGGCCAACGATGATCACGGCTTCTGGCCCTATACGAGCTGGGGCATCAATCGCGATCCGCAAGCAGCACTGACGGTGGAATTCGGTAGGCCGGTCAGGATCGACGAGATCGTTTTCTATCTCCGGGCCGACTTTCCGCATGATTCCTGGTGGGAAAAGGCCAGCGTCACCTTCTCGAATGGCAAGACCTCCTGTTTTTCGCTGGTGAAATCGGGTGTTGCGCAGGGCTTTACCATAGAACCCTGCATCGTCGAATGGGTGGAACTCCACGGCCTGATCAAGGCCGAGGACGCCTCGCCCTATCCGGCGCTGACCCAGATCGAAATCTGGGGAATCGAGGTGTAGGGCATCGGCCCGTCCGTCCTTCCTCTTGTGCTATGAGCCTGTAGGTAGCCTCGACCGTGCCGCACTCGGTGGGCCGTCATTCAGACGGTTCCAGGCGCGGCGGAGTTGCCGCGCCGAGCCGAAGCCGGCGCGCATCGCGACAGCCTCCATGTCCAGCCGTGAACCGGCGAGCATCTCGCGGGCAAGAGCCACGCGCATACGGTTGACGAAATCCGTCACGCTCATGCCCGTCTGCTCGTTGAACAGCCGTGAAAGGTTGCGCGGGCTGGCGCCGCTGAGGCGGGCGAGCGACACCACCGACCAATCCTCAGACGGGTTGGCGGCCACGGCATCCTGTGCACGGTGAATGACCGGGTGGATATGGTTGCGACCTTCGAGCCAGGGTGAAAGCTGCGGATCCGATCCGCCGCGCCTGAGATAGACGACAAGATATCGTGCCACCGCAAGCGCACACGCGTGCCCGGCCGCTTCGGCAACGATATGCAGCATGAGGTCTATGCCGGCGGTGATGCCGGCGCTGGTGAGGCGATCTCCATCCTCGACATAGAGCCGGTTGTCCCGGACGCGCGCGGTGGGAGCGAGCCTCGCCAGATCCTCTATGCAGCCATGATGGGTGGTGCAATCGCGGCCATCGAGCATGCCTGCCTCGGCAGCGAGCAATGCGCCCGAGCAGATCGAGACCAGACGAATTCCCGGGCGAATGGCGTGCCTCAGCCATGCGACGATGGCAGCCTGGTCGGCGCGCTCCTGTTCGTTCCCTGGCGCGCTGTTTTTCATCGGGGCATCGGCGCTGCCAGCAATGATGACAAGCGCGGTATCGGGCAAGCTCTCCGGCAATGCGGCGACTCCCGTAACGGCAAGGCCGATCGAACTGCCGACCGTCGCCGATGGGCCGATATAGGCGACGGTAAAGCGCACTGTGCACTGTTCGAGGTTCGCCTTGCGCAGCACTTCGATGGGGCCGGCGACGTCGAGCAGCAGCACGCGCGGCGGCACGACGACGAAGACCGGAATATCGAAGGGCTGCGCGGCGTCCGTCATGCGGCGAGTGACTTTCCACGCCCCGCCAGGGCCTGGTCGACGGTCGCGATCCGAGCAAACCGGCCCGACAGGACCAATTCGGTCCGGTCCCGGATTTCCTTGGCGCTCCAAGTGCGTCCTGTGGCGTCGGTCATCGGGAAGGTCAGCGTCGCTTCGCCGACATAGTCGACTTGATAGCCGAGATCGGAGGCATGACGGGTCGTGGTCTCGCAGCACTGTTCGGTGCGGATGCCGGAGACGAGGATACGACGGACGCCGTTCTCGGTCAGCCACACGTCGAGACCGGAACCGACCAGGGCGCTATGGCGCCTCTTCCTGAACGTCGCCTTGGGGGCGATCCTGAGCGGAGCGAGTGTGCTGACGAACCCGGATGCTTCCGAAAACGGGCCGTTTTCATCGACATGGAAGATTTGGATGATGGGTATCCCATCGGCTTCCGCGCCGTCGATCAGAGCCTGCTGACGATCGATATAGGCGGAGGCGAGGTTTTCATCCCAGTAATCGCGGTGTCTGAAAGACTCCTGGGCGTCGATAACGAGAAGGACAGTATCATGGCCGGACATTTTTTGCTCCATCCAGGTTGATTATGAAGTCATATTCGGCGATTTGAAGACAGAGGAAAATGCGCGCGCCGGACAAATAACGGACAATTCGCGCCATGGACGCCAGGCCTCGGCGGAGGAAATCGGGTCACGCTTCCGCCAGACCGTCCGCACATGCTAAGGAGGTCGGATGAGACTGCTTGTGGTGGAGGACAACAAGGATCTGGCGGCCTGGCTGGGCAAAGCCCTGCGACAGGCGCAATATGCTATCGACATTGCCCATGACGGCGAGGACGCCGAGCATTTGCTCAAGGTGGCTGAGTATTCGGCGATGATCCTCGATCTTGCTCTGCCCAAACTTGACGGGTTAACGCTTTTAAAGCGATTGCGGCAGTCCGGGAGCAAGCTGCCGGTCATCATCTTGACCGCGAATGCCAGCCTGGACGGCCGTGTGGCGGGGCTCGACAGCGGCGCCGACGACTATCTCGCCAAGCCCTTCGAAATCGCCGAGCTCGAAGCGAGGATCCGTGCGGTGGTCCGCCGCGGCCAGGATCGGGCTTCGTCGGAAATCACCGTCGGCAACCTGCTTTTTTCCGGTGGGACGCGGCAGTTTTTCGTCGCAGGCGAGCCGCTGCAATTGACGCCGCGCGAATATGCCGTTCTCGAGCAGCTCGTCATGAAGCATGGCATCACGGTTTCGAAAGCCGCGCTTTCTGAAAGCGTCTTCGGTTTCGACGACGAGGCGGATGCGAGCGCCATCGAAATCTACGTCCACAGGCTGCGAAAGAAACTGGAGAGCAGTTCGGTTCAGATTGCGACGTTGCGCGGGCTCGGTTATCTCCTCCGACATGTCCAGTAGCCTAGTTACAAAGGTCGGCGCGGCGATCGCGCGGCTCAGCCACAGCTTGAGGGTACAATTGCTCTGCTGGGTGCTGATGACCCTGTTCGGCGCGATCGGCTTCAATCTTTACGACAGCTTCTGGACGGCGGATGCGACGGCAAAGCTGGTGACGGATCGAACACTTCTGGCCTCGGCCCGCGTCATTGCCGAGGCCGTCCGCGTCGACGAGGGCGGCAATGTCCAGGTGGACGTGCCGCCTTCCGCGCTGGAGATGTTTGATACAGGCTTCGGCGACCGGGTATCTTACCAGGTGATCACCGCGTGGGGCAGTCTGGTCAGCGGCTTTCCCGACTTGCCGTTGCCGGCCGTCCAGCGGGCAGGCGCCGATCGCGCGTTCCATGGTGCCGATGTGCGTGTCATGATGCTCGACCATCCTGTCGTCGGCCTGCCCGATGACGGCACGATCTCCGTGACCGTCGCCGTTACGCATAACAGCCAGTATGCGATGCGACGGCAATTGTGGCTTTCGGACTTTTCGAAGCAGTTCGTGCTCGTCTTCGTCGCGAGCCTGGTGACCATCCTCGGGCTTCAACGGGGTCTGGCGCCCGCTCTGAGACTGCGGGACGCCGTGCGCCAGCGCGGCCGCCATCGTCTTGATCCGCTGCCGCCGGAAATGGTGCAGAGCGAACTGCAGCCGCTCGTCCATGCCCTGAACGACCATATGGAGCGCGTCCAGAACCAGATGGCCGCGCAGCGACGGTTCGTATCGAATGCCGCGCATCAGCTCCGAACGCCGCTCGCGCTGATTTCGACGCAGGCGAGCGTGGCGGCCCGGGAAGCTGATCCGGCTCGCCGTGACGAGGCGCTTGTCGCCCTTCGCACCAGCACGAAGCAGATTTCGCGTCTCGCCAGCCAGCTTCTTACCTTGTCGCGGGCCGAGCCCGGAAGCCGGCGCCCGCGCAGCGATGCGACAGACCTCAGCAAGGCTGCCCGCGAGATCCTGGAAGCGCATGCCGAAGAGGCGCTCAGGCGCAACATCGACGTCGGTCTGGAAGCGGTCCGCCCGGTCATTGTCGACGGCGACGCGACGATGTTGCGCGAGATGTTGGTCAACCTCATAGACAACGCGATCCGCTATACCCGCCCGAATGGACGGGTGACCGTCGCCGTCGGGCAGGCGGACGGCAATGCCGTCGTGACCGTCGAGGACAACGGGCCGGGTATTCCGAGCGGGGAGCGCGAGCAGGTTTTCGAACGGTTCTACCGGATCATGGGGACCGAAGCTGAGGGGAGCGGTCTGGGGTTGTCGATCGTTCGGGAGGTTGTCGAAGGTGCAGGAGGTTCAGTCTCGCTCGATGATGCGGAAGGCGGCGGCGGGCTCATCGTGACGGTACGGCTTCCGCTCGCTTAAACTCGAGCGCGTCAAATGAAGAAGGCCGGGCATGGCACCCGGCCTTCTTCTCTATCTGCCTTGGGAGGAGGCCGATTTGATCACTGGGTATCGAGGTGCTGTTGCGGACGCCATTTCGCCAGACGGTTCTCGATCAATGTCATGATGTATTCGGCAAAAAGCGTGACGACCATGACCAGGAGGATTGCCGCGAACATGCCGGCGGCATCGAACGTACCCTTGGCGATCGAGATGAGCTGACCAATCCCGAAGCGGGCGCCGACGAATTCGCCGACGATCGCGCCGATGATCGCGAAACCGAAGGACACATGCAGACTGGCGAAGATCCAGCTCATCGCCGAGGGAATGATCACCGTGCGGGTGACCTGCCAGTCCGAGGCGCCGAGGATGCGGGCATTGGCGATCATATTACGGTCGGCCTCGCGCACGCCTTGGAAGGCGTTTGCGAATACCACGAAGAATACCATGATGAAGGCGAGAGCAACCTTGGAGGGCAGGCCGAGACCCATGATCATGATGAAGATGGGGGCGAGAACGACGCGCGGTATCGAGTTGATCGCCTTGATATAAACGGAGAAAATGTCCGACAGGAAGCGGTTGCGGCCAAGACCGATGCCGACGACGACGCCGGTGATCGAACCCGCGAAGAATCCGATCAAGGCCTCCTCCATCGTCACCCATAGATTATACCAGAGCGAACCTTCCGTGGTGCCTTCGGTTGCCCATTCGTAGAGGCGCTGAACGACGCCGCTCGGGCTCGAATAGAAGAACGGATCGATCCACTGCATGTTGGAAGACAGTTCCCACATGCCGATCACGAAGACCAGGATGGCGATCTGCCAGAAGCGCACCAGCGTCTTGCGCTGGCGCATCGCCTTCAGCGCCGACGCCTCGATTTCCGTGTCCGACGTGCCGGGCCGAAACATGGTGGCCGAACCGGCCTCAAGAGTGGTGTGTGCCATGATATCCTCCCTCAGGCCGCTTCGCTCGCGCGGCGGTAGCTGGTCTCGACCTCTTCGCGGAGGTCCTCCCAGATCGTCTTGCAGTAGTCGATGAAGTTCTGCTCGTAGCGGATTTCCGACACGACGCGCGGACGGGGGAGATCGATCGTGTAGACCGACTTGACCGTCGCGGGGCCGGCGGTCAGGACATAGACCTTGTCGGCAAGGGCGACAGCTTCTTCGAGGTCGTGGGTGACGAACACCACCGAGGCCTTGCGCTCGGCCCACAGTTTCAAGAGCTCTTCGTGCATGACGGTGCGGGTCTGCACGTCGAGAGCCGAAAACGGCTCGTCCATCAGCAGGATTTCCGGCTCGTTGATGAAGGTCTGTGCCAGCGAGACGCGTTTGCGCATGCCGCCTGACAGCTGGTGGGGATAATGATGGAGAAACTTCGAAAGGCCGACACGGGCGAGCCAGTCGCGTGCGCTCTTTTCTGCCTCGGCGCGCGACTTGCCTCGAAACAGCGGACCGGCCATGACGTTGTCGATGACGTTCTTCCAGGGAAAGAGCGCGTCGGTCTGGAATGCGAAGCCGACACGCGGGTCAATGCCGGTGATCGGGCCGCCCATCAGCCGGACTTCACCGGCGCTGGGGCGGGCGAGACCCGTCACAAGATTGAGCGTCGTCGATTTACCACATCCGGTGGGGCCGACGACGGCTACGAACTCTCCGCGGGCGACCGTCATGTTGAAATCGCGCAAGGCCGTCAGGGACTTGCCGGTCGGCGAGACGAAGCGGCGGCTGACGTTGATCAGCTCGATCGCCGGGATCTCGTTCTTGTCATGTTGCATGATGATACCTGAGGCGTGCTTTGGGCGCGTGCACGCAATGCCCATGGATCGATCGGGAGGGTCGCTTCCGGTTGGGACCGGAAGCGACGCGACGCCTTACTTGACGTTCTTGACGAATTCCGTCGTGTAGGTCTTGGCAAGGTCGATCTGCTTGCCCTTGACGTTCTTGGAGAACTCAGAGAGCACGGCAAGCACGGTTTTCGGACCGTCTTCCGGCATGACGCCATCCGGTGTGAACATGCCCTTGCCCTCGTCGAGAGCCTTGATGTAGCCGTCCTTGTCGCCGACGTAGAAGTCCTTCGGCATCTTGTCCGCGATCTCGGCGGCTGAATGCGTGTTGATGTAGCGCAGCGTCTTGACGAAGGCGTTGGCGAGCTTCTGTGCCTCTTCCTTGTGCGCGTCGACCCAGGAGGTTTCCAGGTAGAGCGAGGCGGCCGGATAGGTGCCGCCGAGCGCCTGACGGGTCGCCTCGACCGTGCGCATATCGACGAGCACGCTCGCCTCGCCGGTCTTGATCATGCGCGAAATCGTCGGCTCGGTCGTCATGCCGGCCTGGATCTGATCCTGTTGCATGGCGGCGATGAAGGTGCCGCCGGCGCCGACTGGAATTGTCACGACATCACCGGGCTTGAGGCCGGCCTTCGAGGCCATGAAGAGGGTCAGGAAATTGGTGGACGAGCCGAGACCGGTGACGCCGAGGCTCTTGCCCTTGAAATCGGCCGGCGACTTGATGTCAGGATACTTGCTCGAGACCATCTCGACCTCGCCCGGCGCCTGGCTGAACTGGACGATGGATTCGACGAATTTGCCTTTGGCCTGCAGATCCACGCAATGGTCGTAGAAGCCGACGACACCCTGGACGGCGCCCGCCAGAAGCTGGTTTTCGGCATCGACGCCGGCAGCTTCGTTCAGCAGCTCCACGTCGAGACCCTCGTCCTTGAAGTATCCGAGCGATTCGGCAAGCTTGGCGGGCAGATAGATCTGCTTCTCATAACCGCCGACCATGATGGTGATCTTGTCGGTCGCATGTGCGGCGCTGGTAGTGAAAGATGCTGCGGCGAGAAGCGTCGAAAAAGCGACGGTGTGAAAAAGGCTGCGTGAAGAACGCATGGAAATCTCCTCCTGTGTTTGGCTGGCATCGTCGTCTCGCCACCTTGACCGTGTCTCCTCCACGATGCCGCTCCTTCCTATGACGTCGAAGCTTTCAACTAGCTTTCAGTCGCGGACGGGCAGGCAGCCCGTCCCATCCCGCCCATGCACCACCCGTCGCAGAGCGCGGGAGCAATGAGCGCGCCTGCATTTCTTAAGCCGGATGCGCTGTCCCTTCCATCGGCAGCGTTCAGCCTTTTCGGTAGCCGCTCCAACATGAAAATCGTGAGACGACTTGTCCGCGGCCGTCATGGTCATCTGATGATCGGCTGGAACGTGTGAGCTCTTGGATCAGATGTCAGCTCGTAAAGCTTCGCAGATCTCTCAGCAGGTTGCGATACCTGGCCTGGCTGCCGACCAGATGCTCGCGCATGGCGTTGCGGGCGGCCTCATCGTCTCTGTCCGAGATGGCGACGACGATTGCCTCGTGCTCCCTGTGGATCAGCTTTCGATAGGCCGTCTGTTCGGCCGTCCTCGTTTCCGGAACGAGTCTCGACTGCGGGATGATCGCCGAACCCTGGGACTCCAGGAACTGCCTGAACAGCGGATTGTTCGTGGCTTCGGCGATTGCGGCATGGAGCTCCAGATCCGCATCGCGAATGGATTGGTCGCTCTCGATGCATTGGAGGATTTTCCGATGACATTCGAATATCGCCTCCTCCTGCGCAGGCGAGCGGCGCAAGGCTGCGAGGCCTGCCGCCTCGATTTCGACAGGTGTTCTGATCTCAAGTACCTCAAGATCGGAGGCGACGCGGGCTTTGTCGACTTTCCGCGCGGAGAGCGCCGGATCAGCGCCGAGTACGAAAATCCCAGCCCCCTGGCGCACCTCGACAAGTCCGTCGGAGCGAAGTGCGGCCACGGCCTCGCGCACGACCGTCCGGCTGACGCCATGTGTTTCGGTCAACTCATGTTCACTCGGAAGCTTGTCGCCGACGGAATACTGGCCGCTCAATATGGCTTGCCGGAGGCTTTCGCCGACCTGTGTGACCAGCGACCCGGAGCCTTTGCTGCGATCCTTCATCTGCATAGCCACGCCTGACCCCGCCTCGGCTCTGATCCGAATGCCGCCCAAACTCACGGCACCCGAAATTTGCGATTCATCACACATGTATGACAAATTTGATGGTCTTTCAATGGACGAGCGGCGCCTGCGCTTTGTTCCTTGACTGTTTTTGCGATCCGACGAAAATTCGGCACTGCGCTTTCTCTCAAAACTCTCGATGCTGCGTTAGCTTACTGCCATGCCGCGACTTTACTTCGCCATGTACATGCGACTGGATATAATCAAAATTAATCGCTACGATTAGAAATGATTGACGAGGAGTTTTCGATGGAGACCAAGGTTCTGACTGCTCATGTTCCGCTACCGCTTGCGCAAAAGGTCGATCAACTCGCGTCGCGGCTCGAACGTTCGCGTGGCTGGATCGTCAAGCAGGCTCTCATGGCATGGATCGACCAGGAGGAGGAGCGCCGGCGTTTGACGCTCGAGGCGTTGGCCGACGTCGATGATGGTAACGTTATCGAGCACCAGTCTGTTCAAGCCTGGGCCGATAGCCTCGATAGCGACGAGCCGATCTCTTTGCCTCGGTGATGGAGATCAAGTGGACGAGCAAAGCGGTCTCGGACGTCTCCCGCTTGTACGACTTTCTCACTCCGGTCGACCGGCAAGCGGCGGTCCGAACCGTGCGGGCACTGACGGCAGCGCCTGCACGGCTGCTTGAGCAGCCGCGCCTCGGCGAGCGGCTCGAGGAGTTCGATCCTCGAGAGGTCCGCCGTATTCTCGTCGGCCGTTACGAGCTGCGCTATGAAATCCAGCAGTCGATGATCTATGTCTTGCGCCTTTGGCATACGCGTGAGGACAGGTAGAAGCACTCACAACCGCCTGGTCGACTCCCCGCGGACGAATCTCGGCGTCAGGATGAAGTCTTGCGGCGGTGCTGCGGCGCCCTCCGGGCTTGCTATTCTTGCCAGCAGACGCTGTGCCGCCAGCTCGCCGAGCTTCTGCGCATCCTGCACCACCATGGTGATGCGAGGCGTGATGACATTGCTCCAGGGCACGTCGTCGACCATCGCCAGCGACACGTCGTCAGGGCAGCGGAAACCCATCTCCTGCATCACCTGCAGCGCTGCGAGGCCCGTCATGTTGTTGGCGCCGATGATGGCGGTCGGTCGGTCGCGGCGGGTCAAGAGGCGCATCGCCTGCGCATGGCCGCCGGTTCTGGTGTAGCCGCCTTCGACGACCAGCGAAGGATCGATGTCCACACCGGCGCCGGCCATCGTGTTCATGAAACCATTCAGACGCTCGTCGGCAGTGTGCAGGCCGCTCGGCCCGGAGATGAAGCCGATCCGTCTGTGGCCGAGCTGCAGCAGATGTCCCGTCAGGATGGTGGTGGTCAGCGGGTTGTCGGAACCGACAAAATCACGCTCGGCGCCTTCCACCTTCTGGTCGAATTGCCACCGCAATCATATCCTGGCGCTTAACCTTTTTCTTCCGGCCGAAAAGTAAAATTTAACCAAAATTTGAAATAACCCTTTCAGATCCGAATTGTGCAGGGGAATTCATGAAAACGGCCACGCTTGCATCCATCGCCTTGGCGATATCGATCTCTGCTGCCCATGCCCAGACGATCGGGGTTTCGATGTCCGGTCTCGACAAATTCAGGACGGCGCTTCTAAACGGCGTTGTCTCGCATGGGCAGACGATATCCGGCCTCAAACTCGTCACCGAGAATGCCAATGGCGACAAGGAGCTCCAGAAGCAGCAGGTGCAGAAGCTCATTGCCGACAAGGTCGACGCGATCATCCTTGCCGTCTCCGATGGCGACCTCGGGCCGCAAATGACCAAGATGGCGGCAGATGCCGGCATTCCACTGGTGTACATCAACAACGTTCCTTCCAACCTGCTGGACCTGCCTGACAATCAGGTGGTGGTCGCCTCCAACGAGAAGGAATCCGGAACGCTGGAGACCAAGCAGGTCTGCGCGCTCCTTAAAGGCAAAGGCCGCGTCGTCGTGCTGATGGGCGAACCATTCCACGCCGCCGCGCGTGCCCGCACCCAGGATATATCAGACGTCATTGCCACCCCGGATTGCAGGGGCCTTCAGATCGTCGAGCGGCAGGCGGCCTATTGGTCGAGCGATTATGCCGACCAGCAGATGCAGGAATGGCTGTCAGCCGGCGTCAAGTTCGACGCGGTCATCGCCAACAATGACGAGATGGCGCTCGGCGCGATCCGGGCCATGAAGAAGGCCGGCATACCGATGAAAAATGTCGTCGTCGCCGGCGTCGACGCGACCGACGACGCGCTCGCAGCGATGGTCGCCGGCGATCTCGACGTGACCATTCTCCAGAGCGCCGTCGGGCAGGGCGCTGCCGCTGTCGACGCTGCCGTCAAGCTGATCCGCAAAGAGAAGGTGCCGCGCGAAAACAACGTTCCCTTCGAACTCGTCACACCTGAGAACATTGCCACCTATCTGCCGAAGAGCCAGTGAGCATAAGAGGATTATGATGTTGCATTTCTGGAATAAATTCGGCATTCGCGCACAGATCACCTCCGGCTTCGTGCCGCTGATCCTGTTGATGAGCCTGCTCACGGTCAGCGCGATCTCCGGCATGAACGGGCTCGCCTCGATCTTCTCTTCCTATCGCGCCACGGCCGGCCAAAGTCTCGCCATCTCGGACTACAGCGACCAGCTGAACGAGATTCAGATGTCGGCGGAAGCCTTCCGCTCCACGCCGACGCAGGATGTCGTCGATCGCTTCCGCGCCGGCGTGAAAGCGTTCGACGCCGACGACCCGCGTTTTGCCGGCAACAAGGACCTGCAGTCCGGCCTTGCGGCGATCCGCCAGGACATCGCCACCTATGGCAAGGCTTTCGAACAGATCGTCGCGCTGCAGGCCAGGCGTGATGCCTTGATCTCCAAGGTCACCGAATTCGGCCCCTGGACCAGTATTGCGCTCAACGATGTCGTGCGCAGCGCCTGGCGCCAGAACGATGTGGCCCTGCTGCAGATGACCGCGGCGACACTGGAGGCCTTGAACCGCAGCCTTTATTTCTCCGAACGCTTCGTGCACTCCGATGATTTTGCAGCCTATGACACGGCGCAGGCAGCACTGGCCGAAGCGGTCGCGCTCAACGAAGCGGCTGCGAAAGCCGCAAAGAACGAGCTGCAGAAGAAGCGCCTGATGGGCGCCGGCCAGCTGATGCAGAATTACACCGCCCGTCTCGGCGACATGAAGGACGTGCTGCAGGCCTCGGGCAACATCCGCCAGACGCAGCTCAGCGTGCTCGCGCCGAAAATCTCAGGCGGCTTCAAGGATCTGCAGGCGACGGTAACGGGCGCGCAGAAGACCCTTGATGGTTCGGTGGACGCAACGGTTGCCTCCGCGACCAGCACGACGCTTGTTATCAGCGGGCTGCTGATCGTCATCGGCCTCGTCCTTTCCTATTTCGTCGGCCGGCTGATTTCCTCGGCGGTGCGCAACATGGCGCAGTCCATGGAGCAGCTTGCCCGCGGCGAGGAAGGGATCGTGATAACGGGCGTCGAACATCGCCACGAGCTGGGGGCCATGGCGCGTTCGCTGAAGGTTTTCCAGGAAACGGGGCGCGCCAAGCTGATTGCGGAAGCCAATGCCGACCGCGCCCGCCTGGCGGCCGAAGAAGAGCGGCTCCGCCAGGAGGCCGAGCGGCTCAGCGACGCGCAGGTGATGGAGCATGCCTTCCGCCAGATCTCTGTCGGGCTGGACGCACTCTCGAAGGGCGACCTCACGGTCCGCGTCGGCGAAGTCGACCATCGCTATGTCAGGATCCGGGATCATTTCAACAATTCGGTCGCAAGCCTCGAAGAGGCGGTTGACGCCGTCATTCGCGCGGTCGGCACCATCCGCTCCGGTCTTGCGGAAATCTCCACCGCCTCCAACGATCTCGCCCGCCGCACCGAGCAGCAGGCAGCCTCGCTGGAGGAGACCGTCGCGGCGCTGGGTGAAGTGACCCGCGGCGTCAATGGAACGGCGGAGGGCGCAAGCCGCGCCCAGGGTGTTGTGGCAACCGCCCGCACCAATGCTGAAAAGGGCGGAGAGATCGTTGCTCGCGCCATCGATGCGATGACGGAAATTCAAAATTCGTCGTCCAAGATCGGCAACATCATCAGTGTCATCGACGAGATCGCCTTCCAGACCAACCTGCTGGCGCTGAATGCGGGCGTGGAAGCGGCGCGCGCCGGCGAGGCAGGCAAGGGCTTTGCCGTCGTCGCCCAGGAAGTCCGCGAGCTCGCCCAGCGCTCCGCCAACGCGGCAAGGGAGATCAAACAGCTGATCTCTACATCCTCGGCGCAGGTCAAGACCGGCGTCCAGCTGGTGGGCGAATCCGGCCTTTCGCTCGAACAGATCGTCGAGCAGGTCACCGCCATGAATGCGACCGTGGCCGAGATCGCCGTTGCCGCCCGCGAACAGGCGACAAGCCTGCGCGAGGTCTCGGCTGCCGGCGACCAGATGGACAAGGTGACGCAGCAGAACGCCGCGATGGTCGAAGAGACCACGGCGGCCGCGCAGAGCCTGACACATGAAACCGAAAGCCTTGCCGAACTGCTGCGGCGGTTCAGGACGGGTAGCGGCCGGGCATCGGAACATCGCCACTACGCGATGGCATCCTGACGTCCTGCCGATGCAGGCAAGAAAACGCCGCCGCCGCGAAAGGGCGGCGGTGAGCGGTCATCGGCCGGCGTCGCCTCAATGGCTCTCTGATGCGGGACCGTGAGAGTGGCCGGCAATGCTCTTGCGAACATGGCGAACTGCCGTCCACACGGCGAAGAGCACGAGCGGGATGGCGCCGAGAACGGCGAGCTTTGCGATGTGCGGATCGACGCCCAGTTCGGAGATGCTTTCCAGGCAGATCTTTGCGAGGCCAACGGTGTAATAGGTGATGGCGATGACGGAGAAGCCTTCGACCGCCTGCTGGATATGCACCTGGATGCGCGCCCGCTCTTCCATTGATGTCAGGAGTGAGGCGTTCTGATCTTCGAGCTGAACCTGCACGGTGGTTCTGAGCAGGTCTCCGGCCAGGCTCACACGTTCGGCCAGTTCATCGAGGCGGCGTTCGGCGGCGTGAACCGCACGGACGGCCGGCTGAAAGCGCCGGTCGATGAAGGTGCCGATCCGCTGGCGCTGCTCGACGCGCTCCTCGCGCAGCTCCGACGATCTGCTTGCGACGATCTCGGCATAGGCTTTCGTCGCGCCGAAGCGGTGACGAGCGAGAGCGGAGAAATTGAGCACATCCGACGAGAGCTTGGTGACCTCGGAAAGCAGGGCCTTGTCGACTTTGACCGCACTCTGCATATGCGAGATCAGCAGGTCGAGGCGCCGGTCGAAGACGAAAAGCTTCGACACCGTCTCGCGTGCCATCGGCAACGCCAGCAACGCCATCATCCGGTACGTCTCGATCTCCAGGAAACGCCTGACCATGCGGCCGGTGCGATAGGCGTTGAGATTGCGGTTGAAGAACAGGAATTCGACGAAACCGCTATCGGTCAGCCGGAAGTTCGAATGCACTTCCGCGTCGCCGCCGCCGACTTGTGAAGCGACATAGTCGAGCTTCGGTTTTTCCGGACCTTGCCCGTCCTTGTCGTCCCGCACCAGCACGCGGACGGCTGCGATGATCTTCCCGTCGATCTGACGGCAGCAGGCCTGAAAGGCTTCCGGCGGATTGCTGCCGGGTTCGGCCGATGCGGGAACGACGAAAGTCAGGGTGAGGAACTCGGTATGCGCCTCCCACTTCAGCCGGCCGTCGCCGATGCGGCCGATGCCGTGGTTGCCCTCGCGGGTCGTGGAGACATCTTCTAGTCCCGGCAGGGAAGTTGGTATCTGAGGAGGGGCATTCTCGCCGACGATGGCGACGTGCCACACATCCGTGTCGCCATCGAAGTAAAGCGACGGCCGCGCGTGGAGCTCGTTGTGAAGTTCCCTTCGCAGCGGATGCTCGGAGCCCATCGGCATGGAAATGCACCTCTATACGGTAGACAGTCGCTGGATCGCCGGATGTAAGCGGGTTGCCGGCATGTGTGAGTTGACCATGGCGCCTGCGAGCCGGCGAAGGCTGACAACGCCTATAGCCTCTCCCGAACCGCATGTCACCATAAAGGGCAACGATGTCGGCGGCTTGCGCGACATCGTTGCCCTATTGCTCGATTGTCACCCGCTGAACTGGTGATGCTGACCTTACGATGAGGTTTCTTCCAGTCGACGTCCCCCGGTCTCGATCATTCCGATAGCCGCAACCGCACCGATGGCGGCGACGATCGCGAACATCATGAACACCGAATTGATGCCCTGCGTCCCCATCATATAACCGACCGTGGTCGGCCCGACGGCCGAGGCTATGCGCAGCCATGATGTCGCAAGACCCGTTCCGATAGCGCGCATCCGCGTCGGATAGATCTCCGGCGTGTACAGATACAAAACCGCATTGATCGACCCGACAACGCCATAGGCAAGCGTTGCCAGCACGATCAACGACCAGAGCTGGCCTGCGCCACCGGCAGCCAAAGCGGTCAACAGTGCCGCGCCGACCAGGAAGGATACAATGGCCCAAGTTCTTCGACCGATGCGGTCGATGCAGAAAGCGCAAACCAGAAGGATGGCGACCTGGGCGACA
Source organism: Rhizobium sp. CRRU65 (assembly GCF_048551595.1). Lineage (NCBI taxonomy): Bacteria > Pseudomonadati > Pseudomonadota > Alphaproteobacteria > Hyphomicrobiales > Rhizobiaceae > Rhizobium > Rhizobium sp. CRRU65. The sequence continues at coordinate 238,025 of NZ_JBLYZH010000001.1, read as the reverse complement.
TTGGTCATCGACGCCGCCCGAAGAGCGCTTCCGAGCTCGAGCTTGTAGACGGTGTGATAGAGTGTTGGCATCCAGTTGTTGAGGCTGTTGGCGACGAAGAACGAACTCGCCCAAAGGACCCAGGCGATCAACGTCCTGGCGCGGAAGCGTGGAGACAGCAGCTCGCTCCAGCGGCTTCTCGGCTGCCGGGCGACCTGTGCGGGGGCGGGCGCTGCAGCCGGCGCTTCAGGCGCCGATTGCGGCTCCTGTTGATAGTCGAGGTTTGCCTTTCTTGCGCTCGCCTCAGCCTGGCGGATGATCGCTTCCGCTTCGTCCAGGCGTTGCTGGCCGATCAACCAGCGCGGCGATTCCGGCAGCCGATAAAGCAGATAGGCGATGACGAGACCGGGAATGCCGCCGATGAAGAACAGCGATGTCCATCCGAGGATCGGCACGAGCAAGGTCCCAACCTGGCCGGTGATCATCAGCCCGACCGGAAAGATCATCTCATACAGCATGAAATAGCGGCCGCGTCCCTTCGCCCGCAAAAGCTCGCTGATATAGGTGGCGGCGACCGGCATTTCTCCGCCGACACCAATACCCTGAATCAGGCGGCATAGGAAAAGCATCTGAAAATTGCCGGTGAGCGCGCAGGCCAGGCCCATGACCGACATCAGCGCTGTGGCCGCTGCCGCCATGGGTACGCGGCCGAAACTTTCGGCAAGACGGCTGAAGAGCAAGGCGCCGAGCAATTGGCCGATGTAGCTGGCGGCGATCATCCAGCCGATCTGGGCCGGAGAAAGCTCCCATAGCTTGATCAGAATCGGAAGGACGAATGCCAGCGAAAGGGCATCGAAGGCATCGAGAAACGTGGCACTCCCCATGACGATCCGCGCCCGGCGGTGCCATGGTGTAAAGGGAATGGCTTCGAAACGGGCAGTCAGCGCAGCGGCGCGACCGCGGTCGGATGCCGGGGTCGGATCGCGGGCCTCAAGCCCATCTGCGGTCGCGGATGCGGCCAGCGTAATTGTGTTGTCGTGCATTCTATCCTCCCAGATTCAGCACCTTGATGATGGCCGGCGCCTTCGTAGCGCCGGCATTAGGCGTTAGCCGTTGGCCCGCCTGAACAGCGACCGGATCGCATCGGCGATCTGGTCCGGGCATTCGATCGGCGTCAGATGCCGCGCGGCGGGCAAGACGGTGAGGGATGCGCCCGGAATGGCCGCAGCGAGATCTCGGGCCGTCTCGACGGGGGTGGCGTAATCTTCCTCGCCGACGACCACCGAAACGGGAAACCGGAAACCTCCCAGATGCCGGCGCAGATCGGCATCGCCGAGCATGGCGCAGGTCGCGGCATAGGCATCGATATCGTTGGTGGTAAAGACCGACATGGCATGCTGAACCTGCGCCGGATGATCCATCCGGAATCGATCGCCGAACCAGCGCGTTGCCTGAAACTCGGCCATCGATGCCAGCCCTTCGCTGCGAGCCTTTGTCGCCCGGGCCCGCCATTCCGTGGGCGCGTTGGCACCATACCAGGCGGTGGTATCGATCAGCAGCATGGCGCGCACCAGCTCGGGGTGCCGCGCCGCGAAGGTCTGCGCCACGCAACCGCCCATGGAGCAGCCCGCGACGACGACGTCACTCCACCCGAGTTCTCCCATCAGGTCGGCGATATCGTCGCCGAACCGCTCGACATCGTAGGGACCGGTAGGCTTGTCGCTCCTGCCATGGCCACGGCAGTCCATCGTGACGATATCCGCATTCTCCAGCCGCCCGACAACCCGATCCCAGACGCTGGCGTCGAGCGCCAGTGAATGGATCAGAACGACGCGCGGCCCACCCGGCCGTCCACTGCGTCTATAAGCAAGGCCGATACCATCGGACATTCTCGCATAGGCGACGCCGGAAGCCGTCTCGCGCGCATTTGCTGCACTGTTGGACATCGACATTCCCTTATCCGGCATGCGCCATATCGTTTTCGCCCACGAGCGGCACGTTCCACGCATCGTAGCCATAGAGCCAGGACGTGTCTTCGTTGCCCCCCGACATCCAGGTATTGGCGCTCGAAATCGCCTGGATGCGTGAGGTGCGCGGCTTGCGGTTTGCCTCGTAGCGGCGGAACGCGCCTTCGATGTCGTCATTGTCGACGCCGGCAAGGCACCGCGCCAGCACTGCCGCGTCCTCGATCGAGGTCGCAGCTCCTTGCGCCATATAGGGCGTCATCGGGTGGCAGGCGTCGCCGAGAAGCACCACGCGTCCGTCGCTCCAGCGCGCCAGAGGTTCACGTTCGAGGATTGCCCACTTGTGACAGTCCGGGCATGCATTGAGAACCATCTGCACTTCCGGATGGAAGCCTTCATAGGCGGTGCGCAATTCCTTCACGTCGCCCTTGGCGGACCAGGATTCCGAGGTCAGCCAGTCAGCAGGCTCAGGCACGCTGGTGACGAAGTAGAGCGAGCTGCGGTCTGCGGCGGTGTAGTAGATGACGATGTGGCGATCGACACCCCACCACTTCGTTCTGGACGCCTGGATCTCGCCGCCATTCATCAGGCTCGCGTCGAAGACCGCGCGGTAGGCGATCCGGCCCTTGTGGATCGGTTTGTCAGGGCCGACGACGATGTCGCGAACCAGCGAATGCACGCCATCAGCGCCGATCACCGCATCGGCATCCGCCTTCGTGCCGTCGGCGAAAGAGAGCGTCACGCCGCCCTTCGTCTGATCCAGGCCGACGAGCTTCTTGCCGAGGTGAACGATCTCCGGCGGCAGCACGGAATAAAGCGCTTCATGCAGGTCGGCCCGGTGCATGCAGAGAAAGGGCGCGCCGTAAAGGCTTTCCGGCATCGGAAGCTCGCGCTTGATCTCACCGGTATCCCAGACGCGGTTGAGATGAGAATAAGGCTCGAACGCAAGTTTCTGAAGCCTGTCGAGAACGCCGATACCGCGCAGGACGCGCGACGAATTCGGCAGCATCTGGATGCCGGCGCCGATGCGGGCAAATTTCGGTGCCTGCTCGTAGACATTCACGTCGATACCGACCTGGCGAAGGGTCGCCGCGGCGGCGAGACCACCCATGCCGGCACCAACGATCGCGATTTTCGGTTTACTTCCAGCCATGCGATTTTCCTCCCTTGGCAATCAAGATGGCGCTAGTCGTAATCCGGCGTCTATAGTATGTAAAATATTTATATAATCCATGCATGGAACCTTTTAAGTTTATGTTGGAAGCCGATGGAATTGAGACACCTCCGCTATTTCGTGGCCGTCGCAGAAGAGGGGAGCATCTCGCGAGCTGCCGCGCGTCTCAACATCCAGCAGCCGCCGCTTGGTCAGCAGATCCGCGATCTTGAATACGAGCTTGGCCTTTCCCTCTTTGATCGGCATCCGAAGAAGATCGTGCTCAACGCTGCCGGCGCGGTTTTTCTTGCCGACGCCCGCGACATTCTGAAGCGCGCCGGTCAGGCAGTCGAAAATGTCCGCCGCTACCACAAAGGCGAGGCTGGCCAGTTGTCCGTCGGCTTTACGAGTTCCGCGTCGCTGCATGTTCTGGCGCCGAAGCTGCTGCAGCAGTTCCGTCTTTCCTATCCGCTCGTGAAAATCGCCGTCGAAGAAAGCGAGACCTACGAACTCATTCTCGCCTTGCAGGAGGGCCGTATCGATGCAGCGTTGCTGCACATCGACGCAAATCGATTTCCGGATCTGGCGAGCACGGTGCTTTCCGAAGAGGACATGATCGTCGCCATCCCTCTTGGTCATCCCCTTGCGGATGAACGCCTCGGTCCGATCACGCTGAAAATGCTGGAGGGGCAGGACGTGGTCGTTTACCGGCGACCCGACGGCCCAGGCATATTCGAGCGTATCTTGCAGTCCCTCGATCGTGCAGGCGTGACGCCTGCGATCGTCGACGAAGTCTATCGCATCGTCGCAGCGATCAACCTCGTTGCCGGCGGTCGCGGCGTCACGATCGTTCCAACCTCCATGCAGGTCCTCCATCCGGAGGCCATTGCCTATCGCGCGCTCGCTCCCGGCCAACTTTCACCCTTGCCGCTCTGCATCGCTTACCGGCGTGATCTGAAACTCTCCATCGTGCGGAATTTCGTTGCGCTGACGAAGGACATCGCCGCCGTTCCGCCGCATATGCGTGATCGTGCCTGACCGTTCAGAGCAAGCGCCAGGCAGCGAGGCTTCCAAGCAGTTGCGTGCTGCCGCCGACCGACATCGCGACGATGAAGGCCGTTTCTGCTTCTCCCAAAAAGGCGAAGATCGCTCCCAGTAAGGCGACGCCTATCGTCGCCCCGACCATGCGGGCAACATTGATCAGGGCGCTCGCCGTGCCGGCGCGATCGGCCGCCACGGTTGAAACCGCGACCGCCGTCAGAGGCCCCGTCGCCATGCCCATCCCGACCCCGGTCAGCAACAATCCGACCTCTTCGGCAATGAACCAATCGGCCAGAAAGGATGAGCCGAGCAGAAGGTTGCCCAAACCCATCAGCGCCAGTCCCGCCGATATGGTGCGTTTCTTCCCCAGGCGCTCCGAGATCGAACCGGAGAAGGGTGAGATCGCGATGAAGCTGATGGCCATTGGCAGCAGAGACAGCCCGACCTCCACCGAGGCCAGGCGTCGAAGGCTGAGGGAGGCGAGTGGAAAGAGAAAGAGCGTGCCATACATGCCGAACGTCATTGCCGCCGTTCCGGCCATCGCACCGCGAAACTGCCTGCCCGAAAACATCGAGATCGGAACCAGAGCCGTCTGCTCCAGGCGCTTTTCGACGATGATGAAGAGCAGCAGAAGCAGGGCGCCGGCGATGGCCAGGAGGGCCGTCCACAAAGGCGGCAGATGCAATGATTCGATCGCCGTGAGGGTAAGAACGGTGAGGGATGCTATCCCCAGCAACTGACCCGGCATGTCGAAGGACCGGCCTTGCCGATCGGCGCTTTCCGGAACGAAAAACCGTGCCGCCGCCGCCGCGATCAGCGCGATGGGGATGACGACGAAGAAGACGGATCGCCAGCCGAAATCACGGATGAGGAAGCCGCCGAGGCTTGGGCCGATCGCAAGCGACATTCCATTGCAGCCGGCCCAGATCCCGAGCGCTCGGGCACGGACCTTCTCATCCCGGTAGATGACCCGGATCAGCGAAAGCGAAGCGGGCAGCAGGAGGGCGGAGCCGAAGCCGGTCAAGGCTCTCGCGGCGATGAGGATCGCGATGGTCGAGGCGAATGCGCAGCCAAGGCTCGCCAGCGCCAAGACAGCGCAGCCGATCACGAACATCAGACGTCGGCCGTAAAGATCGGCGAACAAGCCGCCGCTGATGAGAAGTGCTGCGTAAACGAGATTGTAGGCGTCGACGACCCATTGCAGCTCGGTGACGGAGGCTTTGAGATCGAGTCCGATTGGCTGAACCGCCAGATTAACGACCGATGTATCGACCTGCGCCACGATCACGCCGAGGCAGAGAATGGCGAGAGAGGCCGGCTTCAACTGTGCGTAAGCCCTGGAGTTTTGTTCGATTGAATTCATGACGCTGCCTTTCCATTACAGCGCCGCGCGTCATTTTAGACGCTCAAAGGACGCTGTAACATTTTGAATTGCCGCGATAATTTTATCGCTAAGCCAATTCCGGAAGGAATTATGCAGTAGGAAACGTAACGTCGTTCAGGCCATCGACAATTCGAAACGCATCGAAGTGTTCGAGAAAAAACGAAAAAGCCACGGCCCTGTTGCGAGGCCGTGGCTGCTGCGTGCGCGCATTTTGCGGGACAACGCGTGACCGGTTACTTGGCGGCGAGCGCCTGGTTGACCTTGTCGACGTCGGCATTCATCGCCTTGAAGGTCTCGTCGAGGGAAAGCTCGCCGACGATCAGCTGGCTCATCCTCTGGACGATGAGCTGATAGATGGCGGAGGATCCCTTGAGACGTTCCAGGTCCCGGGCTGCCTGCGGCACGCTATTGCGGCTTCCGAGGAAGACGGCCATCGCCTCCTTGGCATTCTTGCTCTCAAGCTTGTATTGCGGGTCCTTGATGTCGGCGCCCGTCAGGACGACGTAATTTTCAGCGATTTCACGCTGGACCTTTTCAGAGCCGAGGAACTCGATGAACGCGGCCACGGCCTCGGGAGACTTGGTGCGCTTGAAGCCAACGATCGCGGTGCCACCGGGCATCGCATAGCAGCCGGCATCGCCGCAGGGCGCGCTGATCGCCGTCCAGTCGAAGGCGTCGCCGATCTTCTTCTGGAACGGATTGACCATCCAGTTGCCGGCGAGATAGGTCACGACGTTGCCGTTGACGAACTCGTCACCCATGTTCTTGTACTGGGTTCCCCCGGCAGCACCCCACATTTCCTTCGGGAAGGAGCCGTCCTTCGTCCAACCGTAGAGATCCGTGACGTAGCGCTTGGCGGCATCGTCGGGGAAGAAGAACTTGCCGTCCTTGACGTAGTTCGAACCGTAGGAGAATGCCGCGCCGGAAAAGCGGTGGCCCGAGCGGTCCATCGTGAAGGGGATCTGAGCGCCGGTCGCCTTGGCGACGCGCGCCGAGGCTTCGACGATATCCTTCAGCGTGGCGGTGGGCTTGGGAAGCGGTTCGCCGGCCTGTTCGAACAGCGTCTTGTTGACGAAGGGCAGGTTGAAGGTCTGCGAGGCGATATAGCCGTTGATCGACTGCGGATCGTTGACGCCGGGGAAGCGGAGCGTGTTCAGGCTGTCGCCGTGCAGCTTGGCGAAGCCATCCGGGTCCTTCATGTAGGGACGCATGTCGAGGTAATAGGGCGCAAGCTGCCAGTCGGTGATCTTGGCGATGTCAGGGCCCTCGCCGACGGCAAGCTGCACCGGCAGCTGCTTGGCGACCGCATCATAGCCCGAAGAGACGAAGTTGACCTTGACGTCGGGATTCGCCGTCTCGAATTCCTTGCTGAGCGCTTCCATGCGCTCGACGTAAGCCTGGTCGTCGTCGGTGAACAGAAAGGTGATTGTCTTGGTTTGCGCCATGGCCGCGCCGGCCCATGCGAAAGAAACGGTTGCCAACGCCAGTGCGACGGCCCCTGAGAGATAGGTTTTCATTTTCATCCTCCCATGAAAACATTTTCATCAATCGCGGCCTCAGCCATCGATAAATCAATTTCATATACTTGACATTCGTTGCGTCAAGCTATTTTCTGCGGCAATAGCGATGTTTTTGGGCATTTTTCAAAAATGGCGCGCACAAATAACCTAATGAAAATATTTTCATAGGATTGCGGAGGAGGCGGTCTGTGAAAACGGAATGCATCAAGCAGCCGGGCGAGATGGCGCCAGCATACAGTGTGGCCACGGGCCAGACGATCACGGCATGGGCCGTTTCCGGCCTCATCGCCAGCTATTTTCCCGGCGAGCCCGCGCCGGCCGAAGATCGCGTAAACTATCGTTTCATCAACGGTTTCGTCGATGTCGGAGATCTGCCCTGCCGCAAGGCCTTTTGGTCGACCATGGTCGGGCGGCCGCTATTGCCCGACACCGCCTGGCCGACCGAAAGCCTCAATCTTCCCGGCTCGAACCGTCGCGTCGAGTTCACCGGCTTCTGGCACGTACCGACGCATCTCAGGCGATGGCTGAAGGGCACGTTCAGAACGGAGACCGCGCGAACGCTCAATCTCAGACTGAAGACCTGCGGCGGCGTTCGCATATGGGTCAACGGACAGGAGGCGGTGCGCTTCGAACCCTTCAAGCGCAACACCGAGAGCGCAACCGACATAAGGCTGGCGCTGGACGCCGGCGACAACCAGATCCTCGTCCATACCGAAGACTTGGCCGAGCGTGACACGACGTGGTTCTTCGAGCTCGAGATGCTGGACGAGGAGCCGCTCTGCGTGCTGCTGCCCGTATCGTTGGATCAGGATGAGGTCCGCGAGCTGGAAGCCCTTGCTCGCGGCGTCCGTCCGGCTCGCGACGTCTTCGTCAATCAGCCGCTGGAGATCATCTTCGGCACAGCGCCCGAACGCGATCTGCCGGTAGAGATCAAGGTCGTCGGTCATGGTCACGAGCGGCCCGTTCTCGCGCATTCCCGATTGACGCTCAAGGCCCATCAGAGCAGCCTAACGGCCGACGATATCTGCGGCATTCCGGACGGTTATCACGGCGTCCACATGACGATCGGCTCCGGCACGGGCTCGGTCACGCGCGTCATCGATGCCGCTTTCATGAGCAGCATTTCGCCGTTGTCGGCCGAGGCGTCGCTCGCCGCCCGCAAGCGGCAGGCGCTGGAATACAGCGCCCGCTTCGGCGCGAACCGCGTCGGGCGCCTCATTGCGATGATGGAAACCGGTCACCACGACCAGGAAAGCTTCGACCGCATCATCGAGGCGACGCTCGCCTCCATCGATGCGCGGGAGGATTGCTCGGATTTCATCATGGTGCCGCTCTTGTGGCTGCTCGGCGCCTATGCCGACCGGATGCCCGATGCAGTGATCGCTCGCATCCGGCATTCCGCCCGCTCCTACCGTTACTGGGTCGACGAGCCGGGCAACGACGCGATGTGGTTCTGGAGCGAGAACCATGTGCTCTGCTTTCATACCAGCCAGCTGCTGGCCGGACTTCTTTTGCCCGACGAGGTGTTTTCGGCCTCGGGCCGCACGGGGCGGCAGCAGGCGGAACTTGCCGGCGAGCGGCTCGGCCGCTGGTTCGACAGCGTCGAAGCCCATGGGTTGGCGGAGTGGAACTCGGCGGCCTATTACCCGATCGATTTCATCGGCCTGCTGGCGCTGGAGCGCTGGGCTGAGGCGGCCGTTGCCCAGCGCGCCCGCGCCCAGATCGATCTCATCTTCCGCATGATCGCCCTTCACACGCTCGCAGGCGTTCCGGCCGGATCGCAGGGCCGTGCCTACGACAAGGAGTTGCGCGCCGGCCCGCTGACCGAGCTTGCGCCCTTCGCCCAGGTCGCCTTCGGAACCGGCTGGCTGAACAATGGTGTGGCGGCATTGACCATGTTCTGCGCCGGCAGCTATGAGCCGCCCGCCGATCTGGCCGAACTTGCGCCGCTCACCCGATCAAGAAGCGTCGAGGCGCGCTACAGCCAGGGCCTCGAGAGCGGAAAACTCGTGCTGTTCAAGAACGAGGCGGCGCAGCTTTCGACGGTCGTCGATCACAAGACCGGCCAGAAGGGGCACCAGCAGCATGTGCTCGACATCCGGCTGGCCGGCCATCCGATGGCGAGGCTGTGGGTCAACCATCCCGGCGAGGACGACCCCTGGGGCAATCAAAGGCCGTCCTATTGGGCCGGCAACGGCATCCTGCCGCGCGTTGCCCAGCATCGCGACGTTGCCCTCCTGATCGAGGACACAAGCGACGCACGCCACGCATGGACGCACGCCTATATCGGCCGCGACGGGCTGGACGATCTCATCATCGAAGACAAGTGGCTCATCGCGCGATCGGGCCGGGGATTTTCCGCCCTCTGGGCGTCGAACGGCCTGGAGCTGATCACCGACGGCCCGACCGCCGGCCGCGAGGCGCGCTCCTACGGGCAGCTTTGCGGCTGGGCTGGTATCGTCGGATGCGGCAACGACGATGCCTTCAAGGCGTTCGTCGAACGCCTGGGCCAGACGACGGTTTCCTTCGATCCCGGGCTTCGGCGTCTCTCTCTGACGCCGCCGGGCGGCCCGGCGATCGACCTCTCCTACGCCGATGGTCTTTCGATCGGCGGCGAGGCGAGGCCCTTCACCCACGATCAGCCGCAACCGATCCTCACCTACGACAGTGCTGCCTCCGGCGCCGGCACTGACGGGCCGTTCTACTCCTGAAAACATAGGTCTCCAGCATGAACACAACATCTGTCGATAACGCCGCCCTCCTGACGACGATTGATCGCGTGGCAACGGCTTTCAGCCGGCTCAGAGGCATCAAGGAAGGTCTCGTGACGGGAAATTCGGCCTCCGGAATCCAGTTCGACGAGTGGGACTGGGAAGTCGGCGTCGGTCTTTACGGCTTCCTGCGCCGCGCCATTTCCACCAATGATCAAAAAGCGCTGCAGGAACTCGTCGCCTGGTATGCCGGCCAGATTGAACGCGGCCTGCCGCCGCGCCAAATCAACAGCACGGCGCCGATGCTGCCGCTTGCGATCCTGGTCCAGCATGTCGACCGTCCCGACTTTCGCGCGCTCGTCGAGGACTGGGCCGAATGGCTCGTCAAGGAACTGCCGAAGACCGAGGACGGCGGCTTTCAGCACGTCGTCAAGGAGCGCCTCAACGACGGCGAATTGTGGGACGATACGCTGTTCATGGCCTGCCTGTTTCTCGCCCGCGCCGGCGTTCTCTGCGAGCGCAGCGAGTGGATCGACGAGGCCGTCTATCAGTTCGTGATCCACACCCGCTATCTCTCCGATCCGGTCAGCGGGCTCTGGTATCACGGCTGGACCTTCAACGGACGGCACAATTTTGCCAATGCCTTCTGGGCGCGCGGCAATGCCTGGATCACCGTCGCCATCCCCGAGCTCTTCGACCTCGTTCCGACGCTCGGGGAGAAGGACCGGCGTTTTCTGTCGAACGTCCTCGTCAGCCAGGTGCGCTCCTTGAAAGCATACCAGCGGCCGGACGGCATGTTCACGACGCTTCTCGACGATCCGTCGTCGCCGCTGGAAACCTCGGCCACGGCGGGCATTGCCTACGGCATATTGCGCGCCATCGATGCCGGCATTCTCGACAAGGACGACAGGGCCTATGCGGAGCGCGCGCTTGCGGCGGTGCTGGCGCAGATCGATGAAGAAGGCGTCGTCCACGGCGTCTCGGACGGCACGCCGATGGGTCATGACCTCGATTTCTACAAGCGCATCCCCAACGTGCCGACGCCTTATGGCCAGGCGCTGACCATGCTGCTGCTGACGGAAGTCTTTCTCGAGAACGGCCAGCGCCAATGAGCCCCGTGTCTCTTGTCGCGATCGAGCCGGCGCAGAGCGACGATACGGTCCGTCTGCAGGCGGCCATCGACGGCCTGTCGGCTTCAGGCGGCGGACGCGTTGAGCTCATGGCCGGCATCCATGTCTGCCGCGGGCTCCAGCTCAGATCCGGCGTCGACCTTCATCTGGCCGCCGGTGCGATCCTGCGTCCCGTTCCGGATTACGCGGCCTATGCGCAGACGACCGTTTCGGTGATCGCCGAAAAATCCGACCGCGGCATGATCGTCGCCAAGGATGCGCGGCGGATCAGCCTGACGGGGGCGGGGCGCATCGAAGCCGGTTGTGACAGCTTCATCGTGGGAGACGACGAGACGGTGGGAACCTTCATCCCGGCCGAATTTCGTCCCCGCGTCGTCGTCTTCGAGGGCTGCGACGAGGTCGAGATCAGCTCCGTCCATATTTGCCGCTCGCCGATGTGGACGCTGCACTTCGTCAACTGCACCGATGTTGCGGTCAGGAACGTGATCATCGACAACGACCGCCGCCTTCCCAACACGGACGGGATCGTGCTGGATGCCTGTCGCGGCGCCGTTATCGAGGATTGCCGGATATCGACGGCCGACGACGGCATATGCCTGAAGACGAGCATCGGTCCTGACCGTGTCGCCATCGGGCGTTGCGAAAACATTCTCGTCCGCAGATGCTCGGTTCAGAGCCTTAGCTGCGCGCTGAAGATCGGCACGGAAACGCATGGCGATGTCACCAATGTCGTGTTCGAGGATTGCAGCGTCTCATCTTCCAACAGGGCCCTCGGCGTATTCTCCCGCGACGGCGGCCGGATATCGAACGTGAGGTTCTCACGAATTGCGGTGGAGTGCCGCGAGACGCCCGATGGTTTCTGGGGTTCGGGGGAGGCGCTGACCGTCAATGTCGTCGACCGTGTTACGGAACGCGCGGCAGGCGCCATCGAAAATCTCATCGTCGAGGACATCACCGGCCGGATGGAGGGGGCGATCACCGTCATTTCGACCTCGCCGGCCGGCATCCGCAACGCATCGCTGGCACGCATCGCCATCGATCAGCAGCCGGGGCAGCTCGGCACTGCGCGATCCTACGACCTGCGTCCGACAAACGCAGACCTTTCCCCGACAGCCGATGGCGGTGGCCGCGCCAATGCCTGGACCCGCGGGTCAGACGGGCGGGTAATCGGTCTTGAGCACTATCCGGGAGGAATGCCGGCCGTCTACGTGGCTGATGTCACCGGGATCTTGATGAACGAGGTGCGGATCACACGGCCGACACCGCTGCCGCAAGGCTGGAACAAAAACGACGCCGTCTTCGAAACGGCGGCACCTGATGGGAGTGGGGCATGGCAGAACTGAAACTTTCCAACGTCAACAAATCGTATGGCTCGGTCAAAGTCCTGCATGACGTCGAACTCGATATCACGGACGGCGAGTTCGTCGTCTTCGTCGGGCCGTCGGGATGTGGCAAGTCGACTCTGCTGCGTGTCATTGCCGGCCTCGAAGAGGTGACGGAGGGCGCAATCGCGATCGGGGGCCGCGATGTCAGCGCGCTCTCGCCGGCCGAGCGCAAGATCGCAATGGTCTTCCAGTCCTACGCGCTCTATCCGCATATGAGCGTTCGCAAAAACCTCGCTTTCGGCCTGGAGAACCTGAAGTTCAAGCGTGCCGAGATCGAGGCGCGGATTGCCGAGGCCGCCAGGATGCTGGCGATCGAGCCCTACCTGGACCGACGCCCGAAGCAGCTTTCGGGCGGCCAGCGCCAGCGCGTGGCGATCGGCCGGGCTATCGTGCGCGAACCGGACATTTTTCTCTTCGACGAGCCGCTGTCGAATCTCGACGCGGCGCTGCGCGTTCAGACCCGCGCCGAGATCACCAAGCTCCACCGCGAGATCAAGACGACGATGATTTATGTCACGCATGACCAGGTCGAGGCGATGACGATGGCCGACAAGATCGTCGTGCTGCGCGCCGGGCGGGTCGAGCAGGTCGGCGCGCCGCTGGACCTGTTCGATAGCCCACGCAATCTCTTCGTCGCCGGCTTCCTCGGCTCGCCGCGCATGAACATCATCAAGGGCAAGGTCGCTGGCATCGAGGAAGGCGGCGTCGTCATCGATGTCGGCAATGGTGGCAAGGTCGTCAGCGATGTCGATCCCGCCGGAATTGCGGTCGGACAGGCTGTTCTCGCCGGCATCCGGCCCGCGCATTTTTCACGCTCCAGCGAGCAGGGCCTGCCGTTCATCGTCCAGTATCACGAGGGCCTCGGTACGGAGACCTATGTCTATGGCAATCTTGCAGGCCATGACGAGCAGATCATCATTCACGAGGCCGGCCATTTCGCGCCGGCGCCTGGTGATCGCATCCTGATCGATGCCGCCCCGGGGCGGGTTCATCTGTTCGATCCCGAAAGCGGCCTGGCTTTTGCCCGGCGGCCCGGACAGGGGAGGCGCTGAACATGGCGGCGCTCAAGGCAGGTGCATTGCTGTCCCAGGCAGGGGAAACGGCGATGAGAGTGGTCGAAGCCCCGATAAATGTGATCGAGCGCATCTTCGGCCGCAAGCGTATGCCATGGCTGTTCCTGGCGCCGAACCTCGTTCTGTTCGCCATCTTCACGTTCCTTCCGATCGCGATCGCGGTCGGTTACGCCTTCACCGGCGGCACCAATCTATTCGTGTCGGAGCGGCCTTTCGTCGGCCTGGACAATTTCCGCACGCTGCTTTCCTGCGGCAATTATCTGCAGCCGGGAACCTGCCAGGAATCGCTGTTCTGGACGGCTGTGTGGAATACGCTCTGGTTCGTGGCCTTCAATGTCGTCGCCACATTGCTCGTGGCGCTGATCACGGCGCTGATCCTCAATCGGGCGATCGTGGCGCGCGGCTTCTTCAGGGCGATGTTCTTCTATCCTGTCTTGCTGTCGCCCGTCGTCATCGGCCTGATCTGGAAATGGTTCCTCGATCGCAACGGGCTGCTGAACGCCTTCTTCCAGATGATCGGCGTTCCCCCTGAGATCTTCCTGCTCGACGTCGGCTGGTCGCGCTTCTTCGTCGTCGTGGTGTCGGTCTGGTTCCACATGGGCTTTTACACGCTCATCCTCTTGGCCGGCCTCCAGGCCATCCCGAAGGAGCTCTACGAGGCTGCCTCCATCGATGCCGCCTCGCCGCGCCGCACGCTGTTCAGGATCACACTGCCCCTGCTGGCCCCGAACCTCTTAGTCGTGTTCATTCTTCTGATGATCAAATCCGTCCAGATCTTCGACGAGGCCTGGGTTCTGACCAATGGCGGCGGTCCGGGCACGGCCAACAGCTTCATCGTCCAATATATCTACCAGATGGCATTCGGCAGCGATCTTCGCCTCTTCGGACTGGCTTCCGCCGCATCGGTTCTCATGGGGCTGGTGCTTCTGGTTCTCACCCTCATACAGCTGCGTATCGGCAAGCGAATGGAGTCCTGAGATGAACCCGATCAGCTTTTTCAAGCGCACACGCCGGGCCGGACGCATCGATATCACCGACATATTGTCGTGGGTCTGGCTGATCGGCGGAACCTTCGTCGTGCTCGTTCCCGTCATCTGGGCCGGCCTCTCCTCGCTGAAGCCGGCCGCCGAGATCACCCGATTTCCGCCAACGCTGCTTCCTCGGGCCGCCGTCGAGCAGACCGTACCCGGCTTCGACAAACCGCTCAGCCTCTGGAAGGTCACCATCGACGGTCAGATGCGCGAAATGGCCATGGTCCGCCGCATCGGCCTCAAGGCCCAAATGGTTGATCCCGCAAATCCGGGACAGCCCGTCAGCGTCGACGTCAAGGGGCTGACGCCGGTGCAGAAGCTGACGATCGCCACGCAGAATTACACCGATCCGCTGACGCGCTTCAACTTCCTGACCTTCCTCAAGAATTCGGTGTTCGTCACCTTCGTCGCAACGCTGCTGACGCTGATCGTCAACGCCATGGCGGCATTTGCCCTGTCGAAATACAAATTTGCAGGGGATACGACGGTCTTCGTCATCATCATTTCAACGCTGATGATTCCGCTCGCCGTCGTCATGGTGCCGGCCTATCTCGTCATCGTCGGGGTCGGGCTTGCCGATAACCTCTGGGGCGTCATCCTGCCGACGGTCGCCTCTCCGACCGCCGTCTTCCTGCTGCGGCAATATATGCTGACCATACCCGACGAGCTGATAGAGGCGGCGCGCGTCGATGCGGCGAGCGAATTCTGCATCTTCTGGCGCATCATCCTGCCGCTGACGGCGCCGGCTCTCGCGGTGCTGGCGATATTTTCCGTGCTCTGGCGATGGAACGACTTCCTCTGGCCGCTCATCGTCCTCAACAGCCGCGAGAATTTCACCCTGCAGGTCGGTCTGAATGCGTTCCAGGGCGAGTTCTCGGTGCAGTGGCACTATATCCTGGCGATGACGTTCCTCAGCCTGCTGCCTGTCACCATCGTTTTCCTGTTCCTGCAGAAGTACATCACCACGGGCATCGCCGGAACAGGCATGAAGTGAACGGCAAGGCGTGGAGATAGAGATCTCCTCACAATCGCCGAACGACCCATACCACGCCTACCTCCCGGCTGAAGCGCGTCGCAATGAACCTGGTTCATGCGGCGCGTTTCGGTCGTTGTCTTTGTGCGTGACTCCCAAGGCCGTTGCTCATACTGAGGGAGGTTCGCCGCGGCAAGCGTAGCGCTTGCCACCGAGGCCAGCCGCCCCGGCGACCTGGTAGGCCGCCGTTTTTGGGCTATGCCGACATCGATTTCAAAGTGCGACGGCGTCCTGCACACGTCACAAAACGGTTTCGAAGAGCGGGATCAAGGCCGCGCCGATTGCGCCGGGGGCATCGATTATCTGCGCCACATCAAGCCTGGGGACGTCGCGTAAAACGCCATGCCGAGGCAGATTGTTGAATTCGGTCCGTTCGATCAGCATTCTCGCGAGTGAGTGCGGAAGCTCGCCGCCGAGGACGATCAATGCCGGGTCGAATATTGCGCAGATCGCATTGATGGCTCGATTGTGGGCCGGCGTGACGCGGTCGACCCACTCGCCAACGCCATCCCAGTCCATCAGGTCCTCGTTCTTCAGGTCCCTCAGGGTCAGGTTCATGCGCCCTTTGGCACGAAGATGTTCAAGCAGGACGCCGAGTGCAGGGCGTTCCTCGTAGTCCTGACGCCCGAAGAGAACGGAAAATTCGCCGGCGTTGCCGAAATTGCCGCGAAACGGCATGCCTCCGGAAACCAGGCCGCCGCCATAGCCATGAAGATGGGCGATGTAGGCGAAATCTGCGACATCGCGGCCAACGCCGAAAATGGCTTCCGCCAAGGCTGCGGTCCTGGCGACATTGTCTGCCCAGACCGGCAGGCCAAGTTGCTTTCCAAGCAAAGGTGCCAGGTCGATCAACGACCAATGAGCGAGCGGCAAGGGGCAATTGAAGGCCGTCTCCAGCATGCGGTGGCCGGCGACGGCCAGACCGACGCCGAGGACGTCACGCCGTTTGGCGCCCCGGCGGGCAAGAATGTCTTCGACCGCCGCTTCGATCCGCTCCATTTCATCGGATAGCGAGGAGCCCGCCTGTGGAATTTCCATGTTTTCCATTGGTTCGCCGAAACCCATGAGGCAAAGGCCGATCGAACCGACATTCACGGAGATGCCCAGGGTTAAACACCAGTCTTTGCGAAGGGTCAGCTCCGGGCTGGGCGGTCCCGGCCGCCGGGTTTCCGAATGGGAAAAGACGAGCATTCCTCGCTCATGAAGCCGCGCGACGATCCTGTGCAACGATTGCTGGGTGAGATCGAGCGGCTCTGTCAGGTCGGAGCGTTCGATCCCCGGAGACTTCCAGATCAGCCGCAACAGGTCGCGCTCGTTGCGGGAAGCCACGCGCATCGGTTGTGTGTCTCGCAAAAAATGCGCGGCAACATGGTCTAGCGGATCATACTTCATTTTCGGTTCATTTTGATTTACACTGTGAGTGTGAACCACATTGGGAGGGCATTCTGCTTCTGTCAAACAAGGAATTCGATCCCCGCTTTGCCGGCCCTGCTTACCTCATCGAGATTGGCCAAGCCAGTCAGGCCGACGGCCTTTCAAAGGGGATCGTGTCCGAGCGTTTGGAAGGCCACGATATCGGCGTTGCGGCGGTCTCGAACGAGATGGAGCGCCTGATCGGCGGTTAGCGGGGCGGGGTGTGGAGAGGGAAAGAACCAAGTTGCATGATATCGTGGAGATCCGAAAATACGGCGCGCGCGCCCGAGCCTGAGGCATCCGAGTTTGCGCCAACGCATGAAGGCACTGACTTCGAGTCGATGGTTCGAGCCTATTCGGCGGGCTACGGGGTGTTTGGCGCCAAGCCGCTGAGCAACGATCGGGCCTTTGCCTGGGCCGCGGACTTGCGAACAAGTGAGGCATTTACGGTGCTTCATTCGGTTTATCAGAGTTCCTGGACAAGTCGGACGCTCGATGAGACGCCGCAACACCTTGCGTTTTACATTCCGCACTCGGGATCCTTCCGGCTGTCCATTGGAAAGACCGTGGTTGAAAGTGGGCCTGGTCGTCTCCTCATGGCCAACAACCACGAGGCTGGCGATCGTCTCATCCTAGGTGGCCCGCACTGCTCGGACGCCCTCTTTCTGGACTGGAAAGTTGTGAGGCGAATGCTCGTTTCACTGGTGGAAATGCCGATCCTCGACTCGCTTGACCTTGAGCCGGTTGTGGATCTCGCAACGCCGTCGGGCCAGCTTATCGGCAGCCTGGTGCAGACGATCGTGCAGGGCATGCGCAATGGCGGTCCACTTCTGTCTTCACCTCTGGCCTTGGCGGCGATGAGCGAAACGCTTGCTAACCTCGTGATCCGTTTTGGCCGCCACCGTCTTTCCGACCATTTGGAAAAACAGAAAGTTTGTTTGATCGCGCCGTGGCATGTCCGGCGTGCTATTGACTATATGCACGCCAACATCGCAGAGCCCCTCACCATGACGATGGTTGCCGATGGTGTCGGTGTTTCACTTCGCGCGCTGCAAACGGGTTTCAGGGCCTTCCGAGGGACTTCACCGGGCGGTTACTTGCGCACGATCAGGCTGCAAGCAGCCCGCGACCAATTGCGGGATCCGATGAATCAGCGATCCGTCCGCGAAATCTGCGCGACGTGGGGTTTTTCTCATGCCGGCAGGTTCTCGATCGTCTACCGCAGCGCCTTTGGAGAAAGCCCGCGCGATACGCGCCTGCAGGCTGAGCGCTTGCGATGAGCAAGGACGCCGAAAAGTGCGAACGGTTTTCGGACAACATCATGCTCTAGGAGCGCGGTGCCGCGATACTGCCGCGCAGGACGAGATGGCATCCGAGTTCCAGGCGATGGGCCGGCCGCTGCGGATCGTTGGCGATCAGCCTCTGTTCGATGAGTGCCAAAGCGGCAGCGCCGAGCTTGTCTGTGGGAACGCTGACCGTCGAAAGCGGCGGGCGGCTGAATTCGCCGGGGACGATGTCGTCGAACCCCAGCACTGATATCGCTTCCGGCACGCGTATGTCGCGATCGGCCAATGCCTTCAGGCAGCCGAGCGCCAGATTGTCGGCCGCGCAGAAGACGGCGGTCGCGCCTTTCATCGTGGGATCGCGGTCGAGCAGCGCGTTGATGGCTGCCTCGCCGTGCCTCGGCTCATATCCCTCGGCCTCGACGATCATGCCATCCGGCACCGGAAGCTGCGCGGCGAAATAAGCATCGGAGAAGCCGTCATATCGGCGCTGGATCGTCGTGCGGCCCTTCCATGTCAGGTGCAGGATACGGCGATGCCCAAGCGCCAGCAGGTGCTCGATGCCGAGCCGCGCCCCGAAGCGGTTTTCCGGGGTGACCGTATCGACCAGCATGGCAGGGTCTTCGCCGTTGACGATGACAACAGGCATATCAGGCGAGGCGAGGCTTCGAATCAGTTCCGGCTGATCGTCGTTCAGAACCACAATGCCGTCGGCACGTTCCAAGAGCGCGATCTGCCTGACCTGAGCGCCGTCAATGCGCCGGCCGGTGCTGACGAAGGGTACGATCCTGATGCCGCGGCGTTCGCACTCCCTGCGAAGACCGTTGAGGATCGTCCAGCTCACCAGATTGAGGTCGCTCTCGGGCGCGGCATCGTCGGGAATGGCGAGAAGCAGGACGCGCAAGGTCGCGATCGTCGCCTTCTTCCTTCGGCGGTCGAGGTAACCCAGGCGTTTGGCCGAATCCAGAACCCTTTCGCGCACCTCGATCGTCAGCGGCGCGGTTCCGTTGAGCGCGTGCGAGGCCGTGCTCAGCGACACGTCCGCGTCGCGCGCGACATCCTTGAGATTGACTTTGCGTTCCACCGTTTCCGTCGCGAATTGAGGGCGTGCCTTCGAAGGCATAGCTAACTCAATGTTTTTACATAAAAACTTGAGAAAAGCTACGTGCCTGGCGCGGTATTTTTCGCCATTCCGCGATCAGTGAGGTTTGGCCAGCAGGCCATTGAGCAGCAGGTCGAAATAAGCCTGCAGGAAGGCCTCCTTGTTGGGAGTGGGCACGCGGCGGTCGTCGAATATCAGCCGCAGAACTGTCGTCGTCAGGATGGGCGCGACCACGATTTCGGAGAATTCCACCGGAATTTCGCGAAACTCCCCCGACGCCACACCCTCCAGAATGAGAGCGTCGACCTTGGCGATGATCGGCTCAATGAATTGATCGTGGTGGCGGTCGATCAGGTCGGGGAACCGGTGTCCTTCGGCAATGACCAGCCGCGTCAGCTCGCGGGTCGTGCGATCCTCGGCGATTTGTTCGTAGAGCAGGCCGAGAATGGAAATCAGCCGGTCGGTGACGCTGCCGCTGAGGCCCTCCGTGATCCCCAGCAGTTCCTGAAACGGCACGGAGAAGTGGTTGATCATGGCTTCGAAAAGCTTCTCCTTCGTCTCGAAGTAGACATACACCGTACCCTTGGTGACGCCGACCCTGTCGGCGATGTCTTCGACTCTCGTGCCTGTGAAACCGCATCTGACGAATTCCTCGAAGGCGGCATCGAGAATCTGGATGGGCCGCAGCGCCTTTTGTTCAGAGCGTGTGAGCTTCTTCTGGGCTGTCATTTTCTGATCCTCCAACCTGTTGCGTGCGCTCTCTCCCTGCGACGCAATGTTTCATTGACTAATCGGTCAGTCAATTATATAGCAGCTGCCGTTGAGAGCAAGAGGTCAACTATGAGAACCATTCTGGTCGCCGCAGCGATCATATGCGCCATCGGTCTCGGATCATGCAGCGATGCGGGCGGGCCGACTGAGCCAACCCCACGGGTGGTCGGCACCGTCGTCGCCAAGTCTGAGTCGTTGGTTCAGGGCGGCGCGATCACGGGAGAAGTGCGGGCGCGCGTTCAGACCGATCTGTCCTTCCGCGTCAGCGGCAAGATCATCGAGCGGCTGGTGGAAGTCGGACAATCCGTGAAGGCGGGGCAGCTCCTCGCGCGGATCGATCCGGAAGAGCAGAAGGCCGACCTGGGTGTGGCGGCCGCCAATCTTCAGTCGGCCGAGGCGCAGCAAACTCAGGCGCAGCTCGCTTACGACCGCCAGCAGAGCCTGTTTCGAACCCAGGTAACGACGCGTGCGGCACTCGATCAGGCGCAGGAGGCGCTTCTGACCGCGCAGGCATCGACGAAGTCGGCGCAGGCGCTGTTGGAAACCGCTCAGGACACCTTGTCTTACACGGAGCTGAAGGCGGACGCCGACGGGGTGATCACCGCCCGCAATGCCGAGGTCGGGCAGGTGGCGCAGGCCGCCCAGGTCGTCTTCTCGCTTGCCCATGACGGCGACAGGGATGCCGTCTTTGAGGTGGTCGAAAGCGCGTTCCTGCGCCCGATCGACGGCGACGGGACCGTGACGCTTCTGTCGGACCCGACGCAGAAGATCGCCGCGAAGGTTCGCGAAATTTCGCCGACAATCGATTCTTCCACCGGAACCATCAAGGTCAAGGTCGCGATATCGAGCGACGCTCCGATCCCTCTCGGCGCACCCGTCGTCGGAAGATTCAATTACGTCTCGCAGGACGTCATCCAGCTTCCCTGGTCGGCCATGACGTCCAAGGGCGGCAATCCGGCCGTCTGGATCGTCGATCCCGCATCGTCTGCGGTGTCGGCAAGGGCGGTGGATGTCGCCGGCTATGAGACTGGCAGCTTCATCGTGAAGTCAGGCGTGTCTGAACGAGACATCGTGGTGACGGACGGGACCAAGTTCCTCAGGCCGGGTGAAATCGTGTCTTATGTCAAGGAAGCTTCCAAGTGAGTATTCGTCTCAAAATAGTCGCTCTGATGATGGGTACGGCCCTGATCTCCTCCTGCGCGCCGCAGGATGAGAAGAAGGGGGAAGCGCCCCGTCCCGTGCTGTCGATGACAGTCAAGCCGACGTCGGCCTCGAGCTTGAGCCTGACCGGTACGATCGAGCCGACGATCGAGACCGAACTCGGCTTCCGGATTCTCGGGCGGATGATCGCCCGCAACGTCAATGTCGGCGATCTCGTCAAGAAGGATGACGTCGTTGCCGCCATCGATCCGCTGGCGCTGGAGCTTGCCGTGCGCAACGCGCAGTCTGATGTCGAGAACAGCGACGCTCAGCTCAGGAATGCGGTGACCTCGGAGCAGCGCCAGCGCGCGCTGCTGGAGTCGCGATCCGGCACCGAAGCCTCGCTCGAAGAGGCTGAGCAGGCAAGGCGGACGGCGGCGGCCGCCGTCGCCAAGGCGCAGGCCAACCTCGACAAGGCTAAAGAGCAGCTCGGCTATGCGCAGCTTCGGGCGGAATTCGACGGGGTGGTGACGGCGACCTCGGCTGAGGTCGGACAGGTGGTGTCGGCCGGCCAGACGGTCGTGACCATCGCACGGCCGGACAAGCGCGACGCCGTGGTTGACGTGCCCCAGGCCGCCGCCCAGAAACTGAAGATCGGCGCGCCCTTCGAGGTGACGCTGCAGCTTGACCCGACCATCCGCACGTCGGGGACCGTGCGCGAAATAGCACCGGAGGCGGAGACCTCTACCCGCACGAGCCGGACCAAGATCGCGCTCACCAATTCGCCCGAAGCCTTCAGGCTCGGCTCGGTCATCACAGCCTCGGCAACCATTGCCGCCGATCCGCAGATCGTCCTGCCTTCCTCGGCAATCCTTGTCGGTAGCGACGGCCCGAGCGTCTGGATCGTCGATGCGGCGGCTAGGAAGGTATCGCTTCGCCGCGTGCAGATCGACGGCGACGCCGAAGACGGCGGCACCGTGCGCGTTACCGAGGGGCTCGCCCCCGGAGAAAGGGTGATCGTGGCAGGTGTGCATAAACTTGAAGATGGCCAGGCCATCCGGATCGACCAGGAGATCAGCCAGTGAAGTCCTTCAACCTCTCCGACTGGGCGCTCGAACACCGTTCGCTCGTCTGGTACTTCATGATCGTCTTCATTCTCGCAGGCGCCTTCTCCTACGTGAAGCTCGGCCGTGAAGAAGACCCGAACTTCACGATCAAGACGATGGTGATCACCGCCCAGTGGCCCGGCGCCTCCGCCGAAGAAGTGACGCGGCAGGTCACCGACAGGATCGAGAAGAAGCTCCAGGAACTGGAATCGCTTGATTACACCAAGAGCGAGACCGTTGCCGGCCAGACAACCGTCTTCGTCGAGCTGCTGCCGACGACCAAGGCAAAGGATGTCGCTCCCACCTGGCTGCGCATCCGCAACATGATCGCCGACATCAAGGGCGATTTCCCGACCGGCGTCGTCGGTCCCTTCTTCAACGATCGCTTCGGCGACGTCTTCGGAAACATCTACGCCTTCACCAGCGACGGCCTTACCCAGCGGCAGCTTCGCGATCTCGTGGAAAACGCCCGCTCCGAGGTCCTAACCGTGCCCAACGTCGGCAAGGTCGATGTGGTCGGTGCCCAGGACGAGGCGATCTATCTCGAATTCTCCACACGCCAGATCGCAGCTCTCGGGATCGACCAGCAGTCGGTCATCCAGACCCTGCAGGCGCAGAATGCCGTCACGCAGTCCGGCTTCGTCGATGCCGGGCCGGAGCGCATCGCATTGCGGGTGAGTGGACAGTTCACCTCCGAGGACAGTCTGAGATCGATCAATCTTCGGATAAACGACCGCTTCTTTCCGCTGACCGACGTCGCCACGATCAAACGCGGCTACGTGGATCCGCCGTCGGCGCTGTTCCGGTTCAACGGCGAGCCTGCGATCGGGCTTGCGATCGGCATGAAGCAGGGCGCCAATCTTCTGGAGTTCGGCGAGGGGCTCGACGCGCAGATGAAACGCGTCGTCGCCGATCTCCCGATCGGCGTGGACGTCCACCGTGTCTCCGATCAGCCGGCCGTCGTCGACGAAGCGGTGTCTGGATTTACCCGCGCGCTCTTCGAAGCGATTGCCATCGTCCTCATCATCAGCTTCATCAGTCTCGGTCTTCGCGCCGGCATGGTGGTGGCGATCTCAATTCCTCTCGTCCTGGCGATCACCTTCGTGGTGATGGAATATTCCGGCATTTCGCTTCAGCGCATCTCGCTCGGCGCGCTGATCATCGCGCTCGGCCTGCTTGTCGACGATGCCATGATCGCCGTCGAGATGATGGTGGCCCGCCTGGAGGCGGGCGACGATATCAGGAGGGCGGCCACCCATGTTTATACATCGACCGCCTTTCCGATGCTGACGGGGACGCTCGTCACCGTGGCTGGCTTCATTCCGATCGGTCTTAACGACAGCGCGGCGGGCGAATTCACCTTCACGCTTTTCGTCGTCATCGCGGTTTCGCTGATCGTTTCCTGGGTAGTGGCGGTGCTGTTTACGCCGCTTCTCGGCGTCACGATCCTGCCGAAGACCATGAAATCGCATTATGAGAAGAAGGGCCGCTTTGCCTCCATCTTCTCCTGGCTTCTGGGGCTTGCGATGCGCTGGCGCTGGGTCACCATCATCCTGACGGTCGGCGTCTTCGGCCTTTCCGTCGGCGGCATGGGGCTGGTACAGCAGCAGTTCTTTCCCAATTCGGACAGGCCGGAGCTCATTATCGACTGGAACCTCCCCCACAACAGTTCGATCGCCGAAACCAACAGGCAGATGGCGAGATTCGAAAAAGAGATGCTGGCCGACAACAAGGATATCGATCATTGGACGACCTATGTCGGCCAAGGGGCGCCGCGCTTCATCCTGTCCTTCGACGTGCAGACGCCCAACGTGTCGTTCGGGCAGACGATCATCGTCACCAAGGGGCTCGACGTGCGTGACAAGGTGCGGGCGGAACTGCAGGGCTATCTGACGAAAACCTTCCCCGGCACCGATGCCTTCGTGAAGCTTCTCGACATCGGTCCGCCGGTCGGCAAGCCGGTCCAGTACCGGATCAGCGGCCCCGATATTCAAAAGGTCCGCGATCTCTCCCAGCAATTTGCCGGCGTCATGGGATCACACCCGCTTCTGACGAACATGGTGCTGGACTGGAACGAGCCCTCTCGCGTGGTGAAGGTCGATGTGCTCCAGGACAAGGCGCGCCAGCTCGGCGTATCCTCCGAAGACATTGCCACCGCCCTCAACGGCATCGTCGAAGGCTCGACGGCCACCCAGGTTCGGGACGACATCTACCTGGTCAACGTCATCGGTCGCGCCAGGGCATCCGAGCGCGATTCCATCCAGACACTGCAGAACCTGCAGCTCTCCACCTCCAACGGCAAGGTCGTGCCGCTCTCCGCCGTAGCCAATTTCCGCTACGAGCTCGAGCAGCCGACCATCTGGCGTCGCGACAGGCAACCCACCATAACGGTCAAGGCTGCCGTCGTCGGTCCGACGCAACCGGCCACGATCGTCGACCAACTGA
Source organism: Rhizobium sp. CRRU65 (assembly GCF_048551595.1). Lineage (NCBI taxonomy): Bacteria > Pseudomonadati > Pseudomonadota > Alphaproteobacteria > Hyphomicrobiales > Rhizobiaceae > Rhizobium > Rhizobium sp. CRRU65. The sequence goes on along the minus strand of NZ_JBLYZH010000001.1, from coordinate 213,361 downwards.
GGCCGAAGGTCGAAGAATTCCAGAAAGGCCTTCCATTGGGATACAAGGTGGAAGTGGGCGGCGCGGTCGAATCCAGCGCCGAGGCTCAGGGGCCGATCGCGGCGGTGGCTCCGCTGATGCTGTTTGCGATGGCGACGATCCTGATGATCCAGCTGCAAAGCTTCAGCCGCCTCTTCCTGGTGTTCGCCGTCGCGCCGACCGCTCTGATCGGCGTCGTCGCGGCGCTGCTTCTCAGCAATGCCCCCATGGGCTTCGTCGCGATCCTCGGCGTGCTCGCGCTGATCGGCATCCTGATCCGAAACTCCGTCATCCTAGTCGTTCAGATCGAGCATTTGCGCAGCGAAGGAATGGCGCCATGGCAGGCGGTCGTGGAAGCCACCGAACACCGCATGCGGCCGATCATGCTGACGGCCGCAGCAGCCACGCTGGCGCTGATCCCGATCTCGCGCGAGATCTTCTGGGGGCCGATGGCCTACGCCATGATGGGCGGCATCGTCGTCGGAACCGCGCTCACCCTGCTGTTCCTGCCTGCGCTCTACGTCGCGTGGTTCAGGATTCCGAGGGATGAAGGCGTTCAGGCCGAAGCCGCGGCAAAGGCATGAGCATGGGCTTCGACGTCCATCGCATGCGGCCGCCGCCGCGGCGGCCGCTGCATGTCCTGGTTTCCGAGGAGAGAGCTCGATGACGGAACAGCGTTTGAATGGGTTTCCGATGGGAGCCAAGGCGATGCTGGTCGCGATCGGCCTGGCGATGCTCGCCGGTTGCGCCACGAGACCATCGCCTGATGTGTTGAACCCGGTCCGTCTGCCGGTTCATCTCCCAGGTCATCTGAATGCATCGCTTCATTCCGATGAAGCCGCGGCGAACCACGTAAACGTGCTCGCTGCGACAAACAGGAGCCCCGACACTGCGCGCGGTGGGTTCGGGAGCGCGTGGGCTGACAATCTCACCTACGAGCAATATGCGTTTTCGGTCCCTCCCAACCGGAAGGACACCGCGATCACATATCCGACCGCGAGACCGGATCCCGAACGGCAATTTGCCGTCATCGGGCGCAAGCAGCTTGCAAAGGCGGCCTTCGTGCAGGCAGCGCTGGGCTCCGTTCAGTCCGACGGCACTGTCGGCATCTTCGTCCATGGCTATAACTATAGCTATCAGGAGGCGCTGTTTCGCACCGCGCAGATCGCTGCGGACGCCAATATTCCGGGCTCTCCGATTCTGTTTTCGTGGCCTTCGGCCGCTGCCGTCGCCGGCTATGTCGCCGACCGCGATGCGGCGCTGTCCTCGCGTAGCGACCTCGATTCGCTTATCACCTCGCTCTCGGCTTCAGGAAAGGTGAAACGCATCATCCTTTTCGGACACAGCATGGGCGGATTCCTGGTCATGGAGACAGTGCGTGAGCTCAAACTGCAGCATCGCGATGACGTCATCGGTAAACTGGCGGTGATCCTCGCCGCCCCTGACATCGACGTCGATGTTTTCCGGTCGCAGTTGAAGGATATCGGGCGGATGCCGATCCCAATATCCCTTCTCGTTTCGAAGGACGACAGGGCGCTGGTGGCCTCGAGCTTCATAGCCGGAGAGCGGGCGCGGGTCGGACGCCTCGATATCGACGATCCCGTCATCAGGGAGGCTGCCTTGAAGGAAAGGCTTCGGGTCATCGACATCACGTCGATCCAGGCGTCCGACGGGATGGGGCACGACCGCTACGCATCGCTCGCCAAGTTCGGCGCGCAGCTTGCCTCCTTCGAAAGTGGGAAGCGTTCGACCGCCGGCGAGGTTGGCGCCTATGTCTTCGATGCCGCCGGCGCCGCGGTCGCAAGTCCATTTCGTCTGGCCGGACGTGTCGTCGGCTCGCAATGAACAGACCGAGGTAAGAGCCGCGCCTCTGGCTAATCCTGAGGCATCGTCAAGAGATGTGCATAATGTGACTATTAAATTGTCAGCTGCACAAATGAAGAGCAGACTTCCGCCTGTGGTCGATTTGGCCTCAAGGATATGGGAGGGCATTCATGAGCGTACGAAATCCGTCTCCCTCGTTATACAACGAGGATCTTGCACCCGCCGAGGAGCGTAAATGGGGTGCATTCAGCATCTTTAACGTCTGGACATCAGACGTCCATAGCCTATGGGGCTACTATCTGGCGGCGAGCCTGTTCCTGCTGTGCGGCAGCTTCGTCAATTTCGTCATCGCCATCGGTCTCGGATCTCTGGTCATCTTCTGCCTGATGAGCCTGGTCGGCAATGCCGGCGTGCGCACCGGCGTCCCCTTTCCGGTTCTGGCGCGCGCCTCCTTCGGCACATTCGGGGCGAATGTTCCGGCATTGGTCCGGGCGGTGGTCGCCTGCTTCTGGTATGGGGCGCAGACTGCCGCCGCATCCGGCGCCATCGTTGCCTTGCTGATCCGTAACGAGAGCCTGCTCGCCTTTCACCAGAACAGCCACCTGCTCGGCCACTCGACGCTTGAGGTCATTTGCTACGTCATCGTCTGGAGTCTTCAGTTGCTGATCATTCAGCGTGGGATGGAAACGGTTCGCAAGTTCCAGGATTGGGCCGGTCCGGCCGTCTGGATCATGATGTTGATGCTCGCGGTCTATCTGGTCGTCAAGTCAGGCACTTTCTCCTTCGGGTCCGAAATCCCGCGCGATGTGCTGATCGAAAAGACCAAGGATGCGGGCGTGCCAGGCGAGCCTGGTTCGATTGCAGCCCTTGCTGCCGTAGCCGCCACCTGGATCACTTATTTCGCAGCGCTCTACCTGAATTTCTGCGATTTTTCGCGCTACGCAACGAGCGAAAAGGCGCTCAAAAAGGGCAATCTTTGGGGGCTTCCGATCAACCTCCTGGCGTTCTGCCTCGTCGCAGGCGTGACGACCACCGCCGCCTTCACCGTCTACGGAGAGGTGCTGCTGCATCCGGAACAGATATCGGCGAAATTCGACAGCTGGTTCCTGGCGCTGCTGGCCGCGCTGACATTCGCGATCGCAACGCTCGGCATCAACGTCGTGGCGAATTTCGTGTCGCCGGCCTTCGACTTTTCCAATGTCTTCCCACGCCAGATCAACTTCAAACGCGGGGGATATATCGCCGCCCTGATCGCCCTCGTGTTGTACCCGTTTGCTCCATGGGAGACGGGTGCTGCGCATTTCGTCAATTTCATCGGATCGACGATGGGGCCGATCTTCGGCATCATGATGGTGGATTACTATCTCATCCGGAGAAGCCAGCTGAACGTCGAGGCGCTCTATCACGAGAATGGCGAGTTCCGGTTCCAGAGCGGATGGCACGGCAATGCCTTCATCGCATTTGCGGTGGGCGTGCTGTTCTCCTCGATCCTGCCGACCTTCACCACCATCCTTCCGGACTGGTGGGGAACCTACGGTTGGTTCTTCGGCGTCGCCATCGGCGGAGCGATCTACTTCGTGTTGAGAATGGGCGCGCGGCGTAATCCGGCCTTCGCGTCCTGACAGAATGAAAGGCGCCCGGCAATTGCCGGGCGCCTTTCATGTCGGATTTCCTGCTGCGGCATGTTTCAGCGCCGAGCGGCAACCGCATGCATGGCCGGACGGGCCGCGGGCTGCGCCATCGTTCTCGCCGTCGAACGAAGGGCCGAGGACTGACTGACCGCATCGTCGAGCCTGAACTGGGCGATGAGTTCGCGAAGCTTCTGGGCTTCCTGCGCGAGCGAATCGGATGCCGCAGTCGACTGTTGCACCATGGTGGCGTTCTGCTGCGTGGTCTGGTCCATCCGGTTGACCGCGACGTTGACTTCGCTGAGTCCGATGGACTGCTCTTTCGCAGAGGTGGCGATCGAATCCATATGGTGATTGATCTGGGTGATGAAGCCGCCGATGGTCTTCAAGGCCTGGCCGGTATCGCGCACCAGCTTGACCCCGCCTTCCACCTCCTTCGAGGAGTTCTGGATCAGGCCCTTGATTTCCTTGGCAGCACTTGCCGAACGCTGGGCAAGTTCGCGCACTTCCTGTGCGACGACGGCGAAGCCCTTGCCGGCCTCGCCGGCTCTTGCCGCTTCCACGCCGGCATTCAACGCAAGAAGGTTGGTCTGGAACGCGATTTCGTCGATGACGCTGATGATGTTGGAAATCTGCTGTGACGAGGTTTCGATGCGTTCCATCGCCTCTTCGGCGTGGGAAACGACCTCCGCGGAGACCCCGGCGCTGCGATTTGCCTCCGTGGCCACCGTGCGCGTCTCTTCGGTTCGCTTGCTGGAGTTTGACACGTTCGCCGTGATCTCCTCCAGTGCGGCGGCCGTTTCTTCGAGCGAAGCCGCCTGTTGCTCCGTGCGCTTTGCAAGATCGCTTGCCCCGGAGGAAATTTCCCGCGTGCCTGCGTCGATCGTGCCGATGCTGTCGGAAATTGCTCTCAGAGTCGCGCCGAGCTGGGTGACGGACTGGTTGAAATCATGGCGAAGCGCCTCGAAGTCGGGCGCGAAGGTCTCGTTGAGCTGGAAGGCGAGATCGCCTCCTGCAAGCCGTTTCAAACCGGCGGCAAGACCCGAGGTAGCGATGCGTAGCCGCTCCGAGGCGTCAGCTTCCGCCTGCTGCTGGGCGGCAAGACGATCGGCCTCCGCCCTGTTGCGGTTTTCGTCGGCTTCGATTGCCATCCGCTTGTTGGTGATCGCGGCCTGGCGGAAGATTTCCACTGCTCCCGCCATCGATCCGATTTCGTCGGCGCGGTCGGCATACGGAATCACCGATCCGGTATCTCCCTCGGCCAGCCGCCGCATCGCGGCGGTGATGCCGGTAACCGGATTGGCAATGCCGGCCAGCACGAAGACGACGGCGCCGAGAACGAGCAATCCGGCAAAGCCGATCGCGGCAAACAGTTCGAATTCTATCGAGGCGAAGGCCTCCTTGCTGAGTTCGGCGGCCTTGTTGCTGCCGCTGACGTTCAGTTCGACCAGGGCTGCCGTGGCTTCCTTGAGCTTATCCGAATAGGAGCGCATCTCGCCCCCCAGATATTGCCCGGCTTCTTCGGTCTTGTTGGCCCGGGAAAGGACGAGCAGTTGCGAGCTGCTGGTGATATAGCCACCAACGCTCTCCTTTATCGTCTTGATCAATTCGCGCTCGTGGTCGGATGACGCCAGCGAAAGATAGGCGTCTACCGATTTGCCAACCGAATCTTCGGCGACTTTGATGGCGTCTTCGCGCGTTTTCTTTTCTGCATCCGACTGCGCGATGATGTGATCGCGGTAGGCGAGGCGCAAATTCGTCATGGCGAGATTGATCGCCTGCGACGCCTGCACGCTCGGTAGCCAGTTGGTCGCAATTTCTTCGGTGGAGCCGTTCGTCTTTTGAAGACCGTCGACTGCGAGATAGGCGACAAGCCCGAAAAGAAGAGCTATGCCGGTGAAAATCAACAGCAAACTCGATTTTATGTTTGGACGACGCATTGAAAGTCCCCATCGAACGTCCGGCTTCGTACCGGATTGGCCCAAGGACTTTTGTATCGAAAAAAATTTAACGATTTGTTCCGTATGTAAAAACGTCGTTTACCAGTTTTCCGGAAAGCCGCTGTCGCCTTCGATTGCGAACACGCTGCGTGAACTGGGGACGGACGGACTGATGCGCCGTGCCAAGCTGCGCCCGCACAAAGAGCTGCTCGACGCTGCCGACCTCATTTACCGCTACGATAGGGCAGCAACGCCACTACGCCCTCAACTGGCTGATTGGTTACATGGACCAGGATTGGGACGATATTTCCACAGACACGTGATGCCGCCTCGCGGCATGTTAACCCGATTAGACCCCCGCGCCGACGCGGTGATGCATGTTTTACGAAATAGCATTATGATCGGTCGAGCGCCTGACCGGCGGAGGGGCTGGCTGCGGATATGTGATCCGCGCGGAATGGAGGACGGCAGGATTTGGAACGGCTGAAGGATCTGGATAGTGCTCTCGCGCGAGAAGGTGGCGGTTCCACATCGCCTCCGTATGAACGGCCCGGCGTCGTGGCTGCCGCCGTTTACCAGCATGGGCAACGCATTCGCGACATCAGGATAGAAGAGGCCGGCGAGTGGCGAAGCCGGGAGAATGCCATCGTCTGGATCGGCCTGCACGAGCCGGATGAAGTGCTGCTGCATCAGGTCCAGGCCGAGTTTAATCTCCATGCCTTGGCGATCGAGGACGCGGCACAGCCGCACCAGCGCCCGAAGCTGGAGATTTACGGGGACGCGATGTTCATCGTCGCCCGGACCGCCCATATGAAGGATGACGAAATCATCTTCGGCGAAACGCATTTGTTTGTCGGTCGCGGTTATGTCGTCTCCGTTCGCCACGGGGATTCGTCTTCCTATCTGGCGGTGCGGCAGCGGTGCGAGGCCACGCCGGCAGCACTGGCCCACGGCGAGAATTATATTCTCTATTCCATCCTCGATTTCATCGTCGACAACTACATGCCTGTCATCGAGGTTGTGCAGGAGGAGGTCGAGAAGCTCGAGGATCTGGTGCTGCGCGAACAGCTGGAAAAGTCCGACATCGAGCGGCTTTACCTGCTGCGGCGCAAGCTGCTGCGGCTGCGCAATGCCGTGGTGCCGCTCGTGGACGTCTGCCGGCGGTACGAGCACATCGATCTACCCGGCATGGACCCGACGCTGCAGTCGCTGTTTCGCGATGTGACCGATCACGTGCGCCGGGTTCAGGAAGATATCGATGCGTTGCGCGAGGTCCTTGCCTTCGCCTTCGAGGCCAGCGTGATGATCGGCCAGACGGAGCAGACGGCGATCGCCCGCAAGCTCGCCGCCTGGGCGGCAATCCTCGCCGTTCCCACCGCGATCGCCGGTATCTACGGGATGAACTTCAGCGATATGCCGGAACTGAAAACCCAGTACGGCTATTTCGTCGTACTCGGCGTCATCGTCACCTTGTGCCTGGGCCTCTTCGGTTTCTTCCGTCGGAAGAAGTGGCTCTAAAGCGCGTCGCGACCTTTCATATTCGCTCTTCGCGCTTTAGGTCTTTGTTATTGCGCATGTCGTTATCGCAAAACCGCCGCACATTGCGCGACATCCTCTAGATATGTGACGCAGGGGGCGGGTATGCGGCAGACGGACATCCTGCTTGGCAAAGGCGCGTCAGCACAGGGCGTTTAGCAGTCGATCCCGATGCCTTCTGATATAGTCGATATCGCTCAAATACAGCCGGGCGTCTCCTGCAGCCGCGTCCTCCACGAATGTCTCATCTCCGGCCACGGCATTTACCAGCATGAAATCGACGAGCGCCTGAAGCCGCCGGCAGATCATCTCGGGGAGCTGGAGCCGGTCTTCCCCTGTCGCCCCATATACCGTGCAGAAGATTTCCGCCCGGCGCAACTGATCGTCGAGGCCGAAGGTCACGTGCGGATTGGCGGGATCGGAAAGCGGCGCCCAGCGGTAAACCGAATAGGCCAGATCCCATAAGCGCGGCGCCGGATGGGCTGTATCGAAATCGATGATCCCGACAGCCTCATCGTCTGCCGTAGCAATGTTGTAGGGCGCATAATCTCCATGGCATACGATCTCGCACGGTTCCCGCGGCGGCAGCATCCATGTCTGGATCTCGCGGTCCGATTCGAGAAACCCTTGAGATGCCGAATGAAAATCGCGCAGGAGCTTGGCTGCGGAAAGCAGCATGCGCTCCGATCCGACAAACCGGTCGCCCAAATCTTCGCAGACGCGCCCGCTGACAAAACTGACGACTTCCCGGTTCCCGGCTATCTCCACAGGATCCGGCGCTCCCAGAAAGCCTCTGCTCCTGAGATGGCGCAAAAACCGGTGCACCGTCGGCGTCCATGCGCCGGAAGGCCTGATCACGGTGTTGTCGTCACGCCAGATCTGCCCGGCTCGTCCGCCCTCCAATGGTTCCATTTTTGGTCTCCTGAAGTCTCTCTAGGCGAATTTCAGTTTTTCGAGATGGGCCTGAACCGTCGCGCCAAGGTTTGTCTCATGGCACTGCCGATAGAATGCCGCCGTGTCGGAAGCCATTCCGTCGGGGATGAGGACGAAGTCTTCCAACCGCAGGCCGCTTGAACTGCCGAGTTGCGGGTCCGCCAGCTGGCTCTCGCTCATACTGCCGACCCGATCGGCCAAGGCTTGGAAATAGGCGAGGTTGTCATCCACCGCCGAAGGGGAGCGCGTCCGGCCGTGCGCAGGGATGACCAGTCTTGCATTGAGGTCACGGATCCGCTCGAGCGAGGAACGGATCAAGCGAAGGTCGCCTGCATTTTTGCTCCAGACTTCGGGGATCGGGTATTCCACTGCGTCGACGGCCAGGCAGACGCGAAGTTCCGGAATCCATACGGCGATATGGTCGGGCGTGTGTCCCGCTGTATGAATGAGCTCCAGCGTCAGATCGCCGCCGTTGAGGGTCATAGAGGCGGAGAAGGTGATATCGGGACCGATAAGGTCGAGGTTCCGAAACCTCGACTCCTGGCTCGCCTTGTCCCTCAGGACCTCGCGTGCGGAAGGGGCGCGCAAACAGTCGAGCGCGGCGGCATGCGCGATAATGGGCGCGCGCCCGGCAATGGCGGCATTTCCCCAGAAATGATCCCAATCCATGTGCGAATTGACGACGATCAGCGGACGAGCGTTCGTCTGTGCCTCGAGCAGGTTCAGTGCCGCCATGCAGAGTTCGGGCGTTCCGAGCGTATCGATCAGCACATTGAACCTCTCGGTCCGGACGAACACGGCATCAACTTCGTCCCCCGCCCTGACGATCACGATACGATCATCGAGTTCGGGATATGAACACAACTCCACCGATGGATTCATGTCTGGTCGCCTCTATTGCAATCGCAGTGATTTCATTCGGATACATCAAGTCCCGTTCGGGCGCCTGCTCTTTCAGAGGGTGCCGAGCTTCCCGCCTGAATTGGCTTCCGCTCTACCGGAACATGGACATTCCAACGTCTCATCACGGTGTTCGGCACCGCGGCAGTGCATGTGACCATCACGCTCAATTTCGAGCGGCCATTACTCTTCGGCGTCCACCGTGTTTCGAGCGGGACTGCACATCGGGGAACCAGCGTCTTCAGGTTCGGCTCCAGCACGTCCCATTGCGGATGCCCCTTGGCGTTCTCGTGCGCAATGAAGCGCTTGGCCTCCTCGCGGATTTCGAACAGGCCATGGGTGTGCTCAGTGGAGCGATCGGTCTCGATGCTCCAGGAAGCGAGGCACAGCGCGCAAGCCGACAGGGCGGCGCTAAGGAGTGTCGATCGAAGCAATGGTGTGCCGTGAGCCGCCATGGCTCACCCTTCCGGGAAGCGGAAGACTATCCAAAGACGGCACGAAACTTCAAGGCCCATCTGCGGAAGCGGCGCCTTTGTTGCGCGAATGGAGCGCGTCCCATCGATCCTGCGCCAGTGCAGCCGGCGATGTCTGGTGCATCGTCACTGGAACTTTCGGTGGAACAACCTCCGGCAACAGAAGTTTGCCTTCAAAGCAAACTCGAGCGGCGGCCGATGTCATTCTCTCCAAACCAGGGTGTGTTGAGCACCCCACCCCGGATCTATTATGTCAATCCACTCCTTCTTCAGGGTATCGATGCATGGCGCGAGGTTTTCGACCATGCGGCGGATACCGGTTTTGACCGCGTACTGACGGCACCTCTCTTCGACCGGGGCGGGGAGCGCAGCATCTTTGCCTCCCAGGATCTGAAGCGCCTTGATCCGCAACTGTCGCTCGGAAGCGCGGTCGAAAATGGGGTGGGACGCCTAGCGGAGGCCGCCCGTAAGAGCGGCGTCGCCTTGATGATGGACCTGATGCTCGACGGCAAGGCCCGGGATCTCAAGGTGGGCTTTCACCCTGTCGATCCGAGACGCTCGCCATTGGATCCGGCAGAGCCGATGACTGCGATGGAGGCGGAGTCTCAATCCCGGCTGTTGGAAGAATGGACAGAACGGCTGCGGGGGCTGGCCGGTCTTGGCCTCTCCGGCTATCGGGCCCTGGGGATCGATCGCATTGGGCCGGCGGTTTTCAAATCGCTGATTTCGGCGGTGCGCGAGAAGACGGACGCGCAATTCCTTGCCTGGACGCCCGGCACTGATTTCGGCGTGAGGGACGCGGTCAAGAATACAGGCTTCGATGGATGTTTTTCATCGATGGCCTGGTGGGATTTTGACGAGAGATGGTTCATCGAAGAACACCGGGTCCAGAAGCCGCTCGGCTGGCAGATCGCTTTTCCGGAACCGCCCTTCGGCAGGCGTATCGCCCACGGAACCGAGAGCCGCGAAATCCTCGAACGGCGCGCCGTTAGGGCGCTACGCCTTGCCGCCTCGCTCGGCGGCGGCCTGATGGTTCCGATGGGCTTCGAATATGGCGCAGCCACGCCGCTCGATCCGACCCATGGGAATGGAACGGGTTTGCGGGGACTGCGCCATGATTTGGCTTTCGATATCTCCTCCGAAATTCGCCTTGCGAACACCGAGATCGGCAAGGAACCCCATGCACTTGCCTCATCGCTTCGGCTCATCCGCAACGCCAACGGACCGGTCTCGGCGCTGCTGCAATCGGCGGCGGAAGACCCTCGCAGCGCCGAAAATGTGCGGTTCATCCTAATCAACAGGGACCTTCGCAAAAGTGCGCCCGCTCCGGTAACAGCACTGCGCGAAGCGGGCTCCGGTTTCCTTCCCGTCGCAGCCGACGGCACGGTTCTGCGGCTGCGGGCAGGGGAGACCCTTGTCGTCGAAGGCAAGGCGCCGGCGCCGATCACATCGCGGCCAATCCTCGACGTCGCGCAGGCGATAGCTTCACCCCGACTCGCCATCGAAAATATCCTGCCGCGGGTCGACGACGGGCGCTTTCCTGTCAAACGGGTGGTCGGCGACATCCTCACCGTCGAGGCCGATATATTCGCCGACGGCCACGACCCGATCGCCGTGGTCCTGCTCTGGCGGCCGCTCGATGCGGCGGACTGGAACGAGACGGAGATGCAGCTGGTCGAAAACGACCGCTGGCGCGCCGAATTCCTGCTGGAGCGCATCGGACGCTATGAGTTTGCCGTCGAGGCATGGAAGAACCCGTTTGCGATCTTTCGCTACGAGTTGACAAAGAAGAACGATGCCAGGCTGGACCTGAAGCTCGAACTCCAGGAGGGATTGAACCTCATCCGCTCGGCTGAGGTGCATGCCGGCGCAACGCTCAATGCCGAATTGAAGGCCCTTGGTGATAGTCTCGAAGGGGCGTCCGATACCGAGCGCACGGCGATACTGCTCGATGCCGGAACATCCGAATTGATGAACAAGGCGGACAACAGGCCGTTTCGGCTTCGCTCGACGGCAAGCGCCGTCGATGCCGAACGCAAGGAGGCCGCCTTTGCCAGCTGGTACCAGATCTTCCCGCGCTCGCAGAGCGGCGATCCGGACCGGCACGGCACCTTCGACGACGTCATCCCGCGACTGCCCGCCATCCGCGACATGGGCTTCGACGTGCTTTATTTCCCACCGATTCATCCGATCGGCTCGACCAACCGGAAAGGTCGCAACAACACCCTGAAAGCTGCGCCGGGCGACCCCGGAAGTCCCTATGCCATCGGCTCCGAGGACGGCGGCCATGACGCCATCCATCCCGAGCTCGGCGAGTTCGAGGATTTCCGCCGGCTGGTCGAGGAAGCCGGCCGGCATGGCCTGGAGATTGCTCTCGACCTCGCGATCCAGGCGTCGCCGGATCACCCCTGGCTGAAGGAGCATCCCGGCTGGTTCGACTGGCGCCCCGACGGCACGATCAAATATGCTGAAAACCCGCCCAAGAAATACGAGGACATCGTCAACGTCGATTTCTACACGAAAGACGCGCTGCCTTCATTATGGGTGGAGCTCAGGGATGTCGTCCAGCTTTGGGTGGACCAGGGCGTCAAGCTGTTTCGCGTCGACAATCCGCACACAAAGCCATTTCCGTTCTGGGAATGGCTGATCGGCGATATCAGGGGCCGTCATCCCGACGTCGTCTTCCTGTCGGAAGCCTTCACCAAGCCGAAGGTGATGTACCGCCTGGCAAAGATCGGCTTCTCCCAATCCTATACCTACTTCACCTGGCGCAATGCCAAGTGGGAGCTCGAGCAATATATGCGGGAGCTGACCGAGACGGCGCCGAAGGAATTCTTCCGCCCGCATTTCTTCGTCAACACGCATGATATCAATCCGGATTTCCTGCAGAACGCGCCGCGCCCGGCCTTTCTGATCCGCGCAGCACTTGCCGCTACCCTGTCGGGATTGTGGGGCGTTTATAACGGTTTCGAACTTTGCGAGGGGCGTCCCGATGCCAAGCGCAAGGAGTATGCCGACAGCGAGAAATACGAAATCCGCGCCTGGGACTACGATCGGCCGGGCAATATCATCGCCGAAATCAGGACGCTCAATCGCATCCGCAACGAAAACACCGCGCTGCATTCGCATCTCGGGCTGACGCTGCTGAATGCGCGAAATGACAATATCCTGTTTTTCGAGAAGGCGAGCCGTGCCCGCGACAATGTCCTGCTGATCGCCATCAGCCTCGATCCCCACAATTTCCAGCAGAGCGACGTCGAGCTGCCGCTCTGGCAGTGGTCGCTGGGCGACGGCGGCACGGTGGATGTCGAAGATCTGATCGGCGGGCATCGTTTCAAGTGGACCGGCAAATGGCAGAGCATCAGTCTCAATCCTGAGGTCCTGCCCTATGCGATCTGGCGTATTCGCTCAACGGAGGCATGAATGGACACGATGAATGCAGATAGCGCGTCGCAGCCGCTCTGGTACAAGGATGCAATCATCTACCAGCTGCACATCAAGTCGTTCTACGACGCCAATGGTGACGGGGTCGGCGACTTTGCCGGCTTGCACCAGAAGCTCGATCACATCGCAGCCCTCGGCGTCAATGCCATCTGGCTTTTGCCTTTCTTTCCCTCTCCGCGTCGAGACGACGGCTACGACATCGCCGACTATGGCAGCGTCAGCCCCGATTACGGGACGGTGGAGGATTTCCGGGCTTTCGTCGACGCCGCCCACCAGCGCAATATCCGCGTCATCATCGAGCTCGTCATCAACCACACTTCCGATCAGCATCCCTGGTTCCAGCGCGCCCGCCAGGCGCCGGCAGGCTCGCCCGAGCGCGACTTCTATGTCTGGTCCGATACCGACCAGAAATTTCCGGAAACGCGCATTATTTTCATCGATACGGAAAAATCCAACTGGACATGGGACGCGGTCGCCGGCGCCTACTACTGGCACCGCTTCTATTCCCATCAACCCGACCTCAATTTCGACAGCCCTCTCGTCATGGAGGAATTGCTGAGGGTGATGCGTTTCTGGCTGGAAACCGGCATCGACGGGTTTCGTCTCGACGCTATACCTTACCTCGTCGAGCGCGAGGGGACGATCAACGAAAATCTGCCGGAAACCCACGCGATCCTCAAACGCATACGCGCCGCGCTCGATGCCACCCATCCCGGCGTGATGCTGCTTGCCGAGGCCAATCAATGGCCGGAGGACACGCGCGAATATTTCGGAGACGGCGACGAATGCCACATGGCCTTCCACTTTCCGCTGATGCCGCGCATGTATATGGCGATCGCTAAGGAGGACCGGTTTCCGATCACCGATATCCTGCGCCAGACGCCGGAGATTCCCGACAACTGCCAATGGGCGATCTTCCTTCGCAACCACGACGAGCTGACGCTTGAAATGGTGACCGACGCCGAGCGGGATTATCTCTGGGAGACCTATGCATCCGACAAACGTGCCCGCATCAATCTCGGCATAAGGCGGCGCCTAGCGCCGTTGATGGAGCGCGACCGCCGGCGGATCGAGCTGATGAACGCGCTTCTTCTGTCGATGCCGGGAACGCCAGTGATCTATTATGGCGACGAGATCGGCATGGGCGACAATATCTATCTCGGCGACCGGGATGGGGTGAGGACGCCGATGCAATGGTCTCCGGACCGCAATGGCGGTTTCTCCAGGGCAGATCCGGCGCGTCTCGTCCTGCCGCCCGTCGCTGACCCGCTCTACGGTTTCGAGGCCGTCAACGTCGAGGCGCAGAGCACGGACGCGCATTCGCTGCTCAATTGGACGCGCAGAATGTTGGCGTTGCGCGGCAGGCATCCGGCCTTCGGACGTGGCACGCTGCGGTTTCTTTCACCGGAAAATCGCAAGATCCTTGCCTATCTCAGGGAGTATGAAGGCGAGGTATTGCTTTGTGTTGCAAGTCTCTCGCGCCTGCCCCAGGCCGTCGAACTCGACTTGTCGAGCTTCGAGGGGCGCGTGCCCATTGAACTGACCGGCATGTCGCCGTTTCCGCCGATCGGCCAGTTGACCTATCTTCTGACCCTGCCGCCCTACGGTTTCTTCTGGTTCCAGCTGACGGCTGATGCCGACCCGCCGGCGTGGCGCACCGCACCGCCCGAACAGCTTCCTGATCTGTTGACGATGGTCATCCGGCGTAGCCTGCTCGACCTCGTGGACGAACCGGGCCATGCACGCATCCTGAGCGGCGAAATCTTGCCCGCCTATCTCTCCAGGCGGCGATGGTTCGGGGCAAAGGACCAGCCGCTTCAGGCCGCCCGACTGGTCTCCGCGACACCAATCCCATTCGCCGACGGCGTCGTCCTCGGCGAGCTGGAGGTCGTGCTGCCGAACCACAGCGAATCCTACCAACTGCCGCTCACGGTCGCCTGGGACGATGCCCACCCTTCCGCGCTTGCCCAGCAGCTTGCGCTTGGGAGGATTCGCCAAGGTAGACGCGTCGGTTTCCTCACAGATGGATTTGCCGTGGAGGCAATGGCGCGCGGCATTCTGCACGGACTTCGCGACCGCTCGCGCACCACCGGCCGGACCGGCACGCTCGAATTCCTTGGGACAGAACAGCTCGACAGTCTCGATATTTCGGACGAGCTGCCGGTGCATTGGCTATCGGCTGAACAATCCAACAGCTCGCTGCTCGTCGGCGACGTAGCGATGATCAAACTGATCAGGCACATCTTCCCGGGCATCCATCCGGAAGTGGAGATGACGCGCTATCTCACCCGCGCCGGCTATGACCACACAGCGCCCCTGCTCGGCGAGGTCGCGCATACCGATTCCAGCGGACGCCGTTCGACCTTGATCATCGTCCAGGGCGCGATCCGCAATCAGGGCGACGCCTGGAACTGGATGCTGAACAATCTGCGCCGCGGGGCCGACGAACTGGTGCTGAACGATCCGGCGGTCCAACCAGACGACGACGTTTTCCAGTCGCTGATCAGCTTCGTCGCGATGGTCGGCCTCAGGCTCGGTGAGCTGCATGTCGTGCTCGCTGCGAAGACTGGGGACGAGGCCTTCAGCCCGGTGGTATCAGGCGACAAAGAGGTCGAGGCGATGAAGAAGGCCGTTTCCGGCGAGGTAGCCTATGCCATGTCGAAGCTTGACGAACGCGAGCAGAATGCCGACCCTGCAATCGACCTGCTGGCGGCCCCGCTTCTCGAGCGCCGCTCCGAACTCGCAGAGCTCGCCGGGACGCTGGCGGAAAGCTGCCGCCATACGCTGATGACACGCACGCATGGCGACTTCCATCTTGGCCAGATCCTTGTCAGCGAGGGTGATGCCGTCATCATCGACTTCGAGGGCGAGCCTGCGAAAAATCTGACCGAGCGCCGCGCCAAGACAAACCCGCTGCGCGATGTCGCCGGGCTTTTGAGGTCGCTGAGCTACCTCGTGGCCACCGCGCAGCTCGATAATGACGCGGTCATCGAACACGACAACGAGGTCCGCCGCGAGGCGATCGCCCGCTTCGGGCGCAATGCCGAGGAGGCCTTTCTGGATGCCTACTGGCAGGCGGTCTCCGTATCGAAGGAGCTTGACATGCCACCCGATCAAAGACGCAGGGTTCTCGATGCCTTTCTTCTCGAAAAGGCCGCCTACGAGATCGCCTATGAGGCTCGCAACAGGCCGAAATGGCTGCCGATCCCGCTATCTGGCCTTACCGAAATCGTATCGCGTCTGGCGGGGGTCACGGCATGAATGTTGAGCGCTCGGAACTTCTGGCGGGCATCGGCCAGGATGCGCTATGGGCCTTGATCGACGGGCGCCATGGCGATCCTTTTTCGATCCTCGGTCCCCACCAAACCGGCGGCATGACGATCGTGCGGGCCTATCTGCCCGGAGCGGAAGCTGTCGATCTCATCGAGGCAGCGACCGGTCGGGTGGTGACGCCGTTCAGCATCGCCCATCCGTCCGGCCTGTTCGCGGCAGCAGCCGCGTCGAGGACGGGATACCGGCTGCGGATCACATGGCCGGATGCCTTGCAGATCACCGAGGATCCCTACAGTTTCGGCCTGCTGCTCGGAGAGCTCGACCTTCATCTGATATCGGAGGGCACCCATTATAGTCTGAGCCGGACGCTTGGCGCGGTTGATATGTCGATCGACGGGATATCGGGCGTTCGTTTCGCCGTCTGGGCACCGAATGCGCGCCGCGTCTCGGTGGTCGGCGACTTCAATGCCTGGGATGGGCGGCGAAATCCGATGCGGCTGAGACCGTCGGCGGGCGTCTGGGAGCTGTTTATTCCGCGCCTCGCCCCCGGCGAAAGATACAAGTTCGAGATCGTCGATGCACAAGGGACTTGCCTGCCGCAGAAGGCCGATCCGGTGGCCAGGGCGAGCGAGGCCGCCCCTTCGACCGCTTCCATTGTCGCATCGTCGACGCCGTTTCGATGGACCGATGACGGTTGGATGAAGGGACGGTCCCGGCAAGACAGACTGGAGGGCGCCTTCTCCGTCTATGAAGTGCACGTCGGCTCCTGGCTTCGCGACCAAAAGGATGGCAACAGGTCGCTCGACTGGGTGGAACTCAGCCAGCGGCTGGTTCCTTATGTCAGCGACATGGGCTTTACCCATATCGAGATGCTTCCGATCATGGAGCATCCGTTCGGCGGTTCCTGGGGATATCAGCCGCTTGGCCTGTTCGCTCCGACCGGCCGATATGGGACGCCTGAGGATTTCGCCTATTTCATCGACCGGTGCCATGGCGCCGGGCTCGGCGTCATCCTCGACTGGGTGCCGGCCCATTTTCCTACAGACGTCTGGGGGCTTGCCCGCTTTGACGGCAGCGCGCTCTACGAGCACGAAGACCCGCGCGAAGGCTTTCACCGCGACTGGAACACGCTGATCTACAATCTCGGCCGCAAAGAGGTGAAAGGATTCCTGATTGCCAGCGCGCTGGAATGGCTGGAGCGCTACCATATCGACGGTTTGCGGGTCGATGCCGTGGCTTCGATGCTTTACCGCGACTATAGCCGCAACGAGGGCGAATGGATCCCCAACCAATATGGTGGTCGCGAGAATCTGGAAGCGGTCGAATTCTTCAAACACCTGAACAGCATCATTCACGAGCGCTGCCCGCACGCGATGACGATCGCCGAGGAATCGACGGCCTGGCCCGGGGTGACAAAGCCGCCGGAGCAGGGGGGGCTGGGCTTCGACATCAAATGGAACATGGGCTGGATGCATGACAGCCTGAGCTACATCGAGAAGGATCCGATTTACCGCAGTTACGCCCATGGCACGATGACCTTCGGCATGATCTATGCCTATTCCGAACACTTCATTCTGCCGATTTCACATGACGAGGTCGTCTACGGAAAGGGCTCGCTGCTGGCGAAAATGCCGGGCGACGAATGGCAGAAGTTCGCCAATCTGCGCAGCTATCTCGCCTTCATGTGGGGTCATCCCGGCAAAAAGCTCTTGTTCATGGGGAGCGAAATCGCCCAGCCTGGCGAGTGGAACCATGATGGGTCGGTAACCTGGGA
This sequence comes from Rhizobium sp. CRRU65, assembly GCF_048551595.1. Lineage (NCBI taxonomy): Bacteria > Pseudomonadati > Pseudomonadota > Alphaproteobacteria > Hyphomicrobiales > Rhizobiaceae > Rhizobium > Rhizobium sp. CRRU65. Next base: position 195,618 of record NZ_JBLYZH010000001.1, on the reverse strand, counting down.
TGTGCTGGACCGGCCTCAGCATGTCGGCATTCAGCGGCTGGTGAAGGATCTAAACGGCCTTTACGCGGACGAGCCGGCATTGCAGTTCGGTGACTTTCATCCCGAGGGTTTCGAATGGGCGGCAGCCGACGACGCCGTCAATTCCGTCCTCGGCATGCTGCGGTATGCGCCCGATCGCGCTTCACCGGTGCTGGTCATGTCGAATTTCACGCCGGTGCCACGTTACGGCTACAGGATCGGCGTGCCCAGCGACGGTGTCTGGATCGAGAAGATGACGACGGATGCGCGGGAATATGGCGGCTCGGGCCTGGTCAATGGCGCGGTGTCGACTGAGCCCGTACCCGCCCACGGCAGGCCCGTCTCCCTGTCGCTGACGCTGCCGCCGCTATCGACGATTTTTCTGCAGGGGCCGTCGCCTTGACGGCGCGGCCGCGGAACTGTCATTTCGGTGACGGTTTCACCGTCACCTGAGATAATGGATATGCGGGCGCGCATGATAGGGAGAGGCCTCGATGCGCGCCTCGACGGAGAAGACGTCACGCAGAAGGTCTTCGCTCAATACATCCTGCGGTGCGCCGGAGGCAACGATCCTGCCTTGCTGCATGATGATCAGTTGGTCGCAAAACATGGCGGCATGGTTGAGATCGTGAAGGGCGACGATGCTGGTGATCGGCAGGCCGGAGACGAGCCGCATCAGGCCAATCTGGTGCTGAATATCGAGATGGTTCGTCGGCTCGTCGAGGATCAGCTCCTCGGGCGATTGGGCGAGCGCCCTTGCGATATGGGTCCGCTGTTTTTCGCCGCCCGACAGGCTCTGCCAGCGATCGTCGCGCTTCTGCGCCATGCCGGCGCGCGCCAGCGCCTCTTCGACTGCTTCCTCGTCGGTCTTCGTCCAGCCCGAAAACATCGACCGGTGCGGGAACCTTCCGAGCTTGACGACGTCCACCACCTTCAGATTGGCATTTGTCGTGGCGTGCTGCTCGACGAAGGCGATGCGCCTGGCGATCGAGCGGCGGCTGATCGTGCCGATGTCGCTCCGGTCGAGCGTAACACGACCGGAATGCGGCCGCTTCAGGCCGGCCAGAAGCCGCAGCAATGAGGTCTTGCCCGAGCCGTTCGGGCCGAGCAAACCAAGCATCCGGCCGGGCTGCGCCTCCATGGAAACGCCATCGAGAATGGTCTTCTTACCAATTTTCCAGATGAGGTTGTCGGCTTTGATGCTCATGATGCGCGCTGGAACCGGTAGAGGATGATAGAGAAGAAGGGGACGCCCACCAGGGCCGTGACGACGCCGATCGGCAAGATCTGATTGGGAATGAGGGCGCGCGCGGCAATGTCGGCGAGCACCATGAAGATCCCTCCTGCTATGGCGCAGGCTGGCAGCAGGCGCACATGCAGCGGCCCGACGACAAAGCGGGCGACATGCGGGACGACGAGGCCGACGAAGCCGATCGACCCCACCATGCTGACGATCGTCGCCGTCATCATCGCCGTCAGCGCGAAGAGCACCATGCGCGCGCGGCCGACATTGACGCCGAGCGAGGAAGCCGCCTCGTCGCCGAAAGCGAAGGCGTCGAGCACGCGGGCGTAAAACAGGCAGCCGATGAGGCCGATGCCGACGACAATCGAGACCAGCGCGAATTCCGGCCAGCGCACACCGCCGAAGCTGCCGAGCAGCCAGAACATGACATCGCGGGCCTGCTGCGCATTGGCTGAGGTGGTGACGATATAGGACGTGGTGGCGTTGAAAAGCTGCGAAGCGGCGACACCGGCAAGGATGGTGCGATCCGCGCCGCCGCGCGTGCCGTTCGAGAGCAGCGCCACGAAGAAGAAGGCCGCGAAGGCGCCTGCAAAGGCGCCGGCCGAAAGCGAGACCGCGCCGGCGCCGATCCCGAGAATGACAATTGCGACGGCGCCAGTCGAGGCGCCGGCGGAGATGCCGAGAACATAGGGCTCGGCAAGCGGGTTGCGCAGCAGCGACTGCATGATCGCGCCCGACAGCGCAAGGCCCGCGCCGCAGAAGGCGGCAACGAGCGCCCGGCTGAGACGATAATCCCAGATGACGGTCTCGTGGATGCGGTTCAGTTCGACCGCGGTCCATCCCAGCCGGTTGGTGACGGCCGAAAACGTGGTTGCAAGCGGGATCGGCAGGTCGCCGATCCCGACGCTGACGCCAATGGCGATAGCGATGAGGCAGAAAGAGGCGAGGAGCAGTGCGAGGACGGCTCCCAGCTGCCGGAAGATACGGCCCGCTTCCGTCACTTCAACAGACCGAGAGCCTTCAACTGGCCGGCCACCTGTTCAGCGCCGTAGACCGTGCGGACGGTCGGGTTCATCGCCTGGCCGTCCATGATCACGATCGCCTTGTTCTTGACGGCAGGGATCTGGCTGACGGCCGGATCGGTGTTCAGGAAATTGATCTTGGCCTCCGGCTTGTCGAGCTCCCAGCGGTTGCGGTCGAGACTGGCGACGACGATGATGTCGGGATCGGAGGCGATGATGCCTTCCCAGCCGAGTGTCGGCCATTCCGCTTCCGCTGATATCGCATTGTGTCCGCCGAGCAGGTCGGCGATGAAGCCGGACGCGCTGTTCTTGCCGCCGAGATAGGCATCGGCCGACGGGCTGGGGCTGGAGAACCAGAAGACGTAGGAAAGGTTCTTGCCGTCCTTCGAAACGCTGGAGCGAAGCTTGGCTTCGCGCGCCTTGAAGTCGGCGATCAGTGCCTGGCCGCGATCGGCGACGTCGAAGATCTGCGAGAGTTCATCGATTTCCTTGTAGAGAAGATCCATGTTCCACAGCTCGGCGCGGCTGCCGTACTGGTCCTTGACGTCCTTGGTGCTGAGGCAGGTGCTGGGCGAGAGATAGGTCGCGACGCCCACCTTGTCGAAATCTTCGCGCTTGGCGATCTTGCTGTTCGGCCCGACCAGGCTCGGCAAGGCCACCGCCACGAAGTCGGGATTTTCGGCGAGCATCGATTCGAAGGTCGGCATCTCGACGGTCAGAAGCTTGACCTTGGCATTGGCTTCGGCGAGCTGCGGCAGGACCTTGCTCGGCCAGAAGGCCGTGCCGGCCATCTTGTCCTGAAGGCCGAGCAGCAGCAGGATTTCAGCGCTGTTCTGGCCAAGGCCGATCGCCCGTTCGGGTGCCTTCTGGAAAGTCACCTGCGCGCCGCAGTTTCCCAGGCTCAGCGGATAGGTCGTCGAACCGGCCAAAGACGGATTTGCGGCAAGGCCGATCATGGCGGAAAGGCCGCAGGCGGCCAGAAGCGATTTGAGGCTGGTCACGAAGTTTCCCCGGTGAGTGAGTACATCCGGCCGCCGTATAGCCTCAGAAACGGGCGGAAAACAAGACCAAAAAAATCAACTTATCTCAAAATTGACAGCGCTTTTGCTGCCGGGCTACGTGCCATCACCCGCTAAACTGCAGCGATGCTCGTCATTGCGAGCCAGTGCCGGAACCAGCGGATCGAGATCGTTTATCGCCGCGCCCACCATGTCCGAGCGGCTGAGAAGCTGCGCCAACGATCCAGCGTCCGTCGTGGCTGAAAGCGCCTCGGCCAGCTCATTTGCCGGGACATTCGTAGAAATGCGCTCCAGCGCCGACGTCGCGCGTCGCAGAAACGCACTCCTGATGGAGTTCGGTTCTTCCTGCACAGTGAAGGGACCGGATACGTGATTGTCCACTGAGTGGCTCCTTGGTTGACAAGGTATTTTTGTGGCTCATGATCATATCAAGTCAACCATGTAACGAAGCCGGCGCTCATCAGTGAGCTCCAAAAAACTCCCTCATCGCCCGGGAGAGCGCATATGGATTTTCCTCGGCCACGTGGTGACCGCTCTCTATGCCGAAACCTCGCACATCATCCGCCCAGCTTCGCCAGATGGCGACAGGATCGCCATAGATCTTTTCCAGGTCGTCCCTGAGCGACCAAAGGCACAGCATGGGGCAGGTCACTTTCCTGCCGGCGTCGCGGTCCGCGCTGTCGTGCAGATGATCGATGCTGAGGCCGGCGCGATAATCCTCGATCATGCCATGGATCACAACGGGATCACGGATGACGTCGAGCAGGTCATCATAGGCCTCCGAACCCATCAGCCTGGTGACAGCTTGTCGTACCAAGCTAGCGGATCGGCTGAAATTGCGCGTTCGGGTTTTTCCGGCTGGGCAAAGAAAAACCAGTGATACCAGTCTCTGGCAAAGGTCCAGTCGGCGCGCTCCAGATGCTCGATAACAGGAATGGCGTCCACGATGACGAGCTTGCGCACGCAGGCGGGATGATCCATCGCCATGCGGAACGCCGTTAAGCTTCCACGGTCGTGTCCCGCTACGAAGAAGCTTTCGTGTCCCAATCGTTTCATCAGCTCGACGAGGGCGTGAGCCTTGGCGCGCTTAGAGGAATTGCTGCTATCCGGAGCGTCGCCCGGCTGATAGGAGCGGCCGAAGCCAGGAAGATCGGGACAGACGACGTGGTAGCCCGATGACAAGAAATCTGCAGCTTTGCCCCAGGTCATATGGGTCCTTGGGTGGCCGTGGAGAAGAAGAACGGCTGGCCCCGATCCTCCGTGACGGACACGAAGCGAGCCTGCTGCGGTGTCGATCGCATCCAGGGTGAAGCCATCGAACATCTTCAGCTCAGCTTTCCCACGAGCTTGGCATAGTCCGAAAATGTCAGCCGTTCGCCTTTCCTGCCTGCCTCCTCGGCGAGCTGCAGCACACGGATGGGAAACAGGATCGCGGCGCGGTTGGCACCGGACAGTTCATGGTCGTCATCGTCTTCGATTGCCTTCTTGGCTTTCGAGAGCGCGGCATTGAGTTCTTGGCTGGTGAGCAATTCTTTCTCGACGATCGCATCACAAATCGACGCCATGGCCATGATCAGGCCCTTGAGCTGGAGGTTGGCCGTATTCATGAGAACTCCGAGGAAACGATGGATGGGACGATGGCGCTCCGGCTCATCGCCGATTGCGCCGCGGCATTGCTACGTCAGTCCGGTTGAACCGGCCGGATCGTATCGACGGCGACGGCGCCCTCGAGGATCCCGCGCGTAATATCGCGCCTGTTCCGGTCGATCTCGATGACGGTGTAAAGCTTGTCGTCCCGAAAGGCGCTGGCATTGACCGTGGTGACATCCTCGGCGGGAGCCGCATCCACTTCCATGAAGTCGAGCTCACGAGACGCGGCGACGATTCTGGCGTCACCGGGCGTTCTGGCGGCAACGACGACAGTGCCGTGTCCGGGGGAATTGTCCCATCTCGGATCGTCGGGTGCGGCGATCGGCTCCAACCGGTAGATGTTGAGCATCTCGCCGCCTATGTCGGACGACGCTTGCGCAGCATCCTCGATTTGCGCCTGGCTCTCGACCGACTTTCCGAAAGTGGTCGGGCTGGTCGCGTTATTGATTTCTTCCTTGCCTGTCCTTGAGACGTTCGACATGTCGCTCTCCATTGTCAGAACGGTAACGACAGCCGGCAGCAAAGTGTTCCGCGCACGAAAAACCACAAATTTGACTGGAGCGGTTTCGGGCGAGCATTTCCGATATTTGCAACTATCAGGCTCATTTTGGGTGGTGAATCATGTTAGAATGAACGCGGGACGGCCCATACCATTTTCTGAGTTGAGCACTAAATTACCAGTCGTCGAATAGGGGGATTTTCGTGAGCGACCAAACTAGCGAATTCGCGCGCGACAGCGTTGCGGTAGATAGCCTCAATGGGCATGACCACAAAACGATGGCGTTCGACGACGCCAGCGCGCTTCTGGAAGTCCTTGTCGCGGTTAGGCGCGGCGACTTTTCCGTACGGATGCGGTCCGACCTGACAGGTCTCACCGGCAAAGTCGCCGATGCCCTCAACGACATCATTGCCGCCAATCAGCGCATGGCCCAGCAGCTCGAGCATGTCGGGCAGGTGGTCGGTCGGGACGGGCGAACGAGCACGCGCGTACGCTTCGGCCTGTCGGACGGCTCCTGGTCTGAAATGGAGGGATCGATCAATGGTCTGATCGACGATCTCCTGTGGCCGACGACAGCTGTTACGCGTACGATTACGGCTGTCGCCAAGGGAGATCTCTTGCGGACCGTGCCGCTCGACGTCGACGGGCGGCCGCTCAAAGGTGAATTCCTGCGCTCGGCCGATATCGTCAATACGATGATCAAGCAGTTGAGCGTCTTCACCTCGGAAGTAACGCGCGTCGCGCGCGAGGTCGGCACGGACGGAAAACTCGGCGGCCAGGCGCAGGTGCCGGAGGTGACCGGCGTCTGGAAGGACCTCACCGAAAGCGTGAACTCGATGGCGTCGAACCTGACGGCGCAGGTGCGCAACATCGCCGAAGTGACGATCGCCGTTGCGAATGGCGATCTTTCCAAGAAGATTACCGTCGACGTGCGCGGCGAGATCCTGCAGCTGAAGGAGGCGATCAACACCATGGTCGACCAGCTCAGATCCTTCGCCTCGGAAGTGACGCGCGTCGCCCGCGAGGTCGGCACCGAAGGCAAGCTCGGCGGACAGGCGCTGGTGCCGGGTGTCGCCGGAACCTGGAAGGACCTGACCGACAGCGTCAATGCCATGTGCGGCAACCTGACGGCTCAGGTGCGCAACATTGCCCAGGTGACCACGGCCGTGGCGCGCGGCGACCTGTCGCGCAAGATCACCGTCGACGTCTCGGGAGAAATCCTGGAGCTGAAGGAAACCATCAACACGATGGTCGATCAGCTCAACGGCTTTGCCGGCGAGGTGACGCGTGTGGCGCGTGAAGTCGGCACAGAGGGCCGCCTCGGCGGTCAGGCGCAGGTGCCAGGCGTCGCCGGCACCTGGAAGGACTTGACCGATAACGTCAATTCCATGGCCTCGAACCTCACCGCGCAGGTGCGCAACATCGCCGAGGTCTCGACTGCGATCGCCAACGGCGACCTCTCGAAGAAGATCACCGTTACGGTGTCTGGGGAAATCCTCGAGCTGAAGGAAACGATCAACACGATGGTCGATCAGTTGAACGCCTTTGCGTCGGAAGTGACCCGCGTGGCCCGCGAAGTCGGCACCGAAGGCCGGCTCGGCGGCCAGGCCAACGTGCGCGGCGTCGCCGGCACCTGGAAGGATCTAACTGAGAACGTCAACTCGATGGGCGGGAACCTGACGGCGCAGGTGCGCAATATCGCGGAAGTCTCGACTGCCATCGCCAATGGCGATTTGTCGAAGAAGATCACCGTCGACGTGAAGGGGGAGATCCTCGAATTGAAGGAGACCATCAATACGATGGTCGATCAGTTGAACGCCTTTGCCTCGGAAGTGACCCGCGTCGCCCGCGAAGTGGGCACGGAGGGCCGGCTCGGCGGCCAGGCGAATGTGCGCGGCGTTGCCGGCACCTGGAAGGACCTGACAGACAGCGTCAATTCCATGGCTTCCAACTTGACCGGGCAGGTGCGCAACATCGCCGAAGTCGCGACCGCCGTCGCCCAGGGAGACCTGTCCAAGAAGATCACCGTGACGGTGTCGGGCGAAATCCTCGAACTGAAAGAGACCATCAACACGATGGTCGATCAGCTCAACGGCTTTGCCGGCGAGGTGACGCGTGTGGCGCGCGAGGTCGGCACGGAAGGGCGGCTCGGCGGCCAGGCGAACGTGCTCGGCGTCGCCGGCACCTGGAAGGACCTGACCGACAGCGTCAACTCAATGGCAGGCAATCTGACGGCGCAGGTGCGCAACATCGCCGAAGTCTCGACTGCGATTGCCAATGGCGACCTGTCGAAGAAGATCACGGTGTCGGTCTCGGGTGAAATCCTCGAGCTCAAGGAAACGCTGAACACCATGGTCGATCAGCTGAACCGCTTTGCTTCCGAAGTCACCCGCGTTGCCCGCGAGGTCGGCACCGAGGGCAAGCTCGGCGGCCAGGCGCAGGTGCCAGGTGTCGCCGGCACCTGGAAGGATCTTACCGAAAACGTCAACTCCATGGCCTCCAACCTGACCGGCCAGGTGCGAAACATCGCCGAAGTGACGACGGCGGTGGCCCGCGGCGACCTGTCGCGCAAGATCACCGTCGACGTGAAGGGGGAAATCCTCGAACTGAAAAACACCATCAACACGATGGTGGACCAGCTCAACGCCTTTGCCGGCGAAGTGACGCGCGTCGCCCGCGAAGTCGGCACCGAAGGCAAGCTCGGCGGCCAGGCGCAGGTCTCCGGTGTTGCCGGCACCTGGAAGGACCTGACCGACAGCGTCAACTCCATGGCCGGCAACTTGACGGCGCAGGTGCGCAACATCGCCGAGGTGGCTACCGCTATCGCCAACGGCGACCTGTCGCGCAAGATCACGGTCGACGTGCGCGGCGAAATCCTGCTCTTGAAGGATACGCTGAATACCATGGTCGATCAGCTTCGCTCCTTTGCCGGCGAAGTGACACGTGTTGCCCGCGAAGTCGGCACCGATGGCAGGCTCGGCGGTCAGGCCGTCGTTCCCGGCGTCGCCGGCACATGGAAGGATCTAACCGATAACGTCAACCTGCTCGCCGCCAATCTGACGACCCAGGTCCGCAACATCGCCGAAGTGACGACGGCCGTGGCGCGCGGCGACTTGTCGCGCAAGATCACCGTCGACGTGAAGGGGGAAATCCTCGAACTGAAGAACACCATCAATACGATGGTGGACCAGCTCAACGCCTTCGCCGGAGAAGTGACGCGTGTTGCCCGCGAAGTCGGCACCGAAGGCAAGCTCGGCGGCCAGGCGCAGGTGCCGGGCGTTGCCGGAACCTGGAAAGACCTGACCGACACCGTCAACGTCATGGCCGCCAACCTGACCGAGCAGGTGCGCGGCATCGTCAAGGTGGTGACGGCGGTGGCGAACGGCGACCTCAAGCAAAATCTCACCGTCGCATCGAAGGGCGAGGTGGCAGCCCTTGCCGAGACCATCAACAACATGACCAACACGCTCGCGACCTTTGCCGATCAGGTGACCACGGTTGCGCGTGAGGTGGGCGTGGAAGGCCGCCTCGGCGGTCAGGCGAATGTTCCAGGTACTGCGGGAACCTGGAAGGACTTGACCGGTAACGTCAACCTGCTGGCAGCCAACCTGACGACGCAGGTGCGCGCCATCGCCGAGGTGGCGACCGCCGTCACCAAGGGTGACCTGACGCGCTCGATCAAGGTCGACGCGCGCGGCGAAGTGGCCGAGCTCAAGGACAACATCAACACGATGATCGATAACCTCAGGCTGACCACCGAGCGCAACACCGAGCAGGACTGGCTGAAGACCAACCTGGCGCGCTTCACCAACATGCTGCAGGGGCAGCGCGACCTGACGCTGGTCGGCAAGATGCTGCTGTCGGAGCTGGCGCCTCTGGTCGGTGCCCATCAGGGGGTCATCTACCAGGTGGATTCCGACGAGCGGCAGCCGATCTTGTCGCTGCTCTCTGTCTACGCGAAAGGGGGCGAGGCGGCGCACCCGGCGCGGCTCGAATTCGGCCAGGGACTTGTCGGCCAGTGCGCCAGCGACGCCCGCCGCATCCTGGTCACCGACCTTCCCGACAATGTCGTTCCGATAAGCTCCGGCGTGTTCACGACCTTGCCGAGGAGCGCCATCGTGCTGCCTGTGCATTTCGAGGGGCAGGTGAAAGCAGTGATTGAGCTGGCCTCCGTCGGCGAATTCACCGAGTTGCAGCTGTCCTTCCTCGATCAGCTGACGACATCGATCGGCATCGTCCTCAACTCGATCGAAGCGACGATGCAGACCGAAGGCCTGCTCAAGCAGTCCCAGCAGCTTGCCGCCGAGCTTCAGACGCAGCAGCGCGAGCTGCAGCAGACCAACGAGCAGCTCGGACAAAAGGCGCAGCAACTGGAGGAGCGCAACGTCGAAGTCGAGGCGAAGAACCAGGAAATCGAGCAGGCCCGGCGCGCGCTCGAGGAAAAGGCAACCGAGCTGGCGCTGACATCGAAGTACAAATCCGAATTCCTCGCCAACATGTCGCATGAGCTGCGCACGCCCTTGAATTCGATCCTCATCCTCGGCCAGCAGCTGGGAGAAAATCCGGATGGCAACCTCTCGGGCAAACAGGTCGAGTTCGCAAAGACGATTCACGGCGCGGGAACCGATTTGTTGAACCTGATCAGCGACATCCTCGACCTGTCGAAGATCGAGTCCGGAACAGTCTCGGTCGATGCCGAGGAGATTTTTGTCAGCAACCTGCTCGAGATGATGGCGCGGCCATTCCGGCACGAGGCCGAAAACCGGGACCTGTCGTTCTCGGTCGATGTCGGCGCCGATGTTGCAAAGAGCCTCATCACGGATTCGAAGCGACTGCAGCAGATCCTCAAAAACCTGCTGTCGAATGCCTTCAAGTTCACCGCGCAGGGCGGCGTGACACTTCGCGTCGCGTCGGCAACGAGCGGCTGGTCGTCCGATCATCCCTCCCTCAAGCACGCGCCTTCGGTCATTGCCTTCGAAGTCGTCGATACCGGCATCGGCATACCGCCTGAAAAACAGCGCATCATTTTCGAGGCGTTCCAGCAGGCGGACGCTTCGACGAGCCGCAAATACGGCGGCACCGGCCTCGGCTTGGCGATCAGTCGCGAACTGGCGAACCTGCTCGGCGGCGAAATCCAGCTGCGCAGCACCCCCGGTATCGGCAGCACCTTCGTCCTCTATCTGCCGCTCACCTATGTCGGCGCCGGCGCGGCTGCCCCCAAGACCGTTCCGTCGGCAAATGTCGTAGAATTCGCCGAGGCGGCAGCAAACCGCCGCGCCGAAAAGCCGATCGAACATGTTGAAGACGATCGCCATCAGATAGAGGCCGGCGACTCCGTGCTGCTCGTCGTCGAGGACGATGCGCATTACGCCCGCGTGCTGGTGGATCTCGCCCGCGACAATGGATTCAAGGTTCTGGTGGCGATGCGTGGCAGCGAAGCGCTCGCACTCGCGCAGGACTACAGGCCGGCGGCGATCTCGCTCGACATCTTTCTGCCCGATATGCTCGGCTGGACGGTGCTGAGCCAGCTCAAGCAGAATCCGCAGACGCGGCATATTCCGGTCCAGATCATCAGCCTCGACGAGGATCGCCAACATGGGCTGACCCGCGGCGCCTTCGCCTTCATGAGCAAGCCGACGACACCAGAAGGCCTTGGCAAGGCACTGTCGCGATTGAAGGCCTATGCACAACCGCGCCGCAAGCATCTGCTGCTGGTGGAAGACAACGAGGCCGAGCGTCTGAGCGTCACCGCCCTTCTCGGACATGACGACATCGATATCACCAGCGTCGGCTCCGGATCGGAGGCTCTCGCAGCCCTTCGGCAGAATGCCGCCGACTGCGTGGTGCTCGACCTTTCCCTTCCCGACATGTCCGGCTTCGACGTGCTGGAGCAGATACGCGACGACGCCGAGATCGGCGAGGTGCCGGTGGTCGTCTTCACCGGCCGGGAGCTTTCCGCCGAGGAAGACGCGGCACTGCACAGCATGGCCCGCAGCGTCGTGGTCAAGGGGGTCGAGTCGCCCGAACGTCTCCTGGATGAGACGGCCTTGTTCCTGCACCGGGTGGTCGCCGACCTGCCGGCCGCAAAACAGGCGACGCTGCAGGAACTGCACAGCTCGGATGAGGATCTTGTCGGCGAGACCGTGCTGCTCGTCGACGACGATGCCCGCAACATCTTCGCGCTGAGCAGCGTCCTCGAACGCCGGGGAATGAAGGTCCTGACCGCGACGACCGGCAGCGAAGCCATCGATGTCATCAACAACGAACCCTCTGTCGCGATCGTGCTGATGGACATCATGATGCCTGGAATGGACGGCTACGAGACGATGCAGCTCATCCGTTCGGAGCCCCGGTTCCGGCGGCTGCCGATCGTGGCGCTGACGGCCAAGGCGATGAAGGGCGACCGCGAGAAATGCCTGGAAGCGGGCGCATCCGACTATCTGGCGAAGCCGGTCAATACCGAACAGCTTCTGTCGGCTCTTCGCATGTGGCTGCATCGCTGAGGACCTCGCCATGAACCCCGTCAACATCCTCCTCGTCGACGACCAACCGGCAAAGCTCCTGAGTTACGAGGTCATTCTCGAAGAGCTCGAGGAAAACCTCATCAAGGCGCAATCCGCTCGCGAAGCCTTCGAGCACCTGTTGCGCACTGAAATCGCGGTGATCCTCGTTGATGTCTGCATGCCCGAACAGGATGGGTTCGAGCTCGTCAGCATGATCCGGCAGCATCCGCGCTATCAGAACACGCCGATCATCTTTGTTTCCGCCGTGATGCTGGCGGAACCCGACCGGCTGCGCGGCTATGCTGTGGGCGCGGTCGACTACGTCTCTGTTCCGATCGTCCCCGAGGTGCTGAGAGCCAAGGTGCGGGTCTTTGCCGAGCTCTACAGGAAGACGAGGGAACTCGAACGCCTGAACGTCGAGCTGGAGGCCCGCGTTCACCAGCGCACCGCCGAGCTCGAGGCTTCTGCAGCGCAGTTGCGTGAGCTCAACGAGGAACTCGAGCACCGGATTGATCAACGGACGCGGGAGCGCGAAGAGGCGCTCGCACAGCTGTTCGAGGCGCAGAAGCTCGACACGATTGGCCACCTGACGGGTGGCGTGGCCCACGACTTCAATAACCTCCTGATGGCAGTTCTCGGCAGCCTGAATCTTCTCAAGAAGCGGCTTCCGGCCGATGAACGCAGTGAACGCCTGGTGACGAACGCGATCCAGGCGGCCGAACGCGGCACGGCGCTCACCCAGCGCCTGCTTGCTTTCGCACGCCGCCAGGAGCTTAAGCCGCAGGCGGTCGACTTCTTCAGGCTGTTCGAAAACGTCGAGGATCTTCTCGCCAAGGCGGTGGGGCCGCGCATCGAAATCCGCAAAAGCATCCCGGCGGATCTGGCACCCCTCCTGGTCGACAGCAACCAGTTGGAACTGGCGTTGCTCAACCTGTTCGTCAATGCGCGGGATGCGCTCGAAAGCGGCGGAGCCGTGACGGTTGCCGCGGCGGCAGCCGAAGAAGCCCGGCCGGCCAGCCTTGCAGGCGGAAATTACATCAGGATATCGGTGTCGGACGATGGCGAGGGGATGGACGAGGCAACGGTCTCGCGTGCCGCCGAACCGTTTTTCACCACCAAGGGGGTCGGCAAGGGCACCGGTCTCGGCCTGTCGATGGTGCATGGCCTGGCGGCGCAATCCGGTGGCTCGATCCAGATATCAAGCGTTAGGGGCAAAGGCACGACGGTTTCGCTTTGGCTGCCCGTTGCCGAGGCATTCGTCAAGGTGCAGCCTCCCGTCGAGCTGCCGGCGACGGAGCCTTTGAAGCCGGCGTCGCGGCCGCTTGCCATTCTCGTAGTTGATGACGATGCCCTTGTCAGGACCGGGACCGTGGCGATGCTGGAGGATCTCGGGCACCTGCCGCAGGAAGCGTCTTCCGCTTCCCAGGCCTTGGAATTCTTTGCCCACGGGCAGGATTGCGATCTCGTCATCACCGATCATGCCATGCCGGGCATGACGGGCGCCGAGCTTGCGCGTCACCTTCGCTCCTCCTTTCCAGGCCTGCCCATCATCCTTGCCTCAGGCTATGCCGAGTTTTCCGAGGACCATGGCCTCGGCCGGATGCTGCGGATGAAGAAGCCATTCACACAGGAACAGCTTCAGGCGGCGATGGATCAGGCGCTCTCGGGCAAAGTCGCGGCGGCCTGAGGGTCGAAGTGGGGATGTGCTGGGGTGTATTGCGTTCTGGGTCGGCTCTAACTCGCGTCGCTTTCAAACCGCTGCCCGGCATAGAGGATGCGGAGGATAACAATTCGGTGGGCTCAACTACGAACGCCACGCTTACCCGGCGCTCGAAACCACAATGCGTAACCCGGGTCGGACATGATCGCGGATGCTGCGGCGTTCGTGGTACGTTTCGAACCCACTTACGAAGGTCTTGATGCGGGCCACATAATCGCGGGCGACGGCAGAAGATGCGGATGTCTTGCGGACTATAGATACCCGCCAAATCCAATTCCGCCTCATCGGGAAGGCGGATACTATAGCGCTTCTCAGTCTTCTTTTCGATCGATTTCGTCCATCCGCGCCTCGAGGTGCTTCCAGACCTCATCGAGGGGCGTGGCCTTGGTGGGATCGGCCTTGTAGGCATCATAGGTGGCCGTTACTTCTGTTCGCAGCCAATGCTCGACGGCATTCTCGCGTTCCTGCAAAGCCCGCAGTCCCTCGCGTATGACTTCGCTCTCCGAGGCGTAATCACCGTTGGACACCCGCTGTTTAACGCGCTTCGCCATTTCCAGGGGCAACGTGATGCTCATTTGTTGCGTCGAACGCATCGAATAAACTCCTGCTGTTGCAGGTTTATAGCACGCGATAGGATAAAATCCTTCTCCCGATAGGATGGAATCATACTCTTTGGGTCTCTGCCGGAGGGCACCTCGCGACGATGGCCGCTCTACGCTCTTCGTGCGTGCGAAACTTTTTGCCCTGACAAAAGTTACCCAGATCCCATCCCAATTTCATCGAAGGCTTTCCTTTGACCCAAATGACGTTCGGACCGGCATCCACTGAAGAGGGTATTCTATTCCGCCTCTGGGCTCCCTTGCATGAAAGCGTGTTGTTGAAGATTGAAGGCGCTGATCTCCGGCCGATGCAGGCGATCGGGGACGGCTGGCACCGCTCTACAGTCGCGGATGCCAGTGTCGGTACGCGCTACCGCTTCGTCCTGCCGGACGGTCTCGAAATACCCGATCCCGCTTCGCGATTTCAGCCGCAGGATGTGCATGGGCCGAGCGAAGTGGTCGACCTTTCCTTCTATCGCTGGAAGACGAGCGACTGGACGGGTCGGCCCTGGGAAGAGATGGTGATCTATGAGATGCATATCGGCTGCTTCACGCCGGAGGGTACTTTCAAGGCCGCGATCGAGCGGCTTGACCATCTGCGAGCGCTGGGCGTTACGGCGCTGCAGATCATGCCGCTGAGTGAATTTCCCGGCCGTTACAGCTGGGGTTATGACGGCGTGCTTCCCTATGCTCCGGACAGCAGCTACGGCCGGCCGGAAGATTTCATGGCGTTGGTGGACGCAGCGCACCAGCACGGCATCTCGGTTTTCCTGGACGTGGTCTACAATCACTTCGGGCCGGACGGCAATTACATCCCGGCCTATGCACCGCTCTTTACCGATCATCACAAGACGCCCTGGGGCAACGGTATCAATTACGACGGCGACGGGTCGGAGATGATCCGCGAGTTCATCATCGAGAACGCCATCTATTGGATCACCGAGTTCAGGCTCGACGGTTTCCGCTTCGATGCCGTGCATGCCATCAAGGACGACAGCTCCGAGCATCTGCTTCACGCGCTTGCCCGCCGCGTCAGGGCCGCGGCCGGCGACCGGCATGTTCATCTGATCGTCGAAAACGAGGAGAACGACAGCGACCTGTTGCAGCGTGACGAAAACGGGGAAGTGAAGCTGTTCACCGCCCAGTGGAACGACGACGTGCACCATGTGCTGCATATCACCGCCACCGGCGAAACCTTCGGCTATTATGCCGATTACGCTGGTGACGCCGGCAAGCTCGGCCGGGCGCTGGCGGAAGGTTTCGTCTTTCAGGGGGAACACATGCCCTATCGCGGCGGAAGCCGCGGCAAGCCGAGCGGCCATCTGCCGCCCACCGCTTTTATCTCCTTCATCCAGAACCATGACCAGATCGGCAACAGGGCGCTGGGGGATAGGGTTCTGGCTTCGAGCCCGGCTGATGTCGTCAAGGCGGTCGCCGCCATCTACCTGCTGGCGCCTGAGATCCCGATGCTGTTCATGGGGGAGGAATGGGGCGCCAGAGAACCTTTCCCCTTCTTCTGCGATTTCGACGAGGATCTGAACGAGAAGGTCAGGAAAGGCCGTCGCGAGGAGCTTTCCCGTCTCCCGGGCTTCGACGCCGACGACCTTCTCGACCCGACGGCGCCATCGACCTTTGCCGCCGCCAAGCTGGACTGGTCGAAACTCGCCTCTTCCGAGTCAGTCGGTTTTTACAGGATGCTTCTCGACCTCCGGCACCGCAGGATCGTGCCTTTGCTGAAAGGCGCTGGCGCCGGAACCGCGGTCTATCGCTCGGCGGGAAGCGCGCTCGCGGTGGATTGGACCCTGGCGCAGAACCGGCGTCTTCATCTGCAGGCCAACCTCGGCGCCGAGGCGGTGCCGCTCGTCTCGCCGCAGGACGACGGCGAGACGATCTTCGGTCTCGGCGGCAGCGACGGCGGCGATCTCGCACCCTGGACGGTGATTTGGAAAATCAGCGAGGCGTAACGGCGTGCTGACAGGAAGGCGATTAAACGATGAAACCTGCTGAGCTCGACCAGTTCGCCCGCCGGCACGGCATCAGCCCGACCAGGCCCAGTCCCGACAATCGGGAGGTGGCGATATCAGCCGAGACCAAGCGCAAGATCCTCTCGGCACTGAAGATCGACGTGCCGGGAACGGCCGATCCCGAGACCGGCGCGCCGCGGCGGGAGCCCAAGCCGGCGGCTAAGAAGATCGCCAGGTCATTTCTGCCCGATTTCCTTTCCGGCACGCGCGTCTGGGGCGTGAGCCTGCAGCTCTACGAGCTCCGTTCGGCGCGCAACTGGGGCATAGGAGACTTCGAGGATCTGTCCGATATGGCGGATCTCGCAGGATCGTTGGGCGCCGATTTCATCGGCCTCACCCCGCTTCATGCGCCGTTTCTCGCCGATCCAGACCGTTGCAGTCCCTACGAGCCGTCGAGCCGCCAGCATCTCAACCCGCTCTATATCGCGGTCGACCGATTGCCGGGTTTTGCCTGCGGTCCCGAACTCGAACGGCATTTGGAAAGCCTTCGCCAAACCGATCTCGTCGACTACGTCGGCGTCGCACAGATCAAGCTGAGGGTCCTGCGCGATCTCTGGCCGGCCTGGCGACAGCGCAGCGTGATCGACGAGGCCTATGATCCGGCCGATTTCGGCGCCTTCATCACGCAAGGCGGTAACAGCCTGCGGCTGCATGCGCTTTTCGAATGCCTCTCGTTTTCCATGGTCGAGCGCGGGACAGGCGCCGGCTGGAAACGTTGGCCGGCCGATTTCCAGCGCTTCGAAAGCGCCGCCGTCTCTGAATTCGAGCGCGAACACGCGGACGATGTCCGCTTCCACATGTGGCTGCAATGGCTTGCCCACCGGCAGCTGATGCAGGCGGCGGACCGGGCGCGGAGGGCGGGCCTGCGGATCGGGCTCTATCTCGATCTTGCCGTCGGGGAGGCGGTCGACGGTTCGGCGACATGGAGCGGGCCGGATACCTATGTCTCGAAGGCCACGATCGGCAGCCCACCCGATCCATTCGCCGTGGACGGGCAGGACTGGCACCTTGCCGGATACCTGCCTTCCGCGATCGCGGCAGGAGAAATGTCGCCTTTCCGGCGCATGCTGAGCGCTGCCATGCGATATGCGGGCGCCATCCGCATCGACCACGCCGCAGCACTTCGCCGCCTTTTCCTGGTGCCATTGGGCAGCAGGCCGGACGGCGGAGCCTATGTCCGATATCCCCAGGATCGGCTTCTGCAGATCCTCGCAGAAGTGTCCGCCGAGCATCGGTGCCTCGTCATCGGAGAAGACCTGGGACTGATCCCCAAGGGATTGCAGGACGATCTGGCGGCGGCCCACATTCTCTCCTACCGCATCCTTTCCTATGAACAGGACAAGAAGGGCTTCAAGCCGGCGGACGTCTATCCCGCCCTGGCTTTGGCTTGCATTTCGACGCATGACCACCAGACCCTTGCCGGCTGGTGGCGCGGCGCCGACATTCAGGCCCGGTGCGACCACGGCATCGTGCCGCCCGATCTCACCGAGAAACATCTCGAAGACCGCAAACGCGAGCGGAGGAACCTGAAAACGGCGCTGAAGGCTGCCGGTCTCGAACTGCCGGCCAGGCTTTCCCAAGCACGAGCAAGCGAGGAGACGCTGAGGGAATTGACCGTGAGCGCCTATCGCTTCATCGCCAGGACGCCCTCGCTTCTCGCCGCGGTCCGTCTCGCCGATCTCACCGACGAAAAGAGGCCAACCAATGTGCCAGGCACTAGCGACAGCTATCCGAACTGGAAGCCGAAGCTATCGGTTTTGCTCGCGGATCTGATGTCGAGCCCGCTGCTCAAGAGCGTGACGGCGGCGATGCGGGAGGAACGTCCGCGGGAGTGATTAAGGCCGGGCGAGCCGTCCGCTTCATCATTGTCGTTCGATAGGGCCTGCCGCTTATATGGAAATCGCTTCGCGCAGGGAACGAATAGGAAGCCGGCGAATTTTGAAGGAATAGGGACAGGCATGCCGAGATGAGGACCCGTCCGCTTTCGCCGCGTCAGATGCGGCGACTATATTGATGGAAAAAGACCATGACGAGCGCATTCATCCTTATCGCATTGGCTCTGATCATCATCTACGCCGGTCCGACATTGCTGTTCATCTGCGTCGGATATGCCGATTATATGCTGGAGCGGCGAAGGCATATGGTGGCGTTGAAGCACGCCGTGAAGCGTCGCAGCGACGAGTTTTAGAGCCTTTCGCGGGAAAACCGCTTCACACTTCTCCTGGAGTGGCTAGAGGTGGTGGACACCTTTTCGTTGGCTTGAATGGTACTCCGCCTTCCCAGAAAAGGATGCAGAGGCAGGTCGGCAAAACCCGCCTCCGGTAGCCTGCGTTCGTAAAAACGCCTCTGCGAATAGTTAGTCGTTCGCCGTAACCTTGACGCCAAGCACTGAAGGAATGGTGTTCGGTGCGCCCATGGCCGCGCCGATGATCATCGGGACGGGAACCGGCTTTTCCGGCGCAGCGCTGATCGTCAGGCTTTTCGGTCCGTCGAGATAGGTGTTGACGGCAGCCGCAACTTGGTTTTGCAGCTCGGGCATATTGAGCTGCGCCATCATCATCGGCACGAGACCTTTCAACGATTGTGCCAGCTGGTCGCCGGTGACGCCCTGCTGCGAGCCGGCATAATCGAGCGCCTTCTGGGTGATCGAGGCATCGTCGAAGCGGATCGAGGCACTGTTGATCGTCAGCTGTTGCATCAGCCCCAGCATCGCAAGGCCGACGGCCTGGTTGGCCTCTTCCTTGTTCGGATTGGCTTCGGCGGTCTTCACCGCCTCCTGCAGCGACTTGATGAAGCCCAGCGTGTAACCGGAGAAATCGACGGCGAAATTCAGCCGGCCGACATTCTTGAAGTCGAAAGCATATTCGTCGACAGCGACCTTGCCGCTTTCGATTTCCCAGATGCCCTTCATCGTTACCGCGCCGTCGAGCGTCGTCAGGCCCAGTTTCTCGATGGCCTCCTTCGCATTTGCATCCTCGACCTGCGACAGGTCGGCCTTGAGACCAGCGACATTGGCGTCATAGGCAAAGCCGCCATCCTGGCGTTCGAGGTTCGACTCGATGCTTTCGATCGCGAGCACGTCCTTGCCCTTGATGTTGAGAGCAATCGGCCCGGTGCTGACGGTTTCATAAAGGAGGATGTCGTTCAGCGTATCGCCCGTCGCATTGGCGGGAATCGTGAGGCCTGTGATCTGGATCTCGTTTGCGGAAAAACGTCCTTCCTCCTGGCTGATATCGATATCCGGGAAGGAGACGGTCTTGGCGTGATAGCCACCGCCTTCGATTTCCTCAACGCCCTCGAAGGTGAGGTTGCCGATCTTCAAAGTGTCGCCGGGCAGGCTCGAAGATCCCACCTGGACACCGGTCGCCATTACCGTGTCGCCATCGGCTTCCGCCTTTTCGAAGGTGATGACCGTACCGCCGGCACTGGTTGCGGCATTGAGCTTCTTCATCATGTCGGTGCCATCAAGGGCAAGCGCCGGGCTGGCCAGCGTCAGGAACGCGGTGCTTGCCATCATCAAGTGGAGATTACGCATGTGCTTCATGGAGATGTCCTTATGTAGAAAATAGATGCGAGGATTTCGAAATTTCCAGACGGGCCGAGTCCCGCTCTGAGGTCAGAAAAGGCGGTCCACGAAGCGCGCCGCTCGATTTCACGGCCTTCATCTGGTCAGCTAATTTGGGGGGCGGTGAGGTCAGGATCACCCGGAACGCTGGGGCTGAAGAAACATAGGTGCTCCTCCGCCGGTAACGCGCGGCAGTATTTTCTCTAGCAGGGGTAGCGTTGAGACTCATCCATTACACAAAAAGTGTATTTCCTCGATTCTTGCAACCCTTCGACCTTCGAATGCCGAGGTGGAGTCGCTCGTCCGCCGGGCGCTGGAGAATTCAATTGCGCATTTCCGACATTCGCCCGCGCAACAAATAGGCGAGCGCAAAAATCACCAGGAAGGGGTAGACGAGCACGATCAGCGGCAGACCGGCAGCCAGCGCATCGTCCTGCATATAGATGTTGAGGACACCGGCTCCCAGCACCAAGGGGTACAGCGGCGCAAATCTGTCGAACCACATCTTGAAAGGCCCCGCCAGGAGCAGAACGAGCGCCGGTAGAATGAAAATGCCGAGATTTCTTGCAACATTCATGAGCTCAGGACCGAACGGTTCGGTGGAGGAATAAAGTCGGCCGATCTGACGAGCCGCCCACAGAGCAGCGATTGCTGCCCCGGCATATCCCGCTGGTCTTGCTAGCATCGGCGAACGTCCTTTTGGCACGCGCCGCATTGGTACGGTCGCCCTCTGATTATTATGGGCGCATATCGTCTGCGGCGTCGACGCATTCAAGAATTCTCGTGCGACAAACGCCGGCCTCCTGCTGCATGAGAGGTTGCGCGCGCCAGGCTCGGTAGGCGATCCGGAATTCGATGTCCTTGTAAAAATAGGTCTTGGCTTTTCGTCGCACGCGGCTTCGCTCCAAAGCGTCCGCCGTTACGACGACATGTGTGGCAAGTCGTTTGAATTGCCATGGCGGCGAAGCTCGCTCCTTCTCGATCACTTCGACATGGTAGTAAAGATGGTGATCGGCGGGCTCCGGATGTTGGTGGACGGTGGCCCAGCGAACGGTCCGCGGTGAGATTGAGAGAATGACGGTGGAAACATCAGGTGGTTTCACCGCGTCGGCACGCGCGAAGGCTGCTGCGCCCAAAATGGTCGCGACAGCAAGAAGGATAGCTCCTGGACTTTTGCGCATGTGCGATCGCTATCAGTAGGATTTTCGCTTCGGGTCGAATATCGGCGGATAATCCTCTTCGTCCAGCATGTCGAGAAAAGGGTCCAGTCCCTCTTCTCCGTGATGAAGCGGTACTCCGCATCGGAAATCAAATTCACCGTGAGGAGTTCGACCGGATCATTCTCGACTATAAGCGCTTCCGCAATGCGCTGGTCAGTTTCGATGATCGGCGTGAGAAAGAGAAATGTCCTGAAATCGCATCCCTCGACCGGTGGAGTCGGCATCGGCAACCCGATGGCCGAAACCGAACCAGGTCGCGTCCCTGAATGGACGCTCGGCAAGCCAGCGCAGATTGACGATAATTTCGGGCGTCGGCTCATGCACGTACCACATCAGTTCGGCTCTGGGCTTTTCGCTCTTTTCACGGTGCGAGGCCGGCAGCGTCATTCGCCGATCGCTCATGCCGTTGGTCAGGAGCATGTAACCTTCGTCCGTACCGACCGACGCGAAGTCGCGTCCGAACGCGTGAATGTCAATGCCGTCCGATCGGTCGTCTGCGAATGAATATTCCGGTTCCTCCAGTTCATTCTCATAAACGGTGCGACGGAATGCGTTGAGAGATGTCGTTTCTGCTCCCGCCATCGTTGCCGTCTCTCCATTCTTTCCATTCCACGCGGATCTGGCAGGCCGGGCCGGCGCAGCACTACAGGCCAAGGTCATGGCCAGAAAACGCCTTCGACTGCATGCTCTGACAAGTGGGAACATTTTTAGAAGCACAACCACGCTTTGAAAGGGCTTTTAATCCCACCGGCCTCTGAAAAGTTCAACGCCAACGTGAGGGGATAGGCGACTGCATGCGCTTCGACAGAACGACGCGATGGCGCGTTCGTTCCGTTTCGGGCCGAAGTCTCGCCTGCTCGGATGTCTGCGGCCAAATTCTGGAACAATGTCTGTCGTCCCCTGTTACACTGACGATAAAAGCGTGTGCCGCGTGAAGACAAGGCAGTTGGAGGGATCGATGAAGCGGAGCATAGGATTTGGGCTGGTTTTTGCGGTTGTGCTGACAGGCTGTACGACCGGAGCAGGCAGTTATTCGTCGGCAGGACTGGCACCCATTCCCGGCAGCATCACATATAATGGCCAGCCTCGCACGAAGTTGACGAAATCGCCGGCGGGCTCTTCCTTCCCCCACACCTTCACCGATCAATGGGGACGCCAGGTCGAGGAGATCTACATCATCCGGCCCGACCGGAGCTTACTGATCGCCGAGCGCCACTACCGGCCAGTCTTCTCGCTCGACGACGACTAGAACAGGACGATTAGGCTCGGTCGGCCCACTCTGAATCTTGTTATACATTATAGAGTTAGCGCATGATGTCATCGAAAGCCGCTCACATTTTTTGGCGTCATGTTCCAGGAAGGAGAAATGATCATGCCGCGCCGCAAGAGCATTGAGACGACGACCCTCGACACCAAGGGAGCCAAGATCGGCGAGCCCGTTCCGAAAGCAGTCATCGATACGAATACGGCATCGGTCGGCGTTCCCCGCCAGTCCGATCGTGACCTGGCTGAAGAGCTCGGCGCGCTGCGACAGCAGATCGGCTGGCTCCAGCAGCAGGTCCTCGATGCCGGCCGATCGGTAAAGGGGAGTGCCGGGAAAGCAATGCGTCAGACGGAAGCTGCGGTGAAGCTCTACCCGGCCTCAACGCTGCTGTTCGTCGCGGCGGTCGCCGGCGCACTTGCCTTTGCTGGGCGTCGCGCCGCCCTACCGCGCCATCGGCCTCAACCGGCACTGCGGGAGTTGCGAGATCTCTACGACACGATCCGCGAGCGCATCTGACAAGATTTCAGGATTGTCAGCATCACGATTCTGGCCGACCCTTCATTATCGACGCGAGGGATAGGCATGTTCGACATCATCATACGCAGCGCGCTGGATATCGTTGGGCGAACTGAGCGCCTTATCGAGGCAATGAGGCGAATGCTCCAGAATGACGACCTCGACGAAGTCGAGGTCTACGAGCTCGATCATGAGATCGAGCGGCTCGGGGACGTGGTTTTCAACGTGGACGAAGCCGTTCGATCGTTGGCGCGCTCGGTCGAATGCTGGCCGCAGGCCGCTCTCGCACACGGGATCCGTCGGACATTGCATTGACGGTTGATAGCCGCTTTGGCAACTGACGGGTCACCAAATTCCGCTCTGAGTTGGCAGTGCCGATTCTGCGTGTCACGCCGATGTCACGCGACCGTCGCAGCAATATGTGCTTGATAGACACCGTTAGGCTCAGACCAGGGCGCGGTGGGGCTAAAATTGCTTTTTTTCGTTGGGGCATCGCAATGACCTTGAAAACCTCGGGGGAGAAATCTCAACCCCATGAATTCATCTTTCCGGTTCACACCCGGACGATCGCAGAGATCAGGTACAATAGTCTCAGCCGCATCATGACGGTGGTCTATCACGACGGCCATTCCTGCACGACTTCCGGCATACAAGGCCCCGCAATGCTGAGGATCCTCGCCCAGCGTCCGTTGGAGCGCTCTCCGTTTCTGTTGCAGACGGTCATTTAAGGGGTAAAAGACGTTGCCGGCCCTTGCCGGTACGGCGCTGCTGGGCATCGGTTTGTTTAATCAGCACGGTCGTGCATCTATTTCCCCCGGGCTGCGTTCACTCCGAAGAGCCGGACCTATTGGAGAGAACGCCTATGACCTTTCCACCACCTAAAACCGAATCTCCCGCGGAGCGCTTCGAAGAGGCGACCGCAGCCGCGCGCGACGCTTTGGAAAGGCTGATTGCAGCCGCCAATGAAGCCGGATGGGGCACCGAGGAGATAACCGCAGCACTGCTTAAGGCCGCCCAGTCTTTAAGCGATGCCAACAAGAGAGATCCCGATCCGGCCGACGATCCCTCAATCAGCGACGCAGCCGCCAGGCAGGACCAGATCGGCCACGGCGAACTCTATGATTAGTGGGCGTAGCACTGGTTTTTCCCCGCGATGAGACGAGGGTTGCCGGAATTCATGTTCGAGTGTTGCATGTCTTTGCTCTCGGCACCCGTTCGCAATATGCGAAGGCTGGCTAGCCATGCGGGCGGTAGCGACGAGCTGCAAGATTATCGTCAGCGCATGAGCAGCGCGACCAAACCAACCCGGGAGTTTACCCCGAGCTTGGAATAGATGTTTCTGAGGTGGGTTCTGACCGTTTCGTAGCTGATGTGATCGGCTACGGCCACCTCTTTTGGAGAATGGCCCGAGGCTATGCTTGATGCGATCCGAATCTCCGTCGCAGTCAGTTTGTAGGCTTCCATTAGGAAGTCTCGCCGCTCATTGAGCAGCGTGGCCACCATCGGCTCGACAATGACGGCCACGGTCGGCCCCTCCAAGATCTCAGTGAATGCATCGGACTGGAGCCGGAGGAGTGTGATGCGATAACTTGCCTTGTCCTTCCCCTTTGCAATCGCCGTATGCGGCCTTGTTTGCACACCTTTTCTGGAGGTCAGGAAATCGAGAACAGCGGTCGACCTCTCGCATTGAACTTCGAGCTTGCCGCTTGGGGCGACATGCATAGGAAAGCCAGTCGCCATTAAGGCTTCCGCGCTCTTATTCCATTGGCGTGCTCGCCCTTGCTCCGAAACGTAGATCAGTCCGACGCCGATGCTATCAAACAGGGTTTGCGTTGTCTGTCTTTCCGGGGCGAGTAAATCGCGCTTCCGGATGAAGTCGAAAGCTCTTTTCAAATGGGGAGCGAGTATCGTGTACCGCCCGGCTGCCTCCTTGTTGAAACCGGGATCCGCTGACGACGTGCAGGTCGATAGGACGAAGGTGCGGGTTTCCTCCCGAATGATGGAGACACCAATGCTCGTCTCGCATTGGGCCTGCCCCTTCAGCCAATCATTGTAGAATTCCGATTTGAGCAAGTCCTCGCGTGGAAAGATCTCGTCTCCGCAGACACCCTGACCGACGGGCACTGAGCTCAATCTCGGAATCCAGGGGTTCACTGCGGCAAAGTGGCTGCTGAACTGGTCGACCTCATTCCTCGAAAACCCCGATACGTAGGGAACATGGGCCACAGGCGAGGCCAGATCGTGGTAATGGAGGGCAGCCTTTCCATTCGGCGAGGTTTGCGCAACGCGATCTAGAAAATCCTGCCAGTTGCACTCACCGAATAGACTTCCATAGATCAAATCTATCAGCTCAGATGAAGCGTCTTTTGACTGGAGCATGATCTTTCTGAAAATCCCATAGCGAGTATTTTCGGTATTAAATAACGTTGGTCAGGTAAAGACAACGGCAACCCCATGTAATATCAAAATCGGCGACCATGGACATCAGTTGCACATCGCAGGGCGGCACTGCTCGCTGCTTCAAGCGAGCGGGTATGGCCAAATCAATAGGTCTCACCGGCCGATCGTGGCGACGGAGCCGCGCAGGACGAGGCTCGTGCGGACGCGCAGACGTTCGACGGCAAGAGGGGTGCGTTCGATACGGGCGATGAGCCGCTCGCCGGCGAGCTTGCCCATCTCGTAGACGCGCTGGTCTACGATGGTGATCGGCGGAACGGTGACGCTGGTCCAGTCGGCGTCGAGAAACGAAATCATCGACACGTCCCTGGGGATCGACAGGCCGAGCGATTGTAGCGACTTGAAGATGCGCAAGCCGACGAGGCTGTCCGATGCCAGCAGCGCCGTCGGCGCGGCACTGTCGGCGAGCAGGCTTTTGATCACGCCGTCTGTCTGGCGCTGGTCCGTGGCTCCGAGCCTGACATAATGAAGAGGGTTCGGCAAACCCGCCTCGGTCAGGACGCTGACAAAACCTTCTACGCGTTCGCGCACGGCGGAATTCGAGATCCGCCCGATATCTGTGGGCCCGCCGCCCTCGGCATCCATAGCAGAGACGTAGGCGAGGCGGCGATGTCCTTGCTCGATCAGATACCGGGTCGCCGCGATGGCCGCATCCCGGTCGTCGCCGGTCACGGCGTCGACATCGAGTTCCGGGATCGCCCGGTCGAACAGGACGAGCGGCACGCCGGCGCGGCGGACGTGGTGGAGATGATCGATGCTGTCGCAGCGGGCCGGAGTGACGATCAGGCCATCGACGCGTTTGCCGATCAGGAGGTCGACGGCCGATTTTTCCGCATCGAGCTCTTCGCCCGAATTCGCGATGATGACGTTGAATCCCGCGAGGCGGGCGGCATCGCTGATGCCGCGCACCGCCAGGCTGAAGAAAGCGTTCTCGATATCGCCGACCACGACCCCGATGATACCGGATCTTCCGGTGCTCATGCTCCGGGCGAGTTCGTTCGGGCGGTATTCGAGGGCGGCGGCGGCCGCCATGACCTGATCTGTGATCTTGGCGCTGACCACGCCGTAGCCGCCGAGAACGCGGGCGGCCGTCGCCTTCGAGACCTTTGCGGCCTTCGCGACGTCGGCGACCGTGACTGCACGTTTCGGATGAGCGGAATCTTCCATGGGCCGAGGACTACAAGAGTTGTTGACGGCAGGTCAATTGACGGATATCAAATATGTCGTGAGACCGGTCTCTTTATATCAGAGACCGGTATCTTGTCCACAAATCTCTGTCGCGATGCGCGGCAGCGTGGGACGACAATGCCGACAAGAGCATTCCTTTCAGAGCGGAGAACGACGATGAAGCCTTTTCTATTTTTTCCGGCCATCATGGCCCCGTTGCGGGCCGGCCTTGTCACATGCCTTCTTGCGATGGGGGCAGGTTCTGCGGCCGCAGCCGACAATCCCTATAACCTGATCGAGCCAGGGACTATCAGCGTCGGCACGATGGGCGATTCCAAGCCCTACACGTTTGCCACGGCGGACGGCCAGTTTACCGGTTTCGATATCGAGTTGTTTCTCAACGTCGTCTCCCGCCTCGGCTTTCAAAAAGACAAGGTGACGTTTACGGGCCAGGAATTTTCAGCACTCCTGCCGTCGGTCGCAAACGAAAGGTTCGACGTTGCCGTTGCGGCGATCGGAACCACCGAAGCCCGCAAGAAGACCATCGACTTTTCCGACGGCTATCTTGCCGGTTATCTCTCCGTGCTGACCCCGGATGCCGGTATCAAGGATGCCGATGGCCTCAAGGGCAAGCGTCTCGGGGTCGTGCAGGGGACCTTGCAGGAAGTCTATGCGGCCAAGAATTTCGGGGGAACCGATCTGGTGAAATTCCCCGACAACAATTCTGCCGTGGCTGCCCTCAACAACGGAACGGTCGATGCGCATTTTCTCGACTACGAGGCCGCCAAGCAATATGGCGAGCGCTATCCCGCGCTGAAGGTTGCCGTGAATATCCCCTCCTTCGATGCGCCTGCTGGCTTCGTGGTCCGAAAAGGAAATGACGCCTTTCGCACGGCGCTCAACGGCGCGCTTCACGATGCGATGCAGGACGGCACCTGGAAGACCCTTTACGAAAAGTGGTTCCCCGGCTCGCCGATGCCGGAACAGTATCTTCCCAAGAAGTGACGCCGCAAGCCGCCCGCTCATGGCGGGCGGCTTACCAGGGCTCTGCCGGACGGCGGCGTCCGCGCCGGGCAAGAATTCATGGGGATCTGAATGAACTGGCTTGAAAATCTGCGCCGCAGCTTCCTGGACTGGGACGCCATGGCGGAAGTTCTGCCGAGCATGATCAGCGTCGGCCTGAAGAATACGCTGATCCTGGCCGCTGCCTCGACCGTGCTCGGCGTCATCATCGGTATGGCGCTTGCCGTGATGGGCATCTCGCAATCCCGCTGGCTGCGGCTGCCGGCGCGCATCTACACCGATGTTTTCCGCGGGCTTCCGGCGATCGTCACGATCCTGATCATCGGCCAGGGGTTTGCCCGGATCGGGCGCGAGATCTTCGGTCCGTCTCCATTTCCGCTCGGCATCCTGGCGCTCAGCCTGATTGCCGGAGCCTATATCGGCGAAATTTTCCGGTCCGGCATTCAAAGCGTCGAGCGCGGCCAGATGGAAGCCTGCCGGGCTCTCAGCATGAGCCATGGGCAGGGCATGCGCCTGATCGTCATCCCACAAGGCATCAGGCGGGTTCTGCCGGCGCTGGTCAATCAATTCATCGGAAACGTCAAGGATTCCAGCCTTGTCTACTTCCTCGGATTGCTCGCTTCCGAGCGGGAGATCTTCCGGGTCGGCCAGGATCAGGCCGTCGTCACCGGCAATCTGTCACCGCTGCTGCTGGCGGGCGTCTTCTATCTCGTCATCACCGTTCCGCTGACCCACTTCGTCAACTATATCGATGCGAGACTGCGGCTCGGAAAACAAGGCCGCGGCTCGGGTGTTGCGAGCGGATTGGTCGAGGTAAGCGAGTTGCGGGCCGCTGGCCCCCATCCCACGGGCACGGCCGAGGAGAGTACGCAGCGCTTCAAAGGCGGCGCCCTGAACATCCGAGACCTCGCCATGGCCTACGGCGATCTCGACGTGTTGAAGGGTGTTGATCTCGACATCGCTGCCGGAACCGTCACTTGCATCATCGGCCCTTCCGGCTCGGGAAAATCGACGCTGCTGCGATGCATGAACAGGCTTGTCGAGCCGAAAGGCGGCGACATCCTGCTCGATGGCGAGAGCATCCTGGCGATGAAGCCGGAGAGGCTGCGCCGGCGTGTGGGCATGGTGTTCCAGCACTTCAACCTGTTTCCCGACCACACGGCACTCGAAAACGTCATGCTTTCGCTGACCAAGATCAAGAAGATGCCGAGGCAGGAGGCGCAGCGCATCGCCGAGGCGCGTCTGGCGGAGGTCGGTCTCGCAGAGCGTAGGGATCATCGGCCCGCAGGCCTGTCGGGTGGGCAGCAGCAGCGCGTCGCCATCGCCCGCGCGCTTGCCATGGATCCGGAGGTGATGCTCTTCGACGAAGTGACGAGTGCGCTCGATCCCGAACTGGTGAAGGGCGTGCTCGACCTGATGGCCGCTCTCGGTCGACAGGGCATGACGATGGCCGTGGTGACGCATGAGATGGGATTTGCCCGCAGGGTGGCAGACCAAGTCGTCTTCATGGATGAGGGTCGCATCGTCGAGGCCGGCTGCCCGGAGCAGATCTTCGACAATCCCAAAAGCGAGCGGCTGAAGCGCTTCCTTGCGGAAGTTCTCTGAAGCGCCTGAGGCAACGCATGGTGCCCCCGGTCGTCCTCATGCCGGGTGCGCCGGATTTCATTCGACCTAGCAAGAGCAGACAACAAGGTTATCGACATGAATGCTTCCACCAAACCTTCGAAGGTCGTCGTCATCGGCGGCGGGATCTTTGGCGTCTCGACGGCTGTCCATCTGGCACGGCTCGGGGTCCGCATCGTGCTCATCAATGACGGCCCGCTCGCCAACGGCGCCTCCGGTCGTTCGCTCGCTTGGCTCAATTCGGCGCGCAAACGCACCGATGCCTATCACCGGCTGCGGTTGGCCGGCATAGATCGCTACCGCACGCTGGCCGTCCGGTATCCCGATGCGCCGTGGCTGTGCTTCGATGGCGGCCTGACCTGGGATGCGGACGATGCCGGCAACGAGATCGCTGAGATCTTCGACTATGAGCGCGATCTCGGCTATCACGCGCAGTGGCTCGCCCCCGAACGAATTGCTGCAGCGACGCCGGGTGTCGATGCAAGTGTGGTGACGCGGCAAGGCGCGATCTTCAACCCCGGGGAGGGCTGGGTCGATCTTCCGTCCTTGATCGCCACGCTTGTGGAAGAATTCCGCACGCTGGGCGGCGAGATCATCACGGACGCGGGTCGCGCGACGGTCGATATTGAAGGCGGGCGCGCCCGTGGCGTGATCACCGCAGACGGCATGCGCCGCGACGCGGATGCCGTGCTGCTTGCTGCCGGCGGCGACGTTCCCGCAATCGTTGCCGAGGCCGGCCAGCATATCGGCGATGCAACGCCCGTCGCCCTTCTCGTCAGGACAAAGCCGATCCGCCACCCGTTGAAGGCCGTGCTCAATACCCCTCGCGTCGCCATCCGGCCGACGCCCAACGGCGGCTTCGCGCTCGATTCCGCCTGGTCTGAGGAAGAGGTGAGCGTGAAGCCCGACGGCAGCTATGAAATCAGACAATCGACGCTGGACGGGCTGCTGCGCGAGGCTTCCAGGGTTCTCGAAGGCAATCCTGCGCTGGAGGTCGAAGATTATGGGGTCGGCCTCAAGCCTATCCCGGGCGACGGCGAGCCCGTTTTCGGCGAACTGCCGTCGATCCCGGGTTATTTCGTCGCCTTCAGCCATAGCGGCGCCACCCTCGGCCTGATTGCCGGCGAACTGCTGGCGGACGAGATCGTCACTGGACGCCGGCATCCGCTGCTGGCGGAATTTCGGCCGGAGCGTTTCAGCGCGTCGCGACGATGAAGGCCGGAGCGGAGGCCGATGCATCCTTCTGAGCCGTCGAGCGTTCTATCGCCAGGAACAACTGGAGACACATCATGCTCAAGGACGAACTCGGGGATACCGGCACAAACAAGGAAATGCGCGACGCTGTGGAAACCGCGCCGGCCTCCTTCGAAGAGGCGGGCATCAACCCTGATCTTATCAGACGTGAGGGTTTCGCCAGCGAGGCCGAATATCGGGCATATATTGCGACGCTCGGTGGTTATGCTTCCGTTGGAGACACCGTCGAGGAGCCCCTCCCGATCTACGAAGGTCATGTGCTGGAAGGCCGTCTGCAAGAACTGCGAGAAGAACTCGAAAACCTCCGCGCTCGCCTTCACGTGATCCAACATCAGGCCGCGACCGTCGTGACGGAGAACGTCCGATGGGCCGATGCCAGCGCCCATGCGCAGCTCGGCAATCAGCCTTGGCTCAAGCTGGCAGGTGCAATGGCGGCGACCTTCGTCGCCACCAGGGGCATCATGCGTTTGCCGCTGGGAGCCGTGGCGACGACGGCGCTACCGTTGGTGGCGGCGGCGATGAACCGGAAGCTCGCCAAGCGTCGATAAATATCAGGCAAAGCCGATTTCCGCGAGCAGAGGCAGGTGGTCCGAGGCAATCCTTGTCAGGCGGTTTTCCAGGACCGCCGCCTGTTTGACGATGAGATCGTCAGTGACGAAGATGTGGTCGAGGCGCATCAGCGGGTAGCGCGAGGGAAAGGTGGCTCTCGGCGCGGCGCTGCCTGCGAGCTGGGCGTCCTTCAATGACCGCGCGGCAAGTCGGTAAGTCGCCGATGACGGAATGGCGTTGAAATCGCCGCAGAGGATGGTTGGAAGAGGTTCATCTGTCGTGCCGCGTAGCCAGCCGGGGTTCAGCAATGTCGTCATCTGCCGGATGCGCTCGCGGCCGCGAAGGCCGAGATGGGTGTTGACGACCAGCAGTTTTCTGTTGCCGACCAATATTTCGACGGAAATGGCGCCGCGCTGTTCGCCGATGGATGGCAATGGTCCGGCCTTGACCGCGCCGGTCGGCAGCGAAGTGATGATCGCATCGCCATACTGCTCCTCAGCGATCGACAGCGCCGGATGGAAATGAGCCTGCATCTTCAAAAGCGAGGCGATCGCATGGGCCTGGTCGACGCCGCCGGTCCTGCGGCGGAGGACGTCGACCTCCTGAAGAGCGACGATATCAGCCTCAGCCTCGGCAATGACAGAAGCGATGCGGCCGGGATCGAGCTTCCGGTCGCCGCCGATACAACTGTGCACGTTATAGGTCAGGATTTTGATTGATTGATCCGGCATAGGCCCTGCTGAACTCGTTCCCCCCGGGGAAACATAGAAGCTCCCCTGGAAAACATAGAACTGGTTCTGCAGGGAACACAAAACTCGTTTGATCGTTCCCGATCATCGACCATCGCGCTCGCACTCCTGAGGACAATCGATGAGCTTGAAAAGCATGATATGGAATGGACTGCTCGTTGCTGCCCTTTGTCTTGCGGTCTTTCTCCTCTATCGAATATTCCAACAATATAGCCTCGATCAGATCGTCCAATCGGTTCGCAGCATACCCCTTTCGACCTTTTGCACTGCACTTCTCTTTGCGGCGGCGTCCTATCTGTGCCTCAGTTGCTTCGACCTCCTGGCGATCCGCTCGCTCGGCAAATCCTTGCCCTACCGGAATATCCTGCTCGCCTCGTTCATCAGCCTTTCGCTCGGGCATAATATCGGCTTTGCCGGGCTGAGCAGCGGCGCTTTTCGCTATCGTTTCTATTCACGCTGGGGGCTGACGGCGGAGGACTTGGCGAAGATCATCCTGTTTTGCGGTGTCACGGTAGGGCTCGGGCTGATCACGCTTGGCGGCATCGCCATGATCGTCAATCCCGGCGATGCCGGGCGCCTTCTGCGCATCGACCCGGCAAGTGTGCGCATCTTCGGTTTGCTGGCGCTGGTCGTGCCGGCTCTCTATGCGGGCCTGGCGTTTTTCATCCGCGGCACGTTGGGGCTGTGGCGCTGGTCGTTTCAGTTGCCACCATTTTCGATCGCGGTCGCACAGGTTGCGGTCGGGACGATCAATTTCATGCTCGTCTCCGCCTGCCTGCACCAGATGCTTTCGGCCTTCGGCGACGTTGCCATCTTCAGGTCGGTGACGGCTTACGTGCTTGCCAATTCGGCGATCCTCGCGACGCATGTTCCGGGCGGTCTCGGCGTGCTCGAGGCGACAGTCTCCTATGTCGTGCCGAAGGAGGCGTCGATCGGCGCGCTGATTGCGTTCCGCTGCGCCTATTTCTTTATTCCACTGGCGCTCGGCACGACGCTGCTCGTCATCAGCGAGGTCGTTTTCCGACGGAGGTCAGGCGGGGCGAATGAGGCGGCGGACGAGCGCGCCGAGGCCCAATCGGTTTAAAACTGTGAACGGTCGAACCGGGTCGAAGATCGCCGTGCCTGAAATCGGTGAAATGCTGCCCGACAGCTCGACGGTGAATTCCCGTAAACCCCGAGGCCCGTCATTGAGAGCGTCGACCGCCTCGATCAACGTGCCGCTTTGCATCAAGGCTGCGGCGAAGGTTTCCGGGGTGGTTCCGAGATATTCCGAAAGCAGGTGATTGCGCAGATCCGCGATCGCGCCGCGGTGCGCGTCACTACCTGCCTCAAACAACATGTCGCATTCGCCATCCAGCCCTTCCGAGCGATTGTTGAGATTGGAGGAGCCGATGCGGACCAGCTCGTCATCGGCGATGATCAGTTTGGAATGGACGAGCACCTCCACCTCGCCGTTCTCTCCGGGCGTGACTGGCCCGGGTACGACGGCATAATAGACGCGCAAGCGATCGGCGCGATCGGCGCGTTTGAGGCGGCGGATGACGCGGTCGCGATTGCCGCCCATGACAAGCTTTTCGATCAGCCCATGAGAACTGCGCGTGCAGATGATGACGACCTCGGGGCCGTCCTCCTCCTGCAGCCGCGCCGCGATGGCGTCAGCGACGCGGAAGGAGGCGAGATATTGCGCCTCGATGTAAAGCTGCCGCCGCGCCCGGGCGATGACGTCCAATGTCATGGCGATTCCGTCGCTGATGCCGGCGCGAAAAGCGGTCGACGGCTCCGTCAGCGCGAAGCTGACCGCGATGTCCCTCATCGAAACGGCGAGATCGTCCGGCCAGGAAAAAGCGACATCTTCGGCCAACGGCAGGTAGTTTTCACCGGTCGCGTTTTCCCAGCGCCGCCTGGCGATATCGCCGATCAACCTAGCAGCATCGCCGGCGACCATTGCCTGAACGTCGTGCAGGGGATCGTATGAAACGCCCTCGGGATCGCGCCGAAGTTTATCTTTGGCGCGATGAAGCCAGGTGTCCCATCGCCGCGATGTCAGGTCCATGCCGCCAATGAAGGAGACGGCATCGTCGATGCAGACGAGCTTCTGATGGTGGCAGCCGCGCACCGCGCGCTGAAGATCGAAGCGCAGATCGATCCGGTCATTCCTTGGGAAACTCTTCTTGCGAAGCAGCCGGAGCGACTTGTCCGAATAGATGGGACCGAGCGTCCAGACGAGGATGCGTATTTCGAGCTGCGGATTTGCGGCCGCCAGTTCATGCAGTAGGTCGGACAGGGTCTCGTCGGATTTGTCAGGTTCCATCGGGATGTCGGGGTTGAAATCCCAACCCACGATCCAGACGGTGCGCCGCGCCTGCCGTAGTGCGCGCGCCAACTCCGCAAAGTAGCTATTGCCGTTGATCAGGAAGGTCGTCTTCGCAGCGCTCCCTTGGAAACGCAAGTCGCTGCCATCCTGTTTTTGGCGGTCGCTCGGCCGTTGTGATTTTGTCTGGGGCAAGCTCGGGTTATTGAAGATGGTTTCGAATGTCGTCATGATTGCCTCGGCTCTAACTGCGAGAGCAAACGCTTGGAATATTTTTGGGTTCCCTGCGGCGCCAGATGAGGCGGTCTGGTTGGTAGGGGCCGGCGATACGAAGTGCAAGGAAACGAGATGTCACAACGAGCAGGCAGCGCCGATCTTCCCCTTCACGGGGGACGCGTGCCGTATTGGCTTGGCGACAGGATGACGCGGCTCGG
The DNA here is from genome assembly GCF_048551595.1 of Rhizobium sp. CRRU65. Taxonomy (NCBI): domain Bacteria; kingdom Pseudomonadati; phylum Pseudomonadota; class Alphaproteobacteria; order Hyphomicrobiales; family Rhizobiaceae; genus Rhizobium; species Rhizobium sp. CRRU65. Next base: position 161,189 of record NZ_JBLYZH010000001.1, on the reverse strand, counting down.
AACGCTGATCACCGAGGCGATCGTCCATCATTATGGCCGCGACGAATTCCTGCGCAGGCTCGCGCATCCCTTCTGGTTCCAGTCCTTCGGCGCGGTAATGGGCATGGATTGGCATTCTTCCGGCATCACCACCAGCGTTCTCGGTGCGCTGAAGCGCGGGCTGAAGCCGCGTGCCGGCGAGCTCGGTCTGCATGTCTGCGGCGGCCGCGGCGCGCATTCGCGCAAGACGCCGCTGGAGCTCGTCTCGATCGGCGAGCGTGTCGGTCTCGACGGGGAGGGGCTCGCGACCACGAGCCGTCTTATTGCCAAGGTCGACAGCGCCGCCCTCCAGGACGGGTTCGACCTTTATCTACACGGATTCATCGTCGCCGATGACGGCCATTGGGTGGTCGTGCAGCAGGGCATGAACGGCGATAAGCGGCAGGCCCGGCGCTATCATTGGCTATCCGAAGGGCTGGAGAGTTTCGTCGACTCGCCGCATGCGGCAATCGAGGGAAGAAGCCAGGGTGAGATCGTCAATCTTGCCGACCGGCGTGCCGAGCGCTCGCGTCGCGGTCAGCTCGATCTGCTGGCGACCCTCGGTCCCGACCGGATCATCCGCGAAGCCGCCGCACTGCTGCGTGCCGAAGCGCCGGCGCCCGAACCCGCCGAACAGCCGATGCTGCCGCATCTGATCATGCCCGCCCATCACGATGTCCGCGAGAGCGACGTCAACATGCGGCGCCTGCATGGAAATCTGGCTGCCGCCGCCGACCGCGGGCCGGCGGATTTCGAAGAGCTGCTGCTCGTTCCAGGCGTCGGCGCCCGCACGGTGAAGGCGTTGGCGATGGTGGCGGAAGTCGTCCACGGCGCGCCTTGCCGTTTTTCCGATCCGGCGCGCTTCTCGATCGCCCATGGCGGCAAGGACCGCCATCCTTTTCCGGTCCCGCTCAAGGTCTATGACGAGACGATCGCCGTGATGAAATCGGCGGTGCAGAAGGGCAGGCTCGGACGCGAGGAGGAGTTGCAAGCTCTCAAGCGCCTGGACGACCAGTCCAGGCAGATGGAACGCTATGTCACGGGTCCCGACCTCAAGGAAATCATCGCCGGCGAATTCCGCCAGTCCGCCGATTTCGGCGGCCGCAGCGTCTTCGGCTGGGAGGAGCCACCCGCAGAGTAGGGCACCCCTTTATGCCACTATCCTAACTCGCTGAGCCGGGCAGGGTGACCTCGCCGTTTTCCTCTCCATCCCAGTACCGGATGGAGGACGCCGAAACTTTGATAAGAACGATCCCGGGAGTGTCCACTCCCTCAGGAAACCACCGCTCGAGATCGGGCACCCAATGTTCTTCGAATGCCGCCTTGTCCCGCACCAGCGAGGCGAAGCCCTCGACAGCGATGAAAATCCCCGGCTTGCCGAGCAGGCTGGGAGGCGCCGTGAACGTCAGCGAGACGGTGTCGATGCCTTCGATCTCCGTGATTTTCCTGGTGTCTTCATAGGAAAAGAACCAGGAATCCCCGTCATATTCGACGTCGCCGTTATTGCTCATCGGTCGGGCCGAGATGCGGCCCGACCCGGCGTTCGTCGACAGCATGCAGAAATCGATCTTCTTCAGTTGCGAGGATAAGTCTTCGAGGGTCATGGACGCCATTGCGATCTCCCGGGTTTGAATGCTGGGGAGTAGCGTGCAAGCGCCCAAATTGTTCCGCGGAAGGCTCCCGGCGGCATCTTTGCCCACGAAGTCATTGCCAGGGATGATCTGCATAGCGGAAAAATCGTGTCGCCCGTCGCGGATTTGCTGGAAAGCGTCCTTCGCACAGCTGAAAAGACGCGCGGCGCGGTCATGCATCTTATAGAAACAGGAGCCGCTTCACGATCGGCCCGAGCTGCGAATATGGCAAGTACGACGCGCCGACCACTAACATCGGCAGCAGTGCCGGCACCAGAACAGGCAGGACGTTACCCTTGTTGATCAGCATCGTGGACGTCTTCAGTGATGCGAGGTAGACCGGTTTCACATCGCGGAATTCCGCCACCTCAGGCTCGCTTTCATCACCGACGACATTGTCCCCGAGCGTCGTACGTTCGTTCCACCGCTCGAAATCCGTCACCTTCGAGAGCGATAGCAGGATCGTTTTCCTTTTCAGAGGGGAGACTTGCATGGCGACGCCGACGAGCGGAACAGCATAGTAGATCGCGACCACCATCAGCCACGCTCCGCAGACGGCGGTGAACAGACCGGGTGTCACGGTCTCGCGCTGCATCACATGGCCGACGCCGGCCGCAAAGACGGAACTCACCGCAAGCGTGAAGAGGCCATAGCCGGCAGGGTAGTAGCTGAGGAAGCCGAGGCCGCCATGGCCGTCGGGATGCGTGACCACGAGACGGAGATGGCACCTTGCGACGGTCGACAGGAACAGGCACCAGATCACATGCTTCCATACGAGACGCGTCAGCAGGAACCAGTAGACGGTGTTGCCGACCGCCAGGCACCAGAAGCCTGTCATAGAAACGCCTCCGTCGCCGACCGCCCATGGGGGCGCGGATCCGCCAAGGAACGTGGACGCATTGAAGATCGTCGCTGCGAGCGCCAAACCTAAGCAGACGAGTTCCGGAAAGCCGGCAGTTGTTCGAGCGCCTGCGTCACGCAGCGCCTTCCGGGTGTCTGGCATGGACTGCGACGACACGAGCGGAATCCGAAAGAGCATGGAAACGCACTCGTCGAGGGCGAAGCCGATGGGCTTCTCCGCCAGCGTCAGCAGGACGGGCGCGATCAGGAACTTTGCCCACGCTCCCCAGTCGTGAAGGAAGAGGCCGGCCCCGTGACCGCCGCGGGTTGCCAGCAGAAGCAACACGGGGATCGTCCAGCACAGCCCTGCGAAGACGAATGCCCGCCATCCGCGCTTGCGCATGCCAAGCCGGGTCATCAGCTCGTAGAACGGCCCGCCATGCATGATCCGCAAGCGATCGTCGTCGCCGGCCATTCTACCCCTCCGCCGCCGCCACCTTGGCTTGCTGCGTGCGGATCGCGGCCGCAGCAGCGGCAGCGCCGTCCCTGTCGTCGCCGCCGACCTGCACCGACGGCGTCGCGAATTCGATGCCGTTCGCCTGGAAAGCCTCGCGAATTTTCGCATAGGCCTTGCGCCGGATATAGGTTTGCATTCCGGGCACTGTCGTCATCGCAAAGCTGAGAACGATGCCATAATCGCCGAACTCCTCGACACCCTTCATCTTCAGCGGCTGGATAAACATCGGCCCCAGTTCCGAATCGGCCTGCAGCTCGGCGCCGATCTTTTTCGCGAGCTTGCGCGCCTTCTCTATGTCGGTGTCGTAGCTGACATTGACCCGGAATTTGTCGATGACCCAGTCGCGGCTCATGTTCTCGACGGCGCCGAGCTCGCCGAACGGAACGGTGAACACCGGGCCGCGGTGATGACGAAGCCGCACCGACCGGAGGCTGAATCCCTCGACGGTCCCTTTGTAGCTCTTCGCCTGAATGTATTCGCCGACACGGAAGGCGTCGTCGAGCATATAGAAGACCCCGCTGATGACGTCCTTCACCAGCGTCTGCGATCCGAAGCCGAGCGCCACGCCGAAGATGCCCGCACCTGCGATCAGCGGCCCGATTTCGACGCCGAGCTCCGCAAGCACGATCAGCCCGGCGACAACCGCCACCATGACGGCCAGCACGTTCCGGAAGATCGGCAGCAGGGTGCGAAGGCGCCCCCGCCGCGCAGCCTGCGAAGGATCGTTTCCAGCTTCGGCCTGCACCGAGAGGCGCCGGTCGATCCACGACTTCGCCAGATGCCATGCGAGATCGGCAAGCAGCAGGACGACGATGCTCTTCAGAAGTCCGTAGGCCACCGAGGTCACGGCAGGATCGCTGTGAACAAGCGAGTTGGGATCGACCCTCCACACGATCGCCACCCATGCGACGGCGACGGCGACAACGACGGCCCGGCTGCCGCGGACAAGCAGGACGCGCTTGGTGCTGTCGGGTTCCGAGGGAATCGTGTCGGCTGCCGTCTGACCGGCGAACCGAAGCGCCGAGGGCAGCGTCATCGCGTAGACGCCCAGCCAGAACAGACCGCGGAGACCGACGCACCAGAGCGCCCAGATGATCACGAAGGCAAGGCAGAGCGCGAGGCGCATGCGAAGGGGTCTCTCGGACGAGGAGACGACGCCCTCGACGGCCAAGGCGAGAAGAACGATCGAGAAGCAGAAAGAGATCGCCGCCGTCACCGAGGGGTCGACTGACAAAGGCCGGCCAAGGCTTGCCGCTGCGACCCCGACGATTGCGGCACCCGCGAAGATCTTCGTCCGCCTGCGAGCGGAAACTGTCAGCACGGCCGTGTCGAGCAGCGCCGAGATTGCTCGATATGCCAAGAGCGCCAGTAGCGAGACGAGGAGTACGATGCGTGGGAGTACGGGCCAATCGAAGGCGAAGTAGACGGCGGCCATCGCCACCGCAGAGATGCCAATGGCCAGCAGGCGCTCCTGCAGCCCTTCCGCGCGCCTTCTTGATCGCACAAAAAGACGTTCGGCGAAAAGTCCGACCGCCGTCAGCCCAAGGAATGCGACGAAAACAGGCAGCCGGCCATGGGAGAGCGCATCTTCTCTCGTGCGAGCAGCGGCGGCGATCACCTCGGCCGGAACACTTGGGATTGCCTGAACGGCGCCATCGATCCGGCTCCGGGTGGCCGCTTCCCATGTTGCCAGCCCGGCATCCGCTTCCTGGGCAGCCGCGCGTGCCGGGCCGGGCGCTTTCTCCAGCCATGACCGGACCTCGGGATCCTGCAATAACCGCACGAGATCGTCGACCTTCTGCGGCCGCGGCGCTTCCTGGGCAGTGGCGACGACGGACATCAACACGAACAGGACGAGTCCACCGATCCATTTCATGCGCCTGTCTTTCTATTTCTCGAATGAGAAGACCTTCTTCCAGTCCACCTTCATATCGACAACCAGCCAGTTGCGGCGCTCCGCCTCGTCGAGCGCCTTGTCGAGCTTGCCGATTTCGCTCTTTCGATCGTAGGCGACCTCCCGTTCCGCATCCGTGTGATGGACGATCATCGCAAAGCTCGGACGCTTGGCGGTGACCCATCGCAGCATCTCGTAGTCGCCGTCAGAATTCCCGGCCACGAAGATCGGCTTGCGCCCGATGAACTTGTTGATGCCAGAAGGCTTGCCAGGGCCATCGTCGACGAAGTCGATCTTCGGCAGCCTTTTGAGCACGGGCTCGTCGCCGACGATGGCATATTCCGTCGTAATGGTGCTGCCGACCACCTGTTCCGGCGGGATGCCGTACATCTTCTCGGTCATCGGCCGCATGAACTCGACGCCGCCGCCGGAGACGATGTAGGTCTTGAAGCCGTTGGCCCTGAGGTAGTCGAGGAGTTCGCGCATCGGCACGAAGGTCATCTCGTCGTAGGGCTTTGCGGTTTTCGGGTGCTTGGCGCTCGCAAACCAGTCGGTGACGATCTTCGAGAACTGGTCCGTCGTCATCCCGGCATGCGTCGTCATCGCGAGATCCACGATCCCTTTCTCGCCGCCTTTCATCACGCCCATCGGATCGCCTGCCAGCACCGACTTGAACGGCTCCTTGGCCTGCCATTCAGGGTGCTCCGGTGCGAGCGTCTTCACACGGTCGAGCATAAAAGCAAACTGGAAGTAGATGGGTTGCTCCGACCAGAGGGTGCCGTCATTGTCGAAGACCGCGATCCGGTCTTCGGGCGCGACGTATCCCTCGCCACCCTCGGCCGTCGTTGCCTTGACGAAGTCCATGATCCTGGTCTTTGCCGCGGTATCGTTCCAGGACGGCAGGACCTCCTGCGCCACGGCCGTTCCGACGACGCCACTGACGAGCAGCAGCGCGGCGACGAGAAGTGATGCAAGCACGGTATCGGAAGCCTGGAAACGCCTTCTCATTTCGCTTCTCCTTCGGTGCGCCTGACGCAGCGGAAGCCGACATGGCTGGTGGAAGTATCCTCGGGCTCGGCGTGGCGGGCGGGAGGACGGTAGCGTCTGCAGTAGTTTGGGGCGCAGAGATGGGAGCCGCCCTTCAGCACCCGCCGCGCTATCCGAATTTCCGGCTGGCGCGGATCGTAGCTTGCCTCGGCGTCACGCCCGCGTGGGTTGCTCGGGATGCAGCAGGAGTGTTTCGCCGGTTCGGGATGTCGGGTCGACCAGTAGTCGCTCGTCCATTCCCAGACATTGCCGATCATGTCGTAGAGGCCGAAGCCGTTCGGCGGGAACGATCGCACAGGCGAGGTGCGTTCGTGTCCTTTCGACTTCATCGAGTGGGTAGGGAACGTGCCGCTCCAGGTGTTTGCCATCGGGACGCCGCCCGGCGCGAACTCGTCGCCCCATGCATATTCCGTGTCATCCAGCCCTCCGCGGCCGGCAAGTTCCCATTCGGCCTCCGTCGGCAAATCGAGCCCCGCCCAGTGCGCATAGGCAGCGGCGTCCGCGTAGGCGACGTGCACGACCGGATGGTCGAGCTTGCCGCGCAGATCGCTGAGACCGCCGAGGGGGCGGCGCCAGTTCGCACCGAATTTGAATGTCCACCACTGGGAGATGTCGGCGCCGTTCACGGCTTTCGGCTGCGTGAACACCAGCGATCCTGCCCTCAGCATCTCGGGCTTCGCACCGGGATAGTCCTTCGGATCGGGAGCTTTCTCTGCGACGGTGACATATCCGGTCGTCTCGACGAATTGCTTGAACTGCCTGTTGGTGACCGGCGTCAGCGACATCCAGAACCCGTCCACCTTGACCGGGTGGGCCGGGGCCTCCTCCGGATAGTGATGGTCGGATCCCATCGTGAACGTCCTGCCCGGAATCCACACCATGCCCTGGGACTCGCGCCGGGCCTCTGTCGCGCTGTCGAATGCCAATGCCATCGCGGCCTCCAGAACCGATGTTCTGACATTAGCTCCCGCGCGCCGTCAGGAAAGAATGTTACTGTTAATTCGACGTAACAACGCGTCCGTCATGCCACCGGATTGAGATCGGGCAGGGCGGATTTTCGCGCTCGCCCCTTGTTCGTCGCTGCCAAGGTGATGGCGTCCGCGAACTTGCCGCGATCCAATTGCATGTCGCGCGATCGGAAAAGGCGCCGCTCGAGAATGGTGACCTGTGCCGAAAGCCGAGGATTGCCCTGCGCCTCAGCCCAGTCGGAAACCGACCGGAATCCGAGGCTTCCACTCCAATCCTGAAGCGCCCGATAGATTGCCGGATCGGGCCCGACCCTGATGATGGTTCGAAGGCGGCGAAGTCTTCTCCGTGGAGAGTTTCGGCGGCTCATTCGACGCCGTTTCGCCCATGCGCGGATTGCCGAGCCCCATTGCCACGCGACAACGGCCGCAAAGCCGGCGAGCACGGCTGCGCATGATAACAGCACTACCGGCCAAGCATTCTTTCCTTCGTCTTCGCCAGATGGATCGAATTTCGGATCGATGCGCTCGGTTGAGGGCGCCTTCGCTACGACGATATCGACGGCCGGAAGGGTCGCCGTCGTTCCGGCATGGGCATCCAGGTCGAACCATTGGTAGGAAACGGCCGGCGCCTGGAAGCTGCCTTCGGCAGAAGCCGTGTAGACAACCGTTTCGGTTCGGGTACTTCCGGTCTCGACGCTCCGGCCGATCCCGCGCTGTTCGACGCCGTCCGTCAGTGACGGCGGCTTCAGATATTGCGCGACCCCGGCCGCCCGTCCCAGATCGACCGGCGGGATCAGCATAGCCTGCGTGTCCTCGGCAAAGACGACGACCGTCCGAATGACAGCGTCGCCGGCTTTCAAGGTTGCCGGGCTTCTGTCGAAGGACTGGGTTACCGTCAGGTTGCGGGCAGCGAAGGGGCTGGCCGCCTGATTGGGAGCGGCCGCGACATCGAAGGAGGGAAGGGCTACACGCACCTGCGCCTTGATCGCGCTTCCGTTCGCCGAATAGCCAAGATCGATCGCGATTTCGGGCAGTGCGAAGGATCCGGGCTTCTCCGGGACGATCACGTAGCTCCTGCGTATTCCCGAATATTGAACGTCCGCGATCGTCTGGACGAGGTTCTGGGCACGATCGTCGGAAAGTGTGACAAGGGCGGCCGGGACCTCGAACAGCGGATACTGCGGCGGCGACGTGAAGAAGTCCGGCGCGAAGATGTCGACGACGACGTGGACTTGCTGGCCGGGGACGATCCCTTCTGCTCCTTCGATGGCGGCGCGTCCGAAGGGTTCGGCGGCGATGGCCTGTCCGCATGCCAACGCCCAAAAAAGCGTGGCTGGAAGTCTCATGGAGACTGCCTCCTCGCCTCGAGGGAAAACTTGCGAGCCATCAGGTCCGTCGGGCTGACATTGATGTTCTTCATCCACATCTCCGAGGTCTGTTCGGCAATATCGATCTGACCTTCCTTGCCCTCCTTTCCCTTCTCGTCGAACTGGACGCTGTCAGGATCCTCGCTCGGCTGTTCGGGCTGTTCTTCCTGCTTTTCCTTCTGTTGCTTCAGCAGTTGTCGCGCGACGGCGAGGTTCGCCTCGGCGTCCGGCCATCCTGCTCGTTTATCGAGAGCCTTCTCATAAGCTGCTACAGCCTGCTCGAACTTCGATAGCTGGAGGAGAGCATTGCCCTGGTCGTACCAGCTCTCCGCCGTGTCGACGGAGGCAAAGGTATCGACCGCCTCCTGGAATTTGCCGGTTCGATAGAGGGCGACGCCCTTCCACATCGGATCGGCAAAGCGGTCTGCGGCCTCGTCGTACTTGCCCCGCTCAAAAGCAATGCGGCCCTGCTGATCGGAAGTCAGCCACATATCGATCAGTCCCTCCGCATGGGCGCTGCCCGGCGACAGCATCCGCAGGGCGAGCAGCAACGTGGCGATCCGCACCACCCAGCCCTTGCGGAACGACAGGGCCATCGCGACCGCGACCGGGACGACCAGCCACCAGCCGAGATCGCGCCAGCGGTCTCCCTCTGTCTCCTGCTTCTGCGCGAAGTTGCTGCGGATACGCTGCATGATCCAACGAACATCCTTGTCGTCATCCGTGACGGTCGCGACATCAGCCCTGGTTTCGTTGCCGATCGCCTGGAACCCGGCGACGTCGAGTTTGGGAAAGAGACGTGCGCCGGATGCATCCGAGAGAAATCCGCCATCCGGCGTCTTGACCGGCCCGCCGGCCGAAGTGCCGATCCCGAGAATGACGACGCCGTCGCCGCTCGACTTCAGTGTCTGCACTGCAGCGGCTTCCACTCCGTCGGTCAGCAGCAGGATCGTTCCGGCGACCTCTTCTTTGTCCAGGAGGCTTTGTCCGAGCCGCAGCGCGGCTGCCGTGTCCTTGCCCGGCGTCGGCATGATGCGCGTCGCCAATGCCTCGGAGTAGCTTTCAAGCAGCGCCGCGTCCTCGGTCGGCGGCAGGACCAGATGCGCGGTGCCGGCATAGGCGATGATCGCGGTGCGCGCGCCCTGTCGGACCTCGATCACATCCTTGATTTTGAGTTTCGCCCGCTCCAGCCTGGACGGGGTCACATCGATGGCGTCCATTGTCTGCGACAGGTCGACGGCGATGACGAGAGGCGCCGTGTCCTCGACGAAGGGCGGCGGTTCGCGCTGCCATGTCGGTCCTGCCGCTCCAGCGATCCCGGTGGCGAGGAGGGCAGCCAGCAACCAGGAAGGCCGCATTCGTGAGCGCCCCGAAGTATCGACGACGAGGCGGTCGAGCAGATGCGGCGCGATCATGCCCTTCCATTGTGCACGGATGTCGCCGGAGCGTGAGACCATCCAGAGGATCACGGCCGGCAGTACGAGAAGGAGCAGGAGCCAGGGACGCAGGAAATGAAAATCCGTGATCATGCCGCAGCCCTCCGCCTGAACGCGACTGCCGCTCCCGAGATAAGATAATAGGCCGCCAGCAGTGCGACGGCGGCCAGCAGCGGCCAGTGGAACAGCTCGATCCGCGGCCGCCAGGACATGTTCTTCTGATCCTCCGGCGTGATCTGGTCGAGCACCTCGTAGATCACTGCCAGCTGCGACTGATCGCCCCCGAAGAAGTAGCGGCCGCCCGTGCTCGCGGCGATCTTCTGTAGCGTCGCGGTGTCCAGCTTGTCCTCGCCCGTCGCGGCAGGGTCTCCGATGCCCACCGTGTGGACGAGCACGCCCTTCGACTTCGCGATCTCGGCCGCCTTCAGGGGCGGCATCCTGCTGGCCGTGTCGTTGCCATCGGTCAGAACGATGAGCACCTTTTCCGGCGCGGTCGTCTTGCCGAACATCTTGATCGCAAGACCAAGGGCGTCTCCCAGCGACGTCCGCGGTCCGGCCATCCCGGGAACGGTGTCGGCGATCATCGTCCGGACGAGCTCGTGATCCATCGTGAAGGGTGCGAGCGGATAGGGCGCGTCTCCGAACGCGACGAGGCCAATCCGATCGCCCGGTCTTTTCTCGACGAAATCGGCGACCACCTGCCTGACGGCTTCGACGCGGGCGAGGGGCTTTCCATCGGCGCCAGGGAAGTCCCGCGCATCCATCGACTGCGACAGGTCGAGGGAGAGAAGGATGTCGCGTTGCGGCTCGATCTTCTCGATCGGCGGCTCCACGAACTGGGGGCGTGCCAGAGCGAGCACCACCAGGCACCAAGCCAGGGTCTCACAGACGAGCTGTGGCCATGTCCTGCGTGTCACCACCGATCCCTCAGTCGGGCGAATGCCTGCCGCCTCGGCGACCTGCGAGAAGAAGGGCAGTCTGACAGAGGCGGACGTCTCCCGATGGGCCGGCAGCAGCCACCAGACCAGCACCGGTAGCGGAAGGACAAGCAGAATCCAGGGCAGATCAAGCTGATACATGTTGCTCGATCCATCTGCGGGCAGCGATGACGAGATCGCTGCAGACATTCGACGGCAGGCCCGCGACGATCTCGGCGCCATGATATTCGAAGTCGTCCAGAAGGCGTTCGAGCGTGTCTCCGGTCCCATCCTCGTCATGCGCGTCGAGAAATCGAACCCAGCCGTCGCCGCAAAGGGAGGCGACCTCATCGCGCGGCCAGGCCGCCAGCGCCGTGCGCTTCAAAACTTCTGCGAGCTCCCGGATGGCGTCGGGGCGCGTGGCGGGGTGTCGGAGCTTGCCCGAGATCCCTTCCAGCAAGGTCAAGGCCTCGCGCCTGTAGGCGTTGGCGCGGTAACGCTTGATCCATCGAAGGAATACCAGGAGAGTGGTTAAGGTCAGCAGCGCTGCGACCAGAGACCATCCCCAGGTCTGCGGCCACCATGAGACCGGCGCCGGCACCACGATGTCGTGCAGCGAGCGCAGCGCCGTCTCCGTCATCGGATCAAGCTTTGCTGCCGGCTCCATCAACGCCTCCGTTGCCGCCACGCAGACTGCTCCAGCAGACGCCTGAGCTGCGGTGCAGTTTCCTCGGCGGTCGATATGGGCAGCATCGGGAGCCCGAGCTGGCGCTGCCATGCCCTCAGCTCCCGGCCGCGGTTGCGGGCGAACGTGTCGATCGACGATCGGACGCTTGCCGTTCGCAGAGCCAGCTCCGCCTGCGGGCCGCCGCCGCTGACGACGATGTCGCCCGAGGTCGGCAGGTCCAGTAGAAAGGGGTCGTAGACGAGCAGGCAGATCACGTCGTTGCGGCTCGAGAGCCTCAGCAGGATGTCTCGTGTCGTCGCGGTGTGGCCGTCGAAGTCGGAGACGACGACCACGAGATGGTCGTGGTGGGCGATATTTGCGACCGTCGACAAAACCTTGTCCAATGCTTGCGGGTCAAGCTCGCTTTTGCTGTCTGCGTGCAGGCTGGCGTTCTGCCCTGCGATTTTTTCCGCAAAGGCAATCACCGCATTGCGGCTGCGATGCGGTTTCACCTCGCTTGTTGGGCTTTCGCCGAAGACGAAGCCGCCGACCCGGTCGCCGGAACCCAGTATGCGCCAGGCGCAGAGCATCGCGGCTTCCGCTGCCGTGACCGATTTCATCGATCGCCTGCTGCCGAAGAACATGTTGATCCGCTGGTCGACGATGATCAGCGCGGGCCGCTCCTTTTCCTCGGAATAGATGCGGACCACCGGTCTGCTGGTTCGCGCGGTGACGCGCCAGTCGATGGAGCGGATGTCGTCGCCGGGCAGATAATCGCGCAGTTCTTCGAAGATCAGTCCCCGGCCGCGCATCGCCGACTGCATGCGGCCTGCAAGTTGCTGGTGGCTGCGCGCCTTCTGGACGAAGCTCAGATCTCGAGCCCTCGCTTCCAGCGCGACCAGTTCGTCCGTCGAAACATAGACGCCCGCATCGCTCATGAGACCGCCACCAGTTCGACGATGCGGTCGATCACCTTGTCCGGCGTGGTGTTTGACGCATGCGCTTCGTAGGACAGGATCAGCCTGTGGCGAAAAACGTCGTGGACGATCGCCTTGACGTCATCAGGGGTGACATAATCGCGCCCCTTCAGCCAGGCATAGGATCGCGAAACCTTGTCGAGGCCGATCACCCCGCGAGGGCTGGCACCGACCTGCAGCAGCCTCGCGAGATCCTTGTCGTAGCGGTTGGGATAACGCGTGGCGAAGACGAGTGCCACCATGTACTTCTCGACGGGTTCGGAAACGGTAACAGTGCCGATCTCCTTCCGGGCGTCGAATACCCCCTGTGGGTTCAGCTTCTCCGGCGACGGCGGCTTCGCGCCGCCATGCGTCTGGTTTTCCTCGTTGCGGTTGAGCCGCATGATGGCTGCCTCCGACGCCTCGTCGGGATAACCGACCTCGACATGCATCAGGAAGCGGTCGAGCTGGGCTTCGGGGAGAGGGTAGGTGCCTTCCTGCTCGATGGGATTTTGCGTCGCCATCACCATGAAGAGCGGCGGCAGCGGATAGCTCTTGCCGCCAACGGTGACCTGGCGCTCCTCCATGGCCTCGAGCAGAGCGGACTGCACCTTGGCCGGCGCGCGGTTGATCTCGTCCGCCAGAATGAGATTGGCGAAGATCGGCCCCTGCTGGAACTTGAACTCGCCCTTGCCGCCCTCGCTGAAGTAGATCTCGGAGCCGGTGATGTCGGCCGGCAGCAGGTCGGGGGTGAATTGAACGCGTGAAAGCTCTGAATCGAGATTCTTCGCCAGGCTCTTGATCGCACGGGTCTTTGCGAGACCGGGAAGTCCCTCGACCAGCAGATGGCCGTTGGCGAGCAGCCCAAGGAGCAGCCGTTCGACCATGGTCTCCTGACCGATGATCGTGTGGCCGATACGCCTGCCGAGATCGAGGATATCGTCGCGAGCCGTCATGGGAACCTCGATGAGAAAGGAGAGGCGCGCAGACCGCCTGCGCGCCTCGGTGCGTTGCTTATTTCTCGATGCCGCGGTCCTTGAAGGACTGGTCAATCGCCTTGTCCACCTCCGCGCGGACGCCTTCGATGTTGAAGCTGGCGACCCGCTGGCTGGGCGGATACTTGACGAAGGTCTCGAGGAAGGCCGCTCCCTGCAACTGACCCTTCACAAGCAGGTAGTCGTTGCGCGTGAGCCAGTCATTATACTGGTCCGAAACGGTGTCGGCACGCTCGTACGGATCCATCCGTAGGTTGAACAGCTTCGGAATGCGCCAGGTGACGAATGGAGTCTGCCAGACGGCAAAGCCGCCCGGAGCCGGCTGTTCCTTGAAGACGACCTTCCAGTCGTCGTAGCGCGTCGCCACCAACCCGCCGTCGTCGTCGAAGTAGTAGAAGTCGCTACGGGCGCTCTTGTCGGTCTTGCCGGTGAGGTAGTCGAGCTGGTTGTAGCCATCGAGATGGTTGCGGAAGCTGGTGGCGCTTCCATCCGGCTTCCAACCACTCAGGAGGCGGCTTTTGACGTCGGGATCACCGGCTGCCGCAAGCAGTGTCGGGAACCAGTCGAGGCCGGACATCATTCCATTCGAAACCTGGCCCGGTTGGATGTGGCCCGGCCATTTCACCATGGCGGGCACACGGAACGCGCCTTCCCAGTTTGTGTCCTTCTCGCTGCGGAACGGTGTTGTCGCCGCATCGGGCCAAGACCATTGGTTCGGCCCGTTGTCGGTGGTGTAGACGACGATGGTGTTGTCGGCGATCCCGAGTTCCTCGAGCTTTTTCAAGATCTTGCCGACCATCTGATCGTGCTCGACCATGCCGTCGGCATATTCGTTTCCGACCATGCCGCTCTGGCCCCGCATCGACTCCCGCACGTGCGTGAAGACGTGCATGCGCGTCGCGTTCATCCATGTGAAGAAAGGCTTCTTGGCCTTTACCTGACGGTCCATGAAGTCCATCGCCGCGGCGCTGGTCTCATCGTCGATGGTCTCCATCCGCTTTTTGGTCAGCGGGCCACTATCCTCGATCTTGCCGTCGGCCGACGCCTTGATGACGCCGCGCGGCGAATAGGCCTTCAGAAACTCGGCGTCGTCCTTCGGCCAATAGGGCGCTTCCGGCTCCTCTTCGGCGTTCAGATGATAGAGATTGCCGAAGAACTCGTCGAAGCCGTGCTTGGTCGGCAAGTACTCATCGCGGTCGCCAAGATGGTTCTTGCCGAACTGGCCGGTCGCATAGCCGAGAGGTTTGAGCGCCTGGGCGATCGTGATGTCGCCGGCCTGCAGGCCGACCGGAGCACCGGGTGCGCCAACCTTGCAGAGACCGGTTCGCAGGCATGTCTGGCCGGTGATGAAGGTCGAGCGGCCCGCCGTGCAACTGTTCTCGGCATAGTAATCGGTGAACATCATGCCTGATTTGGCGATGCTGTCGATGTTCGGTGTCTTGTATCCGACGACGCCGAAGGAATAGGCGCTGATATTCGTCTGCCCGATATCGTCACCGAAGATGACAAGAATGTTCGGCTTGGAGGCATCGGTTGCGGCCGGTGCTGTTGCTGCCTGCTGCGCGAATACCGGAGGTGCGATCGCGGCCGCGGTCATGGTCATCGCGACGGCGGCCGTGGCGGCAAGGAGTCGTCGGTAGATGGGCGTACTCATCACGGGTTCCCTTTCTGCTTGCGGTTCGACATTTCAGTCTCCTTTTTGATCGGATGACGTGACGGGAGACGGGGATACTGCTTCAGGCCCAGCCAGCTGGTAAGCTTGTAACTGTTACTTCGAGGTCTGCCGGAGGTAACAATCGCCTGCCCAAACCGGCTATTGCGTCAGGGGCTTCGACTGGCGGTCGTTGTACAGACTGTCTTCCAACTCCGTTCCTGTCGGCTGCTGCCTTCTTGCCGGCTGCTCGATGATCACAAGTGGTGCAGCAACCGCAGCGCCTGCGACCGTGCCGACGGTGCGCGCCGTTCCGCCCACGACGGCGGCGACGCCCTGTCCGAGAGAAATGTTGGAATCCGTCAGCGTTTGGCCGGTCATCAGACGCTGGCCGATGAGCTGGACGATGCCGGGACTTTCGGCGAACTTGCCATGATGGAGGCTGTCGCCGGTCTTCACCTTCGTGAGGTCGATCGCGGTGATCCCCGCCTTCTCCAGCCGGGACCGGTAAGGCTCCTTCGATGGGTCTATTGCGCCGAGCCGCGACACATTGCCGGTGATGAAGCTCGACGCCGCGAGCGCTCGGTCATCCTGGGACACGAAGATGGTGAACTTCGGTTTCGGGTCTCCCATCTCGACGAACTGCTTGGCGAACACCTGGATGTCGATGTCGGGTGAAGCGAGGATGACGTTGTGTATTTTGGCGTTGACGTGGCCGTCGCGGATGCCCATCTGCCGCAGCGATTCCATCGCCAGCCACGTTCCCATGGAATGCGCGAGGATGGTGATGTCCTTCACGGCAGGATCGGCGGCGAGGACCCGCAGGGACTGCTCCAGCGCCGTGCGCGAATAGTTCGTGCTCTCCTTGTCGTACTCGTATCCGGTGAGTTGGGCGCGTGACGGCCAGGTGAAGAGGATCGGCGTCGCCTGCATGCCGCTGTCGTGGACGATCTGGGCGAGGCGGAAGACCGAGTCCTCGTAGGTGTTGTTGAACCCGCGGATGAAGACGAGCGCATGCCCGCCCTGAATATGCTGGCGGAACCATGCCCGGCCTTCCGGGATGGTGTCGATCTGCTTCACCCGTGTGACGGCAAAGTCCCTCGCAGGATTAGGTGGCAGCCGCTGCGGCCACTGAACGGTGCCCGGCTCGCGCTTCGGCGGAATGGAAACCGCAACGTCGGTCATCGAGGGCTTGGGGCTGCGCTCGCCGTTGAACAACGTCGCCGGATCGCCTGACGGCTGTCGGGTCGTTGCGACGAGCATGTCGACCTGCGCGGTTCTGGGCGCCGTCGCGGTCAGCGCCACAGGCTGCATGACGCCGCTCGGGTGTCCGCAAGCGCAAAGCCCCGGTAAGAAAACCAGCAGCGCGATCAGTCGAAGCGATGTCGCCCGGGGCATGATCGATCCCTATTGCGCCGCGATGTTCATCGGCTTGGTGATCGACAAGGGCATCGAGACCGTCAGATAGACGGCATCTCCCTCGGCGCGGTTTTCGGCGGCGAACTCGTGGAAATACTTGATGCGTGTCGATATCGGCACTTCGCCCGCTTTGAACGTCCAGCCAATGGTCGCGCCGATGGCCGCGACGCGCCCCTTGAAATCGCTGGACGCGCCGGCACCGCTGTCGCCGCTCACCTGGTCGTAATAGTACCCAACGAGACCGGCGTCGAATTGCTCGTTGAAGTGCTGGACGGCGGCCCATTCGACATGGAATTCGTTGCCGGTGCGGTAGTCGGTGGCAGGGTTCTCGGCATTGAACGTCATGCCGACCACCGCCGACAGGTCGAGGCCGATCGTCGGGTCAAGCCAGGTCACGCCGGCCGAGACGTCCGCGCCCCAGTGATGGAAGGCTATGTTCGATATCTCGCCGTCCTGATAATCACCGATAGGAACATTGACCAGAAGGCTGGTCTGCCAATGGAAGTTGCCGGCTTCCCAGCCCAGCAGGGCGCCAAGAACCGGATCGCCGACGGTGAAGACCGAATCGGAGATCGATCCGGACGCTGTCCCGCCTCGCGGTCCCGCCAACGTCACATCGGCGTCGGTGTTCTTCCAGCCGACGGGGACGGTCAGCGACAGCCCAAGGTGACCACCCGCCACATCTTCCGGAAGAATCCAGAGCACGGTAGGCACCGCGATGACTGCCTTGCCCTCCACGCCGACGGCCAGACGTCCGCCGGTCGGCAGGGCTTTTCCGCCACCGAGATCGCCAGTGTAAAAATAGATATCGTTCGAGAAGAAGACGCCCGGCGGCGGCGTGATGGCCGCGGCAGGCCCCTTCGATCCAAGAAGATAAAAACCCGCGCCGCCTTCGGCGGCGACGGCGAGCGAAGGCAGCAGCGTCGCGGCCACGCCTGCGAGAAAGGTGGAGGCGACTGAGAAGACAAGCAGCTTGCGCATCATGGCGGCCCTCGACATCATCGCCCGCAATCTGCGGACAGGTCGAAGGAAAGCCATCGAAGGCTGCCGGACAAGGATGTTACTGTTACATCGGCCCGTTGCTGGCGAGTTCCGGCGATTTTAAGCCCGCTTCCAGAATGCCTGTTCGAAGGGCAGTTTTGAGACTGCTGTCATAACGCGCTCCGGAGAACATCGCCGCGACTGTCCGGTCGAGATCGGGATGCAGCAGCCGAGCCGCGGCTATCTCCTGCTCCGTTACCGGCCGGTCACCGAGGCGAGCGATGGCGGCCAGCTTCAACACGGTCGTCGGCGTATCGGCTGCCGGGACTTGCCGGGCAAGGAAAACCGCTTCGGCATAGTGCCCCTGGCGGTAGGCGTCGAGGATCATGACGAAATTCGCGTCACGCATCGTCTGCCCGACGAGGTCAGTCGCCTGTTGCGCAAGGCGGACACCTTCTTCCCAATGCCCGCTCAGGAAGAGGGCCATGGAGAGCTTCGCCATGAGGTCGGCATTTTCCGGGTTGAGGGCGACGCCGCGCCGGCCGGCCGCAATGGAGGCGTCGCTCTGTCCAATCTGATATTGTGTCGCCAACTGGGCGAGCGCCGCCCTTGTCGAGGCGGGCGACACCATTGCAGCCCGGTTCGCAAGCTCGAGACCGCGGCCGAAGTAGCTGTCGTCGCCGGTCGTACGACCGGTCCAGATGAAGACGCGCGCAAGTGTTGCCATCGCGTCGGCGTCAGCCGGATCCGCGGCGATCGTTGCTTCGAGGCAGGGGCGGGCCGCTTGCAGAGCGGCCAGGCGGCGCTGTTCGACGGCAAATTCGCCCCTCAGCACGCAGATGTTGCCGGTCGCCGAGGCCGGCAGATTACGCCGTAACTCCATGGAGTTGACGACGCCGACAGGCCCGGCGATCTTGCGGGACACGCCGTAGACGAGCGCGCGCATCGCGCCATCTCGCGTCCCTGTTCCGGTTGGGCGTCGGTCCTGGTCGGTCCAGACGGCCTCTCCCGTGGACGCGTCGGAAACCTGCCACCACAAGGAGACGGATGTCGCATCCTCACCGTAGCGCATCCTGACGTCGTACGTCGTCTGCTCGGCCGGCTCGACGCCTGGCCTCGTCATTGCATCGGATTTGAGGCGGACGGTCCCGAACCGCGCAAGCGATACGGCCAGATCTTCGATGACCGCCTCTCCGGCCACCGCATCCTGCCGCGCCGCATTCAGCGATAATGAGACGAATGGCTTTTGTGTATCCAAAGGCGCGGGCATGGCGGCGCTGAAGACAGCGTAGCCTCCGGCCATGGCAATGGCGGCAAGGCCCGCCAGCGCGACGGCAGCGTAGGGTTTTCGGCTGACCGTGGACCTCAACGACGCGGTCGCGTCTTCGGCTGCCGGGGCGTCTTCCTCTTCGAGATCGGAAACATCGTCGCCTGGGCATGCCGGTTGCCCTCGCTGGACGAAGACAGGAACATATCGTCCGCGGGGAATGTCCAGGCGCGCTCCAGGCTCGTCGCCGAGCTGCTCGTAATATTTCGCCAAAGTCTCACGAAGACGCGTCGCTTCTATGCGCACGATCGGATCGGACGAGGGGTCGAACGACGCAGGCCGGTTGAAGACGTCGATCGCGATGGAATAGGCCTTCACCGTGTCGCCGCGACCTTCGAAAACGGCGTCGACGATGTATCTGAGAAACGCTCTATGGCGATCGGAGACATGAAGCCGCGGGTCGGCCAGAAGCCGCTCCGCCTCCGACCTTGCCTCGCTCTCACAGACCGCTTGTGCCCCGCTGCTCATGCCGTTCGCTGCCATTACGCACCTCACGCCCGCCCTTCCATAAGCTGTCGCGAATATGCGTCATGTCACTGAAAGTTGCAATCCTGTTCGCTTGCATGTGGGACGAATAGTCAGGAGCGTCGGTCCGGTTGCGGTCGCGCCATGCGTGCACGACAGCGGAGGACAACGTCGGATTCAAGCGCCTGACACACGCCCCGGTACTCTTCGACGAGTCCGTCCTCTCCGTCGCCGGGGCGCTGGACAAGGCGTTCCAGCGTGGCGGTCGCATCTTGATAAGCCTCGCAGAGAGCCTCGAAGGACGGATCGTTCGGCCAGAGGAGCTGAAGCTGGCCACGCAACGACGGCAGCCGCAGCATCAACTTCAAAAGTCCGCGGTGGGCGGCATCTCTGGCGGTGTCCATGGCGAGCAGGCGTTCCTTTCAGTCAGGAGGCATGCAATGAAGCGCGATGCGCCTCGGTCCATTCTCGCGCCGGTCAACCGCAAAAATCGAGAATGTTACTGTAACATTCGTACGGTAGTGCCCGCTTTCCGGATTTACGGTAACCGTTACAGCCTGTGGCCGTAAACAGTTTCGTGCTGGAATGCCTGCGATCGATATAGGAGGCTTCCGTGCGCCCGCATGCTCCAGCATTCCCGCTACTGCTGGCATTGGCCTCCTCGGCCAGTGCCCAGGAAGCGCACGACGCCGTCAACGAGGCCAACAATCCTCTGACCCCGAAGATCACCATCAATCTTCAGGATTATTATACTCCGAGCTTCATCAACACGCCGGGAGACCCCGAGGCGAACCAGTTCCTGCTCCGCGGTCTCATCCCATCGGACATGTTCGGGCTGCCGCAGCTTCTTCGCTTTACACTCCCGATCGCGACGTCCCCCGATGTTCCAAGCGGATATGTCACGGGGCTCGGTGACCTCACGCTGATGGATCTCTTCATCTTGCCGAAGCATAGAGATGTCACCCTCGGCGCCGGCCCGCTGCTCGTCGTTCCCACAGCCACGGACGAGTCCCTTGGAAGCGGCAAATGGCAGATCGGAGCGGCCGGCGTCGTCGTCGCACCTCAAAGCTGGGGTCTCCTTGGAGCCCTTGCGACCTATCAGGCGTCCTTCGCGGGCGTGGACGACCGGGAGGATGTGAGCCTTTTGACCTTCCAGCCGATCCTCAACATCAACCTGTCGGACGGCTGGTATCTGCGGTCGTCGGCGACGTGGAACTTCAATCTCGAGAGCGGCAACTCCTACATCCCCGTCGGCGCAGGCGTCGGCAAGGTTTTCCAGCTCGACAAGGGCGTGACGATGAACGCCTTCATCGAGCCTCAGTATACGGTCTGGCACGACGGACCGGGCGCGCCTCGCTGGCAGATCTTCGGCGGCGTCAACTTCCAGTTTCCGGTCGGACGGTGACATCCGACGCAATTCAGGAGCATCCATGCGTAAAACGGTTTTCGCGCTTCTCATGCTTTCGGCCGCTGCAACCACCGGCGCAGCGTTCACTCCTGAGGAGCTGGCATCCCGCACGGTCGAGCGACGCGCCGTCGAGGCCGTGATCTGGGGCATCCCGGCCGTCAACTACGACCTGATGCTCCAGGAGATGTTAAGCAAGACGAAGGGCAAGGTGAACCAGATCCTCTACTGGTCGCGGCCGCTCGACTGGCACAATCAGACCCTGACGCCCAATCCCGACGCGATCTATCTGATGGCATTCACCGACACCAAGAGCGTGGGTCCGGTCGTGATCGAGGTGCCGCCCGCCGAGGGAGGCTCGATCAATGGCAACATCGTCAACGTCTGGCAGATGGCCCTTGAAGATGCAGGCCCGTCCGGCGCGGACCAGGGCAAGGGCGGCAAATATCTTGTGCTTCCGCCGGGGTACAAAGACAAAGTCCCGGACGGGTACATCCCGCTCCAGTCCGATACCTTCGGCGGATACGCGCTTCTGCGATCGAACCTTGCCAGCCATAGCGATGCCGATATTGCCAAGTCCGTCGAATACGCCAAGCGACTGAAGGTCTATCCCTTGTCTCAGGCCGGCAACCCGCCCGAGACGGTCTTCACCGACGCCAAGGACGTCGTCTTCGATTCCACCATCAAATACGACGAAAGTTTCTTCAAGTCGCTCGCCCGGGTGGTGCAATACGAACCGTGGCTATCGCGCGACCGGGCGATGATCGACCAACTTCGGTCGCTCGGCATCGAGAAGGGCAAGACATTCTCTCCGACGCAGGCGGTTGCAAAACAGCTCGAAGCAGGCGTGAAGGAGGGCAAGGAATGGCTCGCGGAGAAGTACGATAGCGGGCTGGTTCCCTTCTACGACAACAGCCGATGGAACTTCGCGGGCAGCCCCGAACTGGTGAAGAGCGCCCAGGCTGGATATGACGAACCCGAAGCCTATCCGGTCGATCTGCGTGGCGTCGCCTACAGCTACGCCTTCGTTGGCCTGAAACGGATGGGGACCGGTCAGTTCTATCTGATCTCCATCAAGGACAACAAGGGCGAGGCCTTCGACGGTTCCAAGACATACCGGCTGACCGTTCCGGCCGACGTTCCCGTGAAGCAGTACTGGTCGCTAACCGCCTATGACCGGGAAACGCATGCGCTGATCCGAAACATGGACCGCGCCAGCCGGTCGTCCCAGATCGCCGACCTGAAGAAGAACGCCGACGGCACGGTCGATATCTTTCTCGGCCCCAAGGCGCCCGCAGGCCAAGATACGAACTGGATCCCGACGGACCCGAAGCGCGACTTCGAGGTGATGTTCCGCCTTTATGCGCCGACGAAGGCGCTGTTCGACAAGTCTTGGGCGCTGCCGGATCTCGAGCAGGTGCGCTAGAAGCGCAAGGAGGGACTAACATGAGAAGCTTCATTGTCGCAGTCGCCACCGCGGCCCTGGTCATAGGCACAACGGCCTCTGCCAAGGACGTTCTAACCGGGCCGGTCAAGACCCATATTGGACCTGTCGAACTGCAAGGAGGATATCCGAGCACGAAGTCCGTGAGCAAGCTCTATGACGAGCTCGACTTCCAGCGTGCCACGCAGGCCTACATATGGGCGACGCCGCTCGTTGCCATGGAGGCGCTAAGGTCAGCGAACACAAGCGACTGGGGCGTCGACTACAACGACGTCGGGCTCGTTGATGGATACACGACCCCGGTCGTCAGCGCCCTTACGGGCAACAACACCACTATCTACGCGGCCGTCTTCACCGATCTTGAGCGGGACGGACCTGTCGTCATCGACTCCCCCGTCGGCGTCTACGGCGTGATTGACGACTTCTGGCAACGACCGGTCGTGGAGGTCGGTCCGTTCGGTCCCGACAAGGGTAAGGGTGGCAAGTTCCTGCTGCTGCCGCCGGGCTACGACGGCCCCGTTCCAGACGGCTATCTAGCCGCGAAGTCGAAGACGAACCAGACGATGTTCATCGGCCGCGCCTTCGTAAAGGACGGAGACACCAAGTCGGCGGTGGACACGCTCGCTCGGATCAAAGTCTACCCGCTGTCTAAGGCCGAGCGTCCTCCCGAAACGCGTGTGGTCCGGGCTGGCGACCGACCGCTGAATTCGATCGCCCCGAAAGGCTTCGGCTACTGGCAGCTCCTCTCCGACGCTCTCGACAAAGAACCGGTCGAGGAACGAGATCGCTTCTTCCACGCGATGTTGAAGCCGCTTGGCATCGAGAAGGGGAAGCCCTTCAAGCCGGACGACCGGCAGAAGAAGATCCTGACGGAAGCGGCGGACGTGGGCTTTCTGATGGCTCAGACGCTCAGCATGGCTCCGCGCCTGGAAAACGCCTCATCCTATCCGGGAACGCATTGGGAATGGGTGCTGACCCTCGATCCATCCCAGGAGGCGCCCGGATACACTCAGCTCGACGAACGCACCGACTATACGTTCGAGGCGATCACTATCGCCGAAGGCATGATCAAGCAGATACCAGGCGCGGGATCCCAGTACATGAGTGCGGCGAAGGACAAGAGCGGGACGTGGCTGGACGGCGGCAGAGTTTACACCCTGCATGTCCCTGCCGACGTCCCTGCCAAGGAATTCTGGGCGGTCACCGTGTATGACGTCATGACCCGTTCGATGATCAAGACCGGCATCATGAAGGCCGGAGTGTCCAGCCACGACAAGCTGAAGGCCAATGCGGACGGCTCCGTGGACGTCCATTTCGGTCCAAAGCCGCCGAAGGACGACGTGAACTGGATCAGGACGATCCCCGGCCGCGGTTGGTTCGCCTATTTCCGCTGGTACGGACCGACCGAGAAGTTTTTCGACAAGACCTGGACTCTGCCGGACATCGTGGCCTCAAAATGATCACGACACCGTCGACTCTGCACACCGGCCGGCCGCAAACCCCGGCGCTGTAACAGTAATGCACGTCGCTCCTGCCGTGTATTAGCTGTCCTTTGCGAAAGACGAGGGGGTTCCCGGCGGTTCGATGCTTTCGACGACGAGTTCGGCGCGCGCGTCTTCCCCGGTCGCGGCGAACTCGTCGGCAGACTTGGCATCACCGCTGACCGCGAGCGCAATTGGCTCGACGATGAAGGCAGGCTTCGCCGGACCGATTTCTAAGGCATCGTCAATCTCTACTACGAGTTCCTCGATGGAACCAAATTCAATGTCTCAGGCATCGGGTTCGCCTCCAGCAACGACCGACTGTGGGGGCGGTGTGGGCGTGGGCGGATCGTACACTGGACGACGACAAATACTCGGTCTACGGCGAGGTTTCTGCGAACATCAGCCTTAGATCCTTCGGCGACAGCTATTCGATCCAGGGAACTGTCGGCCCGCGCGTGAAGTGGTGAGCGAGGCCCAGAGGCGACGAGCGGCGGGCGGTGGTAGGATGACGGAGTCAAGATCGGGTGAAGCGAGCGCGTGATCCGCAGGTGCGCGCAGGAGGCGACGACTCCGCCCACCATTTGCATTCGGGGTAACACTCAAATCGGCTGCACAGGCCGCCAACTTGTTACTGTAAATCCACGTCGCCTTTACAGTAACGGACTTCCCTCATTTGGATTCACCGCTAGCGTGTCGGCGCGGGTTCCGCTTGCCTTGCCGCGAGGAGATACGCGAATGGTCGATGAGCAGAAGAACAGAGCATTTTCTGGCGTTCCGCAGGGTCTTAGTCGACGTGATCTGCTAGTGGCGAGCACTGCGCTTGCAGCAAGTGCGGTGTCATTGTCAGCGCCCAGCCTCGCGATAGCGCAACAGGCCTCGTCGTCGGGGGGTGGGCGCAAGCCGAACATCCTGATGATCATGGCCGACGACATCGGCTGGTTCAACGCGAGTATCTACAATCACGGTATGATGAGCTACCGCACGCCGAACATCGACCGCATCGGGACTGAGGGCGCGATGTTCACGGACTGGTACGGAGAACAGAGCTGCACTGCCGGTCGCGCCGCATTCATCACCGGGCAATCTCCCATTCGGACGGGGCTGACAAAAGTCGGGCTTCCCGGCGCGGATATCGGCCTGCGGGCCGAAGACCCGAGCGTTGCCGAGTTTCTCAAACCACTCGGCTATGCGACCGGGCAATTCGGCAAGAACCACCTCGGCGACAAGGACGAGTTCCTTCCGACCAACCACGGCTTCGACGAATTCTTCGGCAACCTCTACCATCTCAATGCAGAGGAAGAACCTGAGAACCCGGACTACCCGAAGAATCCCGATTTCGCCAGGCGCTTCGGGCCACGCGGCGTCATTAGGGCTTCGGCCGACGGACGGATCGAAGACACCGGACCACTCACCACCAAGAGGATGGAGACGGTGGATCAGGAATTCCTCGGCGCTGCGATGGACTTCATCGACAGGCAGCAGAAGGCCGACAAGCCGTGGTTCTGCTACTTCAATCCAACCCGGATGCACGTTTTCACCCATCTCAAGCCAGAATCGAAGAACAAGACGGGGCTCGGCCTCTATCCGGACGGAATGGTGGAACTGGATGGCTATGTCGGGCAGTTGCTCCAGAAGCTCGAAGAGCTCGGGGTGGCTGACAACACCATCGTCGTCTTTACGACGGACAACGGCGCGGAAGTGATGTCTTGGCCGGATGGCGGCAACACGCCGTTTCGCGGGGAGAAGGCGACCAATTGGGAAGGCGGCTACCGGGTTCCGATGCTGATCCGCTGGCCTGGCACCATCAAGCCCGGAACCGTCTTCAACGAAACCTTCGCGCATTACGATCTAGTGCCGACTTTCGCAGCCGCAGGCGGTGATCCCGATATCGTCGAGAAGTGCCTCAAGGGCGGTCAGTTCGGCACCAAGACCTTCAAGGTCCATCTCGACGGCTACAATCTCATTCCTTTCTTCAAGGGTGAGGTAAAGGACGCCCCGCGGCGCGAATTCATCTACTGGAACGATGACGGTCAGCTTGTCTCCCTTCGCTACGATGATTGGAAGGCAGTCTTCATGGAGCAGAACCATGAGGGCATCGGCGTCTGGATGCGCGGTTTTGAGGAGCTGCGCATTCCGAAGCTGTTCAACTTACGCGCCGATCCCTTCGAACGGGGAGACGAGTCAATTCTTTACGACAAATGGTTGGCGGATCACGCTTTTGTTCAGGTTCCCTTGCAAGCACTGGCGGCAAATTGGCTGAGCAGTTTCAAGGAATTTCCGCCGAGGCAAAAACCCGCGAGCTTCAATCTCGACAAGGTCGTGGAACAGTTGTCCTCTCCGGCGTCGAAATGACATCGGTGGATCGCTTGTCATTGCATTCTTGGCATCTGTTGCAACCGTCGCTAGTTCAAGGAACGATGATGACTGCTTACTATGATTGCCATAGCGCTCCATGTCAGCAGCACATCGCTTTCCTTCTCTCTTTTTCTCGACATAGCCTTCAATGACCGTCGGGCGGGACGGCTTCGGCCGGAACCGTCTCTTTCAAATTCTTCCGGTGGAAGATGAAGAGCCCCGCAACGACGATGATTGCGGCACCGACGATGATCTGCGTATCGGGAATGTCGTTGAAGAACAGGTATCCGAGGACGATTGCCCAGAGCAGCAGCGTATATTGCAGCGGCGCGAGCAGCGATGCCGGTGCGAGCTTTAGCGAGCGGGTGATGAGTAGATGCGCGCAGGAGGCGACGATGCCGAGCAGCAGCATGCCGGACCAATCGATGAGCGTTGCCGGCTGCCAATGGCCGACGCTCAAAACGATGCCGGTGGCGAGCGCGGCGATCGTCTGCCATGTCACCAGCGTCGTGTCGCTGGTCGAGCGCAAATAGCGGCTCATCACCAGCGACAGTGCGAAGGCAAGGCTGCCGGCAAGGCCGAAGAGCGATGGAAGCGACAGTATCGCCGTGGACGGGCGCAGCGCGATGACGACGCCTGCGAAGCCGATCAGAACCGCCAGCCACCGGCGCCAGCCGATCTTCTCTCCAAGAAAGAAATGCGAGAGCGCCGCAATGTAGATCGGCCCGGCCATATAGAAGGTCATCACATCTGCGAGCGGCAGATAGGCGACGGCAGCGTAGAATAGGGCGACATCGACAGTCGCCATGAAAACACGGATGAACTGCAGGCCCTTCTGCTCGACGCGGAACAAGGCTATGGGCCCTTGCCGAAGGATCATTGGTCCGAGCACGATGAAGGCGCCGACCGAGCGGATCACCAGCACCTGGCCGACGGCAAAGCTCGCGACCAGCCACTTGCCCATTGCATCGTTCAGCGCAAAAAGAAGATCGCCGAGCAGCATCAGTAGGACGCCAGTCATGATCAGGTTTCCGGCATTGGCTACGCCAGTCTTGGTTGTCATCTTGGCATCCTCGCAAAGCAGCCGCGCATGCGTGGCCGAGTGCGGCTTCTGCCTTAACAATGCTGATGTCAAGCCGCCGGCGCGGAGGATCAGACGCCTAGAGCGCCCAATCATCCCAATTTTGAACTTCGGCCGCTTTGTCCTCGCGGCAAATGGTTTCCAGCGCCAGCGAGGCACGACTGGAGTGCCTTTGTTTATGCCGCAGGATCGCAAATTGGCGGGACGGCAGAGGGAAGCGCGCCTTTACCAGCAGACCTTGCGTCAAGAGCGGCGCGGCCACGGCACCTGAGACGACCGTCGCGCAGAGGCCCTCTCTTGCTGCCGATATGACCGCCTCGTTCGACGGCAGTTGCAGCGCGACAGCCAGATCTCCGGGGTCTATGCCGAGATTGGAAATCGCCGCCTCGAAAGCCGATCGGGTTCCGGACCCCTTTTCCCGCATGACCCATTTTGCGCCCGAAACCAGCTCTGCCGGTGCAATTGGTTTGCCACGCGCCCAGGGATGGCGCGGACCGACGACGATAAGGAGTTCGTCCTCGGCAAGCGGCTGAACATGCAGCGCCGGCTCATCAACGCTGCCTTCGACGAAACCGACTTCGGCCAATCCATCGAGAACCGCTTTTGCTGCCGTGGTCGTGTTGCCAATCATCAGCTTCAGGTCAATGCCAGGGTAGCGGATCTTGAAACGCATCAGCATCGCCGGCAGCCAGTAGCTGGCGATCGTCTGGCTCGCAAAAACGACCAGTTCGCCCTTTTGCAAGCCGCCGAGATCGGACAGGACGAGCGCTGCCGCCTTTGCGCGCGCCAGCGTCGCTCTAGCCTCCCCCAGAAACACCCGTCCTTCATATGTCAGCTCTATGCGGCGTCCGACGCGGTGGAAAAGCTCGACGCCATAGGAGGTCTCGAGATTGCGGATAGCCGAGCTGACGGCCGATGGCGTGAGCCCGATCGCAAAGGCGGCTTTGGTCAGATGCTCGCGTTCTGCAACCGCGATAAAAATGGAAAGCTGTTCAAACGTCATTGATTCAATCGTTCGATTTTACCGAATGAACCATGCTATACTATTCAATGGAAGTCGACAATTGAGTGTGGGAGATTAGAGCCCTACGCAAGGTCTTGCCGATGCTCGTTTCCACCTCACGTTCCCTGTCGCTTCCTGCCGTCCTGCCGGGGCTTGTCCTGTGTGCGGCAGTCACGCTCTCTGCATATCTCGTTGAACAGCTGCAGACGATGGTTTTCGGCTCGCACTGGATCGAGAGCCTCGTGCTCGCCATTCTGATCGGCATTGCCGTGCGCTCCTCGGTCTGCCTGCCGCAGACGTTTATTCCCGGCATCCAATTCGCCGCCAAGACATTGCTCGAGATTGCGGTCGTGTTGCTCGGCGCCTCGCTCAGCACGGCTGCCATCAGGCAGGCCGGACTGCCGCTTGTCGGCGGAATTGCCGTTCTGGTTGCTCTGTCTTTGGCCGGCAGCTTTGTTATCGGGCGGCTCTTCGGGTTGTCGGCCAGCCTGGCGACGTTGGTTGCTTGCGGCAACTCGATCTGCGGCAATTCCGCGATTGCCGCCGCAGCGCCCGTGATCGGCGCCAAACCCGACGATATCGCGGCCTCGATAGCCTTTACCGCACTACTCGGCATCGGTGCAGTGCTGACGCTGCCGCTTCTTCACCTGCTCTTTGGTCTGAGCGCCGTACAATATGGCGTTTTTGCAGGAGTGACAGCCTATGCCGTCCCGCAGGTCCTGGCGGCCACGGCCTCTGCCGGAGCCGTCAGCACCCAGGTGGGCACGCTCGTCAAACTGATCCGCGTGATGATGCTCGGACCGGTCATCCTCGTGCTCGGCGCAGTTCATGGCCGCCGCCCTGGCGGTTCGCCAGTCAATCTCCGCCATGTTCTCCCATGGTTCATCCTCGGTTTTGCAGCCATGGCGACGCTTCGTTCCCTCGACGCGATCCCGGCGCCGCTGCTGCCCGGGATGGCGGCGGTCTCCGCCGCCTTCACCGTCACCGCCATGGCGGCTTTGGGCCTCTCCGTCGATGTCAGATCCGTCGCCCATACCGGCGGTCGTGTCCTCGCATCGGCGGCGCTGTCGCTGTTGGCGCTGGGGGCTCTGGGGCTTTGCCTGATCGGGCTGCTGAATATCGTCTGATCGAGGTGATACGCCCAAAATACTTGCAAAGATTCCGGGTGCCTTCCAAGCGATCGGCGGCCAGCCCGTGCATCCAAGTCAGGCGGAAGCATAGGTCGTCATGTTTCCGTGACCCCTATTGCGCGCAATCGGCTGTAGAGCAATTCCACCAAAGTGCCTCGCGGACTTGCACCCGGATTGCACAAAACCAAAAGATAAAGCGTTCCCGGTGCGCGGAAAAGCGGACGCGCTCTGTTGGGGTCGTTTGCGGAACTGGGCGACATCACCAGTCGCCACGACGATCGGCATGAATTCTCGAGCGCTGGGCGGCTTACATCGACCGCCACGCGAGAGAGCGTTGTGAAATATATTTCACATGATGAATTATATTGACAGCGCTCTGCCGTTGCGATTATCTGCCCATACCGGACTTCGAGGAGGAACTCCGGTCTTCAATGGATCATCGGCAGCCGCTGAGGCGCCGCCGGATATTTGGGAGGGGCTTCGGCCTCGAGGAGGAAACTTGCGCAAATTTCTAAGCACGACCGCATTGGCGGTCCTTGCATCGACGCTTTTCGCCGGCGCGGCCAATGCGGACGCGGAAAATCCGTTCCGCTGCAAGCCCGGTGAAAAATACGTCATGAACGTCATGGTATCGGGCGTCGAATATTGGTTCCCGGTCTATGAAATGTTCAAGCAGGCCGGTCAGCAGCTCGGTTGCGAGACCGCCTATACCGGCACGCCGGAATATGACGTCAACAAGCAGATCGCCACTTTCGACCAGGCGCTGGCCCAGAACCCGGCCGGTATTCTCGTTCACCCGATGAACTCCGACCCGTTCATCGAGCCGATCAACCGGGCGATCGACCAGGGCACGGCGGTCGTGACATTCGCAGCCGATGCGCCGCTTTCCAAGCGCATCTCGTTCGTCACGTCGGACAATACCCGCGAAGGCACCTATGCGGCCGACGCGATTGCCGAAAAGATGGGTGGCAAGGGTGAGTATGCCGTTCTCGAAAATCCGGGCCAGGACAACCACGACAAGCGTATCGCCGCCTTCATCGCCCGTATGGAGGAAAAATATCCTGATATGAAGCTGGTCGGCCGCGCTGCGTCCAACCAGGACCCGAACAAAGCCTATCAGGGTCTGATGAGCTTGGTGCAGGCACATCCGAACATTGGCGCCGTCTTCATGCCGGAAGCGAATTCGGCCATCGGCGCTTCGCAGGCCAATAAGGAAAGCGGCGGCAAGATCCTCGTGATGTGCGCCGACGTCAACGCCAACATTCTCGACATGATCAAGGCGGGCGAAGTGTTCGGCTCGATCAACCCGAACCAGGGCATGCAGGGTTACATGGGCTTCATGCTCCTGTGGCTTGCCAAGCATCCGGAACTCATCGACCCGATGAACGACGCCAAGCGCGTCGGCTTCAATCCGATGAGCATTCCGTTCGTCGACAACGGCTTGTCGATCGTCACGGCTGCCAATGCCGACGATTTCTACTGGGACAAGTATCTGAAGCGGCGGGGCACCAAAGGCATCGAGGAGTAAGCTTTTGTGCCGGCTGTCCGGGGGCAGGAAACTCCGGACAGCCACCGCGAGCGGGAGGAGGAGACGATGATGGCGTCGGTGCCGGTTTTGGAAATCCGCAATGTCAGCAAGCACTTCGGTGCGGTGAAGGCGTTGACGGAGGTGAGCTTCAGCCTGGAGAAGGGCGAGGTTCATGCGCTTTGCGGCGAAAACGGCGCGGGCAAGTCGACGCTGATGAACATCATTGCCGGCGTGCTGCAGCCGACCGAGGGGGATGTTCTCGTCGATGGCGCGCCGGTAAAAGTGACGTCGCCGGCCGTGGCGCAATCGCTCGGGCTTGGCCTCGTGCATCAGGAAATCGCGCTCTGCCCCGATGCGACGGTGGCCGAGAACATGTTCATGGCCGCGACCAACCGCCGCCGCTCGCCTTTCATGAATTATGGCCGGCTGGAGCGGGATGCGCAGGTCGTGATGAACCGTCTGGCGCCGATCGACGTGCGCCGCAAAGTCGGCGACTTGTCGATTTCCAGCCAGCAGCTTGTCGAGATCGCCAAGGCGCTGACGCTCGATTGTCGGGTGCTGATCTTCGACGAACCGACGGCGGCTTTGACGGAATCGGAGACGCAGGTCCTGTTCGCAATCATCCGCGACCTCAAGGCGCAGGGTATTTCGATCATCTATATCAGCCACCGCATGGCCGAAATCTTCAGCCTGTGCGACCGGGTCACCGTGTTTCGCGATGGCCGTTATGTCTCGACGGAGAAGGTGGCGGACGTGACGCCGGATGATGTTGTGCGCCGCATGGTCGGGCGCGAGATCACCCAGCTCTATCCGGAAAAGCAGGCGCCGGCGGAGCGGACCGATGAGGTCATTCTGAGCGTTCGCGATCTCGGTGACGGCAGCCGCTTCACGGATGTGAACTTCGACCTGCGCAAAGGGGAAATTCTCGGCGTCGGCGGGCTGATCGGCTCGGGCCGCACCGAGATAGCCGAAGGAATTTGTGGATTGCGTCCGGTAATCGACGGCGAGGTGCAGCTGCACGGACAGCGGCTGCGGGCGCGCTCCTATGCGCAGGCAGCGCAGGCGGGCGTCGTCTATCTGTCGGAAGACCGGAAAGGCTCCGGCATATTCCTCGATCTTTCCATTGCCCAGAACATTGCCGTTCTCGATTTGAAATCGCTGACCGGGCCACTGGGACTGTTGAATTCCAAGGCCGAGGCGGATCGCGCCCACAACCTGGTCCGGCGGCTCGGCGTGCGGATGGGTGGCATCGACATGCCGGTCTCGTCGCTGTCGGGCGGAAACCAGCAGAAGGTGGCGATTGCCAAGCAACTGGCGGTCGATCCCAAGGTCATCCTGATGGATGAGCCGACCCGCGGCATCGATGTCGGCGCCAAATCGGAAATCCATCGGCTGCTGCGCGATCTCGCGCGCTCCGGCATCGGCATCGTCGTCATCTCGTCGGAACTGCCGGAGCTTCTCGGTCTGTGCGATCGGGTGCTGGTCATCCACGAAGGTACGGTTGCAGGCGAGGTCGAGGGCGAGGCGATGACGGAGGAAGCGATCATGCGGCTCGCCTCGGGTATCGGCGGTCACAACAATTCAAAGGCATCAGAGCATGCCGCATAGGGAAAAAGCAGGGGCAGGAGACAGGGTCATGGCGGACGCTACATTGGCAACGGCACCTCAGGCACGCGCGCCCGGCTGGAAACGGCTGGGGACGATGCGCGAGGCGGGACTGATCGCGATCATCCTGGCGCTCTGCATCGTCATGAGTTTTGCCTCGCCGCATTTTCTGACGCTCGGCAACTTCCGGGCGATGCTGATGTCGTTCTCGGTGGAAGGGATCGTCGTCGTCGGCATGACCATCCTGTTGATCGTCGGCGGCATCGACCTGTCGGTCGGCTCGGTCGTCTGCTTCTCGATGGTGCTGTCGGGCTCGCTGTTCCTGATGGGGCTCGATCCGTGGAGCGCATCTCTGATCGGCATTCTTGCCAGCGGCCTGATCGGCTGTGCCATGGGCTTCTTCGTCACGGTCGTCGGGCTCAACCACTTCATCACCTCGCTTGCGGCGATGGTCATCGTGCGTGGTATCTGCCTGATCATCACCAAGGGAACGCCGCTGTCGCTGTTCACCTTGCCGCCCTCGTTCAAGGCGGTCGGGCAGGGCACATTCTATGGCGTCCCCTATGTGATCCTGATTTTTGTTGCGGTTGTCGTGCTGTTCGATTTCCTGTTGCGCCGGGCAACCGCCTTCCGCAAGGTGTTCTACACCGGCAGCAACGAGAAGGCGGCGCTCTATTCCGGTATCAAGACCAACCAGGTGAAGTTCTGGGTGACGGTGCTCTGCGCCACACTGTCCGGTGTTGCCGGGGTCATCTACATGTCTCGCTTCGGTGCCGCGACCCCGACCTTTGGTGTCGGCATGGAACTCAACATAATCGCAGCCGCTGTGATTGGCGGTGCGTCGCTGAATGGCGGTTCCGGCACGATCCTTGGGGCTATTCTCGGCATTGCCCTGCTGTCGGTCGTAACAAGCTCATTGATCTTGCTCGACGTGTCTGTCTATTGGCAAGACATGATCAAAGGCTGCATTCTGCTTGCCGCCGTCTCGATCGATCATTTCCTGCACAAGCGGAAGGCTGCCTGATATGCCGATAGCCAAGCTCAAACCCGCAAATGCGCCGCGCGAGGAAATCGTCATCGCCCGGCAGATGCACCAGGCTCTGGTGCTGCATTTCCTCGAAGGGCTGACGCAGGCGCAGATTGCCGATCAGCTTGGCATCTCGCACGCCACCGTCAACCGGCTGATCAAGCGCGGCCGCCAGCTCGGTCTGGTCGAGATCAAGATCAAGTCGCCGGTCGAGCCGCTGGTCGATATGGAAGAACGGCTACAAGCGCTTGGCGGTATCGGCCGCGCCGTGGTGGTGCCGACAGTGTCCGACAATCCGCAGACGGCACTTCAAGCCGTCGGCGAAGCGGCAGCAAGGTTGCTGCTGGAAGAGATCACCGACGGCGATACGATCTGCATCACCGGCGGCAAAGGGGTGAGCGCCGTCGTTGCCGGTCTGCAGCCGCCGCGTCGTTTTGATGTCGAGGTCATTCCAGCAACTGGCTGCGTGCAGGGTAAACACTATACCGACGTCAATCATGTCTCGACCTTGATGGCCGACCGGCTTGGGGGGCGTTCCTACCAGATCCATGCGCCCCTCTTTGCCGATGATGCCGAGCAGCGGGCGATGCTGATCAACATGCGTTCCGTTGCAGACGTTTTCAAACGGGCGCGTGAGGCGAAGGTGGCGGTGGTCGGCATCGGCTCGATCCTCTCGGACGATTCGAGCTATTACGACCTCCATCCATCCTCGAGCACCGACCGCGCCGCGATCGAGCGGTCCGGCGCCTCCTGCGAATTGCTGGCGCATCTGCTCGATGATCATGGCCAGGTCTGCGACTACAGCCTCAACCGTTCGCTGGTGTCGCTGACGCTGGCGGAATTCGCCTCCATCCCCACCAAGATCGGTGTGGCGAGCGGGCCGAACAAGGCAGGTCCCATCCTCAGTGTTCTGCGCGGCAATCATCTCGATACGTTGGTGACCGATGAGGCGACGGGTGCCCGCGTGCTGGCACTGGCGAATGGTGAAGGAAAATGGGCATGAGCGAACAGCAACTGACACGTGAGATCGGCAGATCGGGCGTTTCCGCCTCGGCGGTGGGGCTCGGCACCTGGGCGATCGGCGGCTGGATGTGGGGTGGGACCGATGAGGCCGAATCCATCGCCGCAATCCAGGCATCGCTCGATGCCGGCGTGACGCTGATCGACACGGCGCCGGCCTATGGGCTCGGACGTTCCGAGGAGATCGTCGGCAAGGCACTGACCGGGCGCCGCGACAAGGCTGTCATCGCTACCAAATGCGGCCTTGTCTGGCATACGCAGAAGGGCCGTCGTTTCTTCGACCAGGACGGCAAGCCGGTCCACCGTTATCTCGGCCGCGACGCGATCCTGCACGAGGTCGAGGAAAGTCTTAGGCGGCTCGGAACCGACTATATCGACCTCTACATCACTCATTGGCAGGACCCGACGACCCCGATCGAGGAAACGATGCGGGCGCTGCAAGACCTGCGCTCATCGGGCAAGATCCGGGCAATCGGCGCAAGCAATGTCAGCCCCGACGACCTCAATGGCTATATCGCTGCCGGTGATCTCGATGCGATCCAGGAGCGGTTCAGCATGATCGACCGGGAAATCGAGGCGGAACTTCTGCCGCTGACAAAGGCCAACGGCATTGCGACGCTGAGCTATTCGTCGCTGGCGCTGGGGTTGCTGTCCGGGACCATCGGTCCTGACCGCGTGTTTTCCGGCGACGACCAGCGCAAGGGCAATCCGCGCTTTTCAGTCGGCAACCGCCGGAAGGCAACGGCGCTGGCCGACGCCATCCGGCCGGTCGCCGAAAAACACGGCGCCAGCATCGCCCAGATCGTGATTGCCTGGACGCTGGCGCAGCCTGGCATCACTTTTGCACTTTGCGGGGCGCGCAATCCGGCACAAGCGCTCGATAATGCGCGGGCCGGGACCATCCGGCTGAATGCGGCCGAGCTTGCGGCCATCGATACGGCCATAGCGGCGAAACTGACTGACATGGACAGGTAGCGGATCGCCATCATGAAACGGCAAGAGATATTGGACGGGCTCCGCCGGAGCCCGAAGGTGGACGTGTGTGTCATCGGCGGCGGCATCAACGGCATCAGCGTCTTTCGGGAGCTGTCGCTCCAGGGGCTGAACGTGCTGCTCGTCGAGAAACACGACTATTGCTCCGGGGCCAGTTCGGCGCTGTCGCGCATGGTGCATGGCGGGCTTCGCTATCTTGAAAACGGCGAATTCAAGCTGGTGCAGGAATCGCTGGTCGAGCGGGACCGGCTGCTGCGCAATGCGCCACACTACGTCGCGCCGCTGCCGACGACGGTGCCGGTGTTCGATATCTTTTCCGGCCTCGGCAATGGCATCGTCCGCTTCCTGGGTCTCAGCCGCCGCCCGAGCCGGCGTGGCGCTATCGCCATCAAGGCAGGCCTGAGCATCTATGATTTCCTGACCCGCAAGCGGGCATTGATGCCGCACCACCAGTTTCGCGGCCGCCGCACGACGCTTGCCAAGTGGCCGGCGCTCAATCCCGACATCAAGAGTTCCGCCACCTATTTCGACGCCTGGGTCAGCCATCCGGAGCGGCTGGGCATCGAGCTTCTACAGGACGGTCTGTCAGCAAAGTTCGGGGCAATGGCGCTGAACTATGCGGAACTGCGGCTGACAGAGGATGGTCAGTACCGTGTCGAAGACCAGATCGGCGGTGCGTCCGTTGCCGTTGAACCGGCGCTGATCATCAACGCCACCGGCGGCTGGATCGACATCGCCAATCAGACCTTGTTTTCGCCGGAAGCGCGGCCGGCTCCACTGATGGGCGGCACCAAGGGCTCGCATCTGATCGTCGACAATGCAGAGCTGCGCGACGCGCTCGCCGATCACATGATCTACTATGAGAACGAGGACGGGCGCATCTGTATCCTGTTTCCCTATCTCGGCAAGGTTCTCGTTGGTTCCACCGATATCCGTGTCGATGATCCGGAAACGGTGCGCTGCGAGGCAGACGAGCGGAATTATATCCTGCAATCGCTCGCCTTCGTGCTGCCTGATATCGTCATCCGGCCGGAACAGATCGTTTTCCAGTTTTCCGGCGTGCGGCCGCTGCCGGCCAGCACCGACAGTTTTACAGGGCGCATCCCCCGCGATCATTTCTGCACCGTGCTGGAGCCTTCCGAGGGTGGTCCACCGGTTCTGTGCATGATCGGCGGCAAGTGGACGACATTCCGGTCCTTCGGGGAACTGGCGGCCGACATGTCTTTGGAACGGCTAGGCAGGCAGCGCCGCGTTCAGACAACCGATCGGCCGATCGGCGGCGGGCGGTCATTCCCCGCCAACGCGCCCGCTTGGCTAACGCAGGTGGCAGCCAGCAAGGGCCTCTCCGGCCCACGCATGGGCGAGCTGTTTGCCCGATACGGTACGGATGCGGAGACGATTGCCGGTTTCATCGCGGCAGGCCCCGATGCCGCGCTGCCGCACGCCGGCTACTCGATGCGCGAATTGCAGTTCCTGATCCGCTGTGAAGCGGTGGAACATCTCGACGACCTGCTTTTGCGGCGCACGACGCTGGCTGTTTCTGGCGAGCTTTCGCTCGACATGATGGATGCTGTGCTCGACCTGCTGACGCAGGAAAAGCACTGGACGCTCGCGCATCGCACCCGTGAGCGCGACCGTTTTCTCACCCTTCTCACCGGACGCCACGGCGTCGACGAAGACATGCTTTCCGCAAGGAACGAACCAAGGAGCATAGAATGCGACACAACAGCAAAGTCCGGATGAACCGGCTGTTCGGCGGCGGCCGTTGCCTCGACGTGGCGATCGATCACGGCGTGTGCAACGAACCGTCCTTCCTCAACGGGCTGGAGGATATTCAGGCCGTCGTCAAGGCGCTGGTTTCTGCGGGGCCGGATGCCATCCAGATGAATTACGGCCAGGCGGACCTGCTGCAGGACGTGTCAGGCAAGGACAAGCCGGCTCTGGTCATGCGCATCGACATGGGCAATCCCTATAACCGGATCCGCCATCGCGACATGTGGGCGGTGCTGCAGAACGAGGCCGAGCCGCTGATCGGCGCGATCGAAATGGATGCGGCCTGCGTCGTCGTCAACCTGTTCATGCTGCCGGACGAGCCGGACCTGTTCCGCCAATGCGTGCAGAACATTTCCCGGGTGCGGGCCGATTGCGACAAGTATGGCATGCCGCTGATGATCGAGCCGCTGGTGATGCAGCCGGTCACCGAAAAGGGTGGCTACATGGTAGACGGCGATGCAGACAAGATCGTTACGTTGACGCGGCTTGCCCGCGAGATGGGGGCGGACATCGTCAAGGCGGATCCGACCACCAATGCCGAGGATTTCCATAGAGTGGTGGAAGCAGCCCGTTGCCCGGTTCTGGTGCGCGGTGGCGGCAAGGAAGATCTTCGTGCCGTCTTCGACAAATCCGCCGCCTTGATGCGACAGGGCGCAATGGGCATGGTTTATGGGCGCAACATCTATCAGCACGCCAATCCGAGTGCGGTGGTGCGTGGGCTGATGGCGATCGTGCACGAGGATGCGAGCGGCGAACAGGCCATTGCGCTCTATCAGCAGGGTTGAGCAGCGATCTCGAACCTTGGGAGGGTTCTGCATGGGAAACTATCTTTTGGGGCTCGACGCCGGAAACACCGTCATCAAGGCGGTGATTTTCGACCGGGCGGGCAAGGAGATCGCAGCTGCGTCCGAAGAAGGACACAGCCGCATGCCGAGCCCGGGGCATGTCGAGCGGGGTCTGGACGAACTCTGGACGAATGCACGGCAGGTTATCCGCGCTTGCATCGAAAAGGCAGAGATCCAGCCGGAGGAAATTGCCGCGATCGGTTGCGCCGGGCATGGCAACGGTCTCTATGCGCTTGATCGCGACGGCGCTCCGCTCATCGGCATCCAGTCGCTCGACACACGGGCGGCCGGGCTGGTCGATGAATGGCGAGAAGCCGGCGTTGGAGACCGGACCTATCCGATTGCCCGCCAGCGCCCGTGGCCATCCCAGACGCCGACATTGCTTGCCTGGCTGAAGCGTCACCGGTCGGACCTGTTCAACCGCATCGGTACGGTGTTCTTCTCCAAGGATTTCGTCGTCAACCGCCTGACTGGCCGCCGCGTCAGCGAGGTGTCCGACATGTCGGGGGCCGGTCTGCTCGATCTTGCCGCGCGCCGCTACGACAAGGCACTGATGGAGGCCTATGGGCTGGGCGATTGCATGGACCTGTTGCCGCCGCTCATCGAAAGCGCCGACATTGCCGGCACGGTAACGGAAGAGGTGGCGGCGCAAACCGGGCTCGCCGCCGGGACGCCTGTGGTCGGCGGGCTGTTCGACGTTGTCGCCTCGGCG
The DNA here is from genome assembly GCF_048551595.1 of Rhizobium sp. CRRU65. Taxonomy (NCBI): domain Bacteria; kingdom Pseudomonadati; phylum Pseudomonadota; class Alphaproteobacteria; order Hyphomicrobiales; family Rhizobiaceae; genus Rhizobium; species Rhizobium sp. CRRU65. Next base: position 122,688 of record NZ_JBLYZH010000001.1, on the reverse strand, counting down.
CTCGGCTCGGGCGTTTCGCGCACCGGCAGCGCCTCGATCATCGCCGGCACCTGGAGCATCAACCAGGTCGTTATCGATAGTCCCGACCTCGACGGGCCGGTCTTCATGTCCTCGACCTTCGATCGCAGCCGCTACATGGCGATGGAAAACAGCGCCACCTCGGCGGCCAATCTCGAATGGCTGGTGCGGGAGTTCTTCGAAGGCGAGCATGCGGAAGGCGTGTCGCCCTTCGATGCCTGCTGCGCGCTGGCCGGGGCGATCGAGCCCACGGCAGACGACCCGCTCTACCATCCCTATCTCTATGGCGCCCAGCAGGACGGCCACGCACGCGCCGGCTTCTATGGCATTGCCGGTTGGCACACCAAGGGGCATCTCGTTCGCGCGCTTCTCGAAGGGGTCGCCTTCGGTCATCGCCAGCACATCGAGACGATCCGAAAGGCCGGCGCGGTGTTCAACGAAGCGGTGCTCTCCGGCGGCGGCTCGCGCAGCCTGATCTGGCCGCAGATCTTTGCCGATGTGCTCGGCGTTCCGGTCAGCGTTGCCCGCTCGCGTGAAACCGGTGCGCTGGGAGCGGCGATTGCGGCCGGAACCGGCGTCGGCATTTTCGCGGACTTCGGCGCTGGTGCTGCGGCCATGGTCCGGACCGAGAGGCTTTATCGTCCGGATGTCTCGCTTGAGGCGCATTACGCGCGGCGCTACGCTCTCTATCAGGATATCGCCGAAGCGATGGCACCGCTCTGGCGGCGTCTGACGGCGGTCCCCCCGGCGGCAGCGGGGGCAGCGGCGTGAATATTCGTGTGAATGATGCAGCCATTGATGCGGGAAGCTACGACATCATCATCGTCGGCGCGGGATCGGCGGGATGCGTTCTGGCCAACCGGCTATCGGCCGATCCGAAAACCCGCGTCCTGCTGCTCGAAGCCGGCGGCAGCGACCGGTACCATTGGGTGCATGTACCGATCGGCTATCTCTACTGCATGGGCAATCCGCGCACCGATTGGATGATGAGGACGGCGGCGGAGGCCGGACTGAACGGTCGGTCACTGCCCTATCCGCGTGGAAAAGTGCTGGGCGGCTGTTCGTCGATCAACGGCATGATCTACATGCGCGGCCAGGCGGCCGATTACGACGGCTGGCGGCAGGCGGGTAATTCCGGCTGGGGCTGGGACGACGTGCTGCCCTATTTCCTGAAATCCGAGGACAACTATCGTGGCCAGTCGCCAATGCACGGGGCAGGCGGCGAATGGCGGGTGGAAAAGCAGCGGCTGTCCTGGCCGATCCTCGATGCCTTTCGCGATGCCGCCGAAGAACTCGGCATCCCGAAGACCGACGATTTTAACGATGGCGACAATGAAGGCTCGGGCTATTTCGAGGTCAACCAGCGCGGCGGCCTGCGCTGGAACACGACCAAGGCCTTCTTGCGCCCGGCGATGAAGCGGCCCAATCTGCGTGTGCTGACCGGCGCCGAAACCGAGCGGCTGGAATTCGAGGGCAGAATGGTGACCGGCGTGCGGTTCCGGCTGAACGGACGGAGTCATCTGGCTCGCGCCGGTCGCGAGGTCATTCTGTCTGCCGGTGCGATCAATTCGCCGAAAATCCTTGAGCTTTCCGGGATCGGTCGACCGGATGTGTTGTCGGCTGCTGGGCTGGACGTCGTCCACGAACTTCCAGGTGTCGGCGAAAACCTGCAGGATCATCTGCAAATCCGCACGGTCTTCCGCATCGAGGGCGCAAAGACGCTGAACCAGCTCTATCACAACCTGTTCACCCGCGCGGGCATGGGGCTTGAATATATGCTGCGCCGGTCCGGGCCTCTGTCGATGGCGCCGAGCCAGCTCGGTATCTTTGCCAAGAGCGATCCGGCTGTTGCGACCGCCGATCTCGAATATCACGTGCAGCCCTTGAGCACCGACCGGCTCGGCGAGCCGCTGCACAAATATCCCGCCGTCACCGTCTCCGTCTGCAATCTGCGGCCGGAGAGCCGGGGGAGCGTGCATGTTAGCGGCCCGAACCTTTCGGTGGCGCCGGAAATACGCCCGAATTATCTTTCGACCGTCGGCGACCGGATGGTTGCGACGAAATCGATCCGGCACGCCCGCCGGCTCATGGAGGCCGGTGCCATCGCCAAGTACCGGCCGCAGGAGATGTTGCCGGGCACGGAATACCGGACCGACGAGGACCTGATCCGTCGTGTCGGCGATATCGCCACGACGATCTTCCATCCGGTCGGCACCTGCAAGATGGGCAGCGACACGATGGCGGTTGTTGATTCGCAATTGCGGGTGCATGGGCTGGCGAAACTGCGGGTGGTCGATGCCTCGATCATGCCGACAATCGTGTCGGGCAATACCAACTCGCCGGTGATCATGATTGCCGAGAAGGCCGCGGAAAGCATTCTATCAGGGGTGTGATGGGCTCTTCGCCGTGATGACTCCTCGCATTGTCTAAAGCGAATGCGTGGAACATCCTTTTCTCAGAGACAAAATGCTCAGTTTGCCGCGACTGCGCTGGCGTGAGGGTCGTCACTATTCGGAATTTCCAAGGTGCTGACGTTAAACGACACGCCCAGACCTCGATTGGCGGCGTTTCGGCTTAAAGCATACCGCGCAACTGTGCAGCGGTTTTCCGACAACGACATGCGCACAAAAAACTAAAGCGCGAAGAGCGAATATGAAAAATCGCGCCGCGCTGTAGAGTACGAAGGCATTCGCGCCTGCGGCTCGTAATGATGAGCCCAACCCGCTCAATGCAGGTTGGGCCATTTTTGATCAGAGAGTCGAGACGTTCTCAGCCTTCGATTTTCCGGTCTTGCGATCTTGTCCAACTTCGAAGCTGACCTTGTCGCCTTCGCGGAGCGACCCGCCGCTCTGCAGCGCAGACACGTGAACAAAAACGTCCTGCCCGCCACCCTCAGGGGTGATGAAGCCGAAGCCCTTGTCGTCATTGAAGAATTTAACGGTACCTGTCGGCATGAGATAACTATTTCCTTGTGTCGTTCAGCGATTTGCGAAGGCGAAACTATAGCTTCGGGGCTTCTCTATCAACCCTTTAGCACGCCGACGGCTCTTTGAATGTAAAAAGATATCAGCTCCGACGAAGGTCAATGCGGCTCGTAACAACCGATCGACCTGTAGCGGGGTCGGTATCGACGGTTGTGAGGCGCATGCCCGATGCCCCGGTTTTTTCGATCGTCATCTGCGCACGGCGGTCGCCATTGACCTCTTTTGCCCATTTGATCGCGAGGCTTATGGCATTACCAGCGCGCTTTCCGCCTAGACCCGCGGTGCCGGTGCCCGCGCCCACGTAGGAGCCGGTGTAGCTGTCACCGCTGGCCTTGAGGTTAGCGCTGATGACACGGGAAAAAACGACGAGACTGGTGCAGCGTCCATTGAGTGCGAGGGAACTTGCATTCGCGTCCGACTTGAAGCGGCAAGTGACTTTAATGGTGGGTGCGTTTGTTCGCACTTTCACCGTACCGTTACCGCTCCAATTTCCCGCCAGTGTTTTGAGGAAGGCGGATTCGTCGGCGTGGGCGGCGCCGGCCGTGAGCATTGACGCCGTCGCAGCGGCGATTGCGCAGGCAAGGATCTTAAACATCTGGCTAACTTTCGGGCCGCATAACATCCGCATCATGACGCTCGGCTCTTCGAGGAGGAGGGTGTCATATAACCGCTCGACGATGATTTGGTTCCGTATGGGCGGCATTCGATCGCGTTCCCAACACGGCGCGGACGTTTTCAACAAGATCAACGGGCCAATGATGCCCACGCACGCTGAAAGGGATTGCCGATCTACCGCCTGAAGCTTTAGATCGGTCTTGCACAATGAGATTGTGCGAGCCGGCTGGGATGGCTTCAGTTCCGCTACAGCGCCGCGCGTCTTGAGATGCGCAAAGGAGGTTGTTGCGTTTTGAACTGCTGCATAGGGGGCCGCCGACAGAAACTTTGCCAGCCCACGGGGCTGTCACATATGAGGGGGCCGACGCCTTTGATTTCGCTTGTTCTTCCTGGTCGCCCGCTCTCGTTGGCGCGCAACGTCATCTCCACGCCGAATGCTTATTTTTGGTCAACGCCCATTATCCTGGCACTGGCTGGCTTTCTATTCGTCTCGGAAGCACCAGGTGTGATCCGCGATTTCCAGATCAGCCAGAACCCTTTGACGCTCGAAAATGGCGACGTGCAAAATGGGCGATGCACGACACGCAAGGCAGTCTTTACCGATTGCGAGGCACGCCTGGTCTACAGCTACGGTGGACGAGACTACGATACCGAAGTCGAGGTCATGTTCGTCGATTTCCATACCGGCGACTATGAAACGGGTCTGGTGATATCAGCCGATCACCCGGAACTTGCGACGATGAGCCTGGGTCTGGACATGCTCTGGAACCGGATCATCACGCTTACTGTGTTTGCCGTCCTGCTTGGCGGCATGGGCCTGGGGATGATTTTTCTCGCCATCCGCATTTGGCGGGTCAAGGGCCAGTTGCTTCGGCCTGCCATGCTGACCCCTGTCCCGGTCGAGATCACCGCATTCGACCGCAAACGCGGCGTCCTTTCCATCACCTACAACGACAAGATTGCCGATGACAAAACAGGGCGATCGGCTTACACGCGCATGAAGGATGGAGAGGAGCCTCTGATCGTCGGTGAAGCCAATGGCAAGGCGATCGGATTGGCCGTGAGGCACGGCAATACTGCCCTGCCGGTGCTTCTCGACGATCGGCTGCAGCGTGTGGAGCTTACGGATAAAGAACGCACCGCAGCTCTTGCACCTTTCGCGTATCAGCAAGAACGCGATCAGAGCGTTCCGGTGTTGATCGAAGACACCAAAAGGACGGTATCGATCTGGAAGCGGGTGAAGTTTTTCTTCGGTGTGTTGCTTCTGATGGTCGTCGGTGTGGTCGGCTTCTGGCTCTGGTACATCACGACTTCCCCGACAGCATTCCAATCGCCTGGCATGGACATCAACAATCTCATGCCAGCGCCGTTGAACGAGTGGGGATGCGAGCAACTGAAGAAGCGGTTTGGTCAGGGTCGCGCGCCGTTTGGTTGCGTCGCCGACGATTATACGAGCTGGAAATAAAAAGATGGCGCCCGCTGTTTGACCGGGCGCCCTCATCATCGGTAGGGGCAATCGGCTGCGCGCGTGGAAGCGGCCGGCCAAAGCGGCACAATTCTGCACGGTTGTAGGTGCCCCGTTCGGTTGCGCGCACCGTAACCCACTCTCGCGGCTCAATCGGTAGCAACTGGGCGATCTACCGATTTTTGCATGCCTCGATGATCCGCGAAAAACCCACCACAGACCGTCGCCCACAGCCTCAACAGAAACTTAAGCTCATTACTATAATTCTAAATAACCACCACAGCGTCGTTGCGTGTGGGAGTTGGTGTTGGGAACCCGAATGCAAAGTACGGCTGGAGCACGTTTGTCCAGCTTGTTGACCAATCGCAGCAGCCGGGAGCCGGTCGTCCCGTGCGCCAAGGAGCATCGAAATGCCGCCCAAACTTTTTACCCGTATAAGTGCCAAGTTAACCGCCATGTCCGCAGCCGCCATTCTCATGGTTGCGATCTTGCTGGTGGCGGTCTGGGTCGGGGGCACCTCGGTCGGCAAGAGCTCCGATTTCGGCCGGATGCAATTGGTCATTTCCCGTGACCTGGTTGATGCGAAAGCGTCGCTACGCGGCATGATGATGGGAATGATGGAATTGCGCCTCGCGGAAAGCTCGGCCGAAGCGACGAAGGCGCGCGAGTATGTCGCCAAGCGCCATGAGTCGGTCATCAAATACCTGACAAGCGCGAGCGCCAGTATAACGCTCCAGACCAATAAGGATCGAGTGTCAAAGATCTCCGAATTGACAAGTCAGTGGATGACCGAGTTCGGGGGGCTTTCAACCGCTATCGACGCGAAGTTGGACAACTCAGCCGACGGCTCCAAGGCTGCCAGCGCGGAAAGGTCCGCTCAAGTCAAGCTCCTGACTATTGCCGATGAAATCGGATCGTTGCTCGACGAGTGTGTAACAGCGGCCAAAGGGAAAGCGGACGAAGCAGGTCAGCAGATGGCAACAGCATCTAGCTTGGCGATGCAGGTTAGTCTCGGAGCGGGATGTCTAGTGGTGATGACCCTCATCGGGTCAGCTATTTTTGGTTCCAGGGCGATCGCTCGCCCAATCGGGAAGTTGACCACCAGTATGAAACAACTGGCCGACGGCGACCTTGAGACAATCATACCGTTCGCCAGCCGACCTGACGAGATCGGCGCTATGGCGGGTGCGGTGGAAGTGTTCAAGCAGAACGGCATTAGGATGCGCCATCTCAACGCCCAGGAAACTGCGCTGCACGCTAAGAGCGCGGACCTCTCATCAAATATTTCGAAGGTGGTTGCGGCGGCGGTGGCGGGAGATTTCACCAAAAGAATTGAGACGACTTATGATAGTCCGGACCTCAATCGTTTCGCGGGAAGCGTCAATGAGCTCGTGACGTCTGTTCATCGGGGCGTCAGTGAGACCCAACGTGTGATCGCGGCGCTGGCGGAGGGAAATCTCACCGAGGAGATGGAAGGCGAATTTCAGGGGGCCTTTGGGGAGCTAAAGCGCAATGTGAATGCGACGATGGAGGGTCTTCGAACGGTTATAGCGGAAGTCGGTACCGCGATCGACACAATCAATTCTGGGACCGGTGAACTTAGCGATGCGGCCGGCGATTTGTCCAAACGAACGGAACAGCAGGCTGCTTCATTGGAGGAAACCGCTGCAGCGCTTGAGGAGATCACATCGGCGGTTAAGAATTCTACGGATCGAGCATCGGAAGCCAGTCACATGGTTGGCGAAGCGCGTCGAAGCACAGATCAATCGAGTGCGGTGGTCAGTGATGCTGTTGCCGCCATGGGTCTTATTGAACAGGCCTCCGGCGAGATTGGTCAGATCATCAGTGTCATAGACGAGATCGCCTTTCAAACGAACTTGCTTGCATTGAATGCAGGCGTCGAAGCGGCCCGCGCGGGTGAGGCCGGCAAGGGCTTCGCCGTTGTCGCGCAAGAGGTTCGCGAGCTTGCTCAGCGTTCTGCTCGCGCCGCAAAGGACATCAAGGAACTGATCACCCGTTCAAGCGGAGAGGTACGCACCGGCGTTAGCTTGGTGACCGCTACAGGAGACGCCTTGAGCCTGATCCAAACACAGGTCACCAAAATCAACGATCACGTCCACTCAATTGCGACCGCGGCAAGGGAGCAGGCAACCGGTCTCGCCGAAGTCAACACTGCCGTCAATCAGATGGACCAGGTCACGCAACAGAATGCCGCGATGGTTGAAGAGGCCACCGCAAGTACCAGCAGACTTGCGGAAGAAGTCGTCACGCTATCCAGACTGATCTCCCGCTTTAACGTAGGAGCGCGTAACATCCGCAATCCTGCTGCAGCCAGCGTCACCCATCATCACGCTCTTTCACCCTCGCCGCATCAGACGCTGGCAACTGCGGTCCGTGCAAGACACGCCCGAGCAAGTTGAGATTACGTGGGTACTGACACGGCGTCAGAAATGCTGATGTGGCGTCGGAATGTTCCGACGCCACTATGTTTCGAACCTCTTCCGTCCGTGCAGACATCGTTTATCCGCGCGGGTGGCCGAAATAGCCGCCATTAGCTCTGTCGCTGCGAACGGCGCCAAGGCTTCAAACAGAGTGGGGTCCTACGTGGAAAGAAGAGCTTCATGCTCGTGTGGTGCACTTTCCATCATCGCACGTGGAAACCCCCTAAAAATTTCCGTCTGCCATTGCGCCGCTTGTCAACGCCGGACAGGATCAAGCTTTGGGGTAGGGGTCTTTTTTGCATCGGAAACAACCGAGGAAACTGGGTTGTCTTCGACCTTCAGGAGATCGGGTGATAGCGGGAAGCTGATCGAATTCCATTTTTGTCCCACATGCGGTTCGACCGTTTTTTGGAAACCGGAGTTCAGGCCGGGTTTAACAGCAGTCGCACTTGGCTGTTTCGACGAGAAGCGAGACTTGGAGCCATCGCAGGCGGTTTACGATGAGAACCGCCACGCATGGGTATCAATAGACATCCCTCAGCAAAAGATCTGACGCCTGCTGATTTCGCTCCCTCGGCGTGCATGTCATTTGATCGATCGACATCAAGGCACGTTGCAAGACGTGTGCATCACTCTGGTCTGCGAGCATAAAACGTGTGCCATCCATCGCCGTCGCGGCTGACCCTGAAACCTGAAGTTCGAGATTAGCAGAGATGAAGACATAGTCATCCCGACCTAGCAGAGTAGCGATGTGGAGATCCCACGTGCCGGCGATATTCCGTCCCCGGAACCCTGACCTGAATCCGCTTGGACCACCTTATGCCGCGAAAATGGTTTTTGGGGACCGTCATACTCAATATGCCCGATGCGGCACCACCCACCTTAGCCACAGGATAGGGAACATGCAGACGTCGAGTGGCGTTCGCGTGGAAGCCTGCAGATAAGAAGGCCTGCGATTTTCGCTGCCTCATCCAAGCCAATAAAGGATGCCGCCAAGTGACTGAACGTATGATCAAGTTTGACGACGTCGAGATTGCCACTCAGGCTTTCGGCAATCCGGCGCATGAGCCGATCCTGCTCATCATGGGCGCCATGGCTTCCATGTTGTGGTGGCCGGACGGATTCTGCCAAAAGCTTGCTGATCACGAGTTCTATGTCCTCCGCTACGATAATCGAGACACCGGCCGCTCAACGATCTACCCGCCGGGGGAGCCGCCCTATGCGATGGACGACATGGCCGAGGACGCCACAAGGGTACTTGATGGCTACGGCATAGATCGCGCCAATCTGATTGGAATGTCGTTGGGCGGCACGATCGCCCAGATCGCGGCACTGTCAAATCCGAAGCGCGTCAAGACACTAACACTGATCTCCACCACGCCGGTGGGCGTTGATACCAGTGCTCTACCCCACACTACCGACGCCTACATGGAGCACGCAGCGACGGGTGAGAACGTCGATTGGACAGACAATGCCCAGGTGATCGAATTCCTCGTCAAGGATACCCAGATGATCGCCGGTTCGGCGCACCCTTACGATGAACGGCAGGCGCGCGCCTTTGTTGAACGTGACGTCAAACGGGCCCAAAACTTCGTCAGCGCTACCAATCATTTCATGGTGAAGGGCGGCCAGACCTTAAGGAGCAAACTGGCTGAACTTGCCGCGCCGCTCCTTGTCATACACGGAACGGCTGATCCGATTTATCCCGTTGAGCACGGCGAATTGCTGGCACGAACCGTCAAGGGAGCAAAGCTCATTCGGCTCGAAGGCGGTGGCCACGAAATTCATCTCCAGGATTGGCAGGAGATCACTTCTGCTATCGAAGCCCATTGCGGTCGGTAGCTTGTGGCATCAAGAAGCAGGCAGGGGCCCACCGACCAACAGCTACGCCCTTCCGTACATCCGGCTCGCGCGCAGCAGGCGTTGCGAATAGGGGTGTTCGACCGCACCTCTTCGGAGGGCGCCGACATCGACCTGTTCGACGATTTCGCCCGCTTCCATGATGGCGACGCGGCTGCACATATGCGAGACGACGGCGAGGTCGTGGCTGACGAGCAGATAGGTCAGACCGCGATTGACGCGCAAATCCTGGAGGAGATTGAGGATCTCGGCCTGAACTGACACGTCGAGCGCCGATGTCGGTTCGTCGAGAAGCAGAACGTCCGGATTCAGCATCAGCGCGCGGGCGATGGCCACGCGCTGGCGCTGGCCGCCGGAGAGCTGGTGCGGAAATCGGTAGCTCAGCGCCGGATCGAGGCCGACCGATCTCAGGACGGCGTTGACGTCGACGGAATTCGTATCGAGGCCCTGGTTGCGCAGCGGTTCTTTCAGCTGCGAGCGGATGGTCTTGCGGGGATGGAGGGATCCGTAGGGGTCCTGGAACACCATCTGCACCCGGCGGAAGAATGGCCGACTGCGCCGTTGACTTAACGGCTCGCCGTGGAGCTCGATCCGGCCGTCATAGTTGGCGTTGAGGCCGGAAAGCGCCCTCAAGACAGTGGACTTCCCGCAGCCGGACTCGCCGACCAGACCGAAAGCAGTTCCCTTTTCGATGGCGAAGCTTACGTCTCGAACGACAGGCCGCTGCCCGGGTCCGAAACGGACCGTAAGATTGTCGATTTTAATCACCGCGGCGGCTCCAATGCGAATTCTTCAAGCCAGGCCGGATCTCGTTTAAGGATCGGCAGCCGGGCAGGGGGATCTTCGATCGTCGGCAGGGATGCCAACAATCCTTGCGTATAAGGATGTCGGGCCTTGTCGAGATCGCGCGCTTCGAGCACTTCCACGACCCGCCCCGCATACATGATGAGGACGCGATCGCAGAAATTCCGGATGAGATTGAGGTCGTGGCTGATGAAGATCAGACCGAGATTGCGGCGCAAGACGAGCTCGTCGAGCAGTGCCAGGATCTCGAGCCTCACCGTCACGTCGAGCGCTGACGTCGGCTCGTCTGCGATCAGCACTTCGGGTTCGGCAATCAGCATCATGGCGATCATCGCCCGCTGACCCATGCCACCCGAGATTTCGTGCGGGTAAAGGCGGGCAACACGCTCGGGATCACGGATCTGGACGGCTTCGAGCATATCGAGCGCTTGCCTGTAGGTCTTGCTCTTGCTCACCCTCGGATGATGGAAGCGGTAGGTCTCGGCGATCTGTTCGCCGATCCGCATGACGGGATTGAGCGAATATTTCGGGTCCTGCAGGATCAGGCCGATCCGCCGGCCCCTGATCGTCATCATCGTTTTTTCGTTCGCCTTGAGCAGATCGACGTCGCGAAACCGCATCCGCTCGGCATTGACGATGGCGGTCGGTGGCAGCAGCTTCATGATGGCGCGGCCGACGGTCGACTTTCCCGATCCGGATTCACCGACGATTCCGAGCTTTTCCTGACCAAGCGAAAAGCTCACGCCGCGCACGGCCCGCACCTGTCCGCCGCCAAATGCGATTTCGAGATTTTGAATATCGATCAAGGGCTCTGTCATTCTGAACCTCGGGGATCGAGAACATCGCGAAGCGCATCGCCGACGAGGTTGAAGGCGAGGCTGACGAGCGCAATGGCAATGCCGGGTGCTGCGATGACCCAGGGGCTGTCGAGCATGAATTCACGTCCGCTGGCGGCCATCGACCCCCATTCCGGCCATGGCGGCTGCGCGCCGAGGCCGAGGAAGCCGAGACCGGCGGCAGTGATGATGATGCCGGCCATATTGAGGGTGACGCGGACGATCACTGAGGGAATGCACATCGGCAGGATGTGACGAGTGATGATCGCGAGTGATGTCGCGCCTTGCAGGCGCACGGCGGCGATGTAATCCGCCTTGCGCAGGCTGAGCGTCTCGGCGCGCGCAAGACGCGCGATCGGTGGCCAGGCCGTCAGTGAAATCGCGATGATCGCATTGGTGATGCCCGGACCGAGCGCTGCGGCAAAACCCAGCGCCAGCACGAGACCGGGGAAGGAGAGAAAAATATCGGTGACGCGCATCAGGATTTCGTCGACGAGGCCGCCGAAATAACCTGAGACGGTGCCGATCAGCAGGCCGAGCGGGGCGACGATGACCGTGACGAGCATGATGATGTAGAGCGTCGTGCGGGCGCCATAGATCACCCGGGAAAAGACGTCGCGGCCGAAATTGTCGGTGCCGAGCCAATGGCTCGCCGATGGCGCGGCAAGCCGCCCGGCCATGTCCTGAACGATCGGATCGTAGCTCGTCAGCAGGGGTGCGGCCAGCGCCACGGCGATCAGCAGCAGGATAATGGCCAGTCCCGCCAGACCAAGCGGGTGCAGGCTGAATTTCCGCCAGCCTTGATGAATCTGCTGCGCCGATGACTGGAACCAGCCTCGAGGCTCCGGTGCGAGCAGCCAGTTGCGGAGGCCGCCGGTGTTGACGCTGTCTGCGTGCTCAGAGGAGATCGTCATGGCGTCACCGTGTCCTCGGATCAAGAATGCGATAAAGGAAGTCCGACAGGATGTTGATCGTCAGGAAGACGGCGCCGATCGTCAGCACCGAACCCATGACCACGTTCATGTCGTTCATCTGCAGCCCCCGCGTCAGGTACTGGCCGAGCCCCGGCCACCCGAAGACGGTCTCGATCAGCACCGCGCCTTCGAGCAGCCCGCCGAAGGTCAGCGCCATGATCGTCAGGAGCTGTACGCGGATGTTCTTGAATGCATGGCGCCAGACCACCTTGCGGGTGCCAAGCCCCTTGGCCCGGGCGGTGATGATGTATTCCTGGCTCAGTTGCTCCAGCATGAAGCTTCGCGACATGCGGCTGATATAGGCGACGGAATAGTAGCCGAGGATGGCGGCCGGCAGGATGATGTGGCCAAGGGCGTTGTAAAACACGTCCCATTGGCCCTGAATCGCTGCGTCGATCAGGAGAAAGCCCGTCATCGGCGTGACGAGGCCTTCATAGAAGACATCGATCCGGCCCGAGGCGCCGACGAGCTTCAGCTTCGCATAAAAGACGAAGAGTGCCATCAGCCCGGTCCAGAAGATCGGGATGGAGTGGCCGGCAAGGGCGACGATCCGCGCAATGTGGTCGATAACGGTTCCCCGCCTGACCGCGGCGGTGATCCCTAAGGGAATGCCGACGATCGCCCCGATGATCATGGCGATGATCGCAAGTTCGATCGTTGCGGGAAAGATTGTCAGGAGATCGGTGAGGATCGGCTGGCCCGTCGTCGCCGACATGCCGAGATCGCCTGTGGCGATCTTGCCGACGTAGGAGAGGAACTGCATCCAGATCGGCTGCCCGAGACCCAGCTCGTTATAGACGCGATCGTAAACATCCTTGCTGACCTCCGCCCCGGTGATGGCGAGCACCGGGTCGGCGGGCAGCAGGCGGCCCATCGAGAAGGTCAGGAAGAGCAGGCCAAGCAGCGTCGTCACGACTGCCACGACGCGTCCCGCCAGGCGCCGCAGCAGGCTCAGCGCCGGGTGCGGGGCCGCCTCGGCGAACCCGCCCTCCGTGGAACCACGGCTGCTCTCAGACTTCGATGTCAGATCGGCGCTCGCCACGGCGTTCTACTCCTTGGTCACGTCATGCCAGCGCGTCGACCATGTCGTATGCCCGTGATAGCCCTTGACGTTGGCGCGCATGACATAGGGGTCGGTTCGCTGGAAGAAGATGACCAGCGGCGAAGCCATGCCGGCATAGATGCCATCCATCTTCTTGAAGATGTCTGTGCGCTTTTCCGTGTCGCGCTCCTTCATCGATTGGTCGATGAGCGTGTTGAGCTCGTCCACCTTCATGCCCGTGCGCCAGAGGTAATAGCTGCCGAGGCGTGCCTCGTCGCTATTGTCGGGGTTGAAGGCATATTGCGTGGCGACCGCGAAGGGATCGGGCAGGCGGGCGCCGGAATTGCCGAGCAGCACTTCGAATTTGCGCTCGCGGAAGGCGGGCGTGAACTCGCCGGGCACGAGATCGAGATCAAGGCCGGCAGCGCGCGCACTCGCCTGCAGCGCTTCGGCGAAGGGCAGGGTCGCGGCTCCCGACGGATTGAGCACCTTCTTCAGGCCATTGGGATATCCGGCTTCCGCCAGCAACTGCTTGGCCTTGGCGGGATCGTAATCGTAGCGGACCGCCGCCTCACCGGGAGCGCCGATCATGCCGCGCGGGATCATCGACTGCCAGGGAAAGCCCGTATAGCGCATGATGTTGCCGGAGATCGCTTTCCAGTCGAAGGCATGCTGGAAGGCCTCGCGAACCTTTGGCTTCTGCAGATCCGGGTCTTTCTGATTGAGGGCGATATAGTAGAAGCCGAGACCCGGGACATTCTCGATGACCATGTCCTTCTTGGTGGCGAGCGCATCGAGGTCGCCGCTTGAAACATATTGGCCGACATCGACGTCGCCGGCTTCGAGCTGAAGCCGGAGATTGCCGGATTCCGGGATGTGACGGGCAACGACACGGGCCATGGCCGGCTTGCCGCCCCAATATTTCGGCTGGGCATTGAAGATCGCGACATCGTTCGGCCGCCACTGCGCCAGGCTGAATGGGCCGCTGCCGGCGGAATTGGCGGAAAGCCAGGCGCCGCCAAAATCGCTGTTTGCCTCGTGCGACAGTACCGTCTTCTTGTCGACGATGCCGATCGACGAGCCCGCCAGCGAATAGAGCACCAGATCGGTATTGACCGCCTGCGGCAGCTCGATCTCGAGCGTGTGTTCGTCTTTTGCGCGAACGAGCTTTTCGACGTTTTCAGGCGTGAAGCCCCAGAGCGCGATGTCGGTGGAGCCGACCTGGCCCATCTTGATGACGCGCTGGATCGACCAGGCCGCATCCTCGGCGGTGACCTTGTTGCCGCTCTGGAAGACCGCGTCGTCGCGTAATGTCAGCGTGATGATCTTGCCATCCGCCGAGACACTCCATTGCTTCGCGAGCATCGGCTTCAGCGTTTTAAGGTCGTCCGGCGACAGCTGCACGAGATTGTCGTAAATATTCGAGATCAGTTCGGAAACCGTGCGGGCATTGTTCTGCGCCGGATCGAGCGTCCTTATGCCGGTGAGATTGGTGCCGATCACCAGCATATTGGGCGGCGACGCCGCGAAGCTGGGCTGCGCCGTCATCATGGCGCCGGTAATTGCGATCGTTGTCAGTACTTGTCTCAGCATCTCAAGACCTCCCAATCCTGTTGTTGGCGGAAATAGAGCAATTCCAGGAAAAGTGCGAAGCGATGTTCCGTGCGAAATTGCGTAAAAACAAAGGGTTAGAGCGGCTCTGCGCTTCCATGAAAAGTTGAGCCGCGCTCGTGTTGAACTCAGCCGGCCGCCTTTGCGGAATCCTGCTGGTGTGGATCGATCTGGTTGTTACCGGCGGCATCCCAGCGTTGAAGCAGCCGATGGAGTTCCTCGCGATCGTGCCGATCGAGCAGCGGCAATCCCGGCACGCGCACGGGGCCGACATCGAGGCCGGAATAGGTGACGGCCTCCTTGACGACAGTCACGTTCGCGCCATTGCGGAATTTCGTCCGCATCCGCTCGAATGGTTCAAGCTGGTTGACGATAGCCCTGGCCGCGCCGAAGTCTCCTCTTTCGAGCGCATTGTGAACGGCAAGCGACAGATGCGGTGCGACATTGACGAGGCCGGATGTGAAGCCGCGCGCACCCGCAGCCGTAAATGTCGGCGCCCAACTCTCCGCCAGGCCGCAGACGAACAGTGCGCCGGCCGGATCGGCCGCAGCGATCGCTCTGGAAAGCAGCATCAGATCGGTCGTGGCAAATTTGATGCCGGCAATATTGCCGTGGTTTGCGAGACGAATGATATCGTCGACGCCGAAACCTTCTGCCCTGACATAGGCGACGAGCGGCAGGGTGGAAGCATCCGCAAGATTGCAGAAATAGTCGATCTGGGCCGAAGGTGCTGCGAAAGGATCGACGGGCTGATGAGACATGACGGCGGATGCGCCGATCGTCGCCGCATCTTTCGCCATGCCGATCGCCTCGCGCAGCGACCGGCCGATTGCCGCCGTCACCGGCGCCTTGCCGTTGACGCCTGAAACCGCCGCCTCATGGACGATCCGGATTTCCTGCGGCGTCAGAGCATAGAATTCCCCGGTATTGCCGGCAGCGACGATGTTGTGAATGCCGGCTGCCGCCACCCGCTCATAGACTTTCGCCGTGATCCGTGGTTCGACTTCACCTTTGCCGTCATAGGCGGTGACGGGAACACCCGATACGCCTGTAAGCGCCTTGCGCATGGTTGCGATGCTCATCTTTCTTCCCCGTTATCTTTCATCAATCCGCCGTCACCCGAAGGGTGATCGGCCGCTGCCATCCCGGAGGGATGATTGGCCCCGAAGCGAAACGGCGGCAGGCCCTCTGCATCCACATCGAAGGCGATGACCTTCCCCGCCTCGAAACGTCCGGTGCGGTCTGTCGACAGGCTCGTGACGTAGAGGGTGCGCAGATTCGGCCCCCCGAAACACGGCATCGTCGGTGCAGCGACCGGCAGAATGTAGATTTCGACGATGTCGCCTTCAGGCGAAATACGGTTGAGGTGACCGGCGGAAACCCCGGCGCTCCAGTAGAACCCGTCACGATCGGTTGTCGCTCCATCCGGCCGACCCTCGTCTTCCGTGAAGCTGCGAAGCCGGCGCCCATCGCCGAGGTCGCCCGTATCAGGATCGAAATCGAATGCCTGCAGGAAGCATTGCCGGCTGTCGGAATGATACATCCGCCGGCCGTCCGGCGACCAGGCAAGGCCATTGGAGCTCGTCAGTTTCGTGGCCACGGTCCGCGTGCTGCCGTCGGCGCCCACGCGGAAAAGTGCGGCCTCATCGATCTGTGGCTTGGATTCGCTGATCGAGCCGATCCAGAAGTGCCCGTCGGGACCGACCTTTCCATCGTTGAGGCGGCAATTGATGTCGCGTCCGACCGGATCGGACACAAACTCGAAATCTCCGGAGACGGGATCGAAGAGATGGACGCCTGTCTGGAGCGCCACGACGATCCTTTGATCGCGGCAAAGCCCGAGCGCGCCGATGGCGGCCGGCATCTCAAAGCGGTCGTTCTTTCCTGAAGCCGAGAGCCGAACGAGTGCTGGCGCCAGAATATCGACGAACCACAAAGTGCCGGTCTCGTCGTCCCATACCGGCGATTCACCGACCGTCAGCGGCTGCTCGCTCACGGAGCGGACGTCCGGGCGGATGATCCGAGGCGCCGTCATTCAACCGTCTCCAGGCTCTTGGCCAGACCCTCGGCGTCGCGCATGCGGATGGTGCCGTCGTGATTGATCTCACAGAACCCGCCTCCCTGGAACGCCAGCGCGACCGGCCCTTCGGATCCCTCTTCGATGCGGGCGTGATCACGCGGCCGGTCCTGTGGTTGGTAGCCCAATCGTGCCGCCAGACCGTTGTCCCACCACATCTCTTCGGTGTCCGAAACGCCGTAGACCACTGTTGCTGCGATCAACGGGTGCGACAGGCCGATCCTGACCAATTGCGCCAGGTCTCGCGCGCTGATCCAAATCGCAACCGATCGTTCGCTATTGGGATAGGTGCCCGCATTGCCGATGCGGATGGAAAGAGAGCGAATGCCTGACGTGTCGTAATAAAGCCCCGCCACAAGTTCGCCCCAGCATTTGGAAAGTCCATAGGGGCTATCGGGGCGCATCGGGTCGAGCGGCGACACCAGCTGGCCGCGCGGATAAAAGCCCGTGGCATGATTGCTCGATGCATAGACGACCCGCTGGACCTTGTTGATCCGCGCCGCTTCGTAGAGATTGTATGTCCCAAGCACGTTCGCATGCAGAATGGCGTTCATGTCGATGCCGCTTGCGATACCTGCCAAATGGACGACGCCGTCGATATCCTTCAGCGCAGCCGTCGCCTCGTCGAGCTTTGTAAAGTCGGCCCTGACGAAAGTCTCGTTTTCGCCAAGCCCGTCAGGCTCCTGCAAATCGATCAGGCTGAGGTGCTCGAAATGCGACCGAAGAAGCGGGCGCAGCAGCGTCCCCACACGTCCGGCAGCACCCGTCACAGCGACCCGTTTCATCGTCTCTCCTCCCATTATCGCTCAAACGCCCTGGAACATGCGGGCGCGAGCATTCAGTATGTGTTTCTTCATCGCATCGTGCGCTTCGGTTTCCCGGTGCGCGAAGATCGCCTCGACGATCACCGCATGCTCATCCTGGACGCTGCGGATCTGTTCCGGCGTCCGCTTCAGGCTCAAGCTTCGCGTAACGGAATGCCCGATGGCGAAATGCGGCTTGAACCACTCGCGCATGGTGATGTGGAACTGGTTACCGGTCGCCATGGCAATTGCATCATGCAGAGCCTGGTCCTCCTCGGCACCAAGCTCCCCATCGCGCAAGCATTGCTCGATCGAAAGAAGCGCTGCCATTATCCGCTCCCTGTCGTCCGGTTGCCAGTTTCGTGCCGCAAGCTCAGCCGCCTCGGCTTCGAGACCGGCGCGAAATTCGAAGAACCGCTGGACATCGGCCAAGGAGCCGACCGGCACCATTTTCAGCATCGACGAATCCGGCCTTTGCCTGACATAGGAACCGGAACCTTTGCGCGAAACGACCAACCCATCGGCTCTCAAGCGTTCGAGCGCTTCGCGCACGACGGGTCTCGATGCGCCGAAATCAGCGGCCAGCTTCGTCTCCGGCGGCAGTCGTTCGTTCACCGGAAAGTTGCCGTCGGCGATCATCCCCACGATCTTCTCGTAGATGATGTCGCTGAAGCGCGTTGCGCCCCTGTTCGAACCGGCATCGACCGCGAATGTCACCATGGTCCTTTTCTCTCAACGCCGCGTGCGCCGTGGCTGTCGCCGGCCATGATGTTCAAGGCGGTGCACAGCATCTGACAGATTCAACGTTTTTGGTCTTGTTGGTCGCATTTCGGCGGCGCAACATGGCGTTTCAATGCTGCATGGCTACAAAATTTGTAATTATCTGTCAACTCTTGTAATCATTTGAGAACGTGTCTATGGTTTCGCTCGTCGCGCCGAGGAGGGCGTCAGCGTCGGGTCGGGAGCCCGACGCATCAGCCGGTGCAAAGGCTGCGCCGGCGCAAAAGGGAGGAATTCGATGGCCAAAGAAATACTGTCGCGTGGCGTCACCCGCCGCGCCGTGCTTGGTGGCATGGCTGGTGTCGCGGCGCTGTCTATCGCCGGTCGCGTGTCTGCCGCAGGTGGTGAAGCGCCGGCACTTGCGCAACTCGCCAAGGACGGAAAGCTGCCGCCGCTCGCCGAGCGCCTGCCGAAAAAGCCGATGGTCGTGACGCCGTTCGAGAAAGTCGGCACCTATGGCGGTTCGCTGCGCCGCGGCCTTCGCGGTTCATCCGACCATAACGGCATCCTGCGTATGGTCGGCAACCAGAGCCTTGTGCGATGGAACCTCGACTTTACCGCCGTGCAGCCGAACCTTGCCGAACGCTGGGAAGTCAGCGACGACGCAACACAATTCACGTTCCATCTGATCGAAGGCGTGCGCTGGTCGGACGGTCATCCCTTTACGGCCGATGACGTCGTTTTCGCGATCGAAGACTGCGTCAAGAACACCGAGCTCTACAGCTCGACACCGGCGCAGCTTGCCGTCGCCGGCAAGCCGGTGACCGTCGAGAAGATCGACGATTACACGGTGAAGTTCACCTTTGCCGCGGCCAATGCGCTTTATCTGGAGAACCTCGCCACGCCGCTTGGTCAGCATCCGACGCTGTTCCCGAAGCATTACTGCAGCCAGTTCCTGCCGAAATATAATCCCAATATCGAGGCCGATGCGAAGAAGGCCGGCGTCACCAGCTGGACGGAGCTGTTCCGCAGCCGTTGCGGCGACATCGAGATCCCGTCGCGATGGGGCAATGTCGACAAGCCGACGCTCGATCCATGGGTGGTCAAGGAGCCCTATGCCGGCGGTGCGACGCGTGTCGTCATGACCCGCAATCCCTATTTCTGGCAGGTCGATACCGAGGGCAACCAGCTTCCCTACATCGATGAAATCAACTTCGGCATCTCACAGGACGTCGAATCGCTGATGCTGAACGTCATCTCTGGAAAGATCGACATACAGGAACGCCACATCAGCGTGCTCGCCAACAAGCCGACGCTGTCCAAGAACATGGAAAAGGGCGATTATCGGCTGCTGACGCTCGTGCCTTCGGCCTCGCAACAGTGCCAGATCTATTTCAACATCACCCACAAAGATCCTGCCATGCGCAAGATGTTTGCCGACAAGGCGTTCCGGCAAGCGCTTTCGATCGGCATCAATCGCCAGGAGCTCATCGACATCGTCTATTTCGGACAGAGCGAGCCCTACCAGGCAGGGCCGCGTCCGACCCATCCGTGGTATAACGAAAAATACGCGCGCCAATTCACCGAATTCGACGCCGACAAGGCAGGCGCGATGCTCGATGAGGCCGGCTACAAGAAAGGCGGCGACGGTTTCCGCCTCCGGCCCGACGGCCAGAAGGTGTTCTTCTCGATCGACGTCATTCCGACGCTTTATCCCGACCTCGTCGATGCCCTGGAACTGGTCAAGGCGCATTGGGCTCAGATCGGTGTCGACATGAAGGTCAACACGATCGAGCGGGCGCTCTACTACACCCGCGGCGACGACAACGCCCATGACGCGGCGGTGTGGCCGGGTCCTGGCGGTCTCGATCCAATGCTCGATCCGCGCGATTTCTTCGCCTTCCATCCGCAGGGTTCGCGTTACGCCATTCCGTGGACGCTTTGGTACACCTCCAACGGCGCACGCGGCGAAGAACCGCCAGAAAGCCAGAAGAAGCGCATGAAGCTCTTCGACGAAGCGCGTTCGACGGCCGATCTCGACAAGCGCGGCGCGATCATGAAGCAGATCTTCGACATCGCGGCCGAGGAGTTCGAGACCGTCGGCCTTTGCCTTGCCGTCGGCGGTTTCGGCATCATCCGCAACAATCTGCGCAATGTTCCCGAGAAGGAGCCGGATAGCTGGTCCTGGCCCAATCCCGGTCCGGCAATGCCGCAGCAATTCACCTTCACGAGCTGATTTTCGTCATAAGCGCCGTACCATCAGGTGCGGCGCTTACTTTCAGTTCGCTCTCCGAGATGCCTTGCCGGCCCTGACGGCCGACAAGGCCCGGAAGGCGGCGTTCAATGCAAGAGGCGCCCCATGCTGGTCTTCATCGCCAAACGCTTCCTATGGATGATCCCATCGCTGTTTGCCGTCAGCTTCCTGGCTTTCGTGCTGATCCAGCTGCCGCCGGGCGATTATGTCACGACCTATATTGCGACGCTGGCAGCCTCCAACGAGATCGTCGATCAGAACACGGCGGCGCAATTGCGCGAGCGCTTCGGCCTCGGCGACCCGATGCTCGTCCAATATTTCAAATGGATATGGGGCATTCTCACACGCGGCGATTTCGGCATTTCCTTCGAATGGCAGCAGCCGGTCTCTGACCTGATCTGGGAGCGCATGGCGCTGACGCTCGTTCTGGCTCTGTCGACATTGATCGCCACCTGGGCGATCGCGCTGCCGATCGGCGTCTATTCCGCCGTGCGCAAATATTCGATCGGCGACTATTTCTTCACCGCCTTCACCTTTTTCGGCCTAGCCGTTCCGTCCTTCCTGCTGGCGCTGGTGCTGATGTATGTCGCGGCGGTCGAATTCGGCCAGGATGTCGGCGGGCTCTTTTCGCCGGAATACGAGAACGCGTCCTGGAGCTTCGCCAAAATGGTCGACCTCTTCTCGCATCTCTGGCTTCCCGTCATCATCCTTGCCGTCTCCTCGACGGCGAGCCTCATCCGCGTCATGCGCGCCAACATGCTCGATGAATTGCCGAAGCCATACGTCACCACGGCACGGGCAAAAGGTCTCTCAGAGTTCCGGCTGCTGATGAAATATCCGCTGATGATCGCCCTCAATCCGTTCATCTCGACGATTGCCTGGCTGCTGCCCAACCTCATCTCCGGCTCGGTCGTCGTCGCCATCGTCCTCAATCTGCCGACGGCCGCACCTTTGCTGCTGCAGGCGCTGATGGCTCAGGACATGTATCTCGCCGGCGCCTTCGTCCTGCTGATCTGCGCGCTGACGCTGATAGGCTCTCTGATCAGCGACATCCTGCTTGCGCTGGTCGATCCCCGCATTCGGTTGGAATAGGAGCCCCACGTGGCCGACATCACCGTTACAAACATTCCCCCGGATCGCGCCGCCGTTGCATCGCAGTGGCAGCTCATCTGGTGGGCTTTCCGCCGGCACCGGCTGGCCATGGTGGCGCTTGTCGTCACTGTGCTGATGTATATCGTTGCCCTGCTTCCCGGCTTCTTCGCCATCAACGACCCGTACCTGCAAAATGCGCGGGCGACCTTTCACCCGCCGCAGAAATTGCATCTGATCGATACTGAGAACGGGTTCTCGTTCGGCCTGCATTATTATCCGATGAAGCTGGCCCGCGATCCGGAAACGCTGGCCGCCATCTACAAGGAAGACACGACAAAACGTGTCGACGTCCAGTTTTTCGGGCGCGGCTATGAATATTCGGTGTTCGGCCTGTTCAGGACCAACATCCATTTGATCGCCTCGCCCGACAAGACGACGCCGCTGCTTCTGTTCGGCGCCGACAGGCTTGGGCGGGATGTTTTCAGCCGAACGGTGCAGGGTTCGCAGATCTCGTTGTCGATCGGCCTCGTCGGCGTCTTCTTCTCGTTGATGCTCGGCATCGTGCTCGGCGGCATCTCGGGATATTACGGCGGCCGCATCGATTTCTTCCTGCAGCGGGTGATCGATTTCGTGCTGTCGCTGCCGACGATCCCGATCTGGCTGGCGATGGCCGCAGCCCTGCCGCAGGACTGGCCTGCGACGCTACAATATATGATGATCACGATCATCCTGTCGCTGACCGGCTGGGCGCAGCTCGCCCGCGTCGTGCGCGGCCGCTTCCTGTCCTTGCGCACCGAGGAATTTGTCGCCGCCGCCAGGCTCGACGGCGTTCGCGAAAGACGCATCATCTTTCGTCACATGCTGCCAAGCTTTGCCAGCCATATCATCGCGTCGATCACGCTTGCGGTGCCGGCAATGATTCTTGCCGAAACCTCTCTTTCCTTCCTGGGGCTCGGTCTGCAGCCGCCGACCATCTCCTGGGGCGTGCTTCTGCGCGAGGCCCAGAACATTCGCTCGATCGCCACCGCGCCATGGCTCTTCATGCCGGGCTGTGCCGTCGTGGTCGCCGTGATGGCGCTCAACCTTCTCGGCGACGGCCTGCGCGATGCGGCCGACCCCTACAACAAATGAGGCCGGCATGACCGATACCCCTCCTATTGCCGGCAGGCCGCTGCTCCAGGTGAAAAATCTGACGGTCGAGTTCCCTCTGCGCACCGGCGTCTTCCGCGCCGTCAGCGATCTGTCTTTCTCGATCGAGCCGGGCAAGACGCTCTGTGTCGTCGGCGAAAGCGGATCCGGCAAATCGGTGACGGCGCGTTCGATCCTGCAGATCGTCGATGCGCCTGGCCGCATGTCCGGCGGATCGATCATATTGAACGATCGGAACGGCGGCTCGATCGATCTGACCAGCCTCAATCCGCGCGGGCGTCAGATCCGGGCGATCCGCGGCCGCGACATCGCCATGATCTTCCAGGAGCCGATGTCGTCGCTGTCGCCGATCCACACGGTCGGCAACCAGATCGTCGAGGCGCTTCGCCTTCACACCCGGATGAGCAAGGCGGAGGCGCGCGCTGAAGCCATATCGCTGCTCAGCCAGGTCGAAATTCCCTCGCCGGAAAAAGCGCTGGACCGATATGCCTTTCAATATTCCGGCGGGATGCGCCAGCGCGCGATGATTGCCATGGCGCTCGCCTGCAAACCGCAGCTGCTGATCGCCGACGAGCCGACCACGGCCCTCGACGTGACGACGCAGGCCGAGATTCTCGACCTGATCGCCCGGCTGCAAAAGGCCAAGGGCATGGCCGTTCTTTTCATTACGCATGACATGGGCGTCGTGGCGCAGATCGCCGATGATGTGCTCGTCATGCACAACGGCGTCGCCAAGGAATATGCGCCGGTCGAGCAGATCTTTCATGCACCGAAAGACGACTATACGCGCATGCTGATCGGCTCGGTGCTGAAGCTGGAAGCGAAGGCCGAAATCCGGCTGGCGCGCCCGCCGCTCGACACGACGGCGCCACCGATCCTCGAGCTCCGCAATGTATCGATGGATTTCGGCGAGGTGAAAGCGCTGGACGATGTGTCCATTTCGCTTCTGCCGGGCGAAACGCTCGGCATCGTCGGCGAGAGCGGATCCGGCAAGACGACGATGGGTCGCTCGATCATGCGGCTGATCGATCCGACTTCAGGCGAGATCCTCTATCGCCGCGCCGACGGCGACATCATCGATCTGGCAACGGCAAAAGGTCAGACGCTTGCCGCGGCACGGCGGGAATTGCGAATGGTGTTTCAAGATCCTTTCGGCTCTCTCAACCCGCGCATGACCGTCTCGCAAATCATCGGCGAGCCGCTGCTCGTCAATGGCGTCGCAAAGGGGCGGACGCTGGAGGAGCGCGTTTGCCATCTGATGGAGCAGGTTGGGCTCGATCCGAGGGCGCGCGAACGCTACCCGCACGCCTTCTCCGGCGGCCAGCGCCAGCGCATCGGCATTGCCCGCGCCATCACCCTTAATCCGCGCGTCATCGTTGCCGATGAGGCGACCTCGGCGCTCGACGTCTCGGTGCGCTCGCAGGTGCTCGATCTATTGATGCGCCTGCAGGACGAACTCGGGCTCGCCTATATCTTCATCAGTCATGACATCGGCGTTATCCGCTACATGTGCGACCGTGTCGGCGTCATGTACAAAGGCCAGCTCGTCGAAATCGGCGACGCGGAGAAGGTCTGCCGCACGCCCGAGCACGCCTATACGCAGGCGCTCATATCAGCGATCCCGCGCCCTGATCCGCGTGATCGCGACCATTCCAGGCGTTTCCGCTACGTCGCGCCGGAGATTTTGAAGAATGGAAGTTTGCAGCGATGAAAATCACCGGAATCCGCACTTTTCTCATGCATGTCGGTCAGCCTGATCCCGCGAACTGGGCTTCCGACCAACGGTCCAGCAGTGGCGCCTCGAAACAGTTCGGCGGCACCAGAAACTGGCTCTTTCTGAAGATCGATACCGACGAGGGCATCACCGGCATCGGTGAATGCTCAGGGTGGCCGCGCGTCGTCGAGACAGCGATCCATGATCTCGCCCCACTCCTTATCGGCGAAGATCCGGCCCATACCGAACGGCTATGGCAGAAGATGCATATCGCCATGATGGGACATGGCATGCTCGGGACGGTCGGAGGTGGTGCGATGACCGGCATCGACATGGCGTTATGGGACATCAAAGGCAAGGCGCTCGGTGTGCCTGTCTGGATGCTGCTCGGCGGCAAGATGCGCGACCGGATTCCGATCTACTCGCATGCGAATACGCCCGAGCGCGCGCTTGCCATCAAGGAACGCGGCATAAAGGCGATCAAGTGCGGCGGTGTCGCCGATCCGGTCCGCAAGGTCGCCGCGCTGCGTGACGCCGTCGGCGACGACATGGATATTGCTATCGATCTGCACGGACCGCCATGGCTGACACCGGCGGATGCCTGCCGGCTGGTGCGGGCGCTCGAACCCTATGAATTGATGTGGGTGGAAGATCCGATCGCGCCGGAGAATATCGACGGCTACCGGCGCATCCGCGACGCAGCACATGTGCCGCTTGCCGCCGGCGAGCGCTTTGCGACCATCTTCGGCGAGCGTGAGCTTATCGAGAAGGAACTGGTCGACGTCATCCAGCCGGACACCGGCCGGGCCGGCGGTATCACCCAGATGAAGAAGATCGCGGCCATGGCCGAAGCCCATCATATCCAGATGGCGCCGCATTCGGGTTCGCTCGGACCGGTGGCGGAATATGCGGCTCTGCATCTGCTCGCCGCGATCCCCAACGCGCTCATCCTCGAGCGCCTCGACGACGACTGGGATGGCCGCCGCCAGACGATCGTGCCGCATCCGCAACAGGTCGACGGCTTGATCGCCGTTCCTGATGGCCCGGGACTTGGCTGCGATATCGACGAGGCCTTCGTGGCGCGCTTCCCCAGCAACGGCAATGTCTCGGTGCCGCAAAGTGCCGGTGCCTACAATACCGGAACCGACAACGAGCATCTCTACGTGCAGACGCGCCAGTCGCGCCGCACCTATTTCAATCGCTAGAAGGACAGAAAGATGAAGATCGACCGCATGCGGGTTTTCATGACCCGCGACAAGGACCGTCCGCGCGTGATCGTCGCGCTCGACACCGATGACGGGTTGACGGGTTGGGGCGAATGCTACAATCACGGCCCCGACAAGGCGCTGCCGCCGCTGCTCGATTATCTCTATGGATTTGTCTCCGGCCAGGACCCGACACGCGTGGAGTATCTTGTCAATCTGCTGATCCAGCAGAGCCGGTTTCCGCCGGGGGCGCTCGGTCTTGCCGCGATCTCCGCGCTCGATCACTGCCTGTGGGACCTTGCGGCCAAGGCGGTGAATGTCCCGGTCTACAAGCTGCTCGGCGGCGAAGTGCGCGACCGCATCAAGGTCTATGCCGGGGTCTATACCGCGCCGGATGCGCCGGCGGCCCGCGACGAGTTCGATCGTCTGAAGGAGGGGTGGGGTTTCACCGCCTTCAAGCTCAGCCCCTGGCGTATCGACATGCACTCCAATCGCTGGGGCAATGTCGTCAAAGCCTCGGCGGATTATTTCCGCTCGCTACGCGAGACGGTCAATGACGAATACGAGATCGCCTTCGATGCCCATGCCAAGATTTTCGAGCCGATCGCCGCTCGCCAGCTGGGTAATGCGCTGGCGCCTTATGATCCGCTGTTTTTCGAGGAGCCGCTGCGTCCTGAAAATATCGAGGCGTGGGGTGATCTGAAACAGGGGCTCAACTGCACGCTGGCGACCGGCGAGTCGCTCTACAACAGAAACGAGTTCCTCCGCCTGCTGCAGGTCAAGGGCGCCGACCTCATCCAGCCTGACATCTGCGTCGTCGGCGGCATCAGCGAAATGCGCCGCATCGCGACACTTGCCGAAGCCTTCTTCGTCGGTGTGGCGCCGCACAACCCGATGGGCCCGCTTGCAACGGCGGTCAACGTTCATTTTTCGGCGGCGGCACAGAATTTCCGCATCCTCGAATACCGGCTGCCAAAGGGACAGGCCTATGTCTATGGCGGCCTCGATATCGAGAAGCGGGAGGGAGAAACCCGTTACGTCGTTGATCCCTATCTGCCGAAGGACGGCTATCTGGAACTGCGTCCCGACCGGCCGGGCTGGGGCGTCGAAATGGACGAGAAGGCGATGGAAGAGGAAGGCTACATCCATTGGCAGCGGCGCGTGCCGAAGCGGCCCGACGGCTCCTACGCCTTCGCCTGAGGGCATTGCCCGCTTTAAAAAACAGGAGCTGACCGCCCGGATGGCCCGGCCAGCTCCCGCAGGGCGACGCTTCTAGATGCCGAAAAGTGTGAGCGGTTTTCGGGTGACATCATGCTCTAACTCTTTAATTTAGAACAGAATTCAGATCTTAGGCCCGACGGGCCTAAAATCATCCAGTTCTAGGCATCTTTCGGCAGCACTGAGCGAACCCTTGCGATGAAGACATGGAAGTCCTGCATGTAAGTGCGAAGGAAATCCGCGGTTTTGTCGTTCGTGACCTCGCCGTCATCGGTGATCAGCCCCGGTGTGAACTGGATGTAGGCTTCCGGGGCGTTCATCTGGGGAGAGTTGCAGAAACTGAGCACACTGCGCAAATTCTGCTGGGCGACCGCTGTGCCTATCGCGCCCGGCGACGTGCCGATCACCGCTGACGGCTTGCGTGTGAACGAGTTGGTGCCGTAGGGGCGGCTAGCCCAGTCGATGGCGTTTTTCAGCCCGCCAGGTATGGATCGATTGTATTCGGGCGTGACGAACAGCACGGCGTCGACGGCTGCGATTGCCGCCTTGAATGCCTTGCCAGCCGGAGGATAATCAGCGTCATAGTCGTAGCTGTAGAGCGGCAGGTCCTTGAAGGATATCTCCGACATTTCAAGCTCCGGCGGGGCGAACCGCACCAACGCCTTGGCGAGCTTGCGGTTGATCGAGC
Organism: Rhizobium sp. CRRU65; assembly: GCF_048551595.1. Taxonomy (NCBI): domain Bacteria; kingdom Pseudomonadati; phylum Pseudomonadota; class Alphaproteobacteria; order Hyphomicrobiales; family Rhizobiaceae; genus Rhizobium; species Rhizobium sp. CRRU65. Next base: position 95,118 of record NZ_JBLYZH010000001.1, on the reverse strand, counting down.
CCTTGGCGAGGCTGCCGATGAGGTAGCCTACTTTATGCGTGGTCATGGCGTTCTCCAATATCTCGCATGAGAAGGGACGTATCATACGCTAGGATCACAGAGGTGGTTTCCTGTTCTTTGATCGCAAGTCACTATCGCCGAGGAACGTGACCGTCTCGTCGAGCGGGGCGCGGCCTGTACGGGCGTAACTGACCGTGGGGTCCTCGTACCCGATCGACATGCCGCAGAAGAGGATGAGGCCGTCCGGGGGCGACAGGACCTCCGCGACCGTCTCGCGAACCTGCGACCACGCCATCTGCGGGCAACTGTGCAGACCTTCGGCGCGGAGCAGCAGCATGACGGTCTGCAGATACATGCCGACGTCAGCCCACTGGGGTAGGCCCAGGTCACGGTCGATGTAGCAGAACAGGGCGGCGGGCGCGCCGAAACAGTTCCAGTTGGCGATTGCTGCCCGCTGGCGCGCCTCCCAGTCCTCGCGCGCAATGCCGAGCGCGCTGTAGCGCTCCTTGCCGAAGGCGGACCGGCGCTCCCCATAGGGGGGCTTCAGCCCGGCCGGGTACATCTCGTACTGCCGCTTGTCCCAGGGGTCACCATGGGCCACGCGCTCGACGGCGGACGTCTTCAGCTCTGCCAGCGATGCGCCGGTCATCACATAGGTATTCCACGGCTGGATGTTCGATCCTGACGGCGACCAAGCTGCGGCGGACAGCACACGCTCAAGCACCTCCCTGTCCACAGGCTCGTCTTTGAACCCTCGCACCGACCGCCGACTTTTGACTGCCTCATATACGTCCATGATCGCCTCCATGGCGCTGGCCGTTCGTTACGTCCATAGTCATGGCCGCTTCCTCCAGACTGTTCCGTTGCTGATGTGGTTCATTATCTCCATTCGCAATGGAGGCGTAATCACACCGTGGTCTAGGAGGCGTACATCAAACGTACATCAGGGATCGATGCGTTGCGGGGGGGCATGTGGGCGAAGCATCGCTGGACTCCCGCGCCACCGCATCCCGGCCTGGAAGGACGCCCCTGAAGGGCCTCAGCTTGGCGCTTGCGCTCAAGCCGCAGTTGTCTTTTTCGCCGACTTCGCCATTGCGCTGCTCTTCGTTGCCGCTGCGCCGATCCCGAGTTGCCTACAAGATCATGTGCCGCAAGAGCACCGCTTCGTCATTTCGTCAGCTGCCTACGGCTCGGACGCGTTCCACTGGGGAGCGAGGATGCCATCCGAAGATGTCGGCGAGCGTATCGAGCATCGCGGTGGCCGCGGCGGATTGAAGTGAATAGTAGATCGTCTGGGCTGCCCTTCGCGTCTGCACGAGTTCCTGTTCTCGGAGAATTGCCAAATGCTGGGACGTCGAAGATTGGCTCAATCCCACCTCGTCGGCCAGGACGCTCACGGACATTTCTCCTTCGGCCAACAGATGCAGAATGTGAAGCCGTTTGGCATTCCCCATGGCTGACAGGAAGTTTGCTTCGTTGTCGAAGGCGTTGGTTTCAGGGGAAGGCGCGGCTGACGATTGATTGTTCAAGGCGAGATCTCCTTTAGGGAACCAAAGCCGGGCACCAGGTCATATCCCCGAGCTTTAATTTAGAGATAACGCATGGGTGCGGAGCCGAAACCCATTATCGGCGCCTCGTCGTCTTTTTTGGCGCGAATCGGATACGCCGCGCATCAAATGGACAGCGGCGGCAGGCTCGTCTTCGAGCCCGGCATCCTTCACCTATAAGCTAGCGCGCACCGACTTGGCGCATTTGCGCGGGCAGCGTTTCCCAGGCCCGGATCAATTCGCCGATAGAGGCAGCCTCCATCTTGTGCATGACATTGCTGCGATGCAGCTTGACCGTCACTTCACTGATGCCGAGATCAAAGGCGATCTGCTTGTTGAGGCGGCCGCGCGCCACTTCATGCAGAACTTCGCGCTCGCGCTGCGTCAGCGTCTCCAGGCGCTTTATGTTGCGCTCGGCGATCGCGGCTTCCGCTCGTCGTTCGGCATCCATCGCAATGCCGGCAGTCACCGCGTCGACCAGCGTCTGGTCCCGCACCGGCTTGGTGAGAAAATCCACGGCGCCGGCCTTCATCGCCTGGACTGTCATCGGAATATCGCCATGTCCGGTCAGGAAGATGATCGGCTTGGAAATGCCGTTTTCGGCTAGATGACGCTGCAGATGGAGGCCGCTTGCCCCCGGCATGCGCACATCGAGGATAAGGCAGCCGGGGCTATCCAAAATATCGGCGTCAAGCAATTCACGGGTCGAAGCAAAACTGGTCGACTGGAAACCCGCCGACAGGATCAATTCCGACAGCGCCTCGCGAACCGATGCGTCGTCATCGACGATAATGACAAGCGGCTGGCTCTCATCATAACTGCACTGCAATGATAACGGCGCCGATCTCCGCAGCAACGGCTGGTCAACTCTCATGTCACCCTCCATCTGTCGATTTATGCAAAGCGTTGGCAATGGCCGCCAGCAGGGCCTGGGCGTCGAAGGGCTTGCGGAAAAATCCGCTCGCGCCTTGAGCGCGCCCCTGATCCGCTATCTCGTGGCGGCCCGTGATCATGAATACCGGCAGCTCCGGACGTGACTTCTTCACGAGGTCACGAAGTTCGAAGCCGTCGATGCCAGGCATACCTATATCGGTGATGAGCAGGTCGAGGTCCGACAGCCCGTTGACGAGCAGTGAGCCCGCCGACGAGAAGCTGCGGGCCACATAGCCCGCAGATTCAAGAAGATCGCCCATCGATTCAAGCAACCTTGGGTCGTCATCGACAATTGCCACGACGTGTCTTGTCTTGTTCATGTTCAATTCCCTCCCACTCGGCGCGAGTGGGTTATCGGTATTTCCAATCTCTCCGCGATCCGCACCAGATCGGCGAGCGATGCCGCGGCCATTTTCTGCATCACATTTCTTCTGTGGATTTGCAGCGTCACTTCGCTGATCCCCAATTCGGCTGCTGCCTGCTTGTTGAGAAGACCGCTGACGACAAGCGGCAGCACCTCGCGCTCTCGTGGCGTCAGGTCGAGATAGTGTCGTTTGAGCGTATCGAGTTCGGCGCGTTGCGATCTCTTTTCCCGATCCTCAGCGAGCGCCGCGTGGATTGCTGCCATCAGGTCCGCATCGCTGAAGGGTTTGGTCAGGAAATCCACCGCGCCGTGCTTGATCGCACGCACCGAGGAGGGAATGTCGCCGTGACCTGTGATGAAGACGATCGGCGGATGATCCCTGTCGGCGATCTGTCTCTGCAGATCGAGGCCGTTGATGTCAGGCAGCTCGATATCGAGGATGAGGCAGGAGGGCACATCCGGCTTGTCCGCTTTCACGTAGTCGCCGGCCGATTCGAAGGTGATGGCGCGCATGCCGTGCGAGTCCAGCAGCTCGCTGAGCGCTTCCCGAACACGTTCATCGTCATCGACGACGAAGACGATATGGTCATCACCCGTCATGACGCCGCCTTCGTTTCTATGGGCAAGGTGAATAGCAACGTCGCTCCATGCGGATTGTTCTTCTCGGCCCACAATCGTCCGCCATGCAGCTCGACGATCGAGCGGCAGATGGCCAGCCCCATGCCCATGCCGTTTTCCTTCGTCGTAAAGAACGGCTCAAACATCTTTTCGGGAAAGTCGATGCCCTGTCCGCGATCGCTGATCTCAGTCTGGAGGATATTCCCAATCTGGCGCACGCGGATTTCGACGACCCTGTCGCCTGTCGTGGCGTCCATTGCCTCGATGCCGTTGCGGATGAGATTGATCAGAACCTGCTGGATCTGGACGCGGTCGATTGCGATCGGCGGAAGGGTGGGGTCGACCTCCACCTCCATCCGAACGTGACGACGCCAGGCCTCGTCGGCCATGAGGTTGCGCGCTTCGTTGACGATACCGGAGAGCGTCGATGAGATCCTCCTGTCTACGGATTGTTTGAACAGGGCGCGGATCCGGCTGACGACATCCGCCGCCGAGTTGGCATCCCGGATGATGCGCTCGACCGTCCTCTGTGCCCGCTCCATATTCGGCGGCTCGGCCATGAGCCAGCGCTGGCAGGCATGTGAGTTCGCCACGACGGCCGCAAGCGGCTGGTTCACCTCGTGGGCGATGGAGGCTGAAAGCTCGGCGAGGCTCGCCACTTGGCTCGCCCGTGCAAGACCCTCTCGCACTCGACGCAGATCTTCCTCCGCGTGAACCTCACCGTCGATATCAAGGCAGATGACATTCCACTGGACGATGACGCCTTCGGCATTGCGCATCGGTGCCGCACGCGTCTCGACCCAGCGATATTCACCATCATGGCGCCGCAGACGGTGCCTACGCGCATAGGGCTCGCCAGTGGACAATGAATGGGCATAGTTTTCTTTGACCCCTGCCACATCGTCGGGATGAACACCGGCATCGAGTGTGCCGTCCAGCCGGGTTTTGCCCGTTCCATCCAACTCATCGAGATTATAACCGAGGAAGTCGCGCAGTTGCTGGCTGCGATAGATCGGTTCTCCATCAGGTGCTGCGCAATCGATCATTGCCGGCAGCGTTTCAACGAGCTGCCAGAGCGATCGTTCTCTCTCCCGCAGTGCCTCTTCGACGCGCAGTTGATCGTCGATGTCATGCGACAGACCATACCATTGGACGATCCGGTCGCTCTCGTCCCGCAGCGGCTCGGCACTGCCTTTCACCCAGCGATAGACGCCATCGGCACGCCGCAGGCGATATTGGCTGGAGAAGCGCTCGCCGGTGGCGAAGGAATGGTTAAGCGCTTCTTCAAGGATCGCCGCATCGTCGGGATGGACTGCGGCCTCGATGAGTGCCGCCAGCCGGCTCATGCCCGGCCTGTCCATATCCGCCATCTCAAGACCGAGAAAATCGATCAGGCGCTTGTTGAAGAAGGTCGGAGCGCCTTCCGGATTGAGCCGCCAGAGCAGGCTGGGAACCATATCGACGAGTTGCGAAAGCTCCCGCTCCCGGTCGCGTAGCGCTTCCTGCGCGCGCATCTCATCGTCAATGTCGACTGAGATCACATACCATTGCATGATTGCGCCGCTTTGATCCCGCAGCGGTTCCGCGCGACCGTCGACCCAGCGATAGGCACCGTCGACGCGACGCATGCGATATTTTATCGAGAAAGGTTCGCCGCTGGCGAGGGAATGGTGGATCGTCTCCAGCACCATTGGGGCGTCGTCGGGATGGATGAGGGTACCAATGACCGCCGCCAACCGGCTCATGCCCGGCCTGTCCATATCCCCTACGTCGAGACCGAAGAAGTCGATCAGTCGCTTGTTGAAAAAGACCGGCTCGCCCTCCGGCGTCAGACGCCTGATCTGAACCGGGACCATGTCGACGAGCTGCGAGAGTTCGCGCTCCCGATTGCGCAACGCCTCCAGCGCGCGTACCTCTTCATCGATGTCGAGAGAAACGCCATACCATTCCGCGACCGTTCCGTCATCGTCGCGCCGGGGCTCCACCCGGCATTCCGCCCAACGGTAGACGTCATCCTTTTCGCGCCAGCGAAATCGCATCGCAGAGCCGTCGCCGGTCTCGAAGCAGTTCCTGAGCGTACGCTGGACATCGGGAGCGTCTTCGGGATGAACCAGCTGCTGCAGAAGATCGTCGATACGCGGTTCACCGAGAGCGTCAAAATTGGCGATTACGGAGCGGAAATGATCCTGATATCGCTTATTGAAATAGAACGAGCCGCCGGTGGGCTCCACACTCCAGATGCGGACCGGCACGGCGTCTATGATCTGCTGGAGCTGTTGTTGGCTCCGCCGCACAGCGTCCTCGGCATGGACCTGATCGTCGATGTCGTGACAAAGGCCGTACCACTGGACGATGCGCCCCGACTGATCCCGCATTGGTTCGGCACGGCTCGACATCCAGCGATAGAGGCCGTCGGCACGGCGCAGGCGATAGCGCATGGCAAAGCTGCCGCCGCTGACGAGACAATGACGAAGGGTGTCTCCGAACCCCGCCGTATCCTCGGGGTGGATGGTGGCCTCTAGAACCGCCTCCAGCCGGCTCATGCCGGGCTTGTCGAAATCCACCACATCGAGACCGAGGAAATCGACCATCCGTTTGTTGAAAAAGCTCGGCTCGCCTTCAGGCGTCAGGCGCCAGACGTGGCTCGGAACCATATCCACGAGGTGTGAGAGTTCCCGTTCCCGTTCGCGTAATGTCTCCACGCTTTGGCGCAAAGTGAGCACCGCCTGCTGATGCTGTCGGGATATGGCGGCGACAATCAGCGCCGAAAATGCCGAGATGGCCAGAAACAGCTGCAGCATGATCTGATTGTGTTTCTGGGATTCGGGATCGCCGGCAAATTGGCTGGCGCCTGTTATCGTGAACACCGCCGTGATCAGAGCAAGCAGAGCGAGCGATACGGCGGCGCCCTTGAACTCGAAGCGGACCGCGGCCCAAAGAAGAGGCGGCATGATGATATAGGCGAAGGGAAGGTAGCCGCTCAGTGAAAGAGCCGCCACACCGAGAAAGATCAGCGCCAGGACGCAGGCTTCCACCCATTGCGCGGCAGAGAACTGCGTCTTGCTGCGCCAGCTGTGAAAGAGGACCAACGCCAGCGGTGCGACGATGAGAATACCGGTTGCGTCTCCGATCCACCATAGCGGCCAGGCCGTCGCGAAGGATTGCGATTGGATCGCGAACCCGGCAAGCGTGGCACTTCCCACGGTCGCGCTCACGATCGGTGCAATTCCGGCAGCCAGGATGACGAATGTGAGAACTTCCCGCAGAGTTTCCAGCTGAACGGGATGCTTCAAGGTTCGATTCACCAGCCATGCCGCGACCATTGCTCCAAGAGCGTTGCCGACATAGATCAGGAAGGCCGCAGGCACCGGGCTGTAGAACCACAGGAAATTGCTGAACATCTCTGCCAGGCAGCCCGCCAGGATCCACCATGACCAGCTGCGCCTGGAAGCGAGGATGAGGGTCGCGACGAAGAGCCCGCCCGGAGGCCAGATGGAAATACCCGTTCCCGGCACGATTGCCAGCGACTGTGCGAAGCCGCAGGCGAGTACATAGGCGAGGAAGAAAAGCCCCAGGTGCAGGAGCCGGGGACGGTGCGACCAGACGCTCAGCATCAACTGCTCCTGCCGGACAGAGAGAACCGGGGGATCGTCAGCATTTCCTGCAGCAGTCATTCTCGATTTCGGGGCTGGCGAGCTCATGTTACGAACCGTAATCCCGCTGCACCACAACCGCAACTCATGGAAACCCATGCATTGCGCGGGAATGTAGCCGGAATTTTCGGGCAAACGACGGATCGGAAGAATGCTCTGTTTTCCCGATGGCGCATCCTAGGCTTCGGGCTGGTTCCGCTATGCCCTACGGCTAGGGCGCCAGACCTCAGGCACGATGGAAGGCGTCCGACTTTCCGGTCATTGTTGATCCGCGTGAGGCATTGCAGACGAGATGCAACAGAGGATTCCGATATGAAATTCACCGTGGTGGGAGCAAGCGGTCTGATCGGAACGCGGCTCAGCGAGAAGCTGCGCTGGTCGGGCCACGACGTCGCGGCCGCATCTTTGTCGCTTGGCGTCGACACGGTTACCGGCAAGGGTCTGGACGTGGTTATGGCGGGAACCGAGGTCGTTGTGGACGTGACCAATGCCGCATCGTTCGGTGACAGTTCGGCGCTCGATTTCTTCAAGGCGTCGACGAAGAACTTGCTCGCAGCTGCGGCGCAAGCCGGCATCCGGCACTATCTCGCACTCTCCGTCGTTGGCACGCCGCGCCTCGTGGAGAGCGATTATTTTCGCGCGAAAATGGTGCAGGAAAATCTCATCCGGGCTGCAGGTCGACCCTATACGATCCTCCGCTCGACGCAATTTTACGAGTTCATAAACGGATTGATCGACATCGGTGCGGAAGGCAATATCTTTCGATTGCCGTCGGCCTTGATGAGGCCGGTCGCAGCCGGGGACGTCGCTGCATTCCTGGCGAAACTGGCAGCTGGTGCTCCCTTGGGCGATGTCGTCGAAATCGGCGGCCCGGAGCAGTTCGGCATCGATGAAATCGCCCGGATCTATCTCGCCGCGAATGAAGACGAACGGCAGGTGATAACCGATCGATCCACGTCGTATTTCGGTGTCGAACTGACCGACGACGCCCTGATTCCTAGCGCCGGTGCGCGCATGGCGCGCCAGACGCTTTCCGACTGGCTCTACCAATCGATGGGGGAGTAGGCCGCGCGGCTTTTCTTCCGGCCGGTAGGAGACTTAAAATCGACCCGCCACAGAACGTTCATCTGGCTGCGATTAGAACCCTCAAAGGCTCACCGCAATCTTTAAATCGAGATGAACGAGGGGGGCAAGGCTTGCCTCCTGAAAGATTGGCGGCGGGTACAATAATGAGCGAGCATATTCCGTGTCGGTTGAGCAGCGTTTAACCCAGCCGCCTAGATCAGTGCTTCGGGGATGCCCCAAGGTTGACAAAAAGACATCCATTGCCGATCTCTATTTGGGTCAGAAGGTCGGCCCTTACCTCTTCGCCAACAACCGCTTTTATGTGCCGCCACTTTTGGCTCTTCGGATGTGCGGGCACCGGTACGCCTTCTCGTAAGAACAGCGTCACTTCAGGAGCTTCATCTGATTTGTAGATGCAAATTCTCAACGGCTCACATCCCTGTTAACAGCAAATATTGTGCACTGCAAAACGAGGGATGGCAAACATTCATTTGCCGGCTACGTCAACGTTGGCCGGTTTAGACCCGTGATCTGAGGCGCACCCTGCCGCCCGATGCTGAGGACGGCGTCCGTCGGAAGGTCGAGGGGCGCGACTCTGGAGGTTCGGGTGTTTTCACCCAAGTCGCCGGGGTTCATCACCTCGGAGCATTCAAGAAACCTGTATGAAGCTCAGGGTTGAACTCGTCGCACCCCGCTCCAAATCCCGTCGGCAGCAGTCGAAAAGGAGGGCAGGCGCACATGGGCAACGCACAGATCGATCGGGTCGGTCGAGTGAGACCAGGCTTGGGTTTCATTCTCGTCCTCGTTTCCCTACTGTCCAGCCCTCAATCCTTCGCCGCACCCGCCGATATCGGCGGCCTGACGGTGACCCTGCCCGATGCTGCTTCCGGCTGGAGGAAAGCCGGAAAGGGCAATCTCTTCATGCTCCAGAAGGAATTTCTGGAAACGGAGGACGACAAGCGCGGCAATGCTCTGATTCAGATCACCAAGCCGCTCGCGGCAGCGCGCAATTCCCTGCAGGCCGGCATGAAGACCTTCGTTGCGACGCTGCCCGACATGGCAAAGGAAGATATCCTGATCAAGCATTACGGGGTCTCGGTAAACGGCTATGACATCCGCGCGGAAGAACGCTGCTGCGTCCAACAGAAGAACGTCAGCATCAGCCAGATGGTCGTCGGCATCGCCGGCGACAAGCGGCAGGCCTTTCTGCAGCTCGTGCTGCTGAATGTCAGCGGTGACAGAAGCAGTGGCGCCGAGGCCGATTTCGCTGCCCTGGTCCGCTCGGTGAAGCTTGATCCTTCCGACAAGGATTTCGACCTCGTGCCGACGAGCGGCGATGGCGGGCTGGACGGCGTCTTCACCCATCTCGATACCGGAATCCGGCCGAATGTCTTCGGCGGCATGGATTTTTATTCGGACAGCACGATCACCATCTTCGACCCGAAGGGTCTGTTCAGCACAGAGCTACCGAAGGGCGGCCGGAGCATCACCGAACATTGTAAGGAGACCCCGACCGATTGCGGCCTCTACAAGCTTGTCGGCGGCGGTTTCTTCTCCTCCGCCGGGTCGATCGAAACGCGCAGCGTCACCTCTGCCTACGGCACGATCGAGATAGAGACGAAGACATTCTCGAAAAAGGGCGAAGACCTGGTGATTGCCGAGGCAGACTATCGCGCCGTGCCGCCATTTGATGAGAGCACGACACTTGACGGCGAATGGGTATCCACCTTCGCCTCGAGCGGCATGACCGCGACCTCATCGGGATCGGTGGCGTCCAGCCATACGCTGAGGCTTCATCGAAACGGTACTTTCGAACGCACAGGCTGGTCGGGCGCCTCGACGACGAACGAAGTCGGCGGATCGAAATCGGGCGTCACCACGTCAAGCAACCGGCCGGGCGCCAGCGGACGCTACAAACTTTCCGGCTACCGCCTCGATCTGACCGACGCCAGCGGCAAGACCGAGACCATGAGCATATTCGAACCGGACAAAGGTTCCGACGGGCTTCTGGTGATCAACGGCAACAACTACCTGAAGGACGACGGAAAATAGAGAGGCAGCGTCCAGGCTATTGATAAATTGGATTTATCCGGGGAATTTCTTGAATTTCCGGCTGGCTTGAAAGTCACCCGTGTTGTCAACCATTGCGAACCATTGGCATGGCTCGCACCGCCTCAAATCTGCCCGACGTCGCCGGTCGTCTCGGCGGGCGGAAACGGGCGGTTTGGTTAAGCATTTGTAAATTGGTAACGAATCGAGGCATATAGTAACTGCGCAACTGAAGCGCTTTCGTTCAAAATTGCGCAGTTACTTGGGAAAAAGATCATGCAGCCGAGTCTTGCTCTTCAGGACGATCAAGAGCACCTCCCGTCGCTTCTGGCAACGGATGCGAAGGAGTTATCCTATCAACTTCAGCAGCATCAGGCAAAAATCTTCCCCCCGCTCTCGCAAAAGACCATCAGAACATTTTCGCCGGCGGAAGCGGCAGCCTTTATCGGCATCGGCGAAGGGTATCTCCGCCAGGTAGCCGCCGACGGCCATGGGCCCGATCCGCTCGCAAACGGACGGCGGCTCTATAGCGCAACGGATATGGATCGAATTCGCCGGGTCCTCGACGAGCGAAACGGAACGCCGAAATATGTGCCGGCCCGCAGGCCGGGTGAAAAGCTCCAGATCATCTCCGTCATGAATTTCAAGGGCGGCTCGGGCAAGACCACCACTGCGGCCCATCTGGCGCAGTTCATGGCGCTGCGAGGCTACCGCGTGCTCGCCGTCGACCTCGATCCGCAGGCGTCCTTGTCCGCCTTGTTCGGTCATCAGCCGGAGTTCGACGTCGGAGAGGGCGAAACGATCTACGGTGCGATCCGATATGATGACCCGCGCCCCATCGCCGACATCGTGCGCGCCACCTACACGCCCAATCTGCATCTCATTCCGGGCAATCTCGAGCTGATGGAATTCGAGCACGAGACCCCGAAGGCGATGGCGTCGGGTACGGCGGAGACGATGTTCTTTGCCCGCATCGGCGAGGTCCTGACGGAAATCGAAAGCCTTTACGACGTTGTGGTCATCGACTGCCCGCCGCAGCTGGGCTTCCTGACGATGTCGGCGCTCTGCGCGGCAACCTCGGTCTTGATCACGGTCCACCCGCAGATGCTGGATGTCATGTCGATGTCGCAGTTTCTGACGATGACGAGTGAATTGATGTCGGTCGTTGAAAAGGCCGGCGGGCGTACGAGCTATGACTGGATGCGCTATCTCGTGACGCGGTTCGAACCGAACGACGGACCGCAAAGCCAGATGACCGGCTTCATGCGGGCAATCTTCGGCAACCGAATGCTCCACAATGCCATGGTGAAATCGACGGCAGTCGCCGATGCCGGCGTCACCAAGCAGACACTTTACGAGGTCGAGCGGTCGCAGTTCACACGCGGAACCTACGATCGGGCACTGGAATCCCTCAACCTCGTGAATGGCGAGATCGAGGCGCATATTCGCTCCACCTGGGGGAGGAAATAGATAGATGGCGCGCAAGAACCTCATCGAAATTTCCGCTCCGAACCCGGCAAGGGCGGACGCGGTCGCACTGCGCGACAATCGTCCGATCGCTGGATTCGTGCCGCAGGAGCGCAGTGCCGCGCCGGTCGGCGGCATTACCAAGACGCTCGGCAACATTACCGAGAAAATGGAGCGGGCGAGTGAGCTGGAACGGCAGCTTGCCAGTGGCCAGACGATCATCGAACTCGATCCCGGCCTGATCGACGCTTCCTTCGTCAGCGATCGATTGGCGATCGATGCGGCCGAACTCGCGCAGCTTGTCGAGCAGATTCGCGAGCATGGGCAGCAGGTTCCGATTCTTGTCCGCCCGCATCCCGAAAGCAGGGGACGCTATCAGGTCGCCTACGGCCATCGTCGCCTGGCTGCCACCCGAGAAATTGGCATCAGGGTGCGTGCGGTCGTCCGCGATCTCACCGACGGTCAGCTGGTCGTCAGCCAGGGACAGGAAAACAGCGCTCGAACCAATCTCTCCTACATCGAGCGCGCACTTTTCGCATCGCGGCTCGAGGAACGCAGCTTTGGCCGCGATGTCATCATGGCGGCCCTCGGCGTGGACAAGGCGGCGCTGTCGAGAATGCTGATCGTCATACGACAGGTCCCCCTGACGCTCGTCAATGCCATAGGTGCAGCACCTGATATCGGCCGCCGCCGATGGCTGGAACTGGGGGAGCGGCTTGAGAAAGCCGACGTCGAAAAGATCATCGCGGAGTTGTCCGCGGACGACGCGCGCAAAATTTCGAGCGACGAGCGGTTTCACCGGGCGCTCGTTCTGGCAACGAAGAAGACGACTGCTCCGAAGCCGACGGTGGCCAAATCTGAGGTCAGCGGTGTGCCTGTCATGATCAAGAAGACAGCATCCGGTGCGACCTTCGTCTTCGACGGCAAGACGGCGCCCGGTTTTGATCAATTCGTCCAGGAAAGGCTGAAGGGCCTGTTCCAGGAGTTCAACAAGGACAGAGGAGCGTAGCGCGCAAAAGAAAAAGGCCCCCAACGACGACGCCGTGGAAGCCCTTCTCAGATCTTAAGCACATCGAGAATCGCATTTCCCCGAATCACAGTCAAGCGTCTTAGGCACCAAATTGGTGGATGGTTTTCTTTTGCCTGAACGAAGGTGAAGGCAAATGGAGAGTGGATATGTGACGACGCCCTTTGGGCGGCGGCCGATGTCGCTTGGCATGCTGGCAAGCCAGCACCTGGCCGAGACCATCGAGCCGGGAATGAAACGCAGCAAATGGAAGCTATTCAGGGCGATCTGCGAAGCACGGCCGGCGCTTGGCGTCACCGATCGGGCACTGACGGTGCTCGACGCGCTTCTGACCTTCTACCCTGACGACGAAATCTCCGAGGAAAAGGGACTGATCGTCTTCCCCTCGAATGCGCAGCTTTCGTTGCGCGCCCGCGGCATGACGCCAGCGACCCTCAGGCGGCATCTTGCTGTCCTGGTCGAGGCCGGCCTGATCCTGCGCAAGGACAGCCCGAATGGAAAGCGCTATGCGCGCCGCGACAGGGCAGGGGCGATCGGCGATGCCTTCGGCTTCAGCGTCGCACCGCTTTTGGCGCGTGCTGTCGAAATCGAAAGCCTGGCGGCTCAGGCGGTTGCCGACCGGGAGCTGTTACGGGTGACCAGGGAACGCCTGACGTTGTGCCGGCGGGACATTTCCAAGCTGATCACGGCGGCGCTCGAAGAAGGGGTTTCCGGTGATTGGGAAGGTATTTCGGCGATGTTTCGAGCGCTTCTTGCCCGAATTCCACGGGTGGCGACCGCCGAAGACCTGACACCGCTGCTCGACGAGATGGCGATGCTGCGTGCAGAGATCGTCAACATGCTGGAAAGACGGATAAAAACACAAAAAATAGACGCCAATGAGTCTCAAATTGAGCATCACAAACAGAATTCAAATCCCGACTCCAATTATGAACTTGAACCAAGCTTCGAAACGAAGCAGGGCGAAAAGGCAGCGGCCGACAATGACCCGAACGCCGGGCCGTCAGACGAACGAAGATTGAAGCAGCAAAGGCCTTCCGGCCGGATGAGCAACAGGGCGGGGGGCGCAGCCGACCCGGGCGCCGGACAAGGCCTGAAATCCTTCCCGCTCGGCCTCGTCCTCCAGGCCTGCCCGAGTATTCTCGACTATGGGCCCGGCGGAAACATCGGCAATTGGCGAGACTTGATGTCGGCGGCCGTCGTCGTGCGTTCGATGCTCGGCGTCAGTCCCTCGGCCTATGAGGAAGCCTGCTCGGGCATGGGGCCGGAAAACGCCGCCACCGTGATCGCCTGCATCCTGGAGAGGGGAGGGCACATCAACTCGCCCGGCGGTTATCTCAGAGATCTGACCCGAAGGACCGAAAAGGGCGAGTTTGCAATCGGACCGATGCTGATGGCGCTCGCGCGGACGAATGGGCCGACGGCGAGGCATGCCAGTTGATCGTGAGAAAGCGACTGCCTCGGCATTCGTGTAACAGTGCGCAATCACCTCTTTACAGCTAACATGTTAGTTTGCTACATTTGATCCATTCATTGGGAGGAAGCATATTTGACACAAAAATTCGGGCTCTCGGTTGCTCTCGCCACGCCGTTCGACAGCAACGGCGATATCGCGATCGAGGCGATGATCGAGCAGGCACGGCGCAGCCTCGCGGCCGGCTGCTCGAGTGTGACCCTGTTCGGGACGACGGGTGAAGGTTCTTCCATCGGCACGCAGGAACGTGAGCATGTTCTCGCTTCCATGCTTGATAGCGGATTAGCCGCAAAGCAGATCATCGTCGGTGTGCTGGTCGACGCGGCCGAGGATGCGGCGATGCAGGCCGGCCATGCGCTTTCCAAGGGAGCCCGCAATATCCTTCTTGCTCCGCCGTCTTATTTCAAGAACGTGAGTGAGGACGGCGTCTTCCAGTGGTTTTCGGCTGTCTTCGCCATCCTGGGCGACAAGGCGCGCGATATTATCGTCTACAACATTCCCTCGGTCACCATGGTTCCGCTGAGCGTATCGCTCATCGGCCGACTGCGGACCGCCTTTCCCAAGGTCGTTACGGGCGTCAAGGATTCCTCCGGCGACTGGCCTTTTACGGAAAAGCTGCTGAAGGCGCATGGCGATCTCGTCATCCTGGTGGGCGACGAACGTCACCTGGCGAAGGGTGTGCGGCTTGGCGGCCAGGGTGCGATCTCCGGCATGGCGAATTTCGTACCTCGCGAAGTCAAGCTGATGGCGGAAGAAGGCAAGGACGATCCTCGCGTCGAGGATTTCGTGGCCGAACTGCTGAAATTTCCGGTGACCGCCGCCGTGAAAGCGATGGTCACTCACCTGACGTCTGATGAAATCTGGCTTGCGGTTCGCCCACCACTCGTTTCAATATCCGGCGAAGGGCAGGCGCAACTCGCTCTTGCGTTCGACACTCTTTTCCGCTCGAAAGCGGCATAGGTCGGAGATGTTTCTGGGAGAGGCGATGGACGGAACGGACGAGCAGCCGACACTGCGGGAAAAGGCGTATGAGAGTTTCACACGCCACCTTCTTGCGCGTGATGTGCGCCCCGGCCAGTTCGTTTCGCAGCGTCGCCTCGTCGAGCTGACGGGGCTGACGCTTGGCGCCATCCGCGAACTTATCCCAAGGCTCGAAGCCGAAGGACTGATCAAGACGGTGCCCCAGCGGGGGTTGCAGATCGCGCATATCGACCTGAACCTTATTCGCGAGGCGTTCCAACTGCGCGTGTTCCTGGAGAAGGAAGCGGTAGCGCTTTTCACCCGCTCTGCGTCTGAGGAGACGATCGCCGGGCTTTTGAAGCAGCATCGGGATATTGCGGACGCCATTCGAAATGGCGATGGATCGCACGAATTGGAAGTACACGCACAAGCTGTCGATTGGGGTATGCATGACGCCTTTATCGATGCTTTGGGAAATACCATCATCTCGAACGCCTACCGGGTGAACTCAATCAAGATGCGCCTGATCAGTCAGGACCGTTTTCGTATCGATGGTCACGTCGGACCTGTCATGGGTGAGCACCTCAAGGTACTCGAGGCGATCGAACGACGATCGGCGGAGGACGCCGTCAACAGCCTTGTCGCACACATCAATCATGCAAGAGATCGTGCGCTCAGGATATAATCGGAAATAAGCAGCCGGGGGTGAGGAGATCGCCGGCAAAAGGAGGAGGAATCACATGTCATCGTTTTTGAACCCGACGAGGCGCGGCTTTCTGGCGGGTACGGCCGCTTTTGGCGCCAGCAGCATGCTCGGCGTGCGGCTGGCATCGGCTGCGGTCGATTGGAAGCGCTTTACCGGCACGACGCTCGAAGTCAATCTGGTCAAGAGCCCGCGCAGCGAAATACTTCTCAAGTACCTTCCCGAATTCGAGGAGCTCACCGGCATCAAGGTCAATGCCGAAGCGACGCCCGAACAACAGCAGCGTCAGAAGACGACCATCGAGCTGAGCTCCGGCAAGCCCAGCTTCGATGTCGTGCATATGAGCTATCATGTCCAGAAGCGGCAGTTCGAAAAGGGCGGCTGGCTTGCCGATATCGGCGGTTTTCTCAAGGACCCCTCTCTGACCGACCCGTCTCTGGTTGAAAGCGACTTCGCCGAAGCCGGCCTGACTTTTGCCAAAGATCCGGGCGGCGTTCTGCGTTCGCTTCCATTCTCGGTCGACTACTGGATCATCTATTGGAACAAGGCGCTGTTCGAGAAGAAGGGGCTGGCCTATCCGACGACGTTCGAAGAACTCGCCAGTGCCGCGGAGGCGCTCACCGATCCTTCCACCAACACCTACGGCTTCGTCGCCCGCGGCCTGAAGAATGCCAATACGCCGGTCTGGACGTCGCTGCTGCTTGGCTATGGTTCGAGCCCGCTCGGCCCGGATGGCAAGCTGCGCACGACATCGCAAGAAGCGATCGATGCGGCCAAGCTTTACCAAAGACTGATGACCAAGACAGCCCCTCCCGGCGTCTCCGGCTTCAACTGGGCCGAGGCACAGTCGGCCTTCCTGCAGGGCAAGATCGGCATGTGGCTGGATGGCGTCGGTTTTGCGCCGCCGATCGAGAATCCGGAAAAGTCGCGCGTCGTCGGCCAGGTCGGTTACGGCATCATGCCGAAAGGTCCGAAGGCACAGGCCGCGGGCACCTTCGGTGACGGGCTTGGAGTCGTCGCGGCAAGCCAGAAGAAAGAAGCCGGATACCTCTTCTGCCAATGGGCGATTTCGCATGAAATGGGCGCACGTCTGCTGCAGGCCGGCGCCGGCGTTCCTTTCCGCCAGTCCGTCCTCGAGGATGCGAAGGTCCGCGAAGGCGTCAAGATGCCGGGCGCCTGGCTAGATGCCGTCGTCGGTTCCGGCAAGATTTCGCAGCTCGCGCTGCCGGTCATCATTCCGGTCACCGAGTTCCGCGACGTTTACGGTGTCGGTCTCACCAACATGATCGGCGGCGCCGATCCCGAAACCGAGCTGAAGGCAGCGACGGCACAGTTCGAACCCGTCCTGGCGAAAAGCGAGGGATAATGGCCTCGACAAGCATCGAAACGGCCGCAGTGGCCAAGACCTCGAAAGGAAGGAGCAAACCGGATCGGTTTGCTCCCAACTACTGGCCTTTCGTCATCCCGGCGCTCATCGTCATTGCGGCCGTCATCGTTTTTCCATGGGTGTTTACCCTTTGGATGAGCGTCAACAGCTGGACGCTTGGCCAATCCCAGGTCTTTGCGGGACTGGACAACTATGCCCGCCTGGTCGTGGACATGCGCTTCTGGGACTCGCTGTGGCATACGGTGCTCTATACGACGCTCTCCGTGGTGGCGCCCCTTTTCCTGGGGACGCTCGCCGCGCTGATCTTTGATACGCAATTTCCGCTGCGCGGCCTTCTGCGTGGCATATTCGTGATGCCGATGATGGCGACGCCGGTCGCCATCGCCCTCGTCTGGACGATGATGTTCCACCCGCAGCTCGGCGTCCTCAACTATCTTCTCTCCCTCATGGGCATCGGCCCGCAGGAATGGATCTATAACCAGAACAGTGTCATCCCATCGCTGGTGCTGGTCGAGACGTGGCAATGGACGCCGCTTATCATGCTGATCGTGCTCGGTGGTCTGGCGGCGGTTCCGCGCGAGCCCTATGAAAGTGCCGAAATCGACGGAGCCAATGTCTGGCAGAAATTTCGCTACCTGACGCTGCCGATGATCGCGCCATTTCTGATGATTGCCGTGATGATCCGCAGCATCGATGCGGTGAAAAGTTTCGACATCATCTACGCCATGACCCAAGGCGGTCCGGGCACGGCGTCGGAAACGATCAACATCTATCTCTACAACACTGCTTTCGCTTACTACGATATTGGCTATGGATCTGCGATGGCGGTTGTCTTCTTCATCCTCATCGTCCTGCTCGCCTTCGTCCTGATGATGCTGCGGCAGCGCGCGAACTGGTCCGACGGGGAGGCACGCTGATGAAGCGCAAGACGCTCGATCGCATCGGACTGCTGTTTGTTGCCCTGGTGATGATATCGCCGGTCGTCCTGTTCTTCCTCTGGATGATTTCCCTGTCGCTGAAATATGAAATCGACAACGGCGCTTATCCACCGATCTTCATCCCGGAGCGCTTTGCCTGGTCGAACTATCTGAAGGTCTTCGAAGAGAACAACTTCTTCCTCTATCTCTGGAATTCGGTGCTGGTGACGGGTGCCGCCACACTTCTGGCGCTACTAATCGGCGTGCCGGCCGGATATGGCATCGCGCGGCTGAAGGCCGAGAAGTCTGCGATGGTCATCATGATTGCGCGCATGACGCCGGGCCTTTCGTTCCTGATCCCGCTCTTCCTACTGTTCCAATGGCTGAACCTGCTCGGCACGCTCTTGCCGCAGATCATCATCCATCTCGTCGTCACAGTGCCGATCGTCGTGTGGATCATGATCGGTTATTTCGAGACGACGCCGATGGAACTGGAAGAGGCTGCAAGCATCGACGGTGCAACACCCTGGCAGGTTTTCCGGCTGGTTGCCTTGCCGATCGCCAGGCCAGGCATTGTCGTCGCCTTCATCCTGTCGGTCATCTTCTCGTGGAACAATTTCGTCTTCGGCATCGTGCTCGCCAGTCGCGAGACGCGCACGCTCCCCGTCGCGGTCTACAACATGCTCTCGTTCGAGCAGGTCAGTTGGGGTCCGCTGGCGGCGGCGGCGTTGATCGTCACCTTGCCCGTGCTGATTTTGACGGTGTTTGCGCAACGGCAGATCGTGGCGGGTCTGACGGCCGGAGCCGTCAAGTGAGCGGGTGAGACAACGGTTTTGACGACTTCTTCTTCTTCTGCCTTCGACCCACCTCCCGGTCGGGCGCGCCGCGTTTTGTGTGTCGGCGCCGCGGTTATGGACACCTTGTTTCGCGTACGTTCGCTACCGAATGGCCAGGGCAAAATTCTGCCTTACGATATGCTCCAGATCGCCGAAGGCATGGCATCGAGCGCCGCCTTTGCAGTCGCCCGGCTGGGTGGCAAAGCCAGCCTCTGGGGCGCCGTCGGCAATGATGCCACCGGCGAACGGATCATTGCCGATCTCAGCAATAGCAGCATAGACACGAGCGGCATGCTGCGCGTCGAAGACGCCCGTTCGGCCGTCTCGACCATCCTTGTGGATGACCAAGGCGAGCGTTTGATCGTACCTTTCTACGATGCGGGCCTGCACGAAACGGTCAAGCCGGTCACCAAGAAGGATATTTCTGCTTTCGATGCGGTGCTGGTTGACGTCCGGTGGCCGAAGCTTGCATTGCGGACGCTATTGGCAGCCGCAGAGGCGGGCAAGCCGGCCATTCTCGATGGCGATGTTGCAGGCGATGGCGTGATCGAGATGCTTGCGCCGGCGGCCAGTCACATCGTGTTCTCACAACCGGCGGCCGAACGGCTTTCTGGAGCAGCCGAGCTGGTGAAGATCGTCGGTCTTCTCAAACGAAAGTTCGAGCATGCCTTCATCAGCGTCACGGCGGGCGAAAGTGGCTGCTTCTGGTTCGATGACCGAAGCGGCGAAGTCCTTCATCTTGCCGCTCCGAAGGTGAGGGCGGTCGACACGCTCGCGGCAGGCGATATCTTCCATGGCGCTTTTGCGCTGGTTGTCGCGGAAGGCCTGCCGATTGAAGAGACGATGCGCTTTTCATCCATGGCGGCGGCGCTCAAATGCCAGGTGTTTGGCGGTCGTACCGGCGCACCCAGCAGAGCCGAGGTCTGCAACAGGCTGCAGGGTTGGGACGCGCCGGTGACAAGGATGGGTGGTCGCTAGAGAAATTCCAGCAATAGTGCGAAGCGGTTTTGCGTCCGGTATTGCGTGAAAACAAAGAGATAGGGCATGATGCCGAAAAATGTGAGCGGTTTTCGGACGACATCCCATTCTAGGCGAAGAGGTCCGATAGCCAGTAGCACAGCGCCGAAATGATCGCAGCGGCGGGGAGTGTGACAACCCAGGCAACAACGATGTTGCCCGCCAAGCCCCAGCGTACGGCGGACAGGCGTCGGGCGGCGCCCACGCCGATGATGGCGCCGGTGATCGTATGCGTGGTCGAGACCGGGATGCCCAGCCAGGTTGCGCCAAACAGTGTCAATGCACCGCCTGTTTCGGCACAAAAGCCCTGCATTGGGTTGAGACGCGTGATCTTCGATCCCATCGTATGGACGATCCGCCAGCCGCCGAAAAGCGTACCGAGTGCCATTGCGCTTTGGCATGAGAGAACGACCCAGAGCGGCACATGGAAACCACCGGTCAGGTACCCTTGCGAATATAGCAACACGGCGATGATGCCCATCGTCTTCTGCGCGTCGTTGCCCCCATGGCCGAGGGAGTAGAGGGAGGCAGACACAAACTGGAAGACCCGGAATGTGCGATCAACGGCGAACGGTGTCTGTCGCACGAAAGTCCACGACACGATCAGAATGAGCAGAAGCGCCAGGAAAAATCCGATCGCCGGCGACATCACGATGGCGCCGGCCGTCTTCAACAAACCGGTCCAGACGATCGAACTGAATCCCGTCTTCATCAGGCCAGCACCCACCAGACCGCCGACCAGTGCATGCGATGAACTCGACGGGATACCAAAGACCCAGGTGACAATATTCCAGACAATGGCGCCCATCAACGCCGCGAAAATGACTTGCGGAGTCACGATGGCCGGATCGATGATGCCGGTTCCGAGCGTTTCCGCGACGTGCAAGCCGAAGAACAGGAAGGCTATGAAGTTGAAAAAGGCCGCCCAAAGCACAGCATATTGCGGACGCAGCACGCGCGTCGACACGATTGTGGCGATGGAATTAGCTGCATCGTGCAGGCCGTTCAGGAAATCAAAGAAGAGTGCGACAGCCACGAGAGCGGCAAGAAGAGGAAGGGCAAGGGTGGCTTCCATCAAACGTTCTCGATGACGATGCCACTGATCTCATTGGCGACATCCTCGAAACGGTCAACGACCTTCTCAAGCTCGCCATAGATCTCGCTGCCGATGAGGTAAGCCATTGCATTCGACGCGCCGTGGCGGCGGAAAAGATCCTTCAAGCCCTGCTCGTGCAACTCGTCGGACCGGCCTTCGACGCGCGTCACTTCTTCTGCCAGCGCCGCCAGACGGGGAGCATTCGTGCTGATCCGATCGAGAAGAGGAAGGGCTTCGGCTATCAAATGTGCTGCCTGGACAATGGTCTTTCCCATTTCCTGCATCAGAGGATCGAAGCTTTTCTGCTCGAATAGCCGAATGGTCTTCACCGTTTTCTGCATCATGTCGATCGCATCATCCATCGACTGGATCAGATCCTTGATGTCGCCACGGTCGAACGGCGTGACAAAACTGCGACGCACGGCAAGCAGTACTTCGCGGGTGATCTCGTCCGCTTCATTCTCCAAGGCGACAATCCGTGCACAATGCCCTTCAATGTCTGTGCCGCTCAAAAGTTCGTCGAGGGCTTCGGCCGCACCGACGACAGTCTTTGCGTGTTGAGCGAACAGATCGAAGAAGCGATCTTCCCGCGGCATGAGTTTTCGAAACCAGTTCAGCATCTGCGCTCCATCGACTGTCACAAAGCTGTCATAGAGCACGCCGTTGGTCGTGAAAAGCCGTTAGCGACCGATGTCACGGGGACTTCCACCGGATCATGCGTGCCATCAAAGGCTGACGCGGCGCGTATCATCGATTGGCCACTCCTTCCGGGCAACGGTCTTTACGATCGCCGAGCGAGTTGGTGTCATCAAATGTTCATATGAACATTCTATCTTTGCAAAATGAAACTAGCCTGTTACCATCGAGCTCACGTTCGTAGCGGGAGGCTATGGACCGACAACAAGTGGGAGTGAGGATGAACAAGATCGCTTTTTTCCTGTCCGCAGGATTGACCAGCCTATCCTTATCCGTTCCGGCAATGGCGGCCACGAAGATCCAGTGGTGGCACGCAATGGGCGGCGAGAATGGCGCGAAGCTTGAACAGATCGCCAAGGGGTTTAACGCATCTCAATCTGACTATGAGATCGTCCCGGTATTCAAAGGCACCTATGACGAGACGCTGACGGGCGCCATTGCTGCGTTCCGCGCCAACCAGCAGCCTGCAATCGTACAGGTCTATGAAGTCGGTACCGGCACGATGATGGCAGCACAGGGCGCGATCTATCCTGTTTACCAGTTAATGAAGGACGAAGGCGAGGCCTGGGACCAGAGCAAATTCATTGCTCCGGTCGTCGGCTATTACTCAGACACCAGCGGCAACGTTCTGTCCTTGCCGTTCAATTCCTCGACGCCGATCATGTATTACAACAAGGATGTCTTCAAAAAGGCGGGGCTCGATCCGGAAACACCGCCGAAAACATGGGCGGAAGTTGAAGCCTTTTCGCGGACGATCATGAAGTCCGGCGCAGCCAAATGCGGCTTCACCAGCGCCTGGATCTCCTGGATTCAGACTGAAAACCTCAATGCTCTGCACGACAAGCCCTACTCCACCAAGGCCAACGGCTTTGGCGGCTTGGATGCGGAGTTCACCTTCAACAACGATCTCACGATCCGCCATTGGGGCAACTTGAAGAAGTGGCAGGACGAGGGGCTCTTCAAATTCGGCGGGCCTGGCGGCGGCGATAATGCTCCTCCGATGTTCTATTCGCAGGAATGCGCGATGTACATGAACTCGTCGGCCGGCCGGGCAGGCGTTATCAATAACGCGAAGGCTTTCAAGGTCGGGTTTGCGCCGCTTCCCTACTATGACGACGTCATTACGCAGCCGCTCAATTCGATTATCGGCGGCGCCACGCTCTGGACGCTGAAAGGTCGCCCAGAAGAGGAGTACAAGGGTGTCGCGAAGTTCTTCACCTACCTGCAGAAGCCGGAAGTGCAAGCCGATTGGCATCAGTTCTCCGGCTACCTGCCGATAACCGAGGCTGCCTATAAGCTGGGTCAGGATCAGGGTTATTACGAGAAGAATCCTGGAGCAGATATCGGCATCAAGCAGCTGACGCGGGTGACACCCACCGATAATTCCAAGGGTATCCGGTTCGGCAACTACGTCCAGGTGCGTGGCATCATCGACGATGAGTTTGCAGCATTGCTGGGCGGGAAGAAGACGGCGAAGGAAGCGGTTGATTCCGTGGTCGCACGAGGCAACGAACAGCTTCGCGATTTCCAGTCCGCCAACTAATGGGCTCCGCGACGGGGGCTGGTGAGAGACCGGCCCCCGTTTCCCATCCGTCAGTGTGAGGGCCCATGCAAACCAAACGGACCGTATTTCCCAACAAGCTTTTGCCTTACCTGCTCATCGCACCCCAAATTTTCGTGACCGTGGTATTCTTCCTCTGGCCCGCGGCGACGGCATTCTGGCAATCTTTCCTGCGCCAGGATGCCTTCGGCTTCAAAACGAGTTTCGTCTGGTTCGAAAACTACCGCCGGCTCTTTGCCGATCCGATCTACATCAACGCCTTCGGCCACACGCTCATCTTCGCCATTCTCGTGACGGTCCTATCGACGGCGATCGCGCTGCTCCTGGCTGCAGCGGCGATGCGCGTGTTGCGCACCTCTCGCATTTATTCGACCTTGCTGATCTGGCCCTATGCCGTCGCTCCCGCGATCGCCGGCATTCTTTGGTGGTTCATGTTCAATCCCTCGATCGGCATCGTCGCCTATATGTTGCGGGCGATGGGGATCAACTGGAACCATCTGATCAATCCTGACGACGCCATGATCCTGATCGTCATCGCGGCGACTTGGAAGCAGATTTCCTATAATTTCTTATTCTTCTTGGCTGCGCTGCAGTCGGTCCCGCGTTCGCTTCAGGAAGCCGGGGCCATCGACGGAGCCGGTCCTGTGAAGCGTTTCTGGACGATCGTGTTCCCGCTGATCTCACCGACAACCTTCTATCTGATCGTCATCAATATCGTCTACGCGATGTTCGATACCTTCGGGATCATTCATGCGACCACCCAGGGCGGACCGGCGCGTGCAACCGAGATCCTTGTCTACAAGGTCTATTTCGACGGCTTCATCGGACTGAATTTGGGCTCGTCGGCGGCGCAGTCGGTCATTCTCATGGTGATCGTCATCGCTCTGACCGCCGTCCAATTCCGCTTCATCGAACGCCGCGTGCAATATTGAGGAATCCCGAGGATGGTTGAAAATCGCCCCTTCCTAAATTTCCTGGCGCATCTTGTCCTCATCATCGGCGTCACGATTGTTGTATTTCCCGTCTACGTGGCTTTCATCGCATCGAGCCACGGTCCAAACGACTTCTTGTCAGGTGTCGTGCCGCTGACGCCGGGAAGCCACATCATCGAGAACTATTCGACGATGCTATCATCTGGAATGACAAGCTCGGGGGCGCCGCCGATCGGGCCCATGATGATCAACTCGCTGATCATGGCGGTTGGCGTCGCCGTCGGGAAGATCGCTATTTCGATCCTTTCGGCCTTTGCTATCGTCTATTTCCGGTTTCCGTTCCGGACCTTGGCATTTTGGATGATCTTCATCACGCTGATGCTGCCGGTCGAGGTGCGCATCGTGCCGACCTACAAAGTCGTCGCCGATCTCGGAATGCTGAACAATTACGGCGGCCTCATCATTCCGCTGATCGCATCGGCAACGGCAACCTTCCTGTTTCGTCAGTTCTTTCTGACTGTTCCCGACGAACTCATGGAGGCTGCCCGTGTCGATGGCGCAGGGCCGATGAAGTTCTTCCGGGATATCCTGCTGCCGCTGTCGATCACCAACATCGCGGCGCTCTTCATCATCTTGTTCGTGCTCGGCTGGAACCAGTATCTGTGGCCGCTCATCATAACGACCGACCAGAGCTTTTATACCGTCGTGATGGGAATCCAGCGCATGGCAGCGGTTGCCGATGCCGAGCCGCGCTGGAACCTTGTGATGGCAGCCGTCATTCTGGCCGCCCTGCCACCCGTCCTCGTCATCGTCGCCATGCAACGCCTTTTTGTCAAAGGCCTGGTCGAAACGGAGAAATGAAATGGCAACGATCAATATCATCGACGTCAAGAAGAATTATGGCGCCGTTCCGGCGGTCAAGGGCATCAACCTGTCTGTCGCAGACGGCGAACTCATCGTCCTCGTCGGCCCCTCCGGCTGTGGCAAATCAACCCTGCTTCGCATGATTGCCGGGCTGGAATCCATCAGCGAAGGCCATGTCGAGATTGCCGGCCGCAATGTCAACAAGGCAGAGCCTGCCGACCGCGATATCGCCATGGTCTTTCAGAATTATGCGCTTTATCCGCATATGACCGTACGCGGAAATCTAGAATATGGTTTGAAAAATCGCGGCACCGAACGGGCGGAAATCAACCGCCGCGTGGCGGAGGCGGCCGAGATCCTCGAAATCGGGCCGATGTTGGATCGTAAACCTCGCGAACTCTCCGGCGGGCAGCGCCAGCGCGTTGCGATGGGGCGGGCGATCGTTCGCGAGCCGGCCGCCTTCCTGTTCGATGAGCCTCTGTCCAATCTCGATGCCAAATTGCGGGTGCAGATGCGCGTTGAAATACGCCGGCTGCAACGGCGCCTGAAGACCACCAGCATCTACGTCACCCATGACCAGCTTGAAGCGATGACGCTGGCCGACCGGCTGGTCGTCATGAACGGAGGACTTGTCGAACAGGTCGGCACGCCCGTGGCGGTCTACGATCGCCCGGCGAGTTTGTTCGTCGCCAGCTTCATCGGCTCACCGCCTATGAATCTTGTGCCGATCGACGTCCTCAGGGCAGCCGACAGCGCAAGTGCCCTGGCATTGCCCGCCGGGACCGATATGGTCGGCCTTCGCCCGGACGCGTTGCTTGTTGCCAAGCCGGTTGAGCCTTCCGTTCGTCTCGATGCAACGGTCGAGTTGCTCGAGCCAATCGGCGGAGAAAGCCATCTGCATGTGCGATTGGGAGGGGGCCAGCAGACGGTCGTCCTGACCGTACCGGGTCGTCCGGATTTTGCCGAGAATGCGAATATCGACGTCTTCGCACGTGTCGGCGCAATGCATCCTTTCAACAGCGATACCGGAAAACGCACAGATTGACTCCGGTTTATTATTTCTCCATCCCACCCCAGAAGACGACGAAAGAGATGAGACGATGACGACCGTAGAGCCGAGATCCGGCCCGAGACGCAGTGAGGTTCAGGCGCATCGAGGCGCCTCTGCCATTGCGCCCGAGAATACCATTGCCGCTTTCCGGGCGGCCGCTGAACAAGGCGCGGAATGGGTCGAACTCGACGTTGCACTTCTTGCCGACGGGACCCCGGTCGTCATCCACGACGTTTCCATCGATCGCTGTTCCTCGTCGAAGGGAAATCTTGCCGACCTCACCGCGTCAGATCTCGGCGCCATCGACGCTGGCTCATGGTTCAGCCCGAAATTCAAAGGCGAACCACTGCCGACGCTGGCCCGCGTTGTTTCCGCGCTGGGCGAATTCGGCCTCAACGCCAATGTCGAGATCAAGCAGCATGCCCATCACAAGTCACTCGACCAGCTGGTCAAAGTCGTCGATCAACATCTGAAGGCGCGGGCGGCGCACACCAAGATCATGATCTCAAGCTTTGATGCCGCTGCGCTGGGGGGAATGCACGAGATTGATCCAAGCTACGACCTCGCCATGCTGTGGAGCAAGCTGCCTGCGGATTGGCTGGATATCCTTCGGTCGATTCCCGCAAAGACCATCCATCTCGACTACAAGGCTCTGAGTATCGGGTTTCTCGAGGAGGCCGTGCGTCGCGGCATCTCGGTGCGGGCGTGGACCTGCAACGATCCCAAGCGGCTCGCGTCATTCTGGGATGTGGGTTTGACCGGTGTGATAACAGACGACCCCAGTGTCTACCTCACGTAAGGAGCGGCGATGGGGCAGCGGATCATATCGAGCCGACAACGTGAGATCCTTGCGCTGATCGAAACGGAAGGTGTTCAGTACATCGAGGAACTGGCACGTCGGTATGATCTGACGACGCAGACGATCCGTCGTGATATCAATGCATTATGCGATCTCGGGCACGCACGCCGCTTCCACGGCGGCGTCGACTTGCCGGTCGCGGGCAGCAACATCTCGCTCAATGCTCGCGCCCAGCTCAACCGACGGGCCAAGCGGCTGATCGCCAAGCGCGTCGCCGCCGACATAGGGGCAGACGCGACAGTGTTCCTCGGGATCGGCAGCACGGTTCGGTTCGTCGCCGAGGCGCTGCGTGATCACCAGGGTCTGACGGTGATCACCAATAACATCCACGTCGCCTTGAGCCTTTGCGACGCGCCGAGCGTCGAGGTCCATTTGACGGGCGGACTTTTGCGCCACGATGACCGCGACGTGGTGGGCACGGATGTGATCAAGTTCGTCGAAAAATTCTATGCGACTTACGCAGTCGTCGGCGCGGGCGCTTTAAGCCCGCTCAACGGTCTGATGGATTTCAGTTATAGCGAAGCCCAAATCACCAATGCCCTCCTTGAGAATTCACAAACGCAGATTCTGGCCGCAGACGTCAGCAAGTGGACGCGCAACGCTTCCGTGCGTGTTGCGCCATTCAGCAAACTCACCCGCTTCTACACCGATCGGCTGCCTGGCGAAGCTGCCGCCACCAATGCCCTCGCCGAGAGCGGCTTGGACGTGGTCACATGCAGCGAGGATATGACATGAGCTATGTAGACCTTGCGCCATCGGCTCGTGAGTTACAGGATGTGCGCTACCTGTTCACCGACATCGACGATACCCTGACGACAGAGGGTAAACTTCTGCCGCAGACCTACGGCGCTCTCTGGGATCTCAGCCGGGCGGGAATTGCCGTCGTGCCGGTCACGGGCGGCTCAGCCGGATGGTGCGAACATATCGTCCGCGCCTGGCCTGTGGCCGCCGTCATCGGCGAAAGCGGCGCATATTGCGTCACCCGTCAGGACGGCGAAGTGGTCTTCGACTATTGGGAGGATGGCGCCCTACAGGGTGAGCGCCAGCGCCAGCACCTGCAGACGATCAAAGAGCTGATCTCGCAAAAGAGCCGGACGTTCAGAATTGCCCACGACCAGGTCTTCCGGCTGGCGGATGTCGCAATCGACATTCACGGTCAGGAACCGTATGAGGTCGAAGATCTGGCATCCAGCATTAGAGCCATGGGCGGAACGGTCGCGATCAGCTCCATCCACATCAACACGTGGATCGGCGATTACAATAAGCGCTCGATGAGCGAGCGCGTTTTAACCGAGATGTTCGGTATCGATCCCGATCAAACAGCCGCCGTGACCGCCTTCGTCGGTGACTCTCGAAACGATGCACCGATGTTTGGCTTTATCCGCAACTCTTTCGGGGTCAACAACATCATCCCGGTTCTTTCACAATTGCAATACGCGCCGAAATGGGTCTCCTCGCAGCCCGCCGGGCTTGGCTTTGCCGATATTGCCCAAACGATCTTGGACGCGGCTGGCGCAGGTTCTGAGACGTCTCGTCAGCTTTTGACCGAGCCGGCGGTCATGCCTGCCAGGAAGTAGCGTTGAGCAACCAGATAAAGGACCAGTAGGGGAAGGGAACCGAGCACGCTCATCGCCATCATCTCGTTCCATTCGAAGGCGTGCTGGCCCATCAGAAGCTGGATGCCGATCGGAACCGTCCTGAGGTCCATCGATTTTGTCAGCGTCAGCGCGAAGAGGAACTCGTTCCAGGCGAGCAGAAAGGTGTAGACCGCGGTGGCGACGATCCCGGGGATGGAGACCGGAACGATGACGCGCCAGAGCGCCGTCCAGCTCGAACCGCCGTCGACCAGGACGGCCTCGTCCAGCTCTTTCGGCAGGGTGTTGAGATAGCCTGTCATCAGCAGGACGGCGTAAGGCAGTGTGAAGACCATGTAGGTCAGGATCAGTGCCAGATAGGTATCGAAGATCCTGAAGGCGACCACCATTCCGAAATAGGGGATGAGAAGGGTGATCGGCGGAACAGTCTGGGTGCTGATGATGAAGATGTTCAAGGTGTTCTTGAACCGGAACTGATAGCGGCTGAAGCCGTAGGCGGTCACGATGGCGACGAGGAGGGTCAGTCCGGTGACGACGCCGGCGACGAAGTAGCTGTTGATGAAGAACCGCACTTTCACCGGATCGTTGAAAATCGTCAGATAGGCGGCCACCGTAAAATCATCCGGCAACAGCCGCGGCGGAAGGGCGAAGATTTCGGTATTCGATTTCAGCGAACTGAAGAACATCCACACGATCGGAAAAGCCGAAAAAACCAGGCCGATCGCCAGACCGAGATAGGTCAGGATGGTCGGCAATACCGAGCTCTTGAAGGAACGCTTTGCCATGGCGGTCACCTGCGCTGCTGGTGTTTGATGTAGAAATAGGTGACGCTCATCGAGATGATGAGAATGATCATCGCGCTCGCCGAAGCCAGCGAGAATTCATACTGCGAGAATGCGAGCTTGTAGGTGAAGGTGGAGAGCACTTCCGTCGAATAGATCGGGCCGCCGCCCGTCGTCATCCATACCAGTGGAAAAACCTGCATCGTCCAGATGAAGTCGAGAAGCGCGATGCTGATGATGATCGGCATCAGCTGCGGAATGGTGATGTACCAGAACTTTTGGAGTCCGTTGGCGCCGTCGATACCGGCTGCCTCGTAAAGCTCCTTTGAAATGCCCTGGAGGCCGGCGAGCAGGCTGACCATGTAAAGCGGATAACCCGCCCAGATGTTTGCGAAGGTCAAAGCGTGTATGGCGGTGCGCGTCGACGAAAACCACTCGACCTTGAAGTTGATGATATGGAGCGCCATCAGCACGCTGTTGACGACGCCGTTCGGGTCGAGCAGCAGGCGCCAGATGATGGCGATGATGACGGCGGTGAACAGCCAGGGCAGGATGAAGAGCACACGCAGGATGCTGCGAATAAGCGGATCGACGCGGTTGGTGTTCAACAGCAGCGCAAAGGCCAGGCCGATGATGAAGTGGAAGACGACGCTCATGATCGTGAAATAAAGCGTCTGCGCGACCGACTGCCAGAAGACCGGATTTTCGAAGATGGTTACATAGTTCTGGACGCCTGCGAAGGCAGCGTCCTTTTTCATGATGGCGCCGTCCATCAGAGAATATTTGAAGACCATCACCATCGGGAACAGCATCAGCAGCACAAGCAGCAGGGTCGCCGGCGACACGTAGAAATACGGCACCAGCTTCCTCAAGGTGCTGTAGCGAAGCCATCCCTTTCTTCGCGCTTTGGGGTGCGCAGCGATCAGAGCCGTAGCCGAATGATTCATGAGCTGTGACTTTCCATTCTGCCGAGATTTGACGATATGCACCGGCAGCGCCAGGTTGCGCTGCCGGTGATCGTGAAAGCGACGTGCTTAGAACTTCGCGAGCCACGCCTTCTGGGTATTGGCAGCTGCGTCCTTGGCTGACTGCCCGCCGTCGAACATCTTCTGGACTTCGACGTTCATGTCGCGCATCAGCTCTTCGGCAACCGGAAGACCGACGAATTCGTTGGCAGGATAGCCGCTCTGGAAGATTTTGAAAGCTTCCGCGAAAATCGGGTCCGAGGCCACGAAGTCCGGCTTGGCATGGACGTTGCCGGGGAAGGCATTGGCAATCGAGACGAGACGGCCGTTAACGTCAGGGCTCATCAGGTATTCGACCAGCTTCCAGGCTTCGTCCTTGTGCTGGCTGCCTTCGCTGATGCCGATGCCCCAGGAGGCATAGGGCATGCCGCGCTTGCCGGTGTAACCGTCAGTGGCCGGCAAGGCGGAGATGCCGAAGTTGAGCTTCGGATTGCGCTCGCGGATGAGGTTCACATGGGCGAGGGAATCCACCATCATGCCGACGCGGCCGTTGACGAATTCTTCGACCTTGTCCTGTTCCTTCTTGGCGAAGATGCCGGGAGAAATCACGCCTTCCTTGTTGAGCGAGGCAAGATAATCGAGCGTGCCGACGACGGCGTCATTTTCGAGGTCAGGCTTGCCGTCCTTCAGCATCGAGGCGCCGGAGGCCCAGACCCAGGACATGACGTCGTTCTGGATTCCGCTCGGAGACTGCAGCGATAGCGGCAGAACCCAGCCGTACTGGTTCTTCGAGGCGTCGGTCATCTTCTTCGCGGCTTCAGCGAATTCCGTGCGCGTGGTCGGCAACTTGTCGACGCCGGCGGCCTTGGAGATATCCAGGTTCACGAAGACCGGGTAGACGAAGGATGCCAGTGGGAACATCACGCTCTTGCCATCGACCTTGACGATATCGGTGATCTGGCTCTTGTCGTATTTCGCCTTCTCCATCAGTTCGTCCATGGAGGCGATCGCGCCCTGCTTGGCGAGCCCGTTTACCCAGGCACCATCGAGGCCGACCACGTCGCTGAGCGTTCCCGAGGCGGCGCCGACGACGATCTGGTCACGCGTCGTGGCATAGGGACCGCTGACAAGCGTCACCTTGATGCCGGGATTTTTGGCTTCGAAATCGTTCATAATGCCGCGCAAGGCGCCGGACGGCATTTCGGGTTCCCACCATTGAATGAACTCGATGGTGGTGTCGGCAAACGCGGATGTGGCGCAGAGCGCCCATACCGCTACGGCAGCCCGCATCGTCACGCCGAATTTTCTGATATTCATCTGTGCCTCCCAAAGATTGTCAGTTAATCGATCCTCCTCAAGATCGTAGGCAAAGTAGGTTCCCTGAAGGCCCTATCTGTCAATGAAGAACTGCGATCGGAAAAAGTTGGGAGGCCGGCATTCACGGCGTGCGTCGAGTTAAATCATTGATAAAAAATAATAAAATTGATTGACATTATCGGTATTTTTCTGCAGCATTTGTGTTGCTTGTGACGCATTTTTTCTTTACTTTCGTAAACAAATGAAAGTTTACCCAACAAAATGAAAAGCGTGGAACCCGGCGTCTTCACTGCAAATTTTCGAATTTGGGGCGCTGAAACAAGCACCTTTTGCACCCACGCGGCGCAAACGGCGCAAGTCGCAGTGAAGGGAATATTTCGATTTTCGAAAGGGAGGGCAGGGCCCGCACCAAAAGTGACGGATCACGCCGGCTTACGTGGTCGGTTTCGACGATTGAGGATACGAAGATCACCTGTACAAATTGCCGAATGCGTGATTTGGCGCGTCAGAGGATCGGCCGTTGCGTGAAGTCATACCCGATCAGTTGTCGTCGTCCCGCCGGTAAGGAATTGAATGGCCAAGAAGAATTATAAATCGATGGACGACTTCGCGACCGCCGCCGGCGTATCGCGTCCGACCTTGTCGAAATATTTCGATGATCCCTCGCAGATCAAGGAGGTGACCCGCAAGCGCATCGAGGCGGCTCTCAAGAAGTCGCATTTCGAGCCGAACCTTTTCGCCCGGCATCTCAATCGCAAGCGGACCAGGAATATCGGGATTCTGGTCCCGACCATGTCGGATCCCTTTTATGTGCAGGTCGTGTCGCTGATCGAGCTGGAGTTGCGCGAAAAGGGATTCTGGCCCGTGCAGATCTCTTCGCACACGCGGCCGGAGCTGGAGGCGGAGGCCGTGCGGACCTTGCTGTCGCTGAAGGTTGCAGGCGCGATCGTGGCGCCGCTCGGAGCCGGTTCACGCCGTTCCGCGCTGGAAAGACTAAGCGGCGCAATCCCCGTCGTCTGCTTCGACAACCCTGCCGGCGCTGACCTTCCCTATGTCGGAAACGATAACGCGCAAAGCATGGCAGCCATTGTGCAATATCTCTGCCGGTCCGGTGAGCCACCGATATTCCTGGAGATTCCACATTTGACCGAAAATGCTGGCGAGCGGCAGGAGAGCTACCGCGCGACCATGGCGAGGGAGGGGCATACTCCGCTGGTCATCGATTGCGACGCACCACCTTCCTGGGAATTCGAGCGTCTCGGATACGAGCAGATGCAGAGAATTCTTGCCAAAGACGGTCTTCCCGGCAAAACGCTGCTATGCGCCAATGACCGCTTCGCTTTCGGAGCAATGGCTGCCGCATTCGCTTCGGGACTGAAAATCGGTCGTAGCGACGCGTGCGACGTACGCATTGCCGGGCACGACGACCACCCGCTTAGCCGATACACCTGCCCGTCGCTGACGACCATGGCTCAGAACGCGCCGGAGATCGCCGCGAAATCCGTGGAGCTTTTGCTGGCACATATCGAGAGCGAGGATGATGGAACGACCCCTACGACGAACAAGGTGATCCTCGAGGCAACGCTGGTTATGCGCGAATCGGCTTGAGGCCGGCACGGGTTCCTGCCTCAACGGGTAAGCGCAGGGTCCATGGCGCGCCATGCCATTGCGATGGCTTCGAGGGCCTCTTGTGCTTCCGGAATAGCCCGTCGCTTCGATACGAAGCCATGGATCTGTCCGGGCCAGGTCCGGGTCGTTGCCTTCGCCTCGGTGCTGAGCCGCTCGGCATAAGCGGCCCCTTCGTCGAACAGCACGTCGTATCCGGCAAGGATCACGAGCGCCGGCGCCACGCCCGCCAGCGACGCTACGTTCAGCGGCGAGGCTCGCCAGTCCGACCGGCTCGTAGGTTCCGGCAGATAGTGGTCTCGGAACCATTTCATCGCCGCGGCCGTCAGGCCGAAATCCTCTTGGTAACGCAAGTAGCTGTCGCTTGTCTGCAACTGATCGGTCACCGGATAGATCAGCACCTGTCCGATGACAGCCGGCACCTGTCCGTCCCGCGCCAACAGGGCGACGACGGCGGCCAGATTGCCACCGGCGCTATCGCCGGCGACGAGAATTCGCAAGGGATCGATGCCCAGCGCATCCGCCTGCTCCGTCATCCAGACGAGTGTGGCGGCGCAGTCGTCAATGGCAGCGGGAAAGGGGTGTTCCGGGGCCAGGCGATAGTCGGGCGAAACCACGACGGCGCCTGCCATATTGGCAAGCGTCCGGCAGATATCCTCATGGGTTTCCGGCGCGCCGATGACAAAGCCGCCGCCATGGAGATAGAGCAAGGCCGGTGCGCCCTGGCGCGGCGCAGCGCGGCCGCGCCATATCTTCAACCGGATTGCGCCCGCATGCCTTTCCAGGATCTCGGCTACGTCTTCGAGCGGCCGTTGAATGTCTGCGAAACTATCCAGATATTGCTGCCGCGCCAGCGCCGGCGTGCAGCTTTCGACCGGCGTTTGGGGATCGCCGGGCCATGCAAGCGCACGTTTGGCGGATTCATCCAGTTGTGTCATGCCAGCAAACTCCTCGCTTCGTCTTCCCGCAATTCTTTTGGCTGCGCGACAATACCCGGAATGGTCTGCGCGACACCGGTTTCACCGGCACGCAGGATCGCTTCCATGACTTCGAGCACATGGAGAGCGAGATCGCCCGAAGCACGCGGCGCACGGCCCTCAATGATTGCGCGTGCGAGATCGGCAAGACCAAGCATGCGGTAGTTGGCACGATCAGGCGCTGCGATCGGCCAGTTGACGGCGCCAAAGAGTTTGCCTGACGTATCCGTTTCCTGCCAGGGCGCGCCGCGGCTGGAGAGCGCAACGGAGCCGCCGAAATTGTCGGGGTCGGGCAGGCGCAGCGAGCCTTCGGTCCCGTGGAGTTCGATGGGGTGATTGGAGTGGCGAAAGACGTCCCAGGAGGTGCCGAAGGTGACCGTGGCACCGCAATCGAATTCCAGCAACGACAGCACGCTGGTCGGCGTGCCGACCTTGAACGTGGTGCCCTGCTTCGGTCCCTCCGCCGTGATGAGCCGCTCGTCCTGCCCGCTTGTGGCGACGGCCTGCACACGGCGGATAGGCCCCATCAGATTGACCATCATCGTCAGATAATAAGGCCCCATATCCATGACCGGGCCGGCGCCGGCCTGGTAATAAAAGCCGGGATCCGGATGCCAGTGCTCCATGCCGCGCCCCATCATGAAGGCCGTCCCGGTCACCGGCTTGCCGATGGCGCCGGCTTCCATCTGCCGCCGGGCATGGCGTCCGGCCGCCCCCAGAAACGTATCTGGCGCCGAGCCGAGCATGAGGCCCTTTACGGCGGCGGCATCCACCAAGCGGCGTCCTTCGGCGGCCGTGACACCGAGCGGCTTCTCCGTGAAGACATGCTTGCCTGCAGACAGCGCCCGCATCGAAACGTCAAAATGCGCGGCCGGGATCGTCAGGTTGAGGATGAGGTCGATGTTCCGGTCGTCGATGAGGCTGTCGACGTCAGCCGCGCGCAGATCGAACTCGGCCGCGCGGCGTTTGGCGGCGTCTGCGTTGAGGTCTGCACAGGCGATGATTTCGACGCCGCGAAACAGCGGCGCGTTGCGCATATAGGCGAGCGAAATGTTGCCGCATCCGACAATGCCGATCCTGAGTTTCATACCATTGGTCTGTGCCATCGAAGAACCTGATTTTGCCGTTGCGGGTGCGAAGGGTTGAGGGGTACGTTACATTTTAATCGCAAGGGATAAAATATATTGACGTACGCTAACATTTGACCGTACGTAATGGCAAGACGCTGGCGTCGCAATCCCCGCTGAAGAGCCCGCCTTTCCGGCCTTCGGCCGCCTCCCAGGCGGAAGGAGTTTTGCAAGGTCGGCGGAGCCCCTGAGGATTGCCCGCGCGGGGAAGCAGCCGGCTTCGGTATCGGCTGTCATCAACGAATAGGTCAGGACCGCGATATGAAAAATGCTGAGCTGCAGATCGGCTGCCAAACATTCACCTGGGAGATGCTGGGGACAGGTTGGAGCGGCGGCCCGGACGATCTGGTGCGCGCCATTGCCGACGGCGGATATGCCGGTATCGAAATCACCGACACGATGATCGGTCACTACGCGCTCAAGCCTGCCGACTTTGCCCGCACCCTGGCGGATGCCGGTTTGGCGCTGGTTTCCTTTGCCTTCGGCTCCGCCAGCGGCTTCACGGTGGCGGAAAAGATTGCCTCCGATCTCGACACGGCGCGGCGATGGGTCGATTTCGCAGCGAACTTTCCCGGCGCGATGATATCGATGGGATCGGCGACGGTCGTCTCGGATGGTCCGCGCGATGAGAAATTCGCCATTGCGGCCGAGTGCTACAATCGTGCAACCGAGATCGGACGGTCGGCTGGCGTCGCTGTAGCTGTCCATCCTTCCTCGCACCACAACACGCTGCTGTTCACGCGGAACGACTATGATCAGCTGTTTGCTCTCTTGGATCCACAGGTGGGTTGGGTGCCGGATACCGGTCATATCCTGCGTGGCGGCCAGCAGATCGGCGATACGCTGGCGGCCCACCGGGACCGGATCCGTTACGTGCATCTGAAGGATGTCGACGCCGGCGGGATCTGGGCGATGCTGGGCGAAGGCGTCTGCGACGTGCCTGCCGTGGTTTCGACCGTTCGGGATGCGCCGAACTTTATCGGCTGGATCGTGGTGGAAGAAGAATCGGACCATGCCGGAACCGATCCTGCCGCCGCCGTTCGAGCGAACCGCGAGACGCTTCGACGTCTGGGGTTTTAGCCCATCTCGTATTCCGTGGCGTCGGCCAAAGCTATCCGTCGATGCCAAAGCCTCTCCTGTCTCTCTTGTAAATTGGAGAGGTGGACTGCAGGTCACGCGTAGCGAACCTCCACGCCCAGCTTATCGAGCCTGTGGCGAATGCTGTGCGGCATGTTGCTGTCCGTGATGATCAAGTCGACGCGCGACAGCGAGAAGGCTTTGGAGGAGGCGCCGACGTCAAATTTGCTCGAATCCGCCACGAGGACGACACGCCGCGCCATGCGAACCAGGTTGCGCTTGGTCCGTGCCACGTCCTCGGAGACATCGACGACATCGAAGGCCTGATCGATCGCGTGGGCGCCGACAAAAGCCTGGTGGGCGACGAGGCCGCCGACCGCCTTGTCGGAGTCCTGTACGATCGTGCTCACGGTGCTGGGAAACACGCGGCCGCCGATCATGTGCACGTCGAGCCCTGGCCGGTACATCAGATGCTGGGCGATGTTCATTGCCGTTGTCGCAACCACGACGTTGTTGACTGGTGGCATCTGCATGGCGACCTGCAGCAGCGTCGAGCCGCTGTCGAAGACGATCGACTGGTTATCGATGATCTGTCTCGCAGCCATCTGGGCGATGCGGCGCTTCGCATCGAAATTGCGTTGCATGCGTTCCTCGAAGGCTGCTGCCGGAGAGTCGGACGGCAGGGCGATTGCCCCGCCATGCGTTTTGATCAGCTGCTTCTTGGCGTCCATGATTTCGAGATCGGAGCGGATCGTCACTTCCGAGACCTCGAAGAATTCCGCGAGCTGGCGGGTGCGTGCCTGGCCGACCCGTTGAAGTTCCAGCATGATCTGCTGCCGCCTCTGCTCTGCAAGCATATGTGATCCCGACTGCTGTTATTTGCGACACTGCGACTTTTGAAATTGCGACGCTGCGACTTTTGAAAAACGAAAGCTCGCTGTCTCATCCTACGGCTTCTGCTGTAGAAATAGCCGTTCAACGACGAAAATGCACGTCAAAAATTCATCATTCTTGTAAAAACGAAAGAAATCGAAATATTGAATGTTTGTTTGTTTTCGAGTTAGGGTTTTTCCAGCATCGGCGCCGGCAATCGCAAGCCTGCAATCACAAAGTCGGCAATCACAAAGGAAGTCTCGCCATGGGTCTCGGAACCAAAATCCGCCTCGCACGCCTGTTCTCGAACCCATCGGGTCACTTGTTCGGAGGCGCCGTCGATCATTTTGTCGGTTATGGCAATGTGCGTGAGGGCGGGCTTGCCGACCTGCCGGGTGCGCTCAGACGCGTCATGGCGGGAGGCCCCGACTACATCAGCATCCAGCCTGGCGCGGCGCGCCACCTCTGGTCGGAATACGCCGGAAAGGCAGCGCTCGTCATTCAGGGCGGTTGCTTCACCGCCGACGACCGTATTCGCCAGCTCATTGCGACCCCGGAGGACGCGGTTCGTTATGGTGCGGACGCTCTGGCTGTCGCCATTCCCGTGCGCGGCGCCACCGAAGGAGAGTATATCCGCTGGCTCACCGATACGGTCAACGCCGCCGCCCGCTTCGAGATGCCGGTCGTTGCCCACGTCTATCCCCGCGATTTCTCCGACGGCGGCAAGATCGTGTTCACCCCGGATGAAATCGCTTACGCCGTGCGCATCGGCTTCGAGGCCGGCGTCGACGTGATCAAGGTCGGCTACACCGGCGATTTCGAGTCCTTCCGCGAGACCGTTGCGACTTGCCCGATTCCGGTCGTGATCGCCGGCGGCCCGAAGACCGATACGCTGCTCGGCGCGCTCGTCCAGACGTCGGAAGCACTGCGCGCTGGGGCCAAAGGCGCGGTCGTCGGTCGCAACCTCTGGGGTCACGGCGACACGACCATGGCCGCGCGCGCCTTCAAGTTCGTCATTCATAAGGGGATGACGCCGGAGGATGCGCTGGCGGCGGCCGGTGCTTGAGACGTGTCGCGCCCTTTCCAGGTTCTGGGCTTCGGCGCCCTGGCAATCGATGACATCATCTATGTCGATCGGGGCCTGACGGCCGGCAAAGGGAAGGTGAAGAAGCGCGCCACGGACCATGGCGGCAACGTGGCGACGGCCCTTGTTGCCGTCGCCCGGCTCGGCGGGCGGGCCGGCTTCATCGGCTGGCTCGGCAATGACACAACGGCCGACGTGGCGGGAAGCGAGCTCGAGCGGGACGGTGTCGATATATCGCTGGCTCCCCGCCACGCGGATGCCGCGCCGATCCGCTCCGTGATCACCGTCGGTCCCGACGGCGACCGGTTCATCGCTTATGACGATGATGTGCTGCACGGCACGTCGGATGCGCTGCCGGACGATGTTCTGATGCAGGCCCCGGTGCTGCTGATCGATGGCTACGCCACGCACTCGGAAAACGTCGTGGCGCGCGCACGCGCCTTGGGCCTGGCCGTGATTGCCGATATCGAATGGACGGTCGGTGCCGCGACCGACCGGATCCTGGCTCTTGCCGATCACCTGGTGCTGCCGCTTGCCTTCGGGCGGGAGTACACCGGCGAGGGTGATCCAACGATGATCCTGGACAAGCTCTGGTCGGGGGATCGGTCCGCGGTTGTCCTGACTGATGGCGAACGAGGGACCTACCTCCGTCAGAGAGGCGATGCCACCCGCTGGCATGTGCCGGCCTATCAAGTTCAGGCGGTCGACACGACCGGCGCCGGGGATTGTTTTCACGGTGCCTACGCCCTTGCTCTCGCAGAGGGTAAGAGCCCGCTTGATTGCACTGCCTATGCCGCGGCGGCGGCCGCCATTTCCGTGACCGCACGGGGAGGGCGCAGAGGCCTGCCGGATCACCTTATGTGCCTGGCATGGATGGCGGCGGAGAATGCGCCTGTGCCGATGCCGATGCCGGGATGCCAAAAATGAGCGCGGGCGGCGATGGGTGCCGGCACCGATCGACTGACCCAGCAGAGCCTCACGGCTGGCGTGTCATTGAATCACTTTGAGCGATCTCTCAACAGCGGCAAGTTCGATCATAAAAGTTACGCGCGATAAAAAATATAATTCCGCAGTTTATTTTTAATTTCTGGTAAAATAATGATACGTTTCAAATAGATAT
This sequence comes from Rhizobium sp. CRRU65, assembly GCF_048551595.1. Classification (NCBI taxonomy): domain Bacteria; kingdom Pseudomonadati; phylum Pseudomonadota; class Alphaproteobacteria; order Hyphomicrobiales; family Rhizobiaceae; genus Rhizobium; species Rhizobium sp. CRRU65. The sequence goes on along the minus strand of NZ_JBLYZH010000001.1, from coordinate 55,499 downwards.
TAAGAGCGGCTGGTAATCTGCGGCGAAATATCATCGATTCTTTGGTTGACTTTGAAGCTCAGGCCTGAGCTTTCTTGTCAAAAGGATCGGACACGGCGGGGAGCGCCGTCTGAAGATATGATCCGGACTGGTACGGGAGGACGAGACGTGGCTGTGGTTGTACTCGACAAAATCTGCAAGACCTACGGAAACAGCTACCATGCGATCAAGGATCTGAGCCTGACGATCCATGATGGCGAGTTTCTGATTCTGGTCGGGCCGTCCGGATGCGGAAAATCGACCGCTCTGCGCATGATTGCCGGGCTCGAGGAAATCAGCAGCGGAACATTGAGCATCGGCGGCCAGGACGTCGTGGATCTCGCGCCCAAGGACCGGGATATTGCCATGGTCTTTCAGAGCTATGCGCTTTATCCGCACATGACCGTGTTCGATAACATTGCCTTTTCGATGAAGCTGGCCGGAAAGAACAAGGCCGAACGCACCAAACGTGTCCACGAAATCGCCAAGATCCTGCAGCTGGAGCCCTTGCTGGGCAACAAGCCCGCGCAGCTTTCGGGCGGCCAGCGCCAGCGTGTTGCGATGGGCCGCGCCATGGTCCGCGAGCCCGCGGCATTCCTCATGGACGAACCGCTCTCGAACCTCGATGCGAAGCTGCGTGTTCAGATGCGGGCAGAGATCGCCAGCCTGCAGAGACAGCTGGGCGTGACGACGATCTATGTGACGCACGACCAGACTGAAGCGCTGACCATGGGCGATCGGGTCGCGGTGCTGAAGGGCGGCGTGCTGCAGCAGGTGGATACGCCCAAGGCTCTGTATCACCGCCCGGTCAATGCGTTTGTCGCCGGCTTTATCGGTTCGCCGTCGATGAACCTTTTCGAAGGGCGTCTGGCGGGCGGACGGATCCATCTGCCGGGCTTCTCCATCCCCTTGTCCGGCGGCGCCTTCGAGGGCGCTCCCGGTCTATCCGCTTTCGAGGGAAAGGATGTGATCTTTGGGGTCAGGCCCGAGGACCTCTACGACAGCCGGTTGCCATCTGGCGCCTCCCATCCGACGATCCCGGTTGTCGTGAAATCGATCGAGGAGCTTGGCTCCGAGCTGATCGTGCATTTGAAGATCGACGCGGTCCGCATCGACTCGGGCGACCCCGATGCCGTCGAGGACCTGAGCGGGGCCGCCAATGCCGTCGCGCGGTTCGAAGCGGTCAGCGCGGTCGAGACAGGCCAATCGATCGACCTGGCCATCGACCCGGCGAAACTGCACTTTTTCCACCCTCAAACGCATATGGCGCTGTGACGTGACGAGGGAGAGCCGCAGGCGCTGCTGGCAGTCCGGCCACAAGCCGTTGTCGACGTTCGATGTCTTGAAAGCATTCCATCCGACGCCGAAACCAGCGTTCATCTTCAGTATCCGACTTAAAGGGCTTATCGATGCCAGCAAAACAGGAACGACGTCTCCGCATCGGCGTATTGGGAGCGGGCCAGATTGCCCAGGCCGCGCATTTCGAGAGCTGCACCAAGGCAGCCAATGCCGACCTTTATGCAATTTGCGATGTTGCCGAAGATCTCCGCGAACGTATGGCCATCACCCATGGGGCGGAAAAAACCTATGACGACTACGACAAGATGCTGGCCGATCCCGACCTCGATGCCGTGGTCATCGCGACCGCCGACGCCTTTCACGTGCCTGCTTCCATTCGCGCCCTTCAGGCAGGCAAGCATGTGCTGTGCGAAAAACCCGTCGGTGTCACCATCGAGGAATGCCTTGAACTGAAGGCTGTGGTCGACACGTCGGGAAAGGTGTTTCAGGTCGGGCATATGAAGCGTTTCGACGCGGGGCTGCAGGCTGCCAAGTCCTTCATCCGCGATGAAATGGGCGAGATGGTCGCTCTGAAAGCATGGTATTGCGACAGCACGCACCGCTATCCGATGACCGATGCGGTTCAGCCCCTGATCGTCACCAGCGCCAATGCGAAGAAACCCTCCGCCAATCCGAAGGCCGACCTGCGGCGCTACTATATGCTTGCCCATGGTTGCCATCTGATCGACACGGCCCGTTATTTCGCCGGCGACATCGTTTCCGTCAACGCTCGTCTGTCCGAGCGAGCCGGTATCTGGTGCTGGTTCGTGGACGTGGAATTTGCCTCCGGCACGCTCGGCCATCTCGATCTCACCGTCCAGGTGCGCATGGACTGGCACGAAGGCTTCCAGATCTATGGCAAGAACGGCAGCATTTTGGGCAAGACCTATAACCCGTGGTACTACAAGAGCAGTGAGGTCGACATTTTCCGGGAAGCGGACGGCGCCACACACCGTGTTCTCGGTGCCGACGGCCATTTCTACCGCCGCCAGGTCGAAGGCTTCGCCCGCACCATTCTGGATGGCGCGGTGATGGAAGGGGCCGATATCGATGATGGCCTCGCATCCGTCCGGGCCATGGTTGCCGTCGCGCGTTCCGCCGAAAGCGGCAAGGCGGTTGCGCTGTCCGACGTCACGGGTGGCGTGTGATGAAGCTCGGCATCTTCGCAAAGACCTTCGAGGGAACGGAACCCGTAACCGTTCTCAACTCGGTCGCTGGCGCCGGGTTCAGTTGCGCACAATACAATATGGCCTGCTCGGGCCTTGCGCCGATGCCGGAGATCATCACGGAAGCCCAGGCCCGCGCAGTCGGCGAAGCGGCGCGTAGCAGCGGCGTCGAGATCGTTGCCGTTTCCGGCACCTTCAACATGATTCATCCGGATCTCGCCGTGCGCGAGGCCGGCCTTCGCAAACTGGCGACCCTGGCCGAGCGCTGCGCCGGCATGTCGACCACCTTGATCACGCTCTGCACCGGCACACGCGACCCCATCGACCAGTGGAAGGCGCATGCCGACAACGACACGCCGGAGGCCTGGCGGGATCTCCTCGAGGCGATGGGCGCGGCCATCGAGATCGCCGAGCGTTACGATGTCGATCTCGGCGTCGAGCCCGAGCTTGCCAATGTCGTCAACTCGGCTGAGAAAGCCCATCGGCTGATTACGGCACTGAAGAGCCCCCGCATCAAGATCGTGCTCGATCCAGCCAATCTCTTCGAGGTCGCGACGCTCGATGAGCAGCGGAACATTGTCTCTTCCGCCATCGACCTTCTGGCCGATCGGATCGTCATGGCACATGCGAAAGATCGCAATCCGGACGGTAGTTTCGCGACCGCCGGCAAGGGTGTGCTCGACTACGCGCATTATCTCGGCCGTCTCAAGGCGATCGGCTTCGAGGGCAGTCTCGTCACACATGGCCTTTCGGCTTCGGAGGCGGCCGGTGCGGCGAGTTTCCTGAAGAGCAGTCTCGGCGGCGAAGCTGTGGGGGCAGGAAGATGAGATGGGCTGAACCGTTCGAAACCAGCGACGGGACCATTCTCAATGTCGATATGGCGGGCGAGGGCGCGTCCATAATCTTCCAGCATGGCTTATGCGGCGACGCGGCGCAGACCGACGAAGCCTTTCCGCTCGAAGCGGGTTTTCGCCGGGTAACGATCGAAGCGCGCGGCCACGGCCATTCCCAAACCGGCAATCCGGAGCAGCTGTCGATCGCGACCTTCTGCGATGATATCGCCGCCTATATCGAAAAGAACCTTATGCCGCCGATCGTGATCGGCGGCATCTCGATGGGCGCGGCGATCGCCCTGCGTCTCGCGGTCAAGCGGCCCGATCTTGTCAAGGCTCTGATCATAGCAAGGCCGGCCTGGCTGACGGCATCCGCGCCGGAGAATATGGCACCCAACGCCGAAGTCGGGCGGCTTCTGAAAACTCTGCCACTGGGCGAAGCAAAGACCGCATTCCTTGCCGGGCCGGTGGGCGTGCGGCTCGCCGCCGAGGCGCCGGACAATCTGGCCTCGCTTGCCGGTTTTTTCTCCCGCACGCCTTTGGATGTGACCGCCGAACTGCTCACCAGGATTTCCAATGATGGTCCCGATGTGACCGACGAGGAGGTCGGCAATCTCACCGTACCGACGCTGGTTATCGGCCATGATCGGGACAGCATTCATCCTTTCGCATACGCGCATGCTCTTGTCGAGCGGATTGCCGGCGCGCGCTTCGTGCAGATCACGCCGAAGACTGAGAGCCGTCCGCAATACGTCGCCGACTTCCGGCTTGCCATGGGCCATTTTCTGAAGGAGCTCTGAAACAATGACGACCCCCTCCAAGACCTGGATCGCCGATCTTCCGAAGGATCGCCTGATTGCCGAATTCTCGGTCTGGTCGGCCGATCTCGTGCATCTGGCGGATGATCTGGCGCGTGTCGATCCTCACGTCGACATCCTCCACATCGATGTCGCCGATGGCCATTTCGCGCCGGCCATGTTGTTTTTCCCCGATCTTGTTGCCGGCGTGCGCAAAGTGTCCGCGCGCCCGATCCATGTTCACCTGATGGTCGCCGACAGCATCCTCCTGTCGCAGATCGAGCAGTTCGCCGATGCGGGCAGCGACCTGATCAGTCTTCATGTCGAAAACGAAAGCGTCGCTGTCGAGGCTCTCGATCTTCTCGATCGCCGCGGTGTCGCTGCCGGCATGGTGCTCAAGGTCGACACCCCCGTCGAACGGGTCGAGAGATATGCTTCCCGGCTGCGCTTTGTGACGCTGCTCGGCACGGCGATTGGCGTGAAGGGCCAGGGCCTCGACGAAAAGGCTGGTGCGCGGCTTCAGCAGGCAAAGCAGATCATCGCCGGTTGCGGTGCGGCGCATCGGATCGTGCTGGCGGCCGACGGCGGTATTCGCGAGCACACCGTGCCGCTTCTGCGCCAGTCGGGTGCGGAAACGGTGGTCCTCGGTTCCCTGGCTTTCAATGCGCCATCGCTAGACGAGCGGATGGCATGGGTGCGCGCACTCTAACTCGTGGTCTTCACATGCAGCAGGTTGCCATTGGAATCGACCTCGGTGGGACGCAGGTGCGCGCTGCCCTCGTCGACGAGCAGGGCAGGATTCTGACGCGCGCAGCCGAACCGACGGATGCGTTGGCGGGCCCCGACCGCGTGCTCGCCCAAATCTGCGGCCTGACCGACGGACTGCTTGCAGCATCGAACCCCGCTTCGGTGGTGGGCGTCGGCTTATCCGCTCCGGGCCCGCTCGATACGGTCGCCGGTGTCGCCTCGAATATCCCGACCCTCTCCGGCTTTGTCGACTTTCCGCTGAAGGCGGAGTTGCAGAAGCGGTTTCCGTTTCCGGTCGACCTCGAGAATGATGCGATTGCCGCTGCCATCGGTGAGTGGCAGTTCGGAGCCGGCAAGGGGCTCGACAATTTGGTCTATGTCACCGTGAGCACTGGCATTGGCGGTGGCGTTGTGTCGGATGGTCGCGTCGTGCGCGGCCGCAAGGGCATGGCAGCCCATGTTGGGCACATGTCGGTCGTGCCGAACGGAGAGCTTTGCCCCTGCGGCAACAGGGGTTGTTTCGAGGCCTACGGATCCGGAACGGCATTTGCGCGCCGCGCCCAAATCAGGGCTGTGGAATCCAGCGCGACGACAATAGGCAGCGATGGCGGCGCCATCGATAGCCGCAGCGTTTTTGCCGCAGCAAGAAATGGCGATCGTCTCGCAAATCAACTGATTGACGAGGAAGCGGAAATTCTGGGTCGCGGCTTCACCAGCCTGATCCATATCTTCAGTCCCGATATCATCGTGATGGGAGGCGGTCTTTCCCACGAGTTCGACCGACTGCAACCCGGCATTCAAGGCTACATCACGCAATGGGCAATGCCGGCATTCAAGGATGTCAGGGTAATGCTGGCGGCGTTGGACCAGAACTCGGGCCTCGTCGGCGCAGCTGCTCTGGCGTTTCTGACCGGAAAGGTCCCGGCGGTCGATCAGATTTAGAAAAGCAGGCCGATCCTGCGTGCTGTAAACGCAATGACGCAAGGCCCCTCGAGACACGGGAACGGTTTGTGCGACGGGCAGCGTCGAAATGGGCGCAGCCAAGACAATCGTCGACGTCCCCTTTCCGTATCGAGAGGTTGCTCTCCGTCAGGGCGGCGAGGCGATACTTACGGTGCTGATCAACGGCGTCACGTGGGCCTATAATCCCGAGGGGTCGTTGACTGGTATCACCGATGCTCCAAATGTGCCTGTAGAAAAAGCACTGGAGCCGATCGTCGAACGCGGCCCGAGACTGCACCAGGCCGGCGAAGCCGGTTACCGCTGAGGAACTGAAACACCGTCCTTGGGCGGGACGCCACGTATGCGGTCCGCCCGGCAAAACGCTGTGCTGACAGTCGTCGCTCTCCATTTGGCAAGACCATCTGGCGCTTGTGAAAGACGACGGTTCTGGCGCGAATGATCTCGATAAACGACCATGAGGACAAAAATGCGCTTGATCATTCTCGGAACCGGAGGATGGGCAAACACCCATGCCATGAATTTTTCCGAAATCGCCGACGTAAAAATTGTTGCTGCTGTTGATACGGACGAGGTCCGGCTACGGGCCTTCGCGCTAAGGCATGGTATCCCACTTACCTTCACGTCGCTTGATGACGCTCTTGCCTGGGGAGAGTTTGACGCCGTGACCAATGTCACGCGCGGATCGCGCGCATTATTCCACGACAATGAAGATACTCGGCGCCGGCAAGCATGTCCTCTGCGAGAAGCCGCTGGCGGTTAACTACCGCGAAGCCAAAGAGATGGCCGACGCTGCCGCTGCGTCCGGCAAGGTCACGATGGTAAACCTTACCTATCGTAATGTAGCGCCGCTGCAAGCAGCGCGTAAGATGGTGTTGGACGGACGCCTCGGCGCGATCCGCCACTTCGAAGCATCCTATCTCCAGAGCTGGCTGGTCTCAAAGGCGTGGGGCGACTGGACCAAGGAATCGCAATGGCTTTGGCGGCTGTCGACAAAGCACGGCTCCAATGGCGTGCTGGGCGATGTCGGTATCCATATTCTCGACTTCGCGGTTTTTGCCGCCGGAAGTGACGTCAAGGCGGCCGCATCGCATCTTAAGGTGTTCGACAAGAGCCCCGGAAATCGGATCGGCGAGTATGATCTCGACGCCAACGACAGTTTCCTGATGATGGCTGAACTCGAAAACGGTGCCGCTGGCGTCATCCACGCAACGCGCTGGGCAACCGGCCATCTGAACGAATTGCGCCTGCGCCTGCATGGAGACAAGGGCGCGCTGGAGGTGGTGCATACGCCTGAAGGTTCGACGCTCAGGGCCTGTGAAGGTCCCGATGCCGACAAGGCAATCTGGCGTAAGATCGACGTCGAACCGGTTATCACTAATTTCCAGCGCTTTGCAAACGCCGTGCAAAAGGGGCAGCTGGATGAGCCTGGTTTTGGCCACGCAGCCAAGCTGCAATTCGTTCTTGACCACGCAGTGAAGACGGCCGGCGCTCTGATCGAACTTTAAGCAAAGGTGCTCCAGTTCAGTGCCACCTCGGCAGGTTGCTCGTCGTCTTAAGGCCAGGGTACCGGTTGCGCGGCCTCGTTGGAGCCGGCGCCGACAGCCTCGTATAAATTCCTCAAAGGGACGTCGGCTTGCTCAGATGCGCCGGTTCAACTCGTCTTCGCTGATCCCAAAGTGGTCGAGAATGATGCCGACGTTTCGGCGATGAGACTTGAAATAGACGTCGAAGATATCGCCGAGCAACGGAACCGTCCCGCCGGCGGCGTCGATCCCGAGATTGACGGCCATGCGTGCGAGCTTTTGGGTGGGAATGCCGAGGCGTCTTGCCTCATCGATGATGAAAAGACCGATCAGGGATCCGGCAATGTCTCCGACGGCCGGGATAAGGCCGAGAATCGAGTCTGCACCGATCCGCACGCCGATGACAGGCAATCTGACCGCGGTATCCATCAGGCGCGCTATGGCGACGGCGCGCCGAATTCTTCCAAGTTCGATGGAGGTCAGATGTTTGGTGCTGGCGGAGGCTGGCATCAGCGACCTTTTGGCGCGAACGAACGTTCCGCCTCCTCCAGTGAGGGCGCGGCAAGAATGTCGTCGCATTGCTGCGAAATAGTCCGACGCAGCGAAAGCCCGGTGCCATCATCAGTTCCCATGGCCGTGAAACGCTGCAAACCCGATAAGGTTCGCCCGCTAAAGCAAGGATCATCTCGCGTCGGGGACCACGACCAATTTGCCCACAAAGTTCTTCGCCATGAAATCGGTCTGCGCGCGGTGGAATTCCGATAGTGGATAGACGCCGCCGACGAGAGGCCGGATTTTCCGGCTTTCGATATAACCGACGATCCGACGAAAGTCGGCGCGGCTTCCCTGGCTCGAGCCGTGCAGCTCCAGCTGCTTCAGATACATGGACCGCAAATCGAGCTGAACGACCGGGCCGGCGATGGCGCCGGCTGTCGTGTAGCGGCCTTCGGGGCGCAGGATCTTCAGGAGATCGTTGAACAGCGGTCCGCCGACGAGATCGGCGACGACATCGATCGGCTGGCCACGGCTGGCGGAATGGACGGCTTCGACCAGATCGCCCTTGCCGCGGGTCACCACCGCCTCGGCGCCGATATCGAGCATCGCCGCCTCCTTGCCGGGGCCGGCGACCGCGATCGGGATGGCGCCGCGGGCCCGTGCGAGCTGGATGATCGCCGAGCCGACGCCGCCCGAGGCGCCGGTCACCAGGACGCGTTCACCGGCGACAAGCCTTGCCCGTTCCAGCATGCGCTCGCCGGTCAGATAGGCGCAGCAAAAGGTGGCGAGTTCGACGTCGGTCAGATCGGTTGCGACGACATGGGCGTTCTCGGCCGGCAGTGCCATGTATTCGGCATAACCGCCGTCGCGGCCATGGCCCATGTAATCGATGTCGGCGAGGCTGTCGTCGTCGCGGTTATAGATCGAGAAGTCGACCATGACGCGTTCGCCGACGCGCGCCGGATTAACGCCGGCGCCGACGCCGACGATATGGCCGACCGTATCGGTGCCCTGAATGCGCGGGAATGTCAGCGTATTGCCTTGCCTGCGCCATGTGGAGACGGCCGACGGATCGTCCTCGGTGCCGTAGGCGCCTTGGCGGACCCAGACGTCGGTATTGTTCATGCCGCAGGCCGTGACGCGGATCAGAACCTCGCCGTCCGCGGGTCTCGGGACGGGCACGTCCCTGTCATAGACGAGCTTGTCCAGACCGCCATGGCCGGTGAGCAATACGGCCGCCATCTTTTCCGGGATCGTCATGCCGATCTTCTCCCTCAGATGTTCTTGAAGACGGTTTCGATCGTGTCCGCCGCGGCCTTGACCACGATGTCGGCCTCCTCGCGTGTCAGGCAGAGCGGCGGGGCGAAGCCGAGGATGTCGCCCTGCGGCATGGCGCGGCCGATGACGCCGCGTTCGAGGAGGGCAGAGGCGACCTGCGGGCCGATCTTGCGGCCGGCATCGAAGAACGTGCGGTCGTCCTTGTCCTCGACGAATTCGACGGCTGCCATCAGCCCGTCGCCGCGGACTTCGCCGACGTTGCGGTGGCCGCCGACGGCCTTTGCGAGTTCCGAGCGGAAATAGGCGCCGGTCGCCCCGGCATTCTCGACAATGCCGAGTTCGTCGATCAGTTCGAGATTGGCAATGCCTGCGGCAGCACAGATCGGATGGGCGGAATAGGTCCAGCCGTGACCGATCGCGCCCATCTGATCGGAACCCTGCACCAGGACTTGCCACATCTTGTTCGAAACGATCGTACCGGAAAGGGGAGCGTAGGCCGAGGTCAGGCCCTTGGCGATGGTGATCAGGTCCGGCTTCATGCCGTAATGATCCGAGCCGAACATCGTGCCGAGACGGCCGAAGCCGGTGACGACTTCATCGGCGACAAGCAGGATGTCATATTTGTCGAGCACGGCCTGGATCTTCTGCCAGTAGGTTTTCGGCGGCGGCACGATGCCGCCGGTGCCGAGGATAGGTTCGCCGATGAAGGCGGCGATCGTTTCCGGGCCTTCGGCGATTATCATCTCCTCGAGCTTGTCGGCGCAATATTGCGAGAACTGCTCCTCGCTCATCGACCGGTCGGGGCGGCGGAAATAATAGGGTGCTTCGGTGTGCAGCACCGGCGCCCGCGGCAGATCGAAGGCATTATGGAAGAGGGCCAGGCCGGTGAGGCTGCCGGTCATGACACCGGAGCCGTGATAACCGCGCCAGCGCGAGATGATCTTCTTTTTTTCCGGACGGCCGAGGATGTTGTTGTAGTACCAGATGAGCTTGATGTTGGTCTCGTTGGCATCCGAGCCGGAGAGACCGAAATAGACGCGGCTCATGCCGGCGGGGGCGCGGTCGATGATCATCTTCGACAGCGTAATCGAGGCTTCCGTGCCGTGGCCGACATAGGCGTGGTAATAGGCGAGGTTCTTTGCCTGCTCGGCGATCGCATCGGCAATCTTCTGGCGGCCGTAGCCGACATTGACGCAATAGAGGCCGGCAAAGGCGTCGAGGCTTTTGCGGCCTGTCGTGTCGGTGATGTAGACGCCTTCGCCGCCGGCAACGACACGGGTCGGCGTCTCGCCGCGGGCATGCCCGCCCATATGGGTCGAGGGATGGAAGAAGTGATCGCGGTCCCAGGCGGTAAGTTCGTTGCTTCTGTCGAGCATGTCTAGCCTCTTTCTTGAAAATGGGGGCTCACTTGAAATGGGGTCAGGCGGCCGTGTCGATGCAGAGATATTTGAGCTCGGTGAAGGCCTCGAGCCCATGGCGTGAACCCTCGCGGCCGAGGCCGGACTGCTTCCAGCCGCCGAAGGGAATGGGAGCGCCGGTGATTTTCACGCGGTTGACGGCGACCATGCCGTATTCGAGCGCGCGGCCGAGGCGCATCTGCCGGGCGCCGTTTTCCGTGACGATATAGGCGACAAGGCCGTATTCGGTATCGTTGGCGCGGGTGATGACCTCGTCTTCCGTATCGAAGGCGGTGATGGCCGCTACAGGGCCGAAGGTCTCCTCGTGCATGATCAGCGCATCCGCCGGCACGTCGCTCAGCAGCGTCGGCTCATAAAAAAGCCGGCCGGCCTTATGGCGCTTGCCGCCGGTAACGAGCCGCGCGCCGCGCGCCAGCGCGTCGGCGACCTGTTCTTCGACCTTGGCGACGGCGCGTTCATGCATGAGCGGCCCGATCTCGGCGCCATCCTCAAGACCCGGACCAACTTTCAGTTCGGCAATGCGGTCTGCGAAGGCCTTGGCGAAGCCATCGGCGATCCGCCGCTGGACGAAAATGCGATTGGCGGCGAGGCAATCCTGGCCTGATGTGGCAAATTTGGCGTTGACGGCGATCTCGACCGCCTTTTCGATATCAGCGTCATCGAAGATGATCAGCGGGGCGTGGCCGCCGAGTTCCATCACCAGCCGCTTCAGGGTCGGGGCGCATTGGGCGGCGATCAGCCGTCCGATTCCGGTGGAGCCGGTGAAGCTCATGGCGCGCACGCGGACATCGGCACACATCCGTCCGACGATCGTTGCGGCGTTGCCGGTGACCACGTTGAAGACGCCGGTGGGAATGCCTGCCCGCTCGCCGAGCTCGGCAAGCGCCAGTGCCGAAAGCGGCGTTTCTGAGGAGGGGTGGGCGACGACCGTGCAACCGGCGGCGAGGGCCGCGGCAGCCTTCCGGGTGAGCATGGCAGAGGGGAAATTCCAGGGCGTGACGATGCCGACGATGCCGAGCGCCTCACGCCGGACGATCATTTCCGCGCCGGGCAGATGGCTGGTGACGCTTTCGGCGTTCAGCCGTTTGCCTTCCTCGGCATACCATTCGACGAAGAAGGCGGCGTAATCGATCTCGCCGCGCGATTCCGCAAGCGGCTTGCCCTGTTCGAGCGTCATGATCAGCGCCAGATCCTCCTTGGCCGCAAGCATCAGCTCAAACCATTTGCGCAGGATCGCCGCGCGGCTCTGCGGCAGCATTGCGCGCCAGCCGGCAAAAGCCTCCGACGCAGCATCGATCGCCACTGCCGTCTCATCGGCGTCAAGGCTAGCAACCCAGGCCAGCGTCGCCGAAGAGGCGGGATCGGTGACCTCGAAACTTTTCCCTGATTTGCCGGCGATCCACCGGCCGCCGACATAGGCCAGATCGCGCAGGAGATGACGGTCGGCGAGCCGCGACAGCGCGTCATGATAGGCGGGGCGGGCAAAAACGGCGGTCATGTCCAGTCTCCTCGTGGCGGTTGACGTCAGTCTTCCACGGGAGCGGGCGAGAGATTGTCTGTTGGCTGATGCAAAAAGAGAGAGATGGTCTAAAGGACGGCGGCCTGACAGAGAGATTGTCTACGACGCGGCCTGTTCCTCGCCGGTGGCAGTGAAGGACGAGACCGGAAGGACTGTGTCCTCCTTGACCGTCTTGGTGACGATGTAGGTGAAGTAGCGGTCGATGCCGAGTTCGCGTTCGAGAAGCCCGTCGACCAGCCGCTGATAGGCATCGATATCGGGCGCGATGATTTTCAGGATGTAATCGACGCCGCCGCCGACAGACCAGCAGGCGACGATCTCCGGGATTGCGCTGATGGCCCGCTCGAAGCGCTCGAAATCCGCCTGGCGATGGTTGGCGAGCGTCACTTCCATCATCACGCTGGCGACCGGCGCAATGCGCCGCGGCGCGATGCGTGCGTGATATCCGGTGATGATCCCGGCCTTTTCGAGCTTTCGCAGCCGCATCCAGCACGGCGTCGGCGACAGCCCGGCCTTTTCGGCCAGCGCCAGTTTGGTGATGCGGCCGTCGCGCTGGACGGCGTCGAGAATGCGCAGGTCGATGGCGTCGAGCTTCATGGTGCTTTCTTTAGAAAGAAATCATTTCAAACGCAGGGAAAAGACAATGGGAGCGCATTTTGGCATTGTCAATTGAACTGATTTTCAGCAGTGTTGAAATCATGACAAAGTGGCGCCCCGATCCCTCGCAACTTCGCCGGCCGGCCTATCTTTCGCTTGCCGAACAGATCGCAAACGCGATCACCGACGGCAAGCTCACCGACGGCACACAATTGCCGCCGCATCGCAAGCTGGCGGACGACCTGCATCTTTCCGTGCAGACGGTCAGCCGCGCCTATGACGAGCTGATCCGTCGGGGGCTGATATCAGGCGAGATCGGACGCGGCAGCTTCGTCCAGACCAGGCCGCGTGAACCGGAGCCGCCCTATCTGCCGGAACGGCTGGGCGAGGTGATCGATCTGTCGATCCTGAAACCGGTCTGCGAGCAGATCCATTTGGAAAGGCTGCGGCAGGCCTTCGGCTGGCTTTCGGAAAACCTGCCTTCCAGCTCGGCGCTGTCGTTCAGGCCGAACATGGTGTTTCCGCGCCACCGCGCCGTCGCCACGGAATGGCTGGCGCGCTGCGGGCTGGAGATATCGCCGCTGAACATCAGCGTGACGAACGGTGCGACATCGGGCATGACCGTGGCGTTGATGAGCGTTGCCCCGCCCGGCTCGACGGTTGCGACCGAAGCCATCAGCCATCATACGCTCGTTCCGCTCTCGACCTATCTCGGTCTGCACCTGGAAGGGTTGGCGATCGACGAGGAGGGCATGATCCCCGATGCGCTGGACGAAGCCTGCCGGAAGGGACCGATCCGGGCGATTTTCCTGCAGCCCTCGGTGATCAATCCGATGGCGGCGCTGATGAGCGCGGAACGCAGACAGGCGCTCGCCACTGTCGCCGCCAAACATGATATCGCGATCATCGAAAACGATATTCTCGGCCCGATGGTCGAGAATCGTGCGCCGCCGATGGCCGCGTTTGCGCCGGAGCGGACACTCTACGTTACGAGCTTCACGAAAATTACCGTTCCGGGCCTGCGGATCGGCTATCTCACCGCGCCTGACCGCTATGTCGCCGCCGTCGCCAACCGGCATCTCGTCTCCAACTGGATGGCGACGCCTGCCATGGCCGAGATCGCCACCCGCTGGGTCAGCGACGGCACGGCGATGGAACTGGTCAACTGGCAGCGCCGCGCCCTTTTGAGCCGGCATGCGATCGCGGCGGAGATGCTGGCCGGCCAGCCATACCGGGCGCATCCGCAAAGCCTGCACGTCTGGCTGCCGCTCTCCGGCAACCATACCGAAGACGGGTTCGTATCGCAGGCAAGGCTGCGCGGCGTGGCGATCGCGCCCGGCAAATCGTTCCACACCACCGATCAGGGCTGGACGCCGGCCGTGCGCATCTCGCTCGGTTCGACGACCGAAAGCGAGCTGCGGACCGGGCTCGGCATCGTCGCCTCATTGGCGCAGGGAAATCCGCAAGAGCTGCTGCTCGCGATCTGATGCAAATGCCTTGCGTTTGAGCATATGCAGAATAATTGTCATGATATTATTTTACGAATTGACATGATTTTGATGGGCCGTCATCGTTAGGACATTGCTTGTCTCAACAGGGAGAGACATGAATGCTTCCGCCCATCATCCGCATTGACAACATCGTCAAGAAATACGGCCCGCTGACCGTGCTCGACGGCCTGTCGATGAATGTCATGCCGGGCGAGAAGCTGGCGCTGATCGGGCCATCCGGCTCCGGCAAGACGACGATCCTGCGTATTCTGATGACGTTGGAGACGATCAGCGGCGGCCATATCGAAGTCGACGGCGAACAGCTCTACCATATGCCTGGTAGCAGTGGGCTGGTGCCGGCCGACGAACGGCACCTGCATCGGATGCGCGAAAAGATCGGCATGGTCTTTCAGCATTTCAATCTGTTCCCGCACAAATGCGTGCTCGACAACGTGACGCTGGCGCCGATGCTGACCAAGGGCATCAAGCGGCCCGTGGCGGAAAAACGGGCGATGGAGCTTCTCGACATGGTCGGCTTGGCCGACAAGGCTAAAAGTGTCCCGGCGCAGCTTTCCGGCGGGCAAAAGCAGCGCGTCGCCATTGCTAGGGCGCTGGCGCTATCGCCGAAGATCATGCTGTTCGACGAGGTGACCTCGGCGCTTGACCCGGAACTGGTCGAGGAGGTGCTGAACGTCATGCGGCGGCTGGCGTCCGAGACCGACATGACCATGCTTCTCGTCACGCATGAAATGGGCTTCGCCCATGATTTCGCCGACCGTGTGCTGTTCTTCGATCGCGGCAAAATCGTCGAGGAAGGCAAGCCGGGCGACATCTTTCGCAATCCGAAACAGGAGAGAACGCAGACCTTCCTGCGCAAGATCATTGCGGCGGGGCACCGCGTCTGACCTCAGACATTGCCCGCAAGAACAAACTCAAGGAAAATCAGAGGAGTTGGGAACGATGAAAACACGATATCTTTTGAGCGCCGCCAGCCTGTCAGTGCTTCTGATCACGGCGGCTTCGCCTGCCTCCGCCGCCGATGACAAGCTCGAGCAGTTGAAGGAGCAAGGCTTTGCGCGTATCGCCATCGCCAACGAGCCGCCGTTCACCGCCGTCGGCGCCGACGGCAAGGTTTCCGGCGCGGCCCCCGATGTGGCGCGCGCAATATTCGAAAAGCTGGGCGTCAAGGAAGTGGTCGCCTCGATCTCGGAATATGGCGCAATGATCCCCGGCCTGCAGGCCGGCCGCCACGACGCGATCACCGCAGGCCTCTTCATGAAGCCCGAGCGCTGCAACGCAGTCGCCTATTCCGAACCGATCCTTTGCGACGCCGAAGCTTTCGCGCTCAAGAAGGGCAACCCGCTGAAGCTGACGAGCTACAAGGACATCGCCGACAATCCGGACGCCAAGATCGGCGCGCCGGGCGGCGGTACCGAGGAGAAGCTGGCGCTTGAGGCCGGCGTGCCGCGCGATCGCGTCATCGTCGTTCCGGATGGCCAGAGCGGCATCAAGATGCTGCAGGACGGCCGCATCGACGTCTACTCGCTGCCGGTTCTGTCGATCCACGATCTGATGGCCAAGGCGAACGATCCGAACCTCGAGACCGTCGCACCCGTCGTCAATGCGCCGGTCTATTGCGATGGCGCGGCCTTCCGCAAGCAGGACGTTGCGCTCCGCGACGCCTTCGATGTCGAGCTGAAGAAGCTGAAGGAATCCGGCGAATTCGCCAAGATCATCGAGCCCTACGGTTTCTCGGCCAAGGCGGCGATGTCGACGAGCCGCGAAAAGCTCTGCGCCGTGGCGAAGTAACAAGGGGTTAGCAGCCGGCCATGTCATGGACATGGCCGGATTGTCCCCGAACGATCTTCCAAAGCGCGTCGCGATCTTTCAGATTGGCACCTCGCGCTTTAGGTCCTTGTTTTTACGCATGTCGTTCTCGCAAAAGCGCTGCACAGTTTTGCGCGACATGCTCGAAGAAGTGAGTTGCCGATGTCGGTATGGTCCGGCTATCTGACACTGATCCTTGAGGGCGCCCTGGTGACGCTCGAACTGACGATCATGGGATCTGCGCTGGCGCTGGTGATGGCCTTCCTGGCGGGCCTCGGCCGGTTGTCGCGCTTCTTCGCCGTACGCGCGTTGGCGACGGCCTATATCGAGTTCTTCCGCGGCACCTCGATCTTCGTCCAGCTCTTCTGGGTCTATTTCGTACTGCCTTTCGCGGGCTTGACCCTGACGCCGCTGCAGGCGGGCGTGTTGGCGCTCGGGCTGAATGTTGGCGCCTATGCGGCGGAAGTGGTGCGCGGCGCCGTCAAGGCCGTCGGGCGCGAACAGTCGGAAGCCTGCATCGCGCTCAACCTTTCGCGATACCAGCGCATGCGCCACGTCATCCTGCCGCAGGCGCTGCCGCTGATGCTGCCGACCTTCTGCAACAATGCGATCGAACTCTTGAAGGGCACGGCCGTCGTGTCGCTGATCTCGCTGACCGATATGACCTTCCAGGCGCAGGTAGTGCGGGCCCAAACCGGCAACACGCTGGTGCCCTTCGCGACGATCCTCATCCTCTATTTTCTCATGGCCTCGGCGATCTCCGCGACGATGCGCTGGCTGGAGCGACGGATGGCGCGCAGCCTCGACGGCATAAGGACCTGATCAGATGGAATGGGATTGGGACTTCGTCTGGCAGATCATGCCGACCCTTCTCGAAGGGTTCAAGATCACTCTTCTCGCGACCATCCTCGGCGCTGCCGTCGCCATGATCGTCGGCCTGGGGCTCGCCATTGCGCGACGCTCACCGGTCGCCGGCATTTCCAGGACGGTCGCTTTCGTCTCGGAATTCATCCGCGGCACGCCATTGCTGGTGCAGCTCTACTTCATCTTCTACGTACTGCCGGATATCGGCATTCGGCTGGCGCCGCTGGTCGCCGGCGTCATCGGCATGGGCATTCACTATGCGACCTATACCGCCGAGGTCTATCGCGCCGGCATCGAGAACGTGCCGCGCGGCCAATGGGAGGCGGCCAAGGCCACCAATTTGACGACGCGCCAGGCCTGGATCCACGTGATCCTGCCGCAGGCGATCCCGCCGATGATCCCGGCGCTCGCCAATTATTTCATCGCCATGTTCAAGGAAACGCCGCTGCTTTCGGCGATCACCGTGCTCGAACTCATGAACCAGGCAAAGAGCATCGCCAACAGCAACTACCGCTACATCGAGCCGATGACGCTGGTCGGTGTCTTCTTCCTCGTCATCAGCCTGATCTCGGTCGTGGGATTACGCTGGCTCGAAGAACGCTACGCCAGGATGGATGACTGACCATGACCGCAGAGATCGAGATCATCCCGGCCGGCCGGCTGCCGCGGCTGGAGGACCGGCCGCTGGAAAAGCGCATCGGCCTGGTCATCCTCGCGACGGACCATACAACGGAAGTCGACTTCCAGCGTATGGTCGCCAGCGATCGCCTCGGCGTCTATGTCAGCCGCATCCACTATGCCAATCCGGTCACGCCGGAAAACCTCTTGAATATGCAGCCGTCACTGACGGAAGGCGCGGCACTGATCCTGCCGGGCGAGGCGCTCGATGCCATCGTCTATTCCTGCACCTCCGCCTCGGTGGTGATCGGCGACCGGAACATCGAGGCGGCGATCCATGCGGGCAAACCCGGCGTTCCCGTCGTGACGCCGACGGCTGCCGCCGTAACCGGCCTGAAGGCGCTGGGCGCCAGGCGGATTTCGGTGCTGACGCCCTATACGATCGAGACCAGCCGGCCGATGGCGGATTATTTCGCGGAGCTTGGCTTTGCTATCGACCGCTTCACCTGTCTCGGCCTGACCGATGATCGCGAGATGGCGCGGATCGCGCCGGACGAGATCCTTGCCTTCGCACGCCAGGCGCTGGCGCCGCAGTCGGACGCGCTGTTTATTTCCTGTACGGCCGTGCGGGCAGCAGAGGTCGCGGCCCGGATCGAGGCTGAAGTCGGCAAGCCGGTGGTCACTAGCAATCTCGCGACCGCCTGGGCTTGCCTGCGGCTTTGCGGCGATGATCGGGCGCGGCCCGAACTCGGTCAATTGATGACCATGCCCTATCGGGAAGGCTGAGATCATGGTGAGCACCTTGCCCGTTTCGCTGGAGGATATCCGCGCCGCGGCCCGCCGGATTGCCGGCCGCGTGCTCTGTACGTCGATGGTGCAGTCCGCTTCACTTGGCCAATTGGCCGGCGCGCCTGTCCATCTCAAGCTCGAACATCATCAGACGACCGGCAGTTTCAAGCTGCGCGGAGCGACCAACGCGGTGCTTTCTTTGTCGCCGGCGGAGCGCTCGCGCGGCTTCGTCGCGGCCTCGACCGGAAATCACGGCCGTGCACTTGCCTATGCGGCAAAGGCGGAAGGTGCCGTCGCGACCATCTGCATGTCGCGGCTGGTGCCGGAGAACAAGGTTTCGGAAATCCGCCGCCTCGGTGCCGATGTCCGTATCATCGGAAGGTCGCAAGACGAAGCGCAGCAGGAGGTCGACCGGCTGGTGCGCGAGGAGGGGCTGGTGATGGTCCCGCCCTTCGATGATCCTGATGTCGTGGCCGGGCAGGGGACACTGGGGCTTGAAATCATCGACACCTTGCCGGAGGCGGCAATCGTGCTGGTGCCGCTCTCGGGCGGCGGCCTGGCGGCCGGCGTTGCCGCCGCGGTCAAAGGCATCAGCTCGAAGACCAAAGTGATCGGCCTGACGATGGAGAAGGGTGCCGCGATGAAGGCAAGTCTCGATGCTAGACGGCCGGTGCAGGTCGAGGAATTGTCGAGCCTTGCCGACTCGCTCGGCGGCGGCATCGGCCTCGACAATCGCGTGACCTTTGCCATGTGCCGAGACCTTCTCGACGAGGTCATCCTGCTGACGGAAGCGGAAATCGCCGCCGGCATGCGCCATGCCTATGCCTGCGAACGGCAGATCGTCGAAGGCGCGGGCGCGGTCGGCATTGCAGCGCTTCTTGCCGGGAAAATTGTGGGGAACGGTCCCATCGTCGCGATCCTGTCCGGGCAGAATGTCGACATGGAACAGCACCGGCGGGTGATCAATGGCAAGGCGGCACTCTGTGGGGAGGAGGGACCATGAGCCGGATGATCATTCTGACGGAAGCGGAACTGCGGAAAGTCATCGCGCTTGATCGCGATGCGGTTGATTGCGTCGAGGCCGCTTTCGCAGCGCTTGCGACCAAGGCTGTCGCCATGCCACCGATCCTGCGGCTCGACATTCCGGAATATCGGGGCGAAGTCGACGTAAAGACCGCCTATGTGCCCGGCATCGAGGGCTTCGCAATCAAGATCAGCCCCGGCTTCTTCGACAACCCCAAGATCGGCCTGCCGAGCACCAACGGCATGATGGTGCTGCTGTCAAGCCGAACCGGACTGGTGCAGGCGCTGCTCTTGGACAACGGCTATCTCACCGACGTGCGCACCGCAGCGGCCGGCGCCGTCGCGGCAAAACATCTGTCGCGGGAAAATGCGTCCGTGGCCGCGATCTTCGGCGCCGGCATGCAGGCGCGGCTGCAGCTCGAGGCACTGACGCTGGTCCGGCCGATCCGCGAAGCGAGGATATGGGCGCGCGATTCTGCCAAGGCGCAAAGCGTGGCAGCGGAACTGGCCGCAAAGCTCGGCTTTTCCGTCACCGCCACACCGGACGCCAGAGGCGCAGTGACCGGCGCCGATCTCATCGTTACCACCACGCCTTCCGAAACCCCGATCATCGACGCCGGCTGGCTGGAACCCGGACAGCATCTGACGGCCATGGGCTCGGATGCCGAACACAAGAACGAGATCGATCCGGCCGCCATTGCGGTTGCTGACCTCTACGTCGCCGACAGCCTGAAGCAGACGCGCCGTCTCGGCGAGTTGCATCACGCAATCGATGGCGGCCTGGTCGCAGATGACGCGATCTTTGCCGAGCTCGGCCAGATCGTTGCCGGCCGGACGCGGGGACGGACGCGCAACGACCAGATCACCATTGCGGACCTGACCGGAACCGGCATCCAGGACACCGCCATCGCCACGCTCGCCTTTACCCGCGCCGGCGCGGCCAATGCCGGGACCACATTCGAAAGCTGACCGGCGCGGCGCCGGAAGAGAAGGGAAGAAACATGACAAAGCCCAAACTCAAATTCTCGCTCGGCGAATATGCCGCGCGGCTGGAAAAGACACGGCGTGCCATGGAGGCGAAGGGTGTCGACCTGCTGATCGTCAGCGATCCGTCGAATATGGCCTGGCTGACCGGCTATGACGGCTGGTCCTTCTACGTGCACCAGGCGGTGATCGTGCCGCCGCAGGGCGAGCCGATCTGGTTCGGCCGCGGCCAGGATGCCAACGGCGCCAAATTCACTGCCTATCTGAAGCACGACAACATCGTCGGTTATCCCGATCACTACGTGCAGTCGACCGAGCGCCACCCGATGGACTACCTCTCGGGCATCCTGACCGAGCGCGGCTTCGGCAAGCTGACGATCGGTGTCGAGATGGACAATTACTGGTTTTCGGCGGCGGCCTTTGCGGCGCTGCAAAAACATTTGCCGAACGCGCGCTTTGTCGACGCGACCGCCCTCGTCAACTGGCAGCGAGCCGTCAAGAGCGACACCGAGATCGGCTATATGCGCAATGCCGCCCGAATCGTCGAGGCGATGCACGCCCGCATCTTCGACAAGATCGAAGTCGGCATGCGCAAGTGCGATCTGGTCGCGGAAATCTATGATGCCGGCACCCGCGGCGTCGACGGCATCGGCGGTGATTATCCGGCGATCGTGCCGCTGCTGCCGTCCGGCGTCGAGGCATCGGCACCGCACCTGACCTGGGACGACCGGCCGCTGAAGAAGGGCGAGGGCACCTTCTTCGAGATCGCCGGCTGCTACAACCGCTATCACCTGCCGCTGTCGCGCACCGTCTTCCTCGGCAAGCCGACGCAGGCCTTTCTTGATGCCGAAAAGGCGACGCTGGAAGGCATGGAAGCCGGTCTTGCAGTCGCCAGACCCGGCAATACCTGCGAGGATATTGCCAACGCCTTCTTCGCGGTGCTGAAGAAATACGGGATCGTCAAGGATAACCGCACCGGTTATCCGATCGGCCTTTCCTATCCGCCGGACTGGGGCGAGCGCACTATGAGCCTGCGACCGGGCGATCGGACGGAGCTGAAGCCCGGCATGACCTTCCATTTCATGACCGGTCTCTGGCTCGACGACATGGGTTTCGAAACGACCGAGAGCATCCTCATCACCGACAGCGGCGTCGAGTGCTTCGCCAAAGTGCCGCGCAGGCTGATGGTCAAGGATTGAGGCTGTCATGACAGAGATTGGCTTGCGGCCGTCGCCGATCAGCGCGACGGTCAATTTCGCCGCCGAGGGCATCCAGCACGGCTTCCTGCGTCTGCCTTACAGCCGCGACGATTCCGCCTGGGGATCGGTGATGGTGCCGATAACGGTCGTCCGGAACGGCACGGGCCCCACGGCCCTTCTGACCGGCGGCAACCACGGCGACGAGTATGAAGGACCGATCGCGCTCTTCGATCTTGCCCGCACGCTGAAGGCCGAAGAGGTGAGGGGCACAGTCATCATCGTGCCGGCCATGAATTATCCGGCATTCGAAGCGGGAACCAGAACCTCGCCGATCGACAGGGGCAACATGAACCGCAGCTTCCCGGGCCGGCCGGACGGCACGGTGACCGAGAAGATCGCCGACTATTTCAGCCGTGTGCTTCTGCCGATGGCGGATCTCGTCCTCGACTTCCATTCCGGCGGCAAGACGCTCGATTTTCTGCCGTTCTGCGCAGCCCACATCCTGCCGAACAAGCAGCAGCAGGAAAAAGCTTTCGAATTCGTGAGAGCGTTTGCGGCACCCTATTCGATGAAGATGCTGGAGATCGATGCGGTCGGCATGTACGACACCGCGGCCGAGGAGATGGGCAAGATCTTCATCACCACGGAACTCGGCGGCGGCGGCACCGCCACGGCCAAAAGTGCGGCGATTGCCAAGCGCGGCACCATGAACGTGCTACGCCACGCAGGGATTGTCGCCGGCGCCGTCGATCCCGGTCCGACGACTTGGCTCAACATGCCGGACGGCCGCTGCTTCTCCTTCGCGGAAGAGGGAGGTCTGATCGAACCTGTCATCGATCTCGGTGAAGCCGTCACTGACGATGCGGTGATCGCGCGCATCTATCCGACCGGGCGGACCGGGGTGGCGCCGCGCGAGATTCGCGCCGGCATGAACGGTATTCTCTGTGCCCGGCATTTCCCGGGGCTGGTCAAGGCTGGTGACTGTGTTGCCGTCGTGGCGATCGTCGACGACTAAGGTAGATCGACGATCACACGTCAAGCCGCTTTCTGCGGTCTTGACCCGCCGGCCGCCGCGTCGATCTGAAAGCGGTTTACCACCCCTTCCAACGTCTGCGTTTGGCTGCCAAGCGCCCGGCAGGCCGAGGCGGTTTCGACGGCCATGGCTGCGTTGCGTTGCGTTACCTGATCGAGGGCGTTGACGGAGGCGTTAATCTCACCGATCGCCACCGCCTGCTCGGCGGACACCGAAACGATGCGGGCGATCAGCCCGGCAACCTGCTCGACCTGTCCTTCGATTTCCAGCAGCGCTTTGCCGGTGCGGTTGACAAGCTGCACCCCGCTGGAGACCTGAGACGAGGAAGTGGAAATCAGTCCTCTGATCTCCTTGGCGGCGTTGGCCGAGCGCAAAGCGAGTTCGCGCACTTCCTGCGCCACCACGGCAAAACCCTTGCCCGCCTCGCCCGCACGGGCGGCTTCAACCCCGGCATTGAGTGCCAGAAGATTGGTCTGGAAGGCGATTTCATCGATGACATTGACGATATCGCCGATCTGGGAGGACGAGCCTTCGATCCTTTCCATGGCGGCGATTGCTTCGCGAACGACGGCTGCCGAATGTTCGGCGCTGGTGCGGGTCTCGGCCATCATACCGGTTGCCTTGCCGGCATGAGCGGAGGCGTCTTTCGCCTTGGTATTCATCTCATCGAGCGCGGCTGTGGCCTCCTCGAGCATTGCGGCTTGCTGTTCCGTGCGCGACGCAAGACTGTCGGCCGCATCGGTGATGCCGGCCGAGGAACTGCCCACTTGCTTGGAGGTCTGGGCGATCTCCGCCATCGAAGCGCAAAGCGCGTCCATACTGTCGTTGAACTTGGCGCGCAAAGTCTCGTAGGCGGCGGCGAACGGCGTCGTGATCCGGCAATCGAGATTGCCGGTCGACAGCTGTTCCAGGCCGTATGTCAACCGATCGATCACCGTTTCGCGGATCTGCTCCTCGGCGGCTCTTTCGGCCAGTTGGCTGCGTTCGCGCTCAAATTCCGCGTCGCGAAGTGCGGTCTCGCGCTTCTGCGCCTCCTGCCGTTCGAGCGCGTTGCGGCGGAATACCGCCACGGCCTTGGACATGGCTCCGATCTCGTCGGACCGCTTGGCATAGGGAACATCGGTCGAAAAGTCGCCTTCGGCAAGGTTGCCCATATAGGCCTTCATGCCATCGAGCGGCACGATCGCCCGTCGACGCAGGAGATAAAGCCCCACCAGCAAAAGCCCGAACGATCCGAAGCCTGCAGCACCCGCATAGATCGTCCAGGTGACGATCTCCGAGGCGGCATTGCGCTCCTCGCCCTTCAGGAAGGCGTCGGAATTGGCAACGAGTTTCTCGACCGCGTCCTGGTGCGAATGAAAGGCGACGCGCAGCTGCTCGATCGCACCATGCGCCTTGTCTTCGTCCTTGGCGTTCAGGGCCGGGATGATCTCACGGTTCATCACTCCCCAGAATGCATCGCCCTTGGCGATGACATCGTTTTCAAGCTCGTCCTTCAAAGCCTGCGGCAGCCGGGTGGTTTTCCAATAGGCACGGCGGTCGTCGTAAGCGGCTTTGAGATTTGCGATCTTGGCAAGATTGGTTTCTGTGAGCTCTGGAAATTTGCTCGCCTCGAAGGACAGCATGTAGGATTCCACCACAAACAGTGGCGGCGGCAGAATATCGGCGATCAAATCCTTGCCGTAGACGACCTGTTCGTACACCGGCCCGTTGACTTTCAGCCTTTCGAGCGCCGACTGCTGCAATCCAATCGACATGAAAAGGCCTGCTGAAACGGCGACACCAAACGCAACCAAACTACGGGCAATAGTGAATGCCAAGGACTGTCTCCCGAATAATATGGCTTCTCCGGTTCGAGACGCCTGATCCCTGGTGCAGTATTATGTCGTGAGAACACTGAAATATGGTTAATTATTTTGGAGATCTAGGCGGAATAAGAGCCATGAATACTTGTGGTATCAAGCCATCATTTGTCATCCTTGATGGCTGACAGGTTAATGCTGCGCACACAGGTGAAGGGACACCAACTTGGCTGAACCTCTTGCTGCTCGTCGAGGGCGTGGAATGTCGGCTCCAGATGGCATGATAGCCGCGATTGCGCGGGTTAGAGGCGGTCGGCTTGCGACGTGAAACCTGGGGGACTTTGCGACCACAGGTCTTGAGTTGATCTCACCATGGCATTTTGAATTCCCGAAACATGCTTGGCGTTCGTAGCTGAGAGGCCTTTCAAGCCAAGCGCATGAGCTTTTCGTTCAGGCTGCCGATCTCGCGCAGAAGCTCGACCAATCTGTCCGTGTTTTCCTGGCTGAGCCGGCCCGTTCCGCCGCTGCTGTTCCAAAGATCTTGAAATTCCTGGCTCATGGTGCGTGCGCTGCTCATAATTTCGATGATTTGAGCGCGGTTTTCCCAGGTTGCAACGATGGTCGGTTCGTCCATCTCCACCGACATGTCTGGTTCGCGTTCCAGCAAAAACAATTCCTGATTCCTCTTGGGCGATGACGGTTTGGTTCTGATGGCGCCATCCAGCCTACAGGATGGGCCATTCCTGCGATGACTCAAGAACATGGTTTGACAGTCTCGGAACGATTGAAAATCAAACGATTGGCTAGCGGGTGTGGGGCGGACACGTTAGCCAATCGGCAAACCCTTCCTGGAATCACCCGGAGTAGAATTCGCATGAACAATAAATGGGAAAATTTCCCATTTGTCAATGCCGATGACAGCGTTTTCAGTGCGGACCCGGCCCCGGGGGCGGCGGCCCAGGAGGCGGGCCGTCCTGCGGTGGCGCCCCGCCTCTATCCGGAGCAGGAAAATCTCGGTCCGGCCCGTCTCTGCCGAAGGGCGAACGATCGGGAGGCGGTCGATCCGAAGGGCCACCTGGACGTCGCGAACCGAAGTCGTGCGGAATGCGCCCGTCGGGAAAGCCGGTCATTCTGCTTGAGTCCCGCACGCCGACATCGACGAAGCCATGACCATCAGGAGATGGCGGCGTCGTACCGAAAGGCGCGGAGCCTCTGGGTCCCGCGCCCGGCCTGTCCTTATCCGTCGGCTGGAAGGTCTCGACGTTGACGATGCCTTGTTTCAAGCCCGGCACCAGGGGTTCAGCCTGAATGCGCGTGATGATTAATCGATCGGCGACGGCCTTGAGACGCACGAGCGTTTGCTTGCCGGCCAGGTATCCATGCGTGCTTCCAAGCGAAAGGCCGCCGAGCAGGACGCGATTGCTGCTCTTGACAGGGATGCCGCGAACATGGGCGCCTTCGGAAACGGAGCGGGGCTCGATGCGCCGGGCAATGATCGTACCGTCAGGTTTGCGGATGCCGAACACGGCGACCCGCTTGCCCTTGCGCAGGCCCTTCGTCGCGACACCCGTCGTGTCGATCGTCTGCCCCAGTATGGTAATGCCGGTCTTGTCTATCCGGTCGATGCGGCCCTGGACTTCGCTGGCGATGGTGATGCGGGCGGCAAGCTTGCCCGTCAGCAGCACCCGGGCGACATGACCGACCTTCATCGCGCTCGCGCGAACGCGCCGGCCGTCGATTTCGATCGGTGTCGTCGCACTGAACGGTATGTGGATGTTGTTGACGATGATGCTTCCAAAGCCCTGGATGGTTCCGACGATGCCCGTTCCACCGATGCCGTGATCTTCGTTCTCCCCGCCGCCCTGGATGGAAAGTCCGGATCCGCCGATGCCATGATCGCTGGTGCCCGTCGGCTGCGCGGCGGCAATCTTCGGCCCCAGGACCTGAAGCGCTATTCCGGCCAGCAGAAATTGCCTTCTCGAGATCGCCGACGGGGTCATTCGCCCGTCTCCGTCTTCGATGCGGCGTCTGGCTGAAGATCGGCCTCGCCCTCCTCGGTCATGACATAGAGCCCGGTGATCCAGCGGCTGCTGCCGCCGGGGTCGTCCTTGATGGCCTGATGGGCGATCTTGTTGAGTTTCAGGAGCAGCGCCATCCCCTCCTGCCGCGCAATCTCGTCGAGCCGGGCCGCCAGCTCGGGGGACATCCCGTCGTAGTGAACCGCACGTTCGAAGTAGGGAGGAGGCTCGTTCATCAGGTTCATGACCGACGCCTGCACATGGTCACGGAGGTTGCGCGTAAAATAATGCCGGCGGGCTTCGTCACCGGCATTGGGGACGATCGATGAAAGGTCGAGCTGGATCCAGCCGTTCTGATCGACAACGACGATGCCTTTATCCAGCCAGTCGTCCAGGATGGAGCGGGGGTGGAAGTCCTTGGTGATGTCGCTCACCAGGCTCTCGAATGACGGACCGCCGTCGGTGGAGGTCCGGGGCAGGGCGCTCGGCCGATCCTCCGCATCGCAATAAAACGGATCGGCAAGCCATCTGGCGAGAATGCGGCTCGTCTGCGAAACGCCGGTGGTCAGGAAGGATGCCGCAAGCACCTGTCCGCGCAGCCGGTTGACGTCCTTGCGGTGAATGCCGGTCAGAAGCGAGATGCGGCTATCCGTCTGGTTCTTGTTCGGCAGCGCAAATTCCTTCTCCGCGACCTCGATATAGAGGCGGCGAAGAACGGTCGAAAACGAGATGAAGTTGAAGCCGGAGGCGAGTGCGAGCTTGACCAGCGGGCGAAGCACGCGGATCAGCATGGCCTGCAAGGTCTCTTCGGAGAACGGAAGCTTTGCGCGCGGCTTCGACATTAACAACACACTCGGTCTCTGAAAGACCATTGCCGGCAGACCTTCGACAATCGTCTTCAGTCTCCCCTATGGGAAAGTCCAGACTGCCGCAACGGACGAGCCATATGCAAGACCGGCTTATGCCATGCTTCCTGGTGGCGCGGCCGTGATCGCGCCGCTATTCGGAAGATATTTTGCGCCTTCTGTCAATGCGTTACCGGATGCGGTTCGGGTGACAGCACTGCGCCATGGCGCCAGTCGATCAGCCGGTCGATGCGCGCAATCTTGTGGAAAACCTCAAAAACGTCGAAGGACGTGCCTTTCTCGATGTGGGCTGCCAGCAGCTCGCAAAGCTGAAATATTTCAGGGGGCGTACCGGTCATCTCGACGCCGTCATCCGTGAAGACACCCGATCGTGGCCATGCCCGCGTCTGTTGCTCGTCGAGTTTGCTGCCGACGAAGGGGATCGTATCGATGATGCCGGAAGCAAGCGCGAAGGCCGCTTCCGCCACGATTTCGGAACACGTCGTGTTGGGCTCCCTCGCTAAGGCCGGTATTTGCATCCGCTTGAATTCCCGCATTTTTCAATCCGTCAGAGATAGTTGACCAGGCTCAGGCTCTGGAGTTTCGAGACGAGCGTGTAGGCCGTTTCCAATTGCGTCTGCAGCTGGTTGACGAGCGTCGAAGCCTGATAGGTATCCACACCCTGGAGATCGACGAGGTTTCCCTGAAGCAGAGTGGATTGAGCGTCGAGGGCGTCATTTGCCTTTTCGAGCCGCTCTTGCGCGAGGCCGAGTTCGCTTTGCTGCGTCACGATCCCGGAGGTCGCCTGCGCCGCATAGGCGATCGCCTTGGATGCGACGGTGCTCTGTGCGTCGGAGCTGAGATCCTGGCCGAAGAGGGCGGAGACGACGACGGATGCCAGCGCGAGATAACGCATGCCTTCGGAATTGGCGTTGGTCGACGAGGTGATGGTTTCCGATCCGCTAATCCGGCTCGTCATGTCGGTGCTGGAAGCGGTCGACCAGCCGTCGGAAGTGTCCGTCCAGGCGCTCTCGGAGAACATCGGCTCGACCGTGTCCGTGATGAAGCTGCCAATTTCCTCGCCTGTCAACTCGTTGACGTCTTTTCCGAGACCGGTTGCATAATCGTTCAGCCCCGAAACGATCGTATCCGAGACCGCCGAGGATTGATCGCTCAGAGGCTGGCTGTCGAGGTTCGTCCCGCCGAACAGGAATTCGCCATTGACCGACGTGTTTGCCGTCGAGACCAACTGCGAAATCGTGGCGCCCGCCGTCTGCAGGGCAACGGCGATGCTTGTCGTATCCTGGCTCGCCTGGAGCGCCGTCAGGTTTGAGACCAGGCTGTCGCCGGCATCCTTGAGGCTCGAAAGGGCGGTTTGCGATGCGTCCATCCGCAACTCGACGACGGCATTGCTCGTCTTGAACGAGGCAGCCTGGGCGATAGCGCTGGTGAGATTGATCGACTTTGCAGCGCCGTTGCCGAGGGATACGCCGATATCGGCGTAGGTTCCCGTCGTTGCTTCCGTCGAGGCCTGCTGCAGCTTGTTTTGGGACTGGCTGATGGTGAGCCGCAAAACATTCTGCATCGCCGATGATGAGACAAAAGATGCTTTCATGACTAGCTCGCTATGTCGAGGAGCGACTGGAACATCTCGTCGATGACGTTCAGGATCTTCGTCGCCGCTTTGTAGGATTGTTCGATGTCGAGAAGCAGCGTCAGTTCCTCGTCGAGGTTGACGCCGGTTTCGTTGGAATAGGCCTCGTCGGAGCGTGACAAGGCCGCAGCCGTTGTTTCGGAGGCCGACGTGGCATCGCTTCGATATTGTTCGAGCCAGCCGATGGAGGCGCTGGCGTAGTCCGTCAGGCTTTGTGACGTGGAGAGACCGGCGTCGGAAGAGAACGAGCGCTGTTCCGTCAGCGCCTGATACAGGGCGTCGAGATTGTCCGAGAAGCCGCTGTTTCCCGCGGTGTTGAGATCGGTGATGCCGCTGATGGAGCCATCGCGCAGCTTTGTCGCATCACCACCCTCGCTCGTGACGACGGCTAGATTGACCGCGATGGTGGAGGCGATCCCTGTCGTATCGTCGGAAGCAGCAGGTGTTGCCCCGGTTGCGCCCGACGCCGTCGTCCACACGAAAAGTCCCGGCGCGCTCGTGCTGCCGTCGGTTTCCGAGAAGATCTGGACGAGCGATTTGGCGATCTCGTCGAGTTGGGCCTGGAATGTCGGGGCGATCTCGTCGCGAAGCTGCAGCAGCGCCTGCAGGCTGCCCGAGGCACTCGTCGTCGATCCCTCGCCGGCGTCGAGCGCAACACCGTCGATATAGATGGAATTGCCTTCGGTTCCGGCAACGTAGGTTGCCGTCGATACGAACGTGACGGTGCGGGGAATGGTCTCGAACAGCACGGTGCCATCAGAGGTATAGAGCGCCATATCGTTATTGTCGCGCACGGTTGAGGTGACGCCGACGAGCGAGGAGATCTGCTTCAGCAGCTTTTCACGCTCGTCGAGTGCCGAGGATGTATCGGTGCCGGTCGCTGTCGCCAGCTTGACCGCATTGTTGGCCGCCTCGAACTGCGACAGCAGCGTATTCAAGGTGGAGACCTGTGTGGCGATCTCCGCATCCGCCTCGGCTCTGATCGACTGGACGCCGTCGCTTGCAGTATTTAGCGAATTGGCGAGATCCTGCGCGGCGGTCGCGGCCGATTGCGCTGATGTCGTGCTGCTCGGCGACGTGCCGAATGTCTGGAGCGCCTGCTGGAATTCCGTGAGATAGGTACTCGGCGAGGTCTCGTAGTCATTGCCGCCCACCAGCGACTTCAGGCTTTCGAGACCGGTCACCAGCGTCTGCTGGGCGCTGTCCTTGGCATTCGTTTGCAGATACTGGGCAAGCAGCGCAGTTTCCTGCGCCCGGCTGATGCTGACGACCTGGGCGCCGGAAAGAGACGTCGTAACCGACGCCTCCCGTCTCACATAGTCGGAATTTCCGACATTGGCGATATTCGTCGAGATGACGCTGCTTTGCTGGCCCGTATTGTTGAAAATACTTTGCACGCTGTTCAAGGCGGAGGTGAGCGACATGCCGGCGCCCTCCCTATCGTTTCAGATTGACGAGGACATCCATGATATCGGAGCCGGTCTGAAACACCTTGGAATTGGCGGTATAGCTGCGCTGCGCCTCGATCATCTCCGTCAGTTCGCCGGCGAGATCGACGTTCGAGCTTTCGAGAGCGCCGGACTGGATGGAGCCGAGCCCGTTCGTCTGCGGGAAGCCGGTGACCGTGACGCCGGACAATCCGTTGGCACTGTAGACGTTGCCGCTGAGCAGCGTCAGATTGTCGGGGCTGGCAACCGTCGCGAGAGGGATCTGATAGAGAGCCTTTGTCGCGCCGTTCGCATAGGAGACCGACACCACGCCGTCCGTACCGATAGACACCGAACTCACGGCACTTGCGGCCTGGCCGTCTGCTGAGCCCGTTGCCGAGAAGTCGGAGGAAAGCTGGGTGAAGTCGGAATAATCCATGGTGATCGTCTTGGCCGTCACCGGATCGACGATGTCGGTGTCGGTTGCCGAGGTCAGCTGGCCATCGGCGTCGAAGGAGAGCGTGGCAACGCTCACGGCATCGGAAGAGTAGGGAAAGGACGTCGTGCTGCCGGTGGATGCATCGGCATTGCGGTAAACGGCAACCTCCCAGGTGCTGCCGGTGACCGCGCCGCTCGCGTCCGTCGTGACGCCGGTCTTGGTGAAGTAATAGTCGTACTGGACGGTGCCGCCGAGGCTGTCATAGGCAACCAGCGACATCTTCTGCGTGTCGTCGGTGACGCTTGCCGTGTTGGCGCTCGGCAGCGTCGTCGTATCCGTGACGACGGTCGCTTCGGAGTTCAGGTTGCCGCTGAAGTAAGCGCTGCTCGAAGCGACGGCGCTCAAGCCCGATTGGGATACGTTGACCGGCACCAGGCCGTCGAAGCCGTTGACGACCACCGCCGGCACGCCGGAGTCATAGGAATATCCCATCAGCGTGAAACCGGCGCCGTTGACGAGATTGCCGTCGCTGTCGACCGAGAAGTCGCCGGCCCGGGTAAGCACAGGCGTGCCGTCGGCGCTTTCCACGATGAAGAACCCGTCTCCCGAGATCGCCAGGTCGTAGGCCGAGGTCGTATAGGAAATGTCGCCCTGCTGAGAAATCGCCTGGCGCACGGATGTCTGAACGCCGCCTGAATTATAATTGCCCGAGGAAGACGGCAGAACCAGTGACGAAAAGGACGTGGAAACGGCTTTGTAGCCGGTGGTGTTCGCATTGGCGATATTGTCGGAGACCGTGCTCAGCCGGTTTGCCTGGGCGCTCATGCCGGAGACGGCGGTTTTCATGCTTCCAAAAATGCTCATGGCTCGATTCCTTTATGGTCTGGGAACATGCCATGTGACGAGGGGCGGGGCGCACGACATCGCTGGCGCCGGGCAAGGCCGACACCGGTCGATGATCTGATTGTCTGGACTGACCCCGTGATGGCGATAGGCGCTTCGGCTCATCCGCGCGCTGGTTATCCGTGCGCCTGTGACGGCGCACCATTCGAACGTTTCCATATTTCGCAAGCGACCCGACTGAAGGCTCTGCCGGCTCGACTGCCGGTTCGCTTTAAAACCGTCTCAGTGCGGATCCTCCAGCGCCCGCAATGGCGACGGCTTAACGACCGTCAGCTCGTGGACTGTGCAGACAATAAACCGGTGCCTGACGCGTCGAGCAGACTAAAGAGCTGGCTCGCCTGGCTTTCGGTGACGTCGTCCGACTCACCCGCCATAAACTCGTCCAATGTCACAAGCCCGTCTCCGTCCGTATCGAGATCGGAGAGCAGGGATGCAAACTGGTCATCGTCATCGTCAGCGGACGGCGGCGGTCCTTCGGGACGTTCCGACCGCTGAGCGGACATGGCCTCGGTCAGCGTATCAACCGATAGCGAGCCGGAACTTTCGCTGTCGAAGCTGTCGAACAGCGTGCCGGCCTGCTCCTCGCTCACATCGGACGGCCGACCTGCAACGAACTCGGCTTTGCTCAGCTGCCCGTCGCCGTCGGTATCGAGATCGGAGAGCATGGATGTAAGATCGTCATCGTCGGAAGGTGGCGGGGGTGGCGGCCCCTCGGCACGTTCCGACTGCTGAGCGGACATGGCCTCGGTCAGCGCATCGACCGACAGCGAGCCGGAACCTTCGCTGTCGAAGCTGTCGAACAGCGTGCCGGCTTCATCCTCCGACACATCGGACGGCCGGGCTGTGACGAACTCGGCCTTGCTCACGTACCCGTCGCCATCGCTGTCCAGCTGCGCAACGTCCATGTCTGCGCTGCCGTCCTGCTGCTCGCTGGAAGCGGACTGACCGGCGAGGCCGTTCATCGTCAACGACATCAACTGCGACATGAGTTTCTCAGCGCTGTTGGTCGCGTCTTCGCTGAGCTGCTGGCTTGCGGTTGATTTTTTTGCCGAAACCGTATTACAGGATAGGATGTCCTGGGATGCTGACGTCGAACTCTTGCTGTACGAATAGGAAGAGATCGACGTTGCGGCAGAAATGGTCGTCATAAGCGCTCCATCGATAGAGGGTGGGGATGCAACGCATTACAGAACTGATGAGTTCTCTAAATCGAAATTACTAATGCCACAACCGAAAAAATCGTCCCTCAGAAATCGTAGTCTCCTTTCTGCGGGCGTCGGCTTGCGCTTCGTTGAGGCGGTCTAGATCATCATGGATGTTGCCGACGAGCCCGTAGATGAGCCGCGCAAGCGAGGCCGGCCGAAAGTCTCCAGCGACGAGGACAAGCGGGCGCATATCGTCGAAATTGCCCGCCGCGTTTTTGTAAAATGCGGCTATGCCGGAAGTACGACCGCAGTCGTCGCCAGCGAGGCGGGTGTTTCAAAACAGACGCTTTACAAGCTGTTTCAGAGCAAGGAAGAGCTGTTTGCCGCTGTGGTCGGCGCGCATCGGCGCCTGATGCTCGACCTGCCGCGGCCTGCTGAAGATATCTCGATCGCCGAGAGCCTCGAACGCATCTTCATGATCGATATGGATGAGGACAAGGACGCGGATCGTGCCGGTTTCCTGCAACTCGTCTTTCGCGAGGCGGGGCAGTTTCCCGAGCTCGTCGATATTCTGCAGCGCGAAGGCATGCTTGCCAGCCGGCAGGACCTCACCGACTGGCTGAGCCACCGTAGGGCGGAAGGCAAGTTGTCGCTTGATGATCCGGCCAGCGGAGCCCGGATGCTGATGGATATGATTTTCGGCGGCATGGGTCCGCCGGAAGGGCGCGCTCAGGCCTGGCCTGATCGGGCGGTGCTGCTTGCCCATCTCAGGCGTTGCATTGCAATCTTTGCGGCGGGCGTCGGGGCCGCTTAACGCGATGGAGCCGCGATCCCTCGGTTTTCGACCTCCTATTGCATTTTCGAATAATTATAGTACCATGCGGTTCTATTAAATTGATTCGGCCGCATGAAATGCGGTCCGTATGCGCCATGAGCGGCGGCAAACATCTCAGCAAACATGAAAAGTTTCAACCGTGACTGCCGGCAGGCTTTCGCGCGCGCGCTCATGCAAAGGGACAGACGATGGTTTCCACCTATGTGAGCTACCTCTCGGTCGCCAGAAATCTGAACGCCAGTCTCTCGAGTGTGGCTTCGCAGGCAACGGTTTCCCGCGACAGTGCCTATTACAAGGAAAACATCGACAAGGTCACGACCGTCGACGAGTTCATGAGCGATTACAAGCTCTATTCCTATGCCATGAAGGCCTACGGCCTTGAAGACATGACATATGCCAAGGCCTTCATGACGAAGGTGCTGGAGAGTGACCTCAGCGATTCATCGAGCTTCGCCAACAGCTTGAGCGACACCCGCTATGCCGAGTTTGCCGCCGCCTTCAAATTCGCCGGCGAGACGAAGACGGCGCAATCGGACGTGCAGCGGGACAATCTGCTCGATGCTTATGAGGAGTCCTTCGACACCGAGGCGGACGACATCGCGGACGCGACGGACTATTTCGAAGAGAATATCTCGTCGATCACCTCGGTCGACGATCTCCTGTCGAGTTCGAAGCTGAAGAACTATGTGCTGACGGCTTTCGGGCTCAGCACCGAATATACTTCGACCAGCTTCCTGAAGAGTGTTTTGACGAGCGATCTCGAAGACGCCGATAGTTTCGTCAACCAGCTCGACGACGCGGTCTATGTCAACCTGGCGAAGGCCTTCAACTTCAACGAGGACGGCTCGACCGACGGCGACGTGATGTCGGAAGATCAGATCTCGCTGGTCACGAGCGCTTATGCGGTGGCCTCGGCGACGATCGCTTCCTCGGAAACCGGGGAGGCCTATGACACCTACTTCGCGGCGCAAATCGGCAACATCACCTCCGTCGATGAGTTGATGAGCGACGACAAACTGGTTTCCTATCTGAGAACTGCCTACGGGCTTACCGATAGCGAGACCGACAACTTCATTTCCGCGGCGCTGAAAAGCGCCGACGTCGCCGACGCGATCGGCTTGTCCGACCTGCACGACGCCTTCAATTTCGATGAGGACGGCGATCTTGCCGATGGCGACACCGCCCAGACTTCAGACCAGACCGCCACGACCACGGCAGCCTTCGACGAAAATTATCAGGTGCTGGTCGCCAACGCCAGCACGGAAGATGCCACCGACAACTATACGACACGCATCGCCAGCGTCACCTCGATCGATGATTTCCTGGTATCGAACGATGACGATGATGACGACGACAACGACGATCTTCCGGAACTGTGGGAAATGGCGTTGCGCGCCTATGACATAGACCCGGACAGCGTTTCGAGAAGCGAAGTTCGGAAAATTCTCGAAAGCGATCCCGCGGACTCGAAAAGTTATGTCAACAGCCTCGACGACGACCGGTTCGTAGCCTTTCGCAAAGCCTTCAACTTCGACGACAATGGTGATGTCACCGTTCCCTTGCAGGCCATGTCGGAATCCGTCGTCGACGACTATGCCGCCTATTACAAGCAGAACAAAATCCGCTACCTCGAAGGCGCCGAACTGACCGAGGCGACCGATGCAGCGAATGACGAGATCACCTATTTTCGCGAGCAGATGGCGACGATCACGACGGCCAGCGAATTTCTGGCCGACGATCGCCTGGTTAGCTTTGCGCTTGAGGCGAAGGGGCTCGACCCTGATGATGTCACGTCGGACGAGTTGGAGAAGATGTTTTCTTCCGACCTCGACGACGAAGACAGTTATGTCAACAAGCTGGACGACAATCGTTTCGCCGAACTCGTCGGCGCGTTCAATTTCGATCAGGACGGCAATATTTCCGCCGATCCGACCGGGACTGTGCAGCAGCGCGGCGATGTGCTGGAGACGATCGACGCCTATGTCAGGCTGACGCTCGAAGACGACCAAGGCGATAGCAACACCGGCGTGCGCCTTGCCCTTTACTTCCAGCGCAAGGCGCCGGAGATATCGAGCGCCTATAACATTCTAGGCGACAGCGCGCTCTTCGAGTTCTTTACGACGACCTTCAACCTGTCCAGTTACGTCTCGAACATGGACGTCGACAAGCAAGCCGAGATGGTCGACAATTTCATCGACATGAAGGATCTGTCGGATCCTGACAAAGTCGACGATCTGATCAAACGCTTCACCGCCATGTATGACATGGCCAACGGCACGGGCACCACGTCGTCAGCCCTTTCGATCCTGACCGGCTCGGCGACGATAAGCGCCGATACGCTGCTTGCTATGGCGCAATTGAAAAGCGGTTGAGCGGCAAGCCCCCTTCCTCGGGGAGCCTGACAGAGGTGCATTGCCATCCACGGCAGGGCAGGGGGCCGGCTGCCTTTGCCAGGATGTGCCTGATCAACGCAGCGCTGGTTGAAAAGAAAATATCCTGCGCGTTATATTCATAATTAAATCCCCGTTAATAAGCATAAGCGAATATTTCCGACATGGCTGGCCCAACAGCAATGAAATCTAGGGGGATTGCGCGTGAGTATTCTTGATCGTGGAGCAAATGCTGTGGCGGCTCTTGCCGCTTTATCAAATTCGCAGGCCATGATCGAGTTTGACTTATCGGGCAAGATCCTCACCGCGAATGAAAACTTCTGCCGGGCGCTCGGCTACGAGTTGAGGGAGATCGTCGGAAAACATCACAGCATGTTTGTCGAACCTGCCTACGCATCCTCGGCGGAATACACGGCTTTCTGGACAAAGCTGTCAGCGGGGAAATTCGATCAACAACAATATAAGCGGGTCGGAAAAGGCGGGCGCGAGGTCTGGATCGAGGCATCCTACAATCCCGTGTTCCGACGCGGGAAGCCGGTCAAGGTTATCAAGATTGCAACTGACATCACTGCGCAGAAGCTGAAGTCTGCCGAGGATTCGGGCAAGATCGACGCATTGTCCCGGGCTCAGGCGATCATCGAATTCACGCCGGTCGGCGAAATCCTGACCGCGAACGACAACTTCCTGTCCGCGCTAGGTTATTCGCTTGCCGAAATCCAGGGCAAACATCATTCGATGTTCTGTGAAGCCGACTACTCGAGGTCGGAGGCTTATAAGGAATTCTGGCGGAGACTTGCGAGCGGTCAGCTGGTCGCGGACGAATTCATGCGCGTGGGCAAGGGCGGACGGAAGGTCTACATCCAGGCTTCCTACAATCCGATTTTCGACCTGAACGGCAAAGTGTTCAAAGTCGTGAAGTTCGCAACCGATGTCACGGCGCGCGTCGAAAATGTCGAACAACTTGCCCGTTGCCTGACGAATCTTGCGGACGGTGACCTGTCGCAGATGATCCAGAAGCCTTTCATTCCTTCGCTGGAAAGGCTGCGTGCCGACTTCAACAGCGCCTCGGAAAAGTTGAAGGGTGCAATGGCAACGGTTGCCAAAAATGCCAAGGCGATCTCAGCCGGTTCCAACGAAATCCGCACAGCGGCCGACGACCTGGCAAAGCGTACCGAGCAGCAAGCGGCATCCGTCGAGGAGACGGCCGCCGCCCTTGAGGAAATCACGACGACGGTCAAGGATTCGAGCCGCCGCGCCGAGGAAGCCGGTCAACTCGTGGGGCGCGCCAGAAATCACGCCGAGCATTCCGGCCAGGTGGTGCGTGACGCCATCGGAGCGATGGACCAGATTGAAAACTCGTCACGGGAAATTTCCAATATCATCGGTGTCATCGATGAGATTGCCTTCCAGACGAACCTTTTGGCGCTCAATGCCGGCGTCGAGGCGGCACGAGCTGGGGAGGCTGGCAAGGGGTTTGCGGTCGTTGCCCAGGAGGTTCGTGAGCTGGCGCAGCGGTCGGCGAAAGCTGCCAAGGAGATAAAGAGCCTGATCACAGCGTCCGGTTCCCATGTCGCAAACGGCGTCGCCCTTGTCACGAATGCCGGATCCGCGCTCCAGGAAATTGCCACTCAGGTTCACGAAATCAATACCAACGTCACGGCGATCGTGGAGGCGGCGCGCGAGCAATCGACTGCGCTCGGTGGGATCAGCCAGTCCATCAACACCGTCGACCAGGGAACGCAGCAGAATGCCGCAATGGTCGAAGAGCAGACGGCTGCAAGCCATGGTCTCGCACGAGAGGCTGCCGCGCTCTTCGAGCTTCTTGAACAGTTCCGTTTCAACGATGCGCCGAGATCCAGGACTTCGTTTGCGCCGGCGGATCGTCACCCTGCCCCACCGACGCCTTTGAAAGTCGTTCGTACTTCGCCCCTCGCGTCCATCCAGCGCGGTTCGGCCTCCGTCGCGCTGAAGTCCGACTGGGAAGAGTTCTGATTACGCTGGCTGAGCCATTCTCAGCAGTATTGGCGACAATCAATCGAGCGACCACGAGCCGGGATAGTTCGGCTTGCGGCGCTCGATCCACGCGTCGAGCCCTTCGCGCAGATCGGCGGTTGGCGCCATGCGGGCGAATTGTTCGCCTTCGATTAGCAGCCCCTCGGCAATGCTCTGGTTGATGCCGCGCGTCACCGCCGTCAAAATGCTCGCCGCCGCCAGCGGTGAATGACGCAGAATGCGCCGCGCGAGGTCGTGGGCTGCCGGCATGAGAGCGTCATGCGGGACAAGCTGGTTGACAAGGCCGAGTTCGAGGGCGCGCTGCGGGGAGAATGCATCGCCCGTCAACAGCAATTCGAGCGCGCGCTTACGCCCGGCCAGCCTTGGCAAACGCTGCGTTCCGCCAAAGGTCGGCGGCATTGCGAGATTGATCTCGGGCTTGGCGAACAGGGCGCGTTCGCTGGCGATGGCGAGGGGCACTGCCTCGGTGATCTCGCAGCCTCCGCCAAAGGCAAGGCCGTTGACGGCGGCGATGACGGGTTTGTGGTAGGCTTCCAACCGCGCTGTCAATCGCTGCCCGCGCGCGACGAAATCGCGCATGGCGACATCGGCGCCCTGCGCCACGCTTTCTGAGAATTCGTAGATATCGCCGCCCGCCGAGAATGCCCGCTCGCCGGAGCCGGTGAGGATGACCACCCGGATTGATCTGTCGGTTTCGATGGCGTCGAGGATCGCGAGCAAGCGGTCTATCAAGGCGTAATTTAGCGCATTGAGTTTTTCCGGGCGATTGAGAGTGAGCGTGGCGATTCCGTCGCGGCTGTCGATCAAAACAGTGTCGGCCATTCGGTTTTCCTTTCCGGTATGCTGCGTCAGGAGAAGTATGCCGCCGCCCGATGCTTGTGTATACTCACTAGTCGGTATACATAGCGGCATGATCTCACCTGCAGTTCCAACGCGCGAACGCATCATCTCAGCCGCCGCCAAGCTGTTTTACAACGAGGGCATCAGAAGCGTCAGCGTCGATGCGGTGGCTGAAGAGGCCGGCGTCACCAAACGCACCCTTTACTACCATTTCGCCAGCAAGGACGATCTCATCGGGGCATATCTGGAGGCGCGCGATCAGCCCAACCTCTCTCTATTCAAGCGCTGGTACGCGGAAACGGCGGGCGAACCGGCGGATAAGGTCCAAGGCATTTTTCGCAATCTCGCCCGCGCGGCCCGCCATCCGAAATGGAAGGGCTGCGGCTTCCTGCGCACCTCTGCGGAACTCGTCAATATGCCCGGCCATCCAGCCATGAAAGTCGGGATTGAACACAAGAGGAGGGTCGAGGCGTGGTTGCGGGTCACATTCGAGGCGGCCGGGATCAAGACGGAAGCGCCGCAGCTCGCCCGGCAGATCGTCCTGCTGCTCGATGGCTCGTTCGCCGTCGTTCTGTTGCATCGCGACCCGACCTACATGGAAGCCGCCGGCGAGGCGGCGGGTTCACTGATCCGCGCTGCAATCGCAAACCGGTAAGGCGCCGGATCCTGAGACGCTCGCCGTAAAGAGCACATCTTGCGCCCTCGGCATGGCCTGAGGTCGCTGAGCGGGAAGGGCATGATGTTGAGCCTCTAAACAACAGAACAATGCTGCACTGCCGAAAAAATCGCCACGCGCGCCACTGCGCGTTTTTTCAGCATGGCCCATTGACAATTCACCCTTGATGGCACTTGATAACGTTGTTCCAGTAAAACAGACATGCGTCCATTATACTGGAACAATAGAAACCATGATAAGGGGAACGCCATGACTATTTCCTTTCGCACCGGCGTGATGTCGCTGGCCGTCGCCGCTCTGTTGTCCACCCCTGCGCTGGCCGACGGCAGCAAGCTCGATGAAGTGCTGGCCCGCGGCCATCTCGTCCTCGGCACCGGCAGCACCAATGCGCCCTGGCACTTCAAAAGCGCCGACGACAAGCTTCAGGGCTTTGACGTCGACATGGGCCATATCATCGCCAAGGCGCTCTTCGGCGATCCTGAGAAGATCGAATATGTGAACCAGTCCTCCGACGCCCGCATCCCGAACATCACCACCGACAAAGTCGACATTACCTGCCAGTTCATGACCGTTACCGGCGAGCGCGCCCAGCAGGTTGCCTTCACCATTCCCTATTATCGCGAGGGTGTCGGACTGATGCTCAAGGCGGACGGAAAATATGCCGACTACGCAGCCCTCAAGGCGGCCGGTTCCTCCGTCACCATCTCGGTTCTCCAGAACGTCTATGCCGAGGCGATGGTGCATGCGGCGTTGCCGGAGGCGACCGTCGATCAGTACGATTCCGTCGACCTGATCTATCAGGCGCTGGAATCGGGACGCGCCGATGCAGTTGCCACCGACCAGTCGTCGCTCGCCTGGTACATGACGCAGAATCCGGGCCGCTACAAAGATGCCGGCTATGGCTGGAATCCGCAGACCTACGCCTGCGCCGTCAAGCGCGGCGATCAGGATTGGCTGAACTTCGTCAACACCGCCCTGCACGAAGCCATGACCGGCGTTGAATTCGACTTTTACGCCAAGTCCTTCAAGACCTGGTTTGGCAAAGATCTGACGCCGCCGCAGATCGGCTTCCCGGTCGAATTCAAGTAACAGCCATGCGGAGCGGGACATGTTTCCCGCTCCGCATTTAAAGAGTGAAAGCATGACGCCGTCCGAAAACCGCTCATATTTTTCGGCATCCTGCTCTGGTCTGAAAGGGCGGCCCGTATGGGTTACACGTTGAATTTCGCTGCCGTCTGGCGCAACTTCGATTATCTTTTGAGCGGGCTCGCGCTCAGTCTCGGCCTTGCGGTGATCTCGATCCTGATCGGGGCCGCGATCGGCCTTGTGGTGGCCTTCGCGCTGACCTCCAAAAGCCGCTTTGCGGTGGTGCCGGCGCGAGTTTATGTCACTGTCATTCGCAACCTGCCGATTCTCGTCCTGGTGCTTTTCGTCTTTTTCGCGCTGCCGCAAATGGGTTTGCGCCTCGACAAGATAAAAAGCTTCGTCCTGGTTCTGTCGCTTTATTCCGGCGCCTATCTGGCAGAAGTGTTCCGCGCCGGGCTGCTGTCTATTCCAAGAGGGTTGACGGAAGCGGGGCTTGCCATCGGCCTGACGGGGATGCAGATCCGCAGCTCCATCATCGCTCCGCTGATGCTGCGCAACGTGCTGCCATCACTGTCCTCGACGATCATCTCGCTCTTCAAGGACACCTCGCTCGCCGCCGCCATCGCCGTGCCCGAACTGACGTTTGCTGCCCGCAAGATCAATGTCGAGAGCTTCCGCGTCATAGAGACCTGGATGGTGACGTCAGCGCTCTATGTCGCGGCCTGTTTCCTCATCGCCGCCGTGATGCGCTTCGTCGAGCGCAGTCTGGCCCTGCCGAGATAGACCTGATGTCCCACACTTTTCTCGAACAACTCTGGATCGCCCGATACGTCATCATGAACGGCATCGGCGTGACCGTGTCGATCTCCCTGCTGGCCATCCTTGCGGGTTCCATACTTGGCGTTTTCGTCGGTTTGGCGCTCGTCTATGGCGGCGTTGTTTTGCGGCTGGCCGTGCGTGCCTATACGGATATCATCCGTGGCACGCCGGTGCTCGTACTGGTGCTGGCGAGCTACTACGTCTCCGCCGCCGTCGGCCTCGATCTCGGGCCGTTCTCGGCCGGGGTGCTCGCCCTTGCCATCTTCTGCTCCTCCCATGTCGGCGAAATCGTGCGCGGAGCGCTTCAGGCAATCCCGAAGGGCCAGACCGAAGCCGCCAAGGCGATCGGCCTGACCTTTACCCAGACTTTCACCTCTGTGCTGTGGCCGCAGGCCATGCGCCAATGCCTGCCGGCCTGGGTGAATACGGCGGCCGAGATGGTGAAAGCCTCGACGCTGCTCTCCGTCATCGGCGTTGCGGAGCTTCTCCTACGCACGCAGGAGATCATCTCCCGCAATTTCATGAGCCTCCAGTTCTACTTCCTGGCCGGTGGTCTCTATTTCATCATCAACTACGGCATCGAGCACTTCGGCAAATACGTCGAGCGCAAGACCGCCCTGCCGTCCTGAGGAGTTCCCCCGATGGCCAAGACCATTCTCGACATCCAGGGTCTGCGTAAGACTTACGGCATCCACGAAGTCCTCAAGGGCGTCGATTGCGCCGTTGAGGAGGGCGAAGTCATTTCCATCATCGGCTCGTCCGGCTCCGGAAAGACCACCTTGCTGCGCTGCATCAACATGCTTGAGGAATTCCAGGGTGGCACGATCAGCCTCGACGGCGAGGAGATCGGCTACCGCGCCGAAGGCGCAACGCGGCGCCGCAAGAGCGAGAAGGAGATTGCACGCCAGCGCGCGCTGACCGGCATGGCGTTTCAGCAGTTCAATCTCTTCCCGCATATGAGTGCCGCTGAAAATGTCATGCTCGGCCTCGTCAAGGTGAAGAAGATGACGAAGCCGGATGCCCGCGCCATCGCGGAAAAATGGCTCGATCGTGTCGGCCTTTCCGCCCGCTCGAGCCATTATCCCGGCCAGCTTTCAGGCGGCCAGCAACAGCGCGTCGCGATCGCCCGTGCCATCGCCATGTCGCCGAGGCTGATGCTGTTCGACGAAGTGACCTCGGCGCTCGACCCGGAACTGGTTGGCGAAGTGCTCCAGGTCATCAAGGGGCTTGCCGCCGACGGCATGACCATGCTGCTCGTCACCCACGAGATGCGCTTTGCCTACGACGTTTCGTCACGCGTCATCTTCATGAACCAGGGCGTCATCTGCGAGGAGGGCGATCCGAAGGACATGTTCGTGCATCCGAAGACCGAACGGCTGGCGGAATTCCTCAAAACCTCGAGTTTCAACTAGACGAAAAGATCCCGTGGCGGTCCGCTCTGTGGATCGTCACGGGCGCTCGGTCCAAGGTGGACAAGCTCGATCCCAAGGCCCTCGAAATCCTTTATATTGCGCGTGGCGAGGGTGAGATCGTGAGCAATCGCGGTGGCGCCAATTAAGCCGTCCATTGACGATAAGCCGCGTCCGCTTCGCTTTGCGAGCCCCATCAGGTCGCCCCAGGCTATCGCAACCGGCTGGTGCACA
This sequence comes from Rhizobium sp. CRRU65, assembly GCF_048551595.1. Taxonomy (NCBI): domain Bacteria; kingdom Pseudomonadati; phylum Pseudomonadota; class Alphaproteobacteria; order Hyphomicrobiales; family Rhizobiaceae; genus Rhizobium; species Rhizobium sp. CRRU65. The sequence continues at coordinate 12,445 of NZ_JBLYZH010000001.1, read as the reverse complement.
GGGATGACGCGCTGCTCGAAGCGCTGCGGCAGATCCTGGGCAAGCCATTCAGCCAGCGCGTCGCGCTTTCGCCCGCTTTCCATCAATGCGACACCACGCCGGATCTCCGCGATCGATACGGTGCTGATGAATGAGCGATCCTCGTCGAGACTGTCCAGCCATTGTAAGACATGTGCATCGGGACGCGGCCTTGTCACCTCGGAAAGCACATTGGTGTCGAGCAGAACTCTCACAGCTGGAGATCACGCGGTTCGTCGCGTTCACGCTCGAGATCGAGATCGGCGCCCCGCAGCGGCGATTGCATCAGAAACTCTGCGAGGGTGCCCTTGCGCGCGGTCTTCCGCTGCCATTCCTCGGCTGAAACGACGACGACGCTTGGTTTACCATTGCGCATGATCGTTTGCGGCGTTGCTTGCGCGCGTTGGATAACCTCAGACAGTTTGGCCTTCGCACTGGCGACGGTCCAACTTTTATCCTCTGGTCGTGATGGCTGCATTCGCTATATCCTGACTATAGTGACTAACATGACTATATAGGTCGAGCCGGTCTTGCCGCAAGCAACTCTTCCGATAGGGAAGGGGCTTCGTCGGTTTCGCGCGGCCGGCGCTGATTGGGGCTTGCAAGGAATTGCGGGCATGCGCTCAAATTACGCCCAGTCTGCATTCCCAGCGTGCAAATTCCAGGGGAGGGATCCGAGACATCTTGGAAGTCCTGAACGCCGAATTTTGGCACGAGCTTTGCTTTCCTGTCTTGTATGCAAGATAGCCAGACATCTGAGACCACGCAGAAGACCATCGAGGAGACGATCGTCTCCGGGATTCTTTCAGCCAGGATTCGGCCTGGGACGCGTCTCAGTGAAAACCAGCTGGCAACGCTCTTCAGCGTGTCTCGAACCCGCGTCCGTGAAGCCATGATGCGCTTGGAAACACGCGGTATCGTGCATGTCAGTCCGAGACGAGGCTGGTTTGTTGTCGAGCCGTCCGCTGAAGAGGCGATCGCGGTCTATGAGGCACGGCGCGTCATCGAGGCGGGATTGTTGCGCAGCATGCGCGTATTGACGAACGAGGGACGCGAAGCTCTCGACGCGCATTTGAACGAGGAAAAAAGCGCAATGGCTGCGGGCGACCGCCAGCGCCTGACCTATTTGATGGGCGATTTCCACATCCGCATCGCAGAATTGAGCGGGAACGCCATCATCGTCGATATCCTCCGTGATCTCACCGCGAGGACGATCCTCATTTCGATGCTCTATCAGTCTGAATTTCATGCAGCACAGTCCCATGACGGACACTGCCGCATCTTCGAGGCCATGCAAGCGGGCTATTTCGTCAGAGCTGCCGAGCTCTCTATCGAACATCTGGACGAAGTGGAAATGGGCCTCGACCTCACCACACGGCCCGATCCGCTCTCGGAACTGCGGAATTCCCTGTCACTTCCTCCCAAGGCCGTGCCCTCGGTCTCCCAACTGTCAGACCCAAAAAACCACAACTTCAAAGGAGCAATTAAAACATGCTGACAAGACGAGTCTTCTTCGCAATCGCGACCCTGGCTGCAACCTTCGGCTTCGGCTCCGCGTCTTACGCCGATGCTCTTGCCGACATCACGGCGCGCGGTACGCTGCGTGTCGCCGTCCCGCAGGATTTTCCGCCCTTCGGTAGTGTCGGCACCGATATGGCGCCGATGGGCTACGATATCGATGTGGCCAATCTCATTGCCGAAAAGCTCGGCGTCAAGACCGAGCTCGTGCCGGTCACCAGCGCCAACCGCGTTCCCTATCTGCAGACGAACAAAGTCGATCTGGTCATATCAAGCCTCGGCAAGAATGCGGAGCGCGAAAAGGTGATCGATTTCACCACGGCCTACGCACCCTTCTTCAACGGCGTGTTCGCACCGGCCGATGTTTCGATCGCCAAGGTGGAAGATCTCGCCGGCAAGAGCATCGGCGTCACGCGCGGCGCTGTCGAAGATCTCGAGCTGACGAAGATCGCGCCGGCCGACGCTACGATCAAGCGTTACGAGGACAACAACGGCACTATCTCGGCCTTCCTGTCCGGCCAGGTCGACACCATCGCCACCGGCAACGTCGTGGCCGCTGCGATCCTCGCCAAAAATCCTCCCAAGCGCCCTGAGATGAAGTTCCTCATCAAGAACTCGCCCTGCTACATCGGTCTCAACAAGGAACAGACGGCCCTTCTGGAGAAGGTGAACGGCATTATCGCCGCCGCAAAAACCGATGGCGCGCTGAACGCCATATCGCAGAAGTGGCTCGGCGCCGATCTCCCGTCGGATCTCTAAGGACCGGTCTCACGGATGTCATCCCGCGCCCGCGCGCGGGACGACATGACGCTCCGTCGCCACAAGAGGGGACAATTCCTTGAGTTACCATTTCGAATTCGGCTGGCTGCTTGAATATTATCCTGAGATCATCAAGGGCATACTGATCACGCTGGAGCTTATCGCCATCGGCGGAGTGCTCGGCATATCGCTCGGCATCTTCTGTGCCTGGGTGCGTGCACTCGGCCCGGCCTGGCTGAAGCCTGTCGTTGCGACCTATGTCGAACTGATCCGCAACACGCCGTTCCTGATCCAGCTCTTTTTCATCTTCTTCGGCCTTCCGTCGCTCGGCTTCAAGCTTTCCGAACTGACGGCCGCCAACCTCGCGATGGTCGTCAACCTCGGCGCCTATAGCTGCGAAATTATCCGCGCGGGCATCCAGGCAACCCCGAAGGGCCAGTTCGAGGCAGGCGAGAGCCTTGCCATGACGCGCTTCGAAACCTTCCGGCATGTCGTTCTCGTGCCATCCCTGCAGCGCATCTGGCCGGCACTGTCGTCGCAAGTGGTCATCGTCATGCTCGGCTCATCAGTCGTCTCGCAGATCGCCGCCGAGGATCTGACCTTTGCCGCGAACTTCATACAATCGCGAACCTTCCGCGCCTTCGAGGCCTACATCGTCTCGACAGCCATCTATCTTGTGCTGGCGATCCTGCTTCGGCAGCTGCTGGCGGTGGTCGGCGGGTTCATTTTCCCGAGGAGAGCAGCACGATGATCGAGTTCACACTCTGGGACATCCTGCGCAACCTGCTGCTCGCCACCCGCTGGACGATCCTGCTTTCGCTGGTCTCGTTCATCGGCGGCGGCGTGGTCGGGCTGGGGCTGCTGTTCCTGCGTATCAGCAAGCGCAAGGCATTCAGGACAGTCGCGAAATATTATATCGAGCTCTTCCAGGGCACGCCGTTGCTGATGCAGCTCTTCATCGCCTTTTTCGGTCTCGGCCTCTTCGGGATAGACGTGCCGGCCTGGCTTGCTGCGGGTTTCGCGCTGATCTTGTGGAGCGCTGCCTTCCTCGCCGAAATCTGGCGAGGCTGCGTCGAAGCGGTCGTGAAGGGTCAGTGGGAAGCCTCCGCCAGCCTCGGCATGGGCCGGTTGCAGCAGATGCGTTATGTCATCCTCCCGCAGGCGCTGAGGGTCGCCATACCGCCGACGGTCGGTTTCTCCGTTCAAATCGTCAAGGGAACGGCGCTGACCTCGATCATCGGTTTCGTCGAATTGTCGAAAGCCGGCACGGTCGTCACCAATGCCACTTTCCAGCCCTTCACCGTCTACGGGCTCGTCGCTCTCATCTACTTCGCCCTTTGCTGGCCTTTGTCAAAAAGCAGCCAGATCCTGGAAAGGAAGCTCAATGTCGCTCATCGAAATCACTGAAGTCCGCAAGAGCTTTGGCACCACCGAGGTGCTGAAAGGCATCAATCTCGATGTGGAGGCTGGCGAAGTCATCGCCATTATCGGCAAGAGCGGTTCGGGCAAATCGACCCTGCTTCGCTGCATCAACGGCCTGGAGACCATCACTGACGGCTCCATCTCCGTGGCCGGCGCGCAGCTCCTCGATGATGAAGTGCATCTGAAGGCACTGCGCCTCAAGGTCGGCATGATCTTTCAGCAGTTCAACCTCTTCCCGCACCTGACCGTCGGCGGCAACGTCATGCTGTCGCAGACCGTGGTCAAGAAGACGCCGAAAGCCGAAGCCGAGGCGACCGCCCGCAAGATGCTGGAGCGGGTAGGGCTGGGTCACAGGTTCGACGCCTATCCGGACGAGCTCTCGGGCGGCCAGCAGCAGCGTGTCGCCATCGCCCGCGCGCTCGCCATGCAGCCGACAGCACTTCTCTGCGACGAAATCACCTCCGCGCTCGATCCGGAACTGGTCGCCGAAGTTCTGGCCGTCGTGCGCGAACTCGCCGCCGAGGGAATGACCCTCCTGATGGTGACGCACGAGATGAAGTTCGCCCGCGACGTCTGCAACCGCGTCGTCTTCATGCACCAGGGCCGAGTCCATGAAGCAGGCCCGCCGGAGGAAGTCTTTGCCAATCCGCAGACAGCGGAGTTGAAGCAATTTCTCGGGGTCAACTAAAGCATGTCGCGCAAAAGTGCGCAGCGGTTTTGCGACAACGACATGCGTAAAAACAAAGAGCTAAAGCGCGACAAGCGAATCTGAAAGATCGCGACACGCTTTAGGAGGCAGTGAGAATAGCCGACTTGGCGGATCGAGCATTTTTATGGCGTGCTGCGTTTGCGCGTCGACTATCCGCTTGGTCTCGGTAAGCGGGGCGCCTCTCGCCTATCTAACGCGGCTTGCTGCTCGATCTGCTGCCGCGCCGCCGGTGATCGCGGCCGACCGTCCTAAGGACTTCGGCCGAGGATGTCCCATCAACGCATCATACTCTCTGTCGGTCAATCGTTCGATTGTCCTCAGCTGTGCGGGAATATCCATCCGCTCATGCAAGACCGCGGCAATGACCAAGGTTGAGTCGTAAACGACGATGTATACGGCGTAATGGTGCTCTATCTTGTGGAGCCGGAAGAGCGAATTCCCGGCGCGCTCGTCTTTCTTTATCCTTACGCGGGCGTAGGCTTCGGGGATGCCTTCAAATCCCGCCCGCAGCAAGCGGCTATATGCTTTGGCCTGTTCGGTGGACCATTTTCGCGCCGTTTCGCGGACTGCCAGACGGTAGTTATCAAGGGCGGTCGGCAGGATGAGAACGCGAGGAGCCACTAGCGCAGTTCTTCATCCAGCTCCGCGTCGATAGCATCCAGAGCGGAAAGGGGCAGCATCTCTCCGCGCCGGAATTCCTCTTCCGCCCGCAGCAGCGAGCGGATGGCATAGCGGCGATCTTCTTCGCGTGCCATATCTTCGCGAATAAGGGCGCGTACATATTCGCTCGGCGTCGTGTACTGGCTCTTCCCGTTGGCGCGCATATCGACGAAGGCACGCATTTCATCGGGCAAGCTTACATGCAGGCTGCTGGTCATGAAGCACCCTCCTTATCAAATTCCTGAAATTGTTCTGCATCCGGGTCGCGATGTCAATATTTGACATTGAATTCGGTCCCTTCCAAATAGCCCCGTGGCTCCAAGACGTTCATGACGTGGGCGGATGCAGCCGCGTATCGAGGGCAAATGACTCCTGGAACTTCAGTGCATAGGCGCCCGTCGCACCGCCTGCCAGAAAAATCAGGTTCCAGCTATGCCGCGAGACCGCGCTCGGGATCGCAACGAAACGATGTTGTCGAAGCAAATCGTCTCCGAAGATCTGCTGTCCGGCGCTGGGAATGCCCGGGCGCAACCAGTTGGGATTGGGCACGTTTCCCGGATCGACAACATGGATATCGCCAGCATCGGCAATGACAGCTGCCGTCATCCTGTGCGCCACGGTGTCGAGCGCCCGGAACCCGTTGTGGACCGCGACTTCAAGGATCGCCGTCGCGGGATCGAGCGAGCAGTAGACCGCGCGAACCCCCTTGCTGTTCCAGCGGCCGCCAACCCGATAGGCGCCTTCTCCGCTATCCCAAGTCGGCGCATGGACAGCCTGATCGAGCCGCCACGCGACCAGCTCGGTCCCGCCGAGCGCGATCGGCAAAAGGGTCATGCATAGACGCCGTATTCCAGGCGATCGAGATGATCCTCGACAAGCTCGACACCAGCGGGCGTCCCGAGAAGATCGATCGGGCGGCGCTGCTCAAGTCCGACTGCCGGACGCTCCAGCCATTGTTCGGCTTCTGCTTGCGATCCGAAGATATCCGTTGCCTTTGCGAGGATCTCGGCGAATTTCCACGCGCGGCCGCTCTGTTCCTGGCTGAGCGGCTTGGAAGGCGTGTCCTTCCGCCGCTGCCAGGTGCGCAAGCTCATGCCCACCGCCTTTTCGAGGGACTCGTTCTTGCCGAGGACGACGAGAGTGCCGACAAGATGATCCAGTGCTGTTGCAGGCAGGCCGTGCAGGAGCAGCTCATGGGCGTCGAGGGCATTGGTCAGGCTACGCGACAGAATGCGCGAACCGCCGAGCAATGCTTCGATTTTTTGCAGTTCACCACCGCCTGCCGCTGAAGAGGGTGCTTTTGCCGCGACGGCCATGATCTTTCTCCTGCGTCATCTGTCGCTTTTTATATGTCATGTGTCGCGACAAATTTCAAGATCTGACGGGCGTATCCGGCGTATCGGCCGCGGAACCGTGCCTTTCTCGCTGCCGGCGCCAAACAAGCGGGCAGGCGTCGATGGCACCGCCTGCCAAGGGCAGCTTGCAGCGGATTGAAATGCCGCGATCCCCACAGAGGCTGGGTCGCGGCGCTCCAATTCCGTAAGCGCGCGCGGGAATGGCAGGCAGGGCTGCCGCTCCCGGGATTATCAGTCTTTTTTGCTGGTCGGCGCTGGCAGCAAGATGGGCTCTACCGAATGTTTCGGTGCCATCAGCTGTGCAAGAATGTCATCGGCCGAGTGGCTCGAACTGCCAATGCCGGCCTCGCGCAGTTGACGATCGAGGTCGCTGCCGTTTTCCAGCGCGGCCAGTTCAGCACCGGCTTCGATGCGGCCGGCAGTGATTTCCTGGCGTTTCTTGATGCGTTCGAGACTCTCGACGGCGCTACCGAGGCGGGTATTGATGCCCGACTGGCTATGGGCGATCGCCGATTGAGCGCGCAGCAGCGATTCATTGGCTTTGACATTCCCCACCTCGCGCTTCATCTGAGCAATGCGCGCTTCGGTCTCCTGGATCGTGCGCAGCATCTGCTGCTGGCGAGGCAGCAGCCGGTCGAGCTCTTCCTGGTCGCGCTGCACTTCGGCACGGATACTAGCAATGCGCTGAGCCAGACCTTGAGCGAGATCCGTGCGGCCCGCGGAGATCGCAGCGCGAGCGCTGTCGGTATCCTTGGTCTCCTTGGCGCGGTTTTCGTCAAGTCGGCGCATGACGCTCTTGTTGGACGCCATGATGCCGGCAAGATCGGATCGCGCACTGCGCAGCGACTGTTCAGCGTCGCGGATTTCTTGATCAAGGACGCGCATGGACTGGCTGTCGGCGGCCGCTTCCGCTGCCTCGTTAATGCCGCCGCGAATGGCGGTGAAAATCTTGCCCCAAGTGCTCACGCTGCAATCTCCCCGCTTTTCCACTCTTCAATCATGTGTGCCGCATCGACGGCATTGGCAGCCAGAATCGCGACTTCCTCGACCACCGTCTCGGCCGGCGAGCGTGCTGACAGCGAGCCGAACAATTCATACCATTCCTCACCGTCGATTGTGGTGATGCCGAAGCTGGAGAGCGGCACGAACTTATGGGTCTTCAGCACCATCCGTTCGAAGGCTTCTCGATTGGACACGTCCTTGCACGGCACCAGAACAGCGCTGACGAGGATGTCGCGCTCCCCGCTCACCGCGACGAAGACGTCGAGATCGCCCCTTTCCTTAAGAGTCACGCATATGACGTCGCCCTGTTCGGGTACGGCTACATCCACATCGCCCAGTGCGTCGGGATCGGCGGCGAACAGGCGCGTTAAAGTGGTGAGGTTCCAGGTCTCCAAAAAGTCCTCCATCGGTTGGAACGTCAAAATATTTGGGTAATCGGTTTGCAACTTAAAGATCTGGTGCGCTAAATAAATTTCGCTAGGGTACGCGTTGGGAACGGGGGCGAATCGCTTGCCATTTATCGCTTCATTGATGCGGCGTGTATATCTCTCGCTCAGCGAATTGGCCTGGTCAGCCCTTTTTGTTATCCTCGTGATCCACCCGGTCGCTTCTTACCTGCTCTTCATGCTGGCCGGCGAAGCCGATCTCGTCGGCAATCCGGTCGACTTTCTTTATTACTATATGGTGACGGCAACGACTGTCGGCTATGGCGATCTTTCTCCAAAATCGGGGGCCGGCCGATTAATTGCCGTCCTGTTCGTTCTTCCCGGCGGCATTGCCATCTTCACCGCTGTTCTTGGCAAGTTGTTGACAAATATCGGTACGATCTGGAGGAATCGCATGCGCGGACTGGGTGATTACAGCGAACGCGCCGGCCATATCATCGTCCTGGGCTGGCAAGAGGGGCAGACATACCAGACGCTGCGGCTGCTGCATGCCGAACGGCAGGCCAACGAGCCGATGAGTGTTCTGGTTGCCAAGGACCTGCCGGAAAATCCCGCCAGCAATTACGCCGACTATATCAGAACCGAGCGGCTTGCCGATGCCGAGGCTCTGGTGCGGGCCGGAGTGGCCCAGGCGCGCGCGATCATCGCGCGCGGTGCAAATGACGACGAGACGCTGGCCGCCGTGCTGATTGCCGAAGACCACGCGCCCAATGCCCATATCGTGGCCTATTTCGCCGACGACCGCACGGCACAGATGGTCAAACAACGCCGGCCGCGCGTCGAGGCGGTGGGCTCGCTCGCCGAGGAGCTGCTGTCGCGTTCCGCCCGTGATCCGGGCTCTTCGGAAATCGCCGCACGGCTGCTGTCGGCCGCTTCCACCGACACGGCGTTTTCCCTGCCGGTGCCGCCTTTGCAAACGCCGCTACTCTATGGGGACGTGTTTTTAAGGCTCAAGCGTCAGCATAATGTGACGCTGGTGGGCATGCTGAGCCAGGGCATGACCGACCTCAATTGCCAGGACGAGACGCTGATGCGGGGCGGCGAGACCCTTTACTACATCAGCGGAATGCGGCTAGATCCCGCTGCCATCGCTTGGGCTCGAATGGGAGAGGTATCATGATCGGCTGGTTCGGCAGAGACAAGAACGAAAGGCCCTTACCCAAAGAACTTGGCCCGTTGAGCGCCGCCATCGGCGGGGCGTTGGAGATCGATTTCCTCTCCCTCGAAGCCGATGCTTTGGCCGGCCAGCCGGCCATGCCGCTGCCACGGAGCGGCCCGTTCATCATTGCCGCCTACGGTGAGGTTTCGCTCGATGCCGCGACGGTTCTGTCGCGCTATTACGATGAAGACCATCGGATGATTCAGGTGATGTCGACGTCGGGCCAGCCGGGTGATGTCGACGACATCAGCTTTTATCAGCCCTGGGACAGCGTCGTGCCTGCCGGGCAGGGCGAATGGAACCGCTGGACCGGGCCGGACGGCCTGATCGGTCAGCCAAGCTACGATGCCGATGGCATCCTCTATAGCCGCTTCTGGGGCGAGGGCCCGGAACGCACCCCATTGGCGGAGTTTGTCGAGAAGGTCGACGACGGTGAGGCGCAGCGCTCCATTCACCAGACCTGCATGCTATATTATCGCCCGCTTGGCTCGACGCGCGAGATGCTTTTGATCAATGTCGAGCGCGACCTCGATCTCGGACAGAGCCAGGCAGGCAGCTCGGTGGAATTTCTGATCGGCTATGGACTCGCTCCGGCCGATGTTCGCCGCGTCTGAGGGGATCCTATCAATTTCAACGGAGGACTTTTTCAATGCTCGATTACGTGGCGGGTCTGCCTGCCTTCCTCGGCTATTTCGCCGTTGGTCTTGCCGCTTACGGCGTTTTCGCGGTGATCTACACATTCCTGACGCCGCAGAAGGAAGTCCAACTCATTCGCGCAGGCAATCTTGCCGCCGTCACGGCATTCTTGGGCGCGCTTGTTGGTTTCAGCCTGCCGCTGGCTTCGGCCGCAGCCAATTCGGTCAGCATAGTCGATTACATCATATGGGCGGTGGTCGGCATTCTGGCGCAGATCCTGGCTTACTATATTGCGAATTTCACCATGACGGATCTGCATGAAAAGATCACTGCCGGCGATATCGCCGCGGGCATATGGGGCGGCGGCATCGCGCTGGTCATCGGTATTCTCAACGCCGCCTGCATGACCTATTGAGGGGAGGGAACGATGCGCAGACGTAAGAGCGGGCACAAACGACCTTTCCTGGCCCTCGGCACCATCGCTGCCTCGAGCCTGGCCCTGTCCGGTTGCGGCGATCAGACTCCCTCGGAGACAATGTTCACCTCCGTCGACCAATGCGTGACTTCCGGCATGGACCGGCAGGTCTGCCAGGCCGGCTATCAGGATGCCATGCGGGCCCATCTCGCCGCCGCGCCGCGCTTCAACGGCATGGCCGCCTGCGAGGCCGAATACGGCTCAGGCCAGTGCACGGAACAGTCGGCCAGTGCCGTCCCCAACAATACCGGCGGAGGCGGCAGCTTTTTCGTACCGTTCCTGACGGGCTACATGCTGTCTTCCGCATTGAACAACATCGGCGGCTATTACGATTATCGCCGGCGCCAGGAGGAGAGTGGCTCCTACGGCTCGACGCCGATTTATCGCAATCGCTCGGGGCAAACGGTGACAACGACTGTTCGCTCGGGCGGTCGCAACGACACCGTGACTGCGCCCTCACGTCAGAGTGTCAAGCCGGTCAACGTCAACACCCGCACCGTCGCCCGTCAAGGCTTCGGGGGCCGTTCGTCGTTCAGTTTCGGCGGCTGACATGAAGCGCATCACCCTTCCGGCGCGTCCTGATTGGCTTGACAAGGCGCGCGCCGTCGGCTTCGGGTTTCACGTCATGTACGGCGAGCCTTACTGGCTCGACGATGCCGCCTATACATTCACGCTCGATGAGATCGAGACACGGATTGAAGAACCGAGCCAGGAACTGCACGACATGTGCATGGATCTGGTCGATGATATCGTCAGAAGCGAAGAGTCGCTCGACAAGCTGGCTATTCCGGAGGACCTGCGCGACGTGGTGCAGCGCTCCTGGCAGCGTCGCGACCTGCACCTCTACGGCCGGTTCGATCTTGCTTATGACGGCACTGGCCCGGTTAAGTTGCTCGAATATAACGCTGATACTCCCACTTCGGTGTTTGAGACAGCCTATTTCCAGTTCAACTGGCTGACCGACCAGGTGGCTTTGGGTATCCTGCCCAAGGATGCGGACCAGTACAATTCCTTGCAGGAAAGCCTCGTCGAGGCGTTCGAGCAATTTTCCAAGGAGCCGATCTTCCACTTCGCGGCGATGACCGACAATGAGGAGGATCGCGGCACGACGGTCTATCTGATGGACTGTGCAGTGCAGGCCGGCCATCGCGTCGAGCTTCTGGACATCCGCGAAATCGGCATCGATGCACAGGGCCGTTACACCGATCTCAAGGATCGGGTGATCGACCGCTGCTTCAAGCTGTATCCGTGGGAATTCATGCTGCGCGAGCCGTTCGCCCGCGACCTCGTGCGCTCGGGCGATGTTTTCGTCGAGCCCGCCTGGAAGGCCGTGCTTTCCAACAAAGGGCTTCTGCCTCTGCTCTGGCAGCGCCACCCCAATCATCCCAACCTGCTCGCTAGCTATTTCGCAGACGACCCGGCGGCGTCCAGTTTGAGCGATTATGTGCGCAAACCACTGCTGTCGCGAGAAGGCGAGAACGTCACGATATTCCGAGATGGCCGGGAATTGATTTCCGCCCCCGGCGATTATGGCGACGAAGGCTTTATCGTCCAGGCCTATGCTCCGCTTTTCGAAAGCGATGGTGGCTTCGCCGTGCTCGGCAGCTGGATCGTCGGTGATCGCGCCTGCGGTCTTGCCGTCCGCGAGGATCGCTCGCGCATAACCGCCAACTTGTCGCGTTTCGTACCGCATGTCATCGTCGGATAAGAGAAGGTATATCGCGCCATGCGCGGCTATCTTCTTTTAATCGTCGAGCGACGCAGCCCCAGTTTCAGCGGCGATGTCGCACTTGGAAATAGAATGTACCCCCTACAGACCGTGTGGCGGCAGGGTTGGAATGTCCGTTTGTGTGCAAAGTAGAAGTGTCACTTTGGGCGCTTCTTCAGCCATTTGCAAATGCGTCACTCGGCATGTCCACTTGCGCTGAGGCAAGCCCCCGACCGGACCGACTGGACCGGGTTGCAAGGGAAGGGAGGGGGCGGGTGAGGTGCTCCCCATCGGCTTTAGCTTTCTCAGTGGCAATTGTTCCGTCGCCGGTTGTACTATTGGCAGCTGTCTGTTGCAGGGTAGGGATCAAAGCCGCACGATGCTTCCAGAAATCAAGCTGCAGGGTGACATCGACGTCGCCGCGCTGTCACCACTTCTTCGCGGGATGATCCTTTCGGTTGCCTATGCTGACGGTGAGGGTGGCATAGGATTGACTGCGACCGGCGCCATGAACCGCAAGTTCGTGCATTGGGCCGCTGTGCACTTCCTCTGGCCAAGCTTCACAGCCGAAGACCTCT